>NZ_QRCU01000039.1 GCF_003369445.1 Arthrobacter silvisoli
CTTCGGCATCCCCAATACGTAGACGCTATCCCGGCCGCGCAAGGAGTGTCGATGGGAACCCCTCCCCATGAAAAGGTCCCCACCGACGCCGGGCGGGTCCTGGCCGGCTATTTACCGAAGCCGCGCAGCCTCAGGGAATTGGCCACCACCAGCACCGAGCTCGCGGCCATCGCGGCGCCGGCGATCATCGGGTTCAGCAGCCCCAGAGCCGCCACCGGAATGCCGATCGCGTTGTAGAAGAACGCCCAGAACAGGTTGGTCTTGATTGTCGAAAGGGTCTTCCTCGACAACTCGATCGCCTGCACCAGTTGGCCCAGGTGGCTGCCCATCACGGTCAGGTCCGAAGCCTCGATCGCTACATCCGTGCCCGAACCCATCGCGATGCCCAGGTCCGCCTGCGCCAGCGCTGCAGCGTCGTTCACGCCGTCGCCGGCCATCGCCACTGTGGCGCCCCTCGCCTGCAGTTGCCGGACGGCGTCCACTTTGCCTTCCGGCAGGACTCCTGAGAACACGTCTTCAGCCGCGATCCCGACGGCGTCGGCCACCTGGGCGGCCACTGCGGCGTTGTCGCCGGTCAGCAGCATCGGCCTGATGCCGAGTTCCTTCAGCTGCGCGATCGCCGCCGCGGAATCGTCCTTGATGGTGTCCCGTAGTGCGACGATTCCGGCCGCACCGCCGTCCACGGCGACCCAGATCGCCGTGGCGCCTCCGGCCTCCGAGTCCGCCAGCGCCTTGCGTTGCGCCTCGTCCGGGGCGATCCCGTTTTCTTCCAGCCAGCCGGAGCGGCCCACGACGACGGTCTGCTGCCTGCCGTTCAGCGTCACCGTCCCGCGGACTCCGCCGCCGGCCGCCGAACTGAAGTCCGACACCGCGGGCAGGTTGCCGCCGTCGGGCAGTGTGTCCTTGGCGGCGGCGGCAATCGCGTGGGCGATCGGGTGCTCGGAGGCTGCCTCCACCGCGCCGGCCAGGGTAAGCACATCCGCTTCCCGGTGACCGTTGAGCGCCATGGTGCCGTCCACGGCCAGCTTGCCGCTGGTCACCGTGCCGGTCTTGTCCAGCAGGATGGTGTCCACGGTGCGGGTGTCCTCCAGGACCTGCGGGCCCTTGATGAGGATGCCCAACTGCGCGCCGCGCCCTGTGCCGGTCAGCAGGCCCACGGGGGTCGCGAGCCCCAGGGCGCACGGGCAGGCGATCACCAGGACCGCGACGGCGGCCGTGAAGGACGCGTCCAGCTCACCGGTTGCAAGGAACCAGGCCAGGAAGGTGAGCACCGCGAGGACCAGCACCACCGGCACGAACACCGCGCTGATGCGGTCCGCGAGCCGGGCGATCGGCGCTTTGCCGGTCTGTGCCTGGCTGACCAGCCGCCCCATTTGGGCCAGGGTGGTTTCCGAACCCACCCGGGTGGCACGCACCAGCAGCCGGCCCGAGGTGTTAATGGTGGCGCCCGTGACCGGGCTGTCCGGGCCGACCTCCACCGGGACGGACTCGCCCGTCAGCAGTGCGGCGTCGACGGCGGACGCGCCGTCCGTGACCACGCCGTCGGTGGCGATCTTCTCGCCCGGGCGGACCACGAACACATCGCCCACCCGGAGCTGCTCCGCCGGGATCTTGTGCTCGACGCCGTCACGCAGCACCGTGGCGTCCTTCGCGCCGAGGCTCAGCAGGGCTTTGAGGGCGTCGCCCGCCTTGGCCTTGGCGTTCGCCTCGAGGTAGCGGCCCAGGAGCAGGAAGGTGGTGACCACGGCGGCGACCTCGAAGTACAGGGCACCACCCATGGTCTCCATGCCGGGGTGCTCGGTCATCTGCGGGTCGGCGAACAACTGCCACGCCGAGTACAGATAGGCCGCCAGCACGCCGATCGACACCAGGGTGTCCATCGTGGAGGCGAAGTGCCGGGCGTTGATCGCGGCGGCCCGGTGGAACGGCCACGCCGCCCAGCTCACCACCGGCAACGCCAGCGCAGCCGCCACCCAGCCCCAGTTCGCGAACTGCAGCGCCGGGACCATCGAAATCAGGAACACCGGCACGGTCAGGATTGCGGCAACGATCAGGCGGGGGCGCAGCTGTTTCGCTGCGGGGCCGTGGTGCATGTGGTCGCCTGTCGCGACGCCACCGTCGCCGACGCTGTGGTCGTGTTCCGTTCCGCTGTGCTCACCATGATGCCTAGCGTGCTCGACGGCGGGGTGCTCGCCGTGGTGCCCGTGGTGCTGCCCGTCCGCGGGGCCGGCATGCGGCAGCGCGCGTCCAAGCGACGAAGGAGCGAGCGCGCCGAGCATGTCGGTTTCGCGGTCGTGCGCGTTCTCGTCGCCGTCGTCGGTTTCGTGGTCGTCCGAGTGGGTGCCCGGTTGCGGCTTCAGGTAGGCCTTGTAGCCCGTGGCGTTGACCGTGTCCACGATCTGTTGGTCCGTGATGCCGGCCGGGACCGTGACGCTGGCGGATTCGAGGGGGAGGTTCACGGAGGCTTCGACGCCTTCGAGCTTGCCGAGCTTCCGCTCCACCCTGGCCACGCATGATGCGCAGGTCATGCCCTCGATATCCAGTTCGATGATGCGGGTACCTTGCTGCTTGAGTAAGTCCTGGTTCCCCACGATGCCCCCTACGCGTCGTTGGCCACTACCAGGTAGCCTGCCTCGGCCACGGCTTCGCCGATCTCCGAGGGGGAGAGCTCCTGGGTGGAGGTGATGGTCACTGTCGAGATGCCGCCTGCATTCAGGTCGATCGCCACGGACTTCACGCCGTCGAGGGCTTCGATTTCCTCGCTGACCGCTGAAACGCAGTGCCCGCAGGTCATGCCCGAAACACTGACGTTGGTCTGGATGGTGGCGCTTTTCTGGCCCATGGCGTACTCCTTGGTGGTGAGTTGGATGGTGTGGTGAGAGTTTGCGGGGTTACCGCAGCAGGCGCCCGATGGCATCCGTGGCCTCCTTGACCTTGAAGTTGATGATTTCCGCACGGACCTCCGGGTCGGGTTCCGACGCCGCGCCCACCACGCAATGCCCGATGTGCTCTTCCAGCAGGCCAAGGCTGACGGCGTGCAGCGCCTTATTGACGGCGGCGACCTGGGTGAGGATGTCGATGCAGTACTTGTCCTCGTCAACCATGCGGGCGATCCCGCGGACCTGACCTTCGATCCGTTTCAGCCTGCGCAGGTAGGAGTCCTTGTTCGAGGTGTAGCCGTGCGGGGCGTGCGGCTCTTCGGACGTGTCCGAAGCAGCGGCAATGCCGGCCGGGGTGGTGAGAGGGTCTACCGTGCTCATGCATTCAATGTATACCCCCCGGGGGTACTTTGCAAGTACCCCCGGGGGGTATCCTCCGGTGGACGCGCCGCGGGTGTCGGGGACTAGGATTGCGCTCGGCTTTGTGAAGGTCGAAGAAAGGAACGCCATGCCGGACCCCGCAAGGGAAACCCCTCGGGGTGGAGGTGGTGCCTCGGAGTACTTCCGGGCTAAGCTCCGCTTCGAAATCGACGTCATGGACGTCGCCGACGCCGCGCCCGGCAGCTTCGTGCTGGTGGACACCCGCCGGCTGTCCTCCTGGGAACACGGGCACATCCCCGGCGCCGTGCACCTGCCCACCGCACAAATCCCTGCCCGTGCCCCGGAGCTGATCCCGGCCGGCAGCCGCGTGGTGGTCTACTCCTGGGGCCCGGGCTGCAACGGGAGCACCTTCGCCGCGCTCGCCTTCGCCGAACTCGGCTATCCGGTGCAGGAAATGATCGGCGGGATCGAGTACTGGGCGCGGAACGGCCTCCCGGTCGAAACGCCTAAGGGCGTGCAGACGGAGAAGCCCGATCCTCTGGTGACCGCGCACCAGGGGTGACCGTGAACCCGAGGTGAGCCCGGAACCCGAGGTGAGCCCCGCCGTCGGCGTCCAACGCCCGACGGCGGGACCGTGGCCCCGACTTAGCAGCCCTGACTCAGCCGCCCCACATCGCCGGGTACAGCGGAGTGACCGTCAGGCTCTCAAGGTGAGCGATGCCTCCCTCGGAGAAGACGGAGATGCTGTTCGCGCCCGCGGCGGGGAACACTTGATCCGTGATGGTCGCCAGGCCGTCCTGGGCGAAGAGCTCCACGGATGCCCGGTCCACGTACAAGCGCATCCGGAGGCGCCCGTTGATCAGGTCCACCCGGGCGTCTTCCACGGAGCTGAACGCCGGGTGGAAAACCACGTTGCCGGAGTTGCTCCTGTCGATGGAAAGCCGCTGCGTGGCCGTGGCATAGCCGATCCTGGTTGACTGGCTGGCATTTCCGAGCACCTTCAGGCCAAACGATGATGCCGTGCCGGGGGAGAATTCGGCGTCGATCTGCACTACGTCCCCGGTGGCCGGCAGGGCAGCGGTTCCCGGCTGGATGTCCTGGGCGGGCGCGGTGTACGCGGCGGAGGTGTTCTTCAGGGCATCTGCCTGGGACACCACCTGTTGCCGCAGCCGCGGGCCGTCGGGCGTCTGGGTCAGGACCACTTCACGCGGCAAAGCCATGGTTCCCCGCCATGTGCTGGTGGGGGTGTCCTGCCCGTAGTCCCAGTTGTTCATCCAGCCGAGCATGATGCGTTTCCCGCCGGGGGCATTGTTGAAGGACACCGTGGCGTAGTAGTCGCGGCCCCAGTCCAGCCAGTCGTGCGGTTCAAGGCGGGAGGTGTCGGAGGAGACGAACTCATCCGCCAGGATGTGTCCCCATCCGCCGCGGTTGTTGTCCACGATCCTGATGGTGGCCTGGCTGCCCTTGAAGGCGCTGACGTCCCATGCGGTCCAGGCCAGGCGTTCGGAATCGGCCCCGGTTGCGGTCCGGACTGTCTGGCCGTTGACCACCAGGTTCACCGTGGTTTCGCTGCTGCGGACTTTGGCCGGCTCGGATCCGAGCACCATGTTGTCCAAGGTCAGGTGCCCCCACGGGCCCGTGGCGTTGTCCACGATCCGGATGCGCGCGATCTGGCCGTACCATGGCGAAACGTCCCAGTTCTGCCAGTTCAGATCGCCGGAGTTCCGGCCCGTTGCGGTACGGACCGGAACGCCGCCCACCAGCAGTTCCACCTGAAGCTGCCCGTCGTACCGTTGGCCGCCACCCAGGAGGAATCCGATGTTGGTGTTCGTCAGGTAGAACTCGGGGGAGGTGACGGTGCCGACGTTGTTGTCCTGGTACGGGCCGCCCTCGAAGGTGTTGATCCGTTTCCCGATGGCGAATTCACCGCCCGACGTCGAGGGGTTGAGTGCCGCCTGGAAGTCGCCGGTGAGCTGCCAGCCGGCGTCGCTGAGGGTCCCGGGGTAGTCGAAACCGTCGAACAACAGATAGCCCGGAGGGGCCTGGTTGCCCGATTGTTCGCCCGGGCCCTGCGGGTGCTTCCCGCCGCCCACGAGGAAATTGAGGTAGTCCTTGTCGACGCTGAAGGGTGCCGATTCCATGGTGCCTACGGGATTGTCTCCACCGTGGAACCCGTTCACCAGCCCGGCCCCGACATTGCCCGCCACCGCCATCTGACCCGGGAGGCTGCCGGCGGCCGGGGCACTTCCCCAGGGACCGGAACTGTTCGCAGGATCGTTCTGGACGTTCCATCCGCCGTAGCTGCCGCCGTTGAAACCGGCAAGGACGTTTCCGGCCGGCAACTGATCGGCGGGATCGATGTTTTCGGCGGTGAACGTTGTGCCGTTGAAAGTACCCACGAAGTACTGTCCGCCGCTGCCGCCGGCTACGGCGCCCGGGTTGATGTTGACGGTGAGGACCCATTTGATGTTGTTCGGATCCCCGTCGACGGCGAGGGGAAACAGATCCGGGCATTCCCATTGTCCGCCGAAGGCATTCGCCGGTCCGAAGTCGGACAGGTAGCTCCAGTCCTTCAGGTTGCTGCTCTTGTAGAGGAGGACCCGGTGTTCGTCGGCCTCGACGGCGGCCATCACCCAGTAGTCCGGCCCGGAGGGGTTGTCGTACCAGAAGACCTTGGGGTCGCGGAAGCTGGAAGTATTCCTGGTGAGGACGGGGTTGCCGCTGTACTTGGTCCAACTCTGCCCATCGTCGAGGCTGAACGCCAACGATTGTGCCTGCTGTCCGGCCAGAGTCGGGTGGGCACTGGTGTAGTTGCTGGTGTAAATGGCAACCAAGGGCGGGTTTTGAAGGCTCCCGAAGCCACTGCTGTTGAGGGGGTCTTCCACCACGGAGCCGGAGAAGATCTCCTCGATGGCCTGGCCATTGCCGTTGAGGCCGCGGGAAATCGCGAGGGGCTGTTCCTGCCAGTGGATGAGGTCCGTGGACGAAGCATGGCCCCAGCTCATGTCACCCCATCGGGTCCCGTTGGGGTTGTACTGGTAATACATGTGGTACTTGCCGTTGTGGTAGACCAGCCCGTTCGGGTCATTCATCCAGTTCTTCTCGGGCGTGTAATGCAGATAGGGCCGGTACTGCTGCGTCGCCGGATCGGGATCGGTGGCGCGGGCAGGGCTGGTGGCTACGGCGAACGAGGCGGCAGTGAGGGCCACGGCCGTCCCGAGTGACAGCAATGCTTTGGTGCGTCTGGTCATCTTTGACAGACCTTTCAAGAGTGCTTGCCTTGCGGTAGGTCGGAAGTGCAGTGCAACGAAAGTGCAGTACATCGAACGACGACGGCGGCCATCACCTCAGGGGGCGGTGTCCGCCGTCGTCGTTGTTCCGGCAGCTGCGCGGCCGGTGGCAGGCGCTCGGAGCTTAGGGCGTCGCCCGGAACGAGTAGTTCGAGGCGTAGCTGACCACCTGGTTGCTGTCTCCGCTGTCCAGCACCTTGCAGCCGGACGTCGATGCATCCAGCACTACGGTGTGCACGGCGATCCCGGACACCGTGTTGTTCGTGGCGATGTAGTTGTTGTTCCCGGAGGCCACCAGGATGATCGTGGGCGTCTGGCCGGACGGGCTGACGGAAGCTGAGGGCACGTCGAAGCTGAAGTGGTTGCCGATCACTGAGTTGCTGCCGCCGGCGATGTGGACCAGCCCGAAAAGGTCATCCAGCCCGTTGTTGTAGGGTTTGAGCGGATCGAACGGCTCCATCTGGCGGAGGAAGTGGTTGTTGCCTACAAGGTTCTCCGTGCAGCTTCCCTCGAAGTTGACCATGCCCGGATAGAAAGCGTGCAGGCGGTTGGCGGTGATCGAGGAACGGGTGCAGTTCTTGAAATGCACGCTGCTCTTGCCGCGCGGGAAGATGTTGTTCCCGGTGACGAGGAGTCCGAAGTGGCCCTCGGCGAAGACCGAAAAGCCCACATAGCCGGCGCCGATCAGGTTGTCCGTCACCTTTGAAGCCTGGCCGGAACCGGTGAGCTCAACGCAGGATCCGCACTCGGCCAGGAAGTTGCCGCTCACGCTGAGGGCGTCGGTGTCCTTCACCACCAGCCCGCGCTCCAAGTACACCATGCCCATGCCCTCGACTCGGCAGGAATCGTTGGCGGAGTCGAAGAGGATGCCCGTTTTGCCGTTGGTGTAGTCGTTTTCGTTACTCCCGAAGGAGACCCCGTCCAGGCAGAAGTTTTCGAAAACGATGGAGCTCAGCCGCGGGTCGCCGCTCCGGTAGACCCGGAAGGCTTCGTTGTTGCCGTCGGTGTTTTCCACCCGGACGCGGCTGCCGCCGGGGTTGATCTCGTGCCAGCTGGAAGTGTTGCCGGCGTTGTAGCGGATGCTCAGCGAGGTGAAGCCGTGGCCCGATCCGCGGATGGTCAGGAAGCTGATGTCCACATTCACGCGGGTCTTGAGGGAGTAATCGCCCGGCGGGATGTAGATCACGGCGCCGGGCTTGGAGGACTGGCTGGTCTGCTGACCCTTGATGTCGGCGATGATGCTGTTGATGATGAGCCCGATGTCGTTGTAGGGCGTGGCCGAGGGATTGCCCGGTACGGACCAGGTGGTGACGTCGTAAACGGTGGTCAAAGCGTGTTCTCCTCACATCGTTGGGGGACTTGCTGTGCTGCTGTGCTGCGGGATCGCCGGAATAGTGCGGAGTCGCTGGAACATTCCGGCGATCCGGCGGCGTTCCGGCGAATTCGAGGGGCCGCGGCGGGGACTTAAAGAACGCCGATCAGGTGGCGGTGTCCGGCTCCCGACGGCGGTTGGCCGCTGCCCGGCGTCGGCTGCTGGGGCGCCGCGTGTGCCGGGCCGGCAAATGCGGCCAGCCCGACGGCGGTGCCCGCCGCTGCGGCCGAGGCCAGGAAGGCGCGGAGTACGTTCCTGCGGCTGATGTCCGGAATGGGCTTCATCTGTTCTCCCTTGAACTGGATTTCCTAGCTGTGACGAGCTGAGTGTGCCGAAGTGCAGCCAAAATGTGCCAAAACGATTTTGCGCCGCCGCGAAGACTTTAGGGCTGCACCAACCCCGGCGTCAAGGGAAAAGCCGAGGGAAAAATCCTTTGGGCACGCCGTCCGGACAATTTCCCTGTGACCCTTGACACCCTCGCCAATGGCCTTTACGGTTTTGCCAAGTCGTTTTGGCAAAACGATTCTTCACCCCGATCAATCTCGCCATTTCCGTTCGAGAGAAAGTGAGTCGACAGCGATGTCCACTCGAAAGACCATCAGCAGGTTCGTCGCCATCGGCGGCATTTGCACCGCCGTCGCCCTTGCGGCCACCGGGTGCGGCGCGGGGGGCCCGGCGTCTGCGGGTAGCGCCGCCAGCAACACTGTCAACGTCCTCGTCGAAGCCGGCGGCCACGCGGAACTCACCGGTGTCGCCGAGCAGTGCAAGAAGGAAACCGGCGTCACCGCCAACTTCGTCGAACTGCCGTACGACGGCATGTTCAACCGCCTGTCCAGCGAATTCTCCTCCGGCAATGTCTCCTTCGACGTCGCAGCCCTGGACTCCGTCTGGCTGCCCAGCTTCAAGGATGCGGTCCAGCCCATCGACGAACTCTTCACCGACGAGGCCAAGAAGGACATCTTCCCGGCCCTGGTCAAGGAAGCCAACGTGGACGGCCACTTCATCGGCATGCCCGCCTGGACCAACGCGGAAATCATCCTGTACCGCAAGGACCTCTTCGAAGACCCCAAGAACAAGGCCGACTTCAAGGCCAAGTACGGCTACGAGCTCGCCGCACCCACCACCTGGAAGCAGTACCAGGACATCTCCGCCTTCTTCACCAAGGACGGCATGTACGGCACTGACGTGAAGGGCGCCGTCGAAACCGAATGGCTGGCCCATGTGCTGCAGGCCGGTTCGCCGATGGTCCTGGACGCCGACGGCAAGGTGATCGTCGACAACGCCGCCCACAAGGAAGCCCTGGACTTCTACACCAGCCTGGTGAAGTCCGCCCCGTCCGGTGCCGCTCAGGTGGACTGGGCCGCGGCGCAGAACCTGTTCAACCAGGGCAAGACCGCCATGACCCGCTTCTGGGCCCACGCCTACCGCCAGATCCCCAAGGATTCCCCGGTGGCCGGCAAGGTGGGTGCCGCCCCGATGATCGGCGGCAGCGCCGGCGTCGCGGGTGTTCCCGGCCCGTGGTACCTCTCGGTTCCCAAGGCCACCAAGAACACCGAGGCGGCCAAGAAGTTCGTCAAGTGCGCCTACGACTACAACAGCATGGGCATCGAATCCAGCCTGGGCCTGGCCGCGCGCATCTCCGCCTTCGAAAAGTACCAGGACAAGCCGGGCTACGAGAGCTTCAAGCCCCTGATCGAAACCCTCAGCGGCAAGGCGACCCAAACCCGCCCGGCTACCGCGAAGTGGCAGCAGATCGTGGACACGGTCCTCATCCCCACCCTGCAGAAGGCCGTGGCAGGCGGTGACTCCGCCGCCCTCCTCGCTGACGCCAAGAAGCAGATCGAGGCCCTCCTCAAGTAAGACTCCGCGGCCGGCACCCGAGGCACAGCAAGTCCGGTGCCGGCCGCGGCCCCAACCAGCAGAAAAGAAAACCGTGCGTATCTCCGATCGCCGCTTCGCCCTCTTCCTGATGACGCCCGCGGCACTGTTCCTGGCCGTTTTCGTTGCTTACCCGCTGTTCCGTCTCGTGGCAGACAGCTTCTTCAAGATCTCGCCGATCGCCGGCGGCCCCCGGGACTTCGTGGGGTTCCAGAACTACGTTTCGGCCTTCGCCTCCGATGCCTTCATGGGCGCCGGGTGGCGGACACTCGCCTACACCGTGGTGGTGGTGACCCTCGAGTTCGCCCTCGGGCTGGGCATGGCCCTGCTGTTCACCACCCTGGGCCGCAGGTCCCAAGTGTGGCGGACCGTCTTCCTCTACCCGCTGATGATCGCCCCGATCGTGGCCGGCCTCCTGTGGAAGTTCCTGATGATCGACAACTTCGGCCTCATCGGAACCCTCCTCCACCAGGCCGGAATCCTCAGCAACCCCAACCAGATCGGCTGGCTGTCCGACCCCAACATCGTGTTGTTCTCCGTGGCCATCCCCGACATCTGGCTCACCACGTCCTTCATGTGCCTGGTGCTCTTCGCAGGCCTGCAGAACATCCCCGGCGACCTGATCGAGGCCGCCCGCCTTGACGGTGCCCGCGCGCCGTCCCTGCTGTTCCGGATCATCCTTCCGCTGCTGCGCCCCGTGATCGCCGTTGCCCTGGTGGTCCGCGGGATCGACGCCGCGAGGGCCTTCGACACCATCCTCATCCAGACCAACGGCGGCCCCCAGTCGGCTTCCGAAACCATGAGCCTGCTGATCTACCGCACCATGATCCGCTTCGGCGACCCGGGCCTCGCCAGCGCCATGGGCACCATCTACCTCGTCGCGATGCTCGCCGTCGCCTTCTTCGCGGTGGCCACCATCTGGCGGCCAGGAAAGGACACCTGATGCGCGTCGCCGAACGAACCAGGCCCGACGCAGGGAAGGCGGCTGCAGTGATTGCCGAAAGTTCCGTGCCAAGCACCACGCACGACGGCAGGCGCAAGCGCCGGGGCGTCAACCGCGAAGGCCTCGAAGCGGGCCGCCGAAGCACCCGGACGCTGCTGTGGGTCCTCCTCGCAGCAGCGATGGTCCTCTATGGCTTCCCGTTCCTCTACCTCCTGTTCACCTCCTTCAAGACGCCGATCGACACCATCGCGGTGCCGCCCACGGTCCTCCCCAAGGAATGGACGCTGGAGAACTACGCGAATGCCCTGGGCCGCAGCGGCGTGGTGGCCTCCTTCATCAACAGCATCCAGACGGCCGTCATCAGCACCCTGCTTTCGCTGGTGCTGGCGATACCGGCGGCCTATGGCATCACCCGCTACAAGACCCCGAGCGGCCGGGTGTTCATCATGGCCGCGCTGGTGACCCGCATGGTGCCGCCGGTGGCCATCGGCATCCCGCTGGCGTCCATGATGGCCTCCGTGGGCCTGGCGGATACGCCCATCGCGCTCTCGATTGCGCACACCACGATCTCGTTGCCGCTCTCCATCTGGCTGATGTCCAGCTTCTTCGAAGCCGTCCCGCGCGACCTCGAAGAGGCTGCAACGGTGGACGGCTGCAGCCGCCTTGGAGCCCTGTGGCGGGTGGTGATCCCGGTGGTCTCGGGCGGCATTGCGGTCACTGCGATCTTCGCCTTCCTGGCGTCGTGGAACGAGTTCCTGTTCGCGCTGTTGATGACCGCGATCCGCTCGCAGACAACACCTGTGGTGATCGCCAACTTCCAGACCCAGTTCGGACTCGACTGGGGATCCATGACCGCGCTCGCGGCGGTCTACTCGATCCCGGTCATCCTCCTGACCCTTCTCCTGCAGCGCAAGATCGTCGCAGGCATGACGCTGGGCGCTGTCAAGGGCTAGCGCCGTCAAGGGTCAGCGCTGCCAAGGGTTAGCGCCGTCAAGGGTCAGACCACCAGCAACGAGTAGCCTACTGATAGCCCCGCGGGGCAACCGACCATAAGGACGTGGGAGACAGATGAGCAACAAGACCATCGGCATCAAGGACGTGGCCCTCGCCGCCGGCGTCTCTGTGACAACGGTCTCCCACGTCCTCAACGATGTTGCCTACGCGCGGATCAGCCCCGAAACCCGGGACAAGGTCAGGACAGTCGCGGAGCAACTGGGCTATGGTCCCAACCGCCTTGCCCAGGCCCTGCGCACCCAGAGGACCGGCATGCTGGGCCTGGTCAGCGAGGAAATCGCCACCACGCCCCACGCCGGGCGGATCATCCTCGGCGCCGACGAGGCCGCGAAGGCCCGGGGTTACAACCTCATGATCATCAACACCCCCGGCTCGGCCAGCCTCGAATCCCGGCAGGCCGACGTCCAGGCCCTCCTGGAACGCCGGGTGGACGGCATCCTCTACGCCACCATGTACCACCGCAACGTGGAGCTTCCGGCCAACCTCGGCAGTGTGCCCTCCGTCCTGGTCGACTCGGTGGCCACGGGCGGAAACATCACCGCCGTGATCCCGGACGAGGAAGGCGGCGCCCGTGCCGCCGTCGGTGCGCTCCTCGAAGCCGGGCACACCCGGGTGGGCTTCATCAACAACACTGATGACGTCCCCGCCACCCACCAGCGGCTCGACGCCTTCCGGTCCGTGCTGACTGAAGCAGGGCTCGACGGCGATGCGGCACCTGTCGAGTCCGAGGTCTCCGAGGTGCACGGCGGCTACGAGGCGGCCCGGCGGATCCTGACCGGAAAGAACCCGCCCACCGGCCTGTTCTGCTACAACGACCGGATGGCGATGGGCGCCTACCGCGCCGCCGCGGAACTGGGACTCAGGATTCCTGAAGACCTTTCGGTGGTGGGCTTCGACGACCAGGAACTGATCGCCGCCAACCTCTATCCGGGCCTCACCACCGTGGCCCTGCCGCACTACGAGATGGGTGCATGGGCCACCGAGCACCTGATCGACGCCATCGAGGGGAAGACCGACCTTGCCCTCATGGCACTCCACCCGACCATCCTGAGCTGCCCCCTGGTGATCCGCGATTCCATCGCCGCTCCCCGGCAATAAGCAGCCAGCCCCTTCCAGCCCCCAAGAGGAAACGCCAGAACATGTCCAGTCGCCTTGATGCCGCACGCCCGGAAACGGCCCCGGCCGTCACCACCAGATTCCGGCCTGCCATCCACTTCACGGCAAGGGATACCTGGCTGAACGATCCGAACGGCCTGGTTTTCCACCACGGCCTGTACCACCTCTTCTACCAGAACAACCCGTACGGCAACGTCTGGGGCAACATGTCCTGGGGCCACGCCACGTCCCCTGACTTGCTGCACTGGACGGAAAATCCTGTGGCGATCGCCTGCGACGAAACGGAGGACATTTTCTCGGGCAGTGTCGTGGTCGACCACGGCAACACCTCCGGCTTCGGCACGGCGGACGCACCTGCCCTCGTCGCCATCTACACCAGCGCGTTCAAGGCGCCGTCCGGGCACGGCGGTACCCAGGCACAGTCCCTGGCCTACAGCACGGACGCAGGCATGACGTGGCGGAAATACGCCGGAAACCCCGTCCTCACCAGGAACTCCGCGAACTTCCGCGACCCCAAGGTCTTCCGTTATCACGGTGAGCACGGCGCCTACTGGGTCATGGCCGCCGTTGAGGCGCAGCAGCAAAAGGTGGTTCTCTACCGTTCGGAGGACCTCAAGTCCTGGGACTTCCTGAGCGACTTCGGCCCGGCCAACGCCGACGCCGGCGAATGGGAGTGCCCCGACCTCTTCCCCCTGCCGGTGGACGGGGACCCGGAGAATACCAAGTGGGTCCTGATCGTCAACGTCAACCCGGGCGCGGTGGCGGGAGGATCGGGCGGCCAGTACTTCGTGGGACAGTTCGACGGCGTCCGGTTCCTCCCGGACGACGGTTCACTTGCGGCGCCGGCCGGAGTGTCCTCGCTCGCCGATCCCAGGGCGGCCGCTGCCGCCTTGCCGCAATGCCTGTGGCTGGACTGGGGACGCGACTGCTACGCCTCCGTGTCCTTCAGCAACACCCCGGATGACCGCCGCATCATCATCGGCTGGATGAACAACTGGGACTACGCCAACGAACTGCCCACCGCCCCCTGGCGGTCCTCCATGACGCTCGCCCGCGAACTGCGCCTGACGACGGCGGGCCCCACCGCCGTCGACGGCTCCGTCCGACTGGTCCAGCAGCCGGTCCTGGCTGGGCCCCCTGCGGAAGTCATGGATACCGTCCAGCTGCATGATTCCGCCGTCCGGCTCCCGGACGCCGTTCCCGGCAGCGCCCAGGTCATCGACGCGGAGATCCTGCCCGGGAGCGCCGGGCGCGTCGATTTCCGGCTCCTCGGGAGCAGCGACGGAAGTGAGGGGACCATCCTCAGCTACGACACGCGAAGCGCCCGGCTCATCCTTGACCGCAGGTACTCCGGAAACACCGGCTTCCACGCGAAATTCGCGTCGGCCGAGTCAGCCCCGCTGGTCCTTGAGGACGGCGTACTCACGGTGCAGATCGTCGTCGACCACTGCTCGGTGGAAGTCTTCGCCCAAGGCGGCAAGGTGGTCCTGACCGATCTCATCTTCCCCTCCGAGGGAAGCCGGGAGAACTGGCTCTCCGTGGAGGGCGGCCCGGCCACCATACTGAAACTCGAAGTCTCAACCCTCGCCTGAGCGGCACACAAAGGAAGAAGCCATGTCCAGCAGCAACTACTACGACGTCACCACCTGGCCCGTCGGCAACGCGTCCAAGGACGTCGGCGAAGTCATCAACAGCATCATCGCGGACATCAAGGAGCGGCAGGCCGACACCGACGCGAACGACGGCGGAAAGCCCGGCGCGGTGATCTACCTTCCGCCGGGGGACTACCGCCTCCGGACGCAGGTGGTGATCGACGTCAGCTTCCTCAGGATCGAGGGCTCGGGGCACGGCTTCACGTCATCGAGCATCCGGTTCAACGTCCCCGAAGACGAATGGCCGGGGCTGCGCGAACTGTGGCCCGGGGGAAGCCGCATCCTCGTGGACATAGCCCCCGACGGAGAGGGCGGGGAAGCCCAGGGCGCCGCCTTTTACGTTGAACGGACGGGCAGCCCGCGGATCAGCTCGGTGGAGTTCTCCAACTTCTGCATCGACGGGCTGCACTTCACCGACGATGGCTCGGGAATGCACCCGGAAAACAGCTACGTGAACGGCAAGACCGGCATCTACGTGGCGAACGCCAACGACTCGTTCCGCGTCACCGGCATGGGGTTCGTCTACCTCGAGAACGCCCTCACCATCTACCACGCGGACGCGCTCTCCATCCACGACAACTTCATCGCCGAATGCGGCAGTTGCATCGAACTGCGCGGCTGGGGGCAGGCGTCAAAGATCACCGACAACCTGATCGGAGCAGGCTTCAAGGGCCACTCGATCCGCGCCGAGAACCATGGCGGGCTCCTGATCACGGCGAACAATGTCTTCCCGCGTGGAGCGAGCAGCGTCCACCTCGAGGGCGTCACCCGTTCCAGTGTCACCAACAACCGCCTGCATTCCTTCTACCCGGGGATGGTGATCCTCGCGGCGAACAGTTCGGAGAACCTCGTGGCCACGAACCACTTCCTGCGCGACCACGAGCCCTGGACGCCCTTCCTGGGAGTCGACAACGGCCTGGACGACCTCGCTGGGCTTCTCTGCGTGGACGGCAGCAACAACACCGTCGTCGGCAACCACTTCTCCGAGGTCATCGACGCAGACAGCATCCGGCCGGCTGGTGCGGCGCCGGTCATCATCCGGCTGCAGGCGGGGACCGGCAACTTCGTCTCCAACAACCATGTGGTGGCGTTGGACGTCCGTGCCGAATCCAGCGACTCCTGCTTCGCGGCGCAGGTGGACGCCCTGCTGACAACCTCGGCTTCGGACGGCCTCGCCGTGACGGCCGTCCTGGTTGATCCCGAATCGGCCCGGAACACGATCCTTGACTCCGGGACCGACGCGCAGGTCATCGCGGACAGGACCGTCAACGCCTTCAGGGCCACGCCCGCCATCGCTTCCTAGGCGGCCCATGCACCTGTGCCCGTAACCTTCCAGCCCCAGGGGGGCCTTGCCCCGGGAAGCACGACGGCGGCGGCCGCCTTTTGCGCCGCCGCCGCGGACGGCTACTTGTGTACCGGTGCCCAGGCCTCCGTGCCGACCGTGCCCGTGCCGACCGTGCCCGTGCCGCTGGCAGCTTCCGGCGCCGTCCCCCGGTCGAAGCGGTCGAGACGGAAGGACTTCAGCACCGGCGACAGGGTTCCGGTGAGGATCTCTTCGGCGAGGAGTTCACCGAGGATCAGCCCCAGCGTCGCTCCCGAGTGCGTGAACACAGCATGGAGGCCGGCGATCGCAGGCACCGGGCCAACCACGGGTTCGCCATCGCCCGGAATGGGCTTCAACCCAGCACCCACCCGCTGCGCGGTCAGCCGCGGGTTGCCGGCGAGCACTTTCGAGGCCTCATCGAGGAGGCCCTGCACCGACTCCTCCGGCACGGTGAACGAGCCGTCCTCCTCGGTGACCACGGTCTGTTCTGCCCAGTCAGCGTCGAGCACAAGCCGGCCGTCGGGCATGGGCCGGACCGCAACGCGCGGGGTGTTCAGCACGGTCTTCACTTCGGCATCCACCGGATCCGTGAACAGCACAAAGGCTGCAGGCGTGGCGTCCGGGACAACCACGCCCAGGGCGGCGAGCTGGGCCGGAACAGCGCCGCCGGTAGCGAGCACCACGTCGTCGGCGGGCAGCCGGGTTCCATCGCTGAGGATCACGCCGGATGCAGCGCCGTCCTGCACGTCAACCCGTACAACGCCTGCGTGTTCGATAACGCGCGCACCGTGGGCGGTCGCTTCGGCGGCGAGCACAGGGATGAAGTCCGGCATGTTCACCCAGCCTTCGCCCGGGTTGTAGATTGCCCCCTCCTCGGCAACGGCGTCGGGATCTACCTCGGGCGCAATGCGCGCGACGTCGGCGCGATCCACCCAGGTGGCGTCGTACCCGCCCGCGCGTTCGAAGGCGAACGTCTCATGGAAACTCTCGCCGGGACCTGCCCATTTCATGGCGCCGTCGAATCGGAGGTAGCCGCGGCTTTCCGGGTGGCGGGCGCTCCACGTGCGGTAGCGGTCGATGGCAAGCATCCGCAGGTAGTGGTAGCTGGCGGAACGGGCGCCTGAAGAATTCAGCCACGCGATCGAGCGGCTGGATGCACCGTCGGCGAGCGGCCCGGCGGTCACGAGCGTCACCTGCGCACCGCCCTGGGCAAGGTGTGCGGCGGTGGAGGCTCCGAGGATGCCGCCGCCGATCACGACTACGTGCTTCTGGGGGGACGTGGAGGACATGGTTCTCCCTTTCATGGTCAAAGGAATGGTGGGCGCCGCGAGGTGGGCGGCGGGGGAATGTCAGGCGGAAAGGGCGTGGATGCCTTCGATGACCCGCAGCACCTCAAGGGATTCGCGCGGATCGACGGGAAGCGGGCCAGTGCCGCGGAGGGCGTCGGCCAGCTCCTCATAGAAGCGGGGGTATGCGCCGCGTTCAGCAGGCACCGGGGTGCCGGAATCGCCGATGCCGAGGAGCCCCCACGACTCCCCGGGTTCAGTTCCGTACCCCGGATCGGTGGGCCGGACGCCCGCCGCGAGTTCAGCTTCCTGCAGGTCCAGCCCCCATTTCGTGTAGCCGGCGGCGGAGCCCAGAACGTGGAAGCGTGCCCCGTTCCGGGCGGCCATGCCGTTCATCCACAGCCGGGAGCGGACCCCGGAATCGTGGAGCAGGGAGACGAACGCCTCGGTTTCGCCGCCATCGGGGTGCGGGCCGTGCTTTGCCATGTCGCCGTGGCTTTGGGCAACGGGGCCGAACAACTGGATGGCCTGGTCGATCAAGTGGGCACCGAGATCGTGCAGCAGGCCGCCGCCTTCTGCCGGGGTGGCGGAGTCGCGCCAGTTCCCGAAACCGTCCGGCCGCCACCATTCAAAGCGCGATTCGAAGCTCCGGACCTCCCCAAGCGCACCGTCCCGCACAAGCTTCCGGAGGGTGAGGAAGTCGGCGTCCCACCGGCGGTTCTGGAACACCGTCAGCTGCACGCCGGCGTCGGCAGCCAGGGCCAGGAGTTCCTCGCCTTGGGCCGAGGAAGGAACGAACGGCTTGTCCACCACGACATGCAGCCCGCGGGCCATGGCCGAAGCGGCCAGTTCGAAATGGGTCGACGGCGGAGTCCCCAGGACCACCAAGTCAAGTTCCAGCGCGAACGCTTCCTCCACCGTCGGGACGATCTTCGCGTCAGGGTGGAGCCGCGCCGCCTCGGCGGCACGCGCCGGGTCCGCCGTCACGATTGCGTCCAGCGAGTAGTCCGGATCCGCGGCGATCAGCGGGGCATGGAAGACCTTGCCGGAGACTCCGAAGCCGACGACGGCGGTGCGGAGCGGCGCCTGCATTACAGCACCTCCGAAAGGAAGCGCTTGAGCCGTTCGCTTTGTGGGTTGTCGAAGAGCTCGGCGGGCGTGCCGGCTTCCACGACTTCGCCTTCGTCCATGAAGACCACCTGGTCCGCGACCTTGCGGGCGAATCCCATTTCGTGCGTGACCACAAGCATGGTCATGCCGCGGCGGCCAAGGCCTGCCATGAGGTTCAATACGCCCTTGACGAGCTCGGGGTCCAAGGCGCTGGTTGCTTCGTCGAAGAGCATCACTTCGGGTTCCATGGCCAGGGCCCGCGCGATGGCGACGCGTTGCTGTTGCCCGCCGGAGAGGTCACGTGGACGGTGGTCGGCCCGTTCGGCGAGGCCCACCTCGGCGAGGCGGCGGCGGGCGCGTTCCCTGGCCTCGGCCTTGGGCATTCCCTTGACGCTCCAAAGAGCCAGGGCCACGTTCTCCAGGGCGGTGTGGTCCGGGAAGAGGTTGAAGTGCTGGAAGACCATGCCGATACGGGCCCGCAGGACGTCCGGCTTGACCTGGAGGGCACTCTCGCCGGCCAGGATGACGTCACCGCTCTTGGGTTCATGCAGCCGGTTGACGCCGCGCAGGAGGGTGGACTTGCCTGAGCCTGAAGGCCCGATGATGCAGGTGGTGGTGCCGGGAGCCACGGTGAGGCTGACGTTGCGGAGCACTTCGATGTCCCCGTAGGCCATGGTGAGGTTCTTCAGTTCCAGGCTGGAGCCGTGGAACGTCTCGGCGGCTGTCTTGTCGGTGCTGCTGGCGCTGGTGCTGCTGTTTGCGAGGTTCACGTGTTGCTCCCGGTGATCAGCGGCGAAGCCGCATCGAGTTCATTGACTTCCTTCAGGCCACTGGTGGGCGCGGAGGGACGGCGGCGGCCGGTCCGGAACCTGTTGTCGAAGTAGTTGACCAGGTGGGTCAAGGGCACTGTGATCACCAGGTAGAAGATGCCGGCCATAACCAGCGGCGAAAGGTTTCCGGACAGCACGGCGGCGTCCTGGCCCACGCGGAAGAGCTCGCGTTCAGAGATCAGCAAGCCCAGGAAGTAGACCAGGGAGGAGTCTTTGACGATCGCGATGAACTGGTTGACGAGGGCCGGCAGGACCCTGCGGATGCCCTGCGGCACCACCACCAGGGCCATGGATTTGGCGTAGCTCATCCCCAGCGCGCGGCAGGCTTCGCCCTGGCCCTTGTCCACGCTCTGGATGCCGGCACGGAAGATCTCGCCGATGTAGGCGCTAGCAATCAGGCTGAGCGCGATGATCCCCAGCGGGTAGGGCGAGGGGCCGAAGATCGACTGGCTGAACCGGGCAAAGCCCTGGCCGATCAGCAGAATGGTCAGGATCGCGGGCAGGCCGCGGAATAGGTCGGTGTAGATCCGGGCCGGAACACGCAGCCACTTGGACGGGGAGATCCCCATGACCGCGACGATCATGCCCAGAGCCATGCCGATGATGGTGGCCGCGACGGAAATAATGAGGGTGTTCAGGAGTCCTACCCCGAGGAGTTGGGGGAGGACTTCGGCCATCGCGCCGAAATCGAAGAAGGTACGGATGATGGTGTTGAGCCAGTCCATGGTTGCTCTCAGACGTAGTTAGCTGGTGAATCCCGGGCGGACCGCACTGAGCGGCCCGCCCGGACATGTGGCGGCCGGCGGCCGGCCTGCCCGCCTACTTGCTCGGGGCGGGGGTGGTTGTTTGCTCGGCCTTGGGCAGGTACTGCTCGGGCATCGGAGAACCGGGGAACCACTTCTTGTACAGCTTCTTCCAGGTGCCGTCCTCCATCGCTTCGGCCAGGCCCTTGTTGAGCGCCTCCTTGAGCGCGGTCTTGCCCTTCGCCATGGCGAATCCGGCAGGGGCGTCGAAGGACGGGATGTCCGCCGCGCTGACCAGGCCGTGCTGCTTCTCATAGGACTTGGCCGCCTCGTAGTCCAGGAAGTGGGCGTCCACGGAGCCGTTGTTCAGCGCGGCAATCGCGGTGTTGTTGTCCGGGAAGCGCACCAGGCTCGCCGAGGTGAAGTTCTTCACCGCGTAGGCTTCCTGGAGGGTTCCCTGGACCACGCCCAGGCGCTTGCCCGCCAGGCCGTTTGCGTCCTTGATGCCCGAGGTCTTGGTGGTGATGATGGTCAGGTAGCCGGCCAGGTAGCCGTCGGAGAAGTCGACCGTTTCCTTGCGCTTGTCCGTGATGCCGATGGCGGCCACGCCGACATCGAACTGGCCGTTGGCCACAGCGGCAAGGAGGCCCGAGAAGTCCTGTCCGGTGAAGACGACGTTGTCCACGCCTGCGCGGTGGGCCACATCCTTGAACAGTTCGACGTCGAACCCGGTGAAGTTGCCCTGGGCGTCGGCGAAGGTGTACGGCTTGGCGTCGCCCAGGCTGGCAACGCGGATGGTGCCGGGCTGGATGAGTCCGTAAGGGTTGCCCGCCGTCGAGGTGCTCGCGGGGGTCGATCCGCCGCAGCCGGAGAGTGCCAGGAGCGTTGCAACGGCTGCCGCAACGATCACCCCCGGGCGGAAGTTCAGTCGTTTGGTCACAGCTTTTTCCAATCGTAGGAGCAGGAGGCGCCTTTGGCCTTTGGTGGGTGAGTCCTTGTTGAGTCCGGTCTCACCGGCTAGGATTGAGACCGGACTCACATTGGGGTTGTTTAGAAATGTAACCTAAGCCACAGTGGCCGTCAAGGCCCTTTCGGAAGGCCAAAATGAGCAGTAACAATCCGCGGCGGCGGGACGTCACGGTCGCCGACGTCGCCAAAGCCGCGCAGGTTTCCAAGGCCCAGGCCGCACGCGCCTTGGGCAATTACGGCGCCGTGAGCGACGACGTCCGGGAGCGCGTGCTGGCTGCCGCCGAGGAACTCGCGTACCGGCCCAACGAACTTGCGCGCAGCATGAACACCGGCAAGTCGCACACTATCGGCGTGGTGGTCGGTGACATCGAAAACCCGCACTTCGGCCTCGCTACCCGCGGCATCAGCGACACCGCCAAAAAGGCCGGTTTCAACGTCATCCTGATCAATACGGACGAGGACGTCTCTGCCGAGGTGGACGCCGTCCAGGTGCTTCTGGATAAGCGCGTTGACGGTTTGATCGTGGCGCCAGCGTCGTCCGTGAACACCGGGCACCTGCAGCGGGTGCAGGAAGCAGCCCGCCCCTTGGTCCTCCTGGACCGCACGGCCGGCGGACTCGCTGCTCAGACCGTGGCCGTGGACATGGCGGGGATGGCCTATGAATCCACGCGCTATCTCCTCTCGGAGGGCCACCGCCGGATCGCCTTCATCTCCACCCTGAAGACGGAATCCCCCTTCACCCCGGGCATGGTCGTGGATTCCTCGCAGATCACCGAGCGCCTGGACGGGATGGGCCGGGCACTGGGCGAGGAAGGGCTCGCGCTCTCTGCCGACTTGGTGCGCCTGAACGCCGGCGACGCGGAGTCGATCCGCAGCATTACGCGCGACGTTCTCCTCATGCCTGAGCCGGCCACCGCCGTCGTGGCTTCCGACGGCCTCATCGCCCTCAGCGTCATCGAAGCAATCCAGGAACTCGGACTGTCCATCCCGGGCGACGTCTCGTTCCTGATGTACGACGACTTCGCCTGGACGAGGCTCACCACCCCGCCCCTTACGGTCATCGCGCAGCCTGTGTACGACATGGGTGTGGCTGCTGCCAGTGCTTTGATCCGGCAGATCGAAGGGCGGAAGCCGGCCGTCGCGCCGGACCTGGTCGCCCGGTTGATCAAGCGGGGCTCGGTGGGCACGCCGAGGGCGGTCAAAGCGTACACCTGACCTGATCCGTTTCCGTTCAGTGGCGGCAGCCTTCCCGAGCGGCGTGCCGCTACGGTTGCCGGCTCGCGAAGACGACCTGGTTCCGGCCAAGGGCCTTGGCCTTGTACAGGGCAGCGTCGGCGGCCGCAACCATGCGCGGCAGGTCGGCGTCGGCGATTGCGCTCGCCGCGACTCCGTAGCTCACGGTGGGGAACACGACGCCGGGAGGCGTGGGCGCGGCGGCCAGGGCGCGGCTGATCACGCCGGCGATCACCTCACCGGTTTCCTGTTCGGCGCCCGGGAGCAGGATGAGGAATTCCTCGCCGCCGTACCTGCCCACAAGGTCGGTGGAGCGGATCGACGCGACGGCGGCTGAGGCGAACGCCTGGATCGCGGCGTCGCCGGCGGCATGGCCGTGCTTGTCGTTGAGGGCCTTGAAATGGTCCAGGTCTGCCATGATCAACGTGGAGGCCGTCCCCGTCGCATCCATGCGCTGCACTTCGCGGGCAGCCAGTTCCATGAAGGCCCTGCGGTTGAGGACGCCTGTGAGGCTGTCCCTGTTGGCGCGTTCATGGAGTCCGCTGATCAGCTGGTCGTTGCTCAAAGCCGTCATGCTGAAGGACACCGTGACCAGCAGGCCGATGATGAGGAGGCTGGTGACTGCGGGGCTGAAATAAGTGCGGAAGTCCGGGCCGTCGGGGCCTTCGAGCAGGTACACGGGCCATCGGCACAGGTAATAGGCCGCCAGGACACCCGCACCCACGGTCAGTGAGCGGTTGACGTAGGATCTGCGCGGTTTCAGCAGCGCAAGCTCGCGGGTCGCCAGCCCCAAGCCCACGGCCATCAGGCCCAGGTACACCAGGCCGCCCGACCATTCATTGGACGCTGGATTCTCCAAGGCCGAAGCAACCGCCGTCACCACCGGGGCCGCGATGACCAGCCAGAGCGGCGTCGTCAGCAGGCGCAGCGAGCGTGCGCCTGCCCAGACGCTGAACGCGCCGGAAACCGCCAAGGCGTTGCCGAGCGGGTCGGCCCAGACCTGATGCGGGGTCCCGGTGAGAAGGAACGCCAGGTTCCCTGTGAGGAAGGCGACGAGCGAAAGGCACCACCAGCCGCTGTACGGTGACCGCGTCTGTCGGAACGATGCGAAGAACAACAAACACAGGATGACTGTGACAACCCCGAGGGCGACCCTCAGGCTTAAAGTATCGAGTTCCATGACCTACTACCCCCTTGCCGAGGCCAAGCCTAAGGCATTTTGGCTGCCAGCCGTTGTCAAGTTGCATCACCGGGACACAAGGGTCCGCTGGGGCTAAAGGGGTCAGCCCCCCGCGGGAGTCAAACAGGCCGCCAAGGCGTTGAATATATGTAGCTGAAGATTCCTTCCCAGACCCCGCACTGCGGTTACAAGGCGGGGTCGGCGACGTGAGAGCCCAAGGGGCCCGGGGCCCTGGCTCTCTCCCCAGCCGTCGTCGGCCCCCCCGGAAAGTCCGACGGCGGCACGTGCCTCTGCTTTTGAGGTGGCAGTGCCGCCGTCGTGCTGTGTCCCAAACACCTAACGCAGGCCGCTGGCTCTGGTCGGAGCACCGTTGCCGGGTCTAGGCTCCAAAGCGACGGCGTGTGCCCGGCACGCCCCGACTGCGGGTGGGTGGAACTCTTTGGACGCCTTCGACAACAAGCAGCAACTGGACAGTGTGGAAAACAAGCAGGGCGCTGGTGAGGGGGAGGCGCCCCGGGGAAAGCCGGAATTCAGCGGCCCGTACCACCACCCTGCGGCCGGCTGGGGCGCGGCGATGAGCGTGGGACGGATCCTGCTGCGTGAACGCACCCTGCTGGACGGGCCGCGGGCCATTTTCCGGATGAACCATGAAGGCAAGGGCTTCGACTGTCCCGGCTGCGCCTGGCCGGACGACACCAAGGGCCTGCACCTGGACATCTGCGAAAACGGCATCAAGCACGTCACGTGGGAAATGACCCACAAGCGCGTGGGCCGTGCGTTCTTCGCGGAGCATTCGGTAGAGGAATTGTCCGGGTGGAGCGAATTCGAGCTGGAGAACAAGGGCCGCCTGACCGAGCCGATGGTCTACGACGCCGGCACGGACCACTACGTGCCGATCAGCTGGAGTGATGCCTTCGAACTGATCGGCCGCTCGCTGCGGGAGCTGGATGATCCCAACCAGGCCTCGTTCTACACTTCCGGCCGGCTGGGCAACGAGGCGACCTTCCTGTACCAGCTCCTCGCCCGCGAACTGGGCACCAACAACCTGCCGGACTGTTCCAACATGTGCCACGAAGCCAGCGGCCGTGCGCTCAAGGCAGCCCTCGGCACGGGCAAGGGCACCGTGGACCTGGCGGACTGGGAAGCCACCGATGCCCTGTTCATCATGGGCGTGAATGCGGCCTCGAACGCGCCCCGGATGCTGACTGCGCTCGCCGAAGCACACCGCCGCGGCGCGCAGATCGTGCACATCAACCCCTTGGTGGAAGCCGCCGCGAGCCGCACGATTGTTCCGCACGACATGTTGGACATGGCCGCCTTCCGCTCCACCAAGACCAGCACCCTGAACCTGCAGCCGCGCATCGGCGGCGACATGGCCCTGCTGCGCGGCATGGCCAAGGCGATCCTGGAAATGTCCGCCACCGACCCCAAGGCACTGGACCAGGAATTCATCGAACGGCACACCGCCGGCTTCGAGGAGTACCGGGCTGTCTGCGAGGCCACCCCGTGGGGCGACATCGAGCGGCAGTCCGGGCTGTCCCGGGCCGACGTCATCAAGGCCGCCCGGGTGTACCGCAACGCCGACCGCAGCATCATCAGCTGGTGCCTGGGCATCACCCAGCACGACCACGGCGTGGACACCATCCGCGAGATCGTCAACGTGCTGCTGCTGCGCGGCAACCTGGGCCGCGAAGGCGCCGGGCCCTCGCCGGTGCGCGGGCACAGCAACGTCCAGGGCAACCGGACCTGCGGCATCGACCACAGGCCCACCGAGCACTTCCTGGCCCGGCTGGACGAGGTGTGCGGCATCGAATCCCCGCGCGCCCATGGCCTGGACACGGTAAGGACCATCGAGGCAATGCACCGCGGGGACGTGAAGGTCTTCGTGGGCATGGGCGGCAACTTCGCCCTTGCGGCCCCGGACACCCCTTACACCTACGCCGGGCTGCGCAATTGCGAGCTGACGGTGCACGTGAGCACCAAGCTCAACCGCAGCCACCTCGTCCACGGGCGCCAGGCCCTGATCCTGCCCTGCCTTGGCCGCACCGAGAAGGATGAACAGGCCAACGGACTCCAGAGCACCTCGGTGGAGGACTCCATGAGCATGGTCCACCTGTCCGTCGGCATGAAGCGCCCCGCGTCCCCGCAGCTGCTTTCCGAACCGGCCATCGTCGCCGGCATCGCCCAGGCCGCGCTGCCGGAAAGCACCACGCCGTGGGCCTGGTACGTGGGGGACTACGACCGAATCAGGGACACCATGGCCAAAGTGCTGGACGGCTTCGAGGACTTCAACCGCCGGGTCCGCCTGCCGCTGGGGTTCCGGCTCAAGCAGCCCGCCCGGGAGCTCGTGTTCAACACGCCTTCAGGGAAGGCCGGATTTTCCGCCGCCCCGTTGCCGGACGTCATCCCGGCCCCCGGAGTCATCTCGCTGGGAACCATGCGCTCCCATGACCAGTGGAACACTACGATCTACTCGGACAACGACCGCTACCGCGGCATCAAGAACCTGCGCACCCTGGTGTTCATGAACACCCAGGACATGGCGGACCGGGGCATCAAGGAGCTCGACCCCGTGGACATCGTCAGCACGGCGCGGGACGGTTCCACCCGTTCGCTGTACGGGTACCTCGCGGTCCCGTATGACATTCCCCGCAGTTGCGCCGCCGGCTACATGCCGGAGATGAACGTCCTGTGCGCCATCGGCGACTACAGCACGCAAAGCGACCAGCCGATCATGAAGCACCTGAAGGTCACCATCACGCCCAGCGTCTGAGCTGGAGCCCGACGGCGGCACCCGGCCTTGCCGGTCAAGGTGCGGTGCCGCCGTCGGGCTTTTTCCGGGGCCGCTAACCCGGGCTGCTAAGCCGCGGGCCGGCTCACGAGCTGGATGAGGTTCCCGCAGGTGTCGTCCAGGACGGCGGTGACCACCGGTCCCATGGGGGTCGGCGGCTGGGTGAAGGCGACGCCGGCGGCTTCGAGCTCCTGGTGGGCGGCCTCGACGTCGTCCACTGCGAAGGACGCCGCCGGGATGCCGTCCGCGACAAGCGCCTGCTTGTAGGCCTTGGCCGCGGGGTGCTGGTCCGGTTCGAGCAGGAGCTGCACGCCGTCGGGTTCGCCCGCGCCGACCACGGTGAGCCAGCGGTAGTCCCCGACGGGCACGTCTTCCTTGGGAACGAATCCCAGCTTCCCGGTGTAGAACTCCAGGGCCTTGGCTTGGTCGTCGACGAAGACGCTGGTCACGTGGATCCTGGCCTGCATGGGCATCTCCTTGCTCGCTTGGTTTGGGTGTCCGGCTGCTGTGTGCCGATCCTACCGGGAGGGTCTGACAGGAAAGCCGGCGAGCACCCGCTCCAGCATGGCGACGCCGAAATCCCGGAAGGCATAATCGCCGATCCCGTGCGCCCACACCACGGTTCCGATGGCCTGGTTCAGGTTTTCAAGCTGCCAGATACTGTCCTCGGCCGGGCCGATGTGCCGTCCGAGGCCACCATGAAAGGCATCCGCCAGGTGTGGGCTGCCAACAAACTGCTTATGGGACAAGCGGACTAGGTCGTGCACCCAGGGCCGGGCGTCCGCGCGCCCGAAGTCGATGACCTTGATGCGGCCCTCCCCCTGCAGCCAGTTCCTTGGCTGGAATGGTCCTTGAGGACCATGTGCGGCCCAGAGGCTCCGATTAGACGGTTCCCGCGCCATAAGACGGCGGCCGTCGTCTGGTGCGGCGGGAACCGTCTAATCAGGCGGCCCCCGCACAAAGCACGACGCCGGCCCCCACCGAAAGGCGGGGACCGGCGTCGGGCGTTAGAACAGTTAGCGAGTGTTACGCCGTAACTGCCAGGGCGTCGATCTCGACGAGCATGACCTCGTGCGGCAGGTCGACGAAGACCGTGGTGCGGCTGGGGAGCTGGCCGCTGGGGACGTTCTCGTTGATGAACTCGCCGTAGACCTCGTTCATCGCGGCGAAGTCGTCGCGGGTGGTGAGGTAGACGCGGAACATGATGACGTCTTCCACCGAGGACCCGCCGGCCTCGAGGATGGCCTTGACGTTCTCCAGGGTGCGGCGGGTCTGGACGCGGACGTCGCCGTCGCCGATGTACTGGTTCGTGGCCGGGTCCATGGGGCCCTGGCCGGACACCTGGAAGATGCCGCCCTTCTTCACGCCCTGGGAGAAGGTGTGGGCCGGTGCGGGGGCGTTGTCGGTGCGGACGATGGTCTTGGCGCTCATACTGCGTTCCTTTCGGTGGGGGTCCAGCCCAGATCTTGTGAAATGGCTGCGGTGGTTTCGGTCAGTTCGGGGAGCAGGCCCATCAGGCCCTCGTAGTCGAGCATGACGATCGGCACGGAGCAGGACGCCGCTGCCACCACGGCGCCGCTGGCGTCGCGGATGGGAGCTGCGATGCAGTGCACGAACGCTTCGTGCTCGGCGTTGTCGTGGGCCCAGCCCTGCTTCCTGACTACTTCCAGTTCGGCCAGCAGGGCCTCGGGGGAGGTCAGGGTGTTCTCGGTGACCTTGACGTAGTCCAGTCCGGCGGCGATTTTCTCCTGCCGGGCGCGGGGCATGTCCGCCAGCAGGACCTTCGCGACGGCTGCCGAGTGCAGCGACGCCGTGAGGCCGATCCGCGAGTACATCCGCACGGGATGGTGGGACTCGAACTTGTCGATGTACACCACGTCCTTGCCTTCGAAGGCCGCCAGGTGCACGGTGTGCCCGGTACGGGCATTCAGTTCGGCCAGGTGCGGGCGCGCCACCTCGCGGATGTCGCGCTGCTCCAGGGCGAGGGAGGACAGTTCGAACAGCTTCGAGCCGAGGCGGAAGCGCTGTTCGTCGTCGCGCACCACCATCCGCTTCTCCTCCATGGTGTGCAGCAGGCGCATCACGGTGGTCTTGTGCACGGAGGCGCTGCGGGCGAGTTCGTCCAGGGTGGCCGGCTTCGCGGCCAGCTCGCTCAGCAGGTCGATCGCGCGCATCAGGCTCTGGCTCATGGCGCCACGCTCCCTTCGGCGGGTGGGGCTGCCGGCGAACCGCCCGGGGATGCGGCCGGCGGCGATGCTTCCGGTACGTCGAAATGCCCGGGCCGGACCCGGATCCCGGCCCACTGTTCGTCGCTGCATTCCAGGATCGCGGCGAGTGCGGCGGCTTCGGGGAGCGGCCCGCGGTCCCCGTGAACGGTCAGCGTGCATGCCGCGGCGGCATGGCCACGCCGCAGGCTGGCCTTCTGGCTGAGCCCGAACAACACGCCGCTGAGGTACCCGGCGGCGAAGGAATCGCCCGCGCCCACCGGTTCCACCACGTCCACGGACAGTGAGGGCACTTCGTCCCGGCGGCCGTCGCGGTGCAGGGCGATGGCGCTGATCGCTTCGTTCTTGATGACGACGACGGCGGGATCGGGCATGAGCGCGCGGAGCTCGCCTTCGTCCGTGGTGCCGAAAGCGTGTCCGGCTTCGTCCTTGCCCACCAGCACGATGTCCGCGAGGTTGGCCAATTGCCGCAGCACCGACTTGTCCTGCCCGGCCCAGAGGGCGGGTCGCCAGTTGACGTCGAACGTGATGAGCCTGCCGTCGCGCGGGGCCTTCAGGAGGACCTCGAGGAGCGCCCGGCAGTCGGCGGACAGGGCGGCGGTGATGCCGCTGAGGTGGATGAGCCCGGCCTTGCCGAGCAGCTCTGCCACCGCCGGATTCGCCAGGGTGGCCGGGGCCATGGCGGAGGCGGCGGAACCCTGCCGGTAGTACAAAACCGAGCTGCCGGCGTCGGGTTCGCTTTCCTGGGCGGGGACCTTTACGTAGAGGCCGGTGGGCAGGCTGGTATCCACTTCGACGCCAGTGACGCCCACGCCGTGGTCCCTGAGGTCTTCGATGATCCGGGTGCCGAAGCCGTCGTGGCCCACCCGGCCCACCCAGTGCGCTTCGAGGCCCATCGCGGCCAGGCCCATGGCGACGTTGGACTCGGCCCCGCCGATGCTGCAGTGCAGCTCCTCGGCCCGGTGCAGGGGGACCCCGTTCACGGGGGTGAGCATGGCCATGGTCTCGCCGATGCAGACAGCAGTTGGCATAAAGCTCTCCTTCTTTAGGTATACCGGGGCCTTGACGCCCAATCCGGGACCATGTTAGACATATCTGCAACAGCTTTGCAACCAGCGTTGCAAAATACGCAACGCAAGCATTTTGATAAGCCAGATCCTTGGTGTGCCGGACAATGACCGACCGGCCCCGTGAAGGGAAAACATGTCCACCTCCGAAGCCGGATCAACAGCCCCCGCCATCGCCGCCGACGCCGTCGCGCGGCTTTCTTCGGTTCCGCTGAGCTGGCGGCACAAGGCCGTGCCCGCCGCCGCGAACGGAACCACCGCCGGCGACTTCATCCGGGAACGCCACACCTTGGCGGAGCTGCAGACGCCGCTGCTCACCCTCGATGGCCGCGCGCTGGAGGGCAACGCCGACCGCCTGGCCGCGTGGTGCGCTGAGCACGGCGTCCGCCTCGCCCCGCATGGCAAGACCACCATGGCCCCGCAGCTCTGGGCCGAACAGCTCGAACGCGGCGCCTGGGGTATTACCCTGGCCAACTTCGCCCACCTCCGGGTGGCCCGTGAATTCGGGGTGCGGAAGCTGCAACTGGCCAACAGCCTCACGGATCCGCACGCCATTGAATGGGTTGCCTCGGTGGTGGGACCCGAACAGACCATCCTGTCCTGGGTGGATTCGGTGGCCACCGTGGAGCTGATCGGCCGCACACTTGAAGCCGCCGGAAGCAGCGCTGTGCTGGACGTCCTGGTGGAGCTTGGCGCCCACGGCGGACGCACCGGCGCCCGCGGCATCGACGCCGCCCTGGAGGTGGCCCGGGCTGCCGCTGCCTCGCCGCACCTGCGGCTGGTGGGCGTCAGCGGCTACGAAGGATCCCTCGCCCACACCGCCGACGCCGATGCGCTGGGTACCGTGCGCGCTTACCTCGGGCAGATGCTGGAACTGCACCGGCAGCTGCTCGCGGACGGCCTGTACGGCTCGGACGAGCTGATCGTCACCGCGGGCGGCAGTGCCTACTTCGACGACGTCGTCGACGTCCTCTCGCCGTGCATCAGCGACGGCGGCGACGGCGGACGGAAAGTCGAGCTGCTCATCCGCAGCGGCGCCTACATCATCCACGACGACGGTTTCTACCGGGGGATCTCGCCGTTCTCCCGGCACGGCGGGCAGCCCTTCCGCTCCGCCATGCACGGCTGGGCCCGCGTGGTATCCCAGCCGGAGCCCGGCTTGGCCCTGCTCGACGCCGGCAAGCGGGACCTTCCCGTGGACGAGGGCCTGCCGCGCCCGCAGCAGATCGGGCCGGAACTCGGCGGAGCCATGAGCCCGCTGGAGGGCGCCGAGATCACCGCGGTCAACGACCAGCATTCCTTCCTCAGCTTCGACCCCGCCACCACCACGGTCCGTCCCGGCGACGTGGTGCGGCTGGGCCTGTCCCACCCGTGCACGGCCTTCGACAAATGGACCCTGATCCCGGTCCTGGCCAGCGCGGACGGTGACCAGACCGTCGTCGACCTCATCCACACCTTTTTCTAGGAGTCCCGGATGAAGACCCTCATCAGCAACGCCGTCCTGATCGACGGCACGGGCGAGGCCCGGCGGGATGCGGACGTCCTGCTGGACGGCACCGGCATCGCACGGATCGCCGACGCCGGAAGCCTCACCGCCGCCGGAACCGGCGCCGACCGCACCATCGATGCCACCGGACTGGTCCTCAGCCCCGGCTTCATCGACATGCACGCCCACTCGGACCTGCAGCTGCTGGTCACCCCGGAGCACTACGCCAAGCTCAGCCAGGGCGTCACCACCGAACTCCTCGGCCAGGACGGACTGTCCTACGCGCCCGTGGACGACGCAACCCTGGCCGCCATCCGCCAGAAGATCGCCGGCTGGAACGACAACCCGGAGGACTTCGACTGGGACTGGCGCACCGTGGGCGAGTACCTTGACCGCCTGGATACCGAAAACGACGGCGGCCGGATCGCCACGAACGCCGCCTACCTCGTGCCGCAGGGCACCGTGCGGGCGCTCGTCATGGGCTTCGACGAAGGCGAGGCCAGCCCGGAGCAACTTGAGCAGATGCGCGAGGTGGTCCGGACCGCGATGGCGGAGGGCGCCGTCGGGATGTCCTCCGGACTGACCTACACACCCGGCATGTACGCCTCCACCGAGGAACTCGGGGCGCTGTGCAGCGTGGTCGGCGAACTGGGCGGCTTCTACGCCCCGCACCACCGCTCCTACGGCAAGGGCGCCTTGGCCGCGTACGCCGAAATGATCGGCCTCAGCCGGGACACCGGCTGCGCCCTCCACCTTTCCCACGCCACCATGAACTTCGCCGAGAACAAGGGCCGCGCGGGCGAACTGCTCGCCCTCATCGACGAGGCCCTCGACGCCGGCGTGGACATCACCCTGGACACCTACCCGTACCTGCCCGGCGCCACCACTCTCTCGGCGATCCTGCCCAGCTGGGCCTCCGCGGGCGGTACCGACGCCACACTGGCCCGGCTCCGCGACCCGGAAACCAAGGCGAGGATCCGCGAAGCCGTGGAAATCTACGGTTCGGACGGCTGCCACGGCGTGGTGGCCGAATGGGACACCCTGGAAATCAGCGGCGTGCAGAACCAGGCGCTCGCCGGCTACGTGGGCCGCACCATCGCGCAGATCGCGGCAGACGAAGGCCGCGAACCGTTCGAGGTCTTCACCCGGATCCTGCTGGACGACCGGCTCGGCACCGGCATCCTGCAGCACGTGGGCCACGAGGAAAACGTCCGCGCCATCATGGTGCACCGCACCCATACCGGCGGCAGCGACGGACTGCTGGTGGGCGGCAAGCCGCACCCCCGGGCGTGGGGCACCTTCCCGCGCTACCTCGGCCACTACAGCCGGGAACTGGGCCTGATGAGCCTGGAGGAAACCGTCCACCACCTCAGCGGCCGGCCCGCCGCGCGGCTCAAGCTCGACCGCCGCGGCCTGGTCCGCGAAGGCTACGCCGCGGACCTGGTCCTCTTTGACCCGGAGTCCGTCCGCGACACCGCCACCTTTGAGAATCCCCGCCAGGCAGCAGCCGGCATCCACTACGTGTTCGTCAACGGCACGGCAGCGATCGACGGCGGCCAGCCCACCGGCGCGCGTGCCGGCCGTGCCCTGCGCCGCAGCCCCGACGGCCGCACCCGAGCAACCCGAAAAGAAGGTACCCACGCATGACGCCCGAAGAATTCATCCAGCAGCTCGAGGAGGACCGCACCCTCGCCGTCGTCCGGGCTCCCGGAATCCCCGACGCCGCCGAACTCTGCCACGCCCTGGCTTCCGGCGGCATCCGCTCGGTGGAGCTGACCTTCACGACGCCGGACGCCCTCACCCATGTGCGCCGCGCCGCGGAGACCGCCGCTGAGCACGGCGCCGCCGTCGGCATCGGCACGGTCCTCACTGCGGACCAGGCCAAGGCCGCGATTGACGCGGGCGCGAAGTTCCTCGTCACCCCGGGTCTTCGCCCCGAGGTGGCCGAAGTCGCCACCAAAGCAGGCATCCCGTTCAGCCTCGGCGCCATGACCCCCACCGAAGTGGCCCAGGCCCTGGACCTCGGCTCCGCCGCGGTGAAGATCTTCCCTGCCCGCCAGCTCGGACCTGTGTACCTGAAGGACCTGCAAGGCCCATACCCGGGCATCAAGCTCCTGCCCTCCGGCGGCATCGACGCCTCCAACGCCAAGGGCTACCTCGACGCCGGAGCCGCCGCGGTCTGCTGCGGTACCAGTGTGGTGCCCCCCGCCGCCGTCGCCGCCGGCGACTGGACGGACATTTCAGCCCGGGCCGCCGCCTTCACCGGCGCCCTCAAGTAGGAACCCCGGAAAGGAAGATCAATGAATGAATTCCTCGACTGGCTGCGGCACGATACAGCCGGCCTGCTCCTGTTGGCAGGCGTGGGCATCGCCCTCTTGCTTTTCCTGATCATCAGGCTCAAGGTCGAACCCTTCATCGCCCTCGTGGGCACCAGCGTGCTCGTGGCCCTGGTCGGCGGGGTGACGGTGGAAGCCCTTGTCGGCTCTCCGGTCAAGAGCGGCGACGCCCTCATTGAAAAGGGCTTCGCCGGCATCCTCGGCCACATCACCTTGATCATCGGCCTCGGCACGGTGCTCGGTGCCATCCTCGAACGATCCGGCGGCGCGGAGGTGCTGCTGGGCAAACTCGTGAAGATCTTCGGCGAGAAGGGCACCCCGATCGCCATGGGCGTCACGGGCTTCGTGCTCGGCATTCCGGTGTTCTTCGACATCGGCATCTTCGTCCTGGCACCGCTGGTGTACGTCGCTGCGGTGCGCGGCGGAAAGTCCCTGGCCCTGTACGCCCTGCCGCTGTTGGCAGGCCTCTCCGTGACCCACGCCTTCCTGCCCCCGCACCCCGGTCCCGTGGCCGCAGCCGGCCTGTTCCACGTGGAACTGGGTTGGATCATCATCATGGGCCTCGCCTGCGGCATCCCCGCCTGGTTCGCCTCCGGCATCCTCTGGGGCACCTGGATCGGCAAGCGGGTCGATGTCAGCGTCCCCGAAGACCGCGTGATCCCGGAGGCCGAAGAAGCCAAGGGGCACGAGCCGCCCATGAGCCTTGTGGCACTCGCCATCGGCCTGCCCATGCTCCTGATCCTCGGCGCCACCTTCGGCAACGTCTTCCTGGCCGCAGGCACCCTGCGCGACGTCCTGGTCTTCTTCGGCAACCCGGCCATCGCATTGACGGTCGCCGTGGCATTGTCCATGTGGTTGCTGGGCATCCGCCGCGGCATGTCCGCCAAGGACCTCTCCGAACTCAGCTCCGCCTCGCTGAAGCCGGTGGGCATGATCCTGCTGGTGGTCGGCGCCGGCGCCTTCTTCGGTGCCGTGCTCTCGGCAACCGGCGTGGGCAAGGCGGTCGCCGACACCCTGTCCACGGCCGGCCTCCCGGTGATCCTGTCCGCCTACGTGATCGCCTGCGGCATGCGCATCGCCCAGGGCTCGGCCACCGTGGCCATCGTGACCACCGGCGGCATCCTCGCCCCGGCTCTCACGTCGGGGAGCTACTCCCAGCCGCAGCTGGCCCTGATTGCCATCGCCATTTCCTCCGGCTCGATCATCGCCAGCCACGTCAACGACGGCGGCTTCTGGATCATCTCCAAGTACTTCAACATGTCAGTCAAGGACACGCTGAAGACCTGGACCGTGCTGGAGACCGTGCTTTCCGTGGTCGGTTTCGGCATGGCGGCGCTGATCTACCAGTTCGTGTAGCCCTTGCCAGCCCCCGACGGCGGGTGGCCACCTCCGGCGCGTTTGCCGCGCGGGTGGCTGCCCGCCGTCGCGCGTTAACAGCGGGGGCGATGTCGCGGCGGCCCGGCCGAATTCGCCGGAAGGCTGCGGGGTCGCTGGAACGTTCCGGCGACCCGGCAGTTCTCCCGCGACCCCGGAGGCCGGCGCGGCACGTTTTTGAAGCGACCGCGCACGTCCCCTCTGGACGGCTAACGGCAGGAAGGGCTGGGGCTTGCAGCGTCCGGAGGGAGTCCCGTGGCGCTGGTGCACTAGCGGTGCTTAAACAAAAGAGCTCCGGAGTGCGTTATTGGGGGATACGCACTCCGGAGCGGCCTTTGGGCAGGTGCCTTGCGGTTCCTGCTGACATTCAGCTTACGTGCCGATTTCCTGCGCCGCCACCACCTCGAATAAGTACTTTTGCTTTAGTTTCAACCGACCTGTTTTGGCTGCCGGGTCCGTTACGACGCGGCGGAACCGTCCTCGCCGTCTTCGCCGTCCTCGTCGATTTCGTCCCCGGCCCGGTGCGCGTGCCGGGCCTGGACCGCCTTGGCCAGCGGCACGATCAGCACCGGCCTGCTTTGGTGGTGGCTCAGCCAGGAGGCCACCGAACCGTTCAGCGCCTCGGAAATCCGGTGCCCGATCCCGGGTTCGGGGCTGCCCACGACGATCATGGAGGCGTCGATTTCAGCGGCGAGCCGGCCGATCGCCCGGGCCGGATCCCCGGCCAGGAGCCGCAAGGTCCAGTCGACTCCGCTGCCCTGGGCGAGCCCGGTAATGCGTTCCTTCAGTCCCTGACGCACGGCGGCGATGTCGGCGTCGTCCTTTTCCGGGTGCAGGGACAAACGGTGGGTGTCCCGCGAGGGGTCCCACTCGACAAGGTAGCTTGCCTCGTCCACGTAGGCGCATACCAAGGGCGCGTCGAGGCGCCGGGCGAAGGCGGCTGCCGTCTGGAATACCTCGGGATGCTGCTCGGGCACGATGCCGAGAAGCAAGGGGGACCGTCCGCTGAAGCCGTCAGACATACTCAAATTGTCGCGCGATGCATGGTCAATGAACAGGTTCAGCGGACCTTGAAGAGAGCTCCAGCGGGGCCTAGCGTTAAGGCACAGAAAGGGGTGGTCCGCATGGAGATCTTCATGTGGTGGCTGGATCTGGACCTTAAACACAAGGAATGGCTGCGCGAAAACCTGCGTGTCACGGAGCTGCCTTTGACGGTACTCCAGGGAATCGCCGAAGCGGGCGGACCGCATCCGGACGATCCCGGTGGCGGCCTCAGCGCGGCCGACTGGGACTTCATCGAAACCCAGTCGGAGTTCGTGGACTAGCAAGGGGTCAGCGAGGCTGTGCCCGAACGGAAGGACACTGCTTGGAGCTGATCACGGGCGCCCTGGAAAAGGTTTCCGAGGGCGCGGTATGGGCCGAGGGGCCGGTCTGGCTGCCGGAAACGCAGACCGTCCGGTGGAGCGACATACCCAACGACCGGATCTTGGAATTCGACCCCGGGTCGGGGCAAACGTGGGTGTACGCGAGCGGTGTTGAGTACACGAACGGGCGAACCCTCGACCTTGACGGAAGCGTCGTGCAATGCAGCCACGGGCGCAGGCGCGTGGAGCGGGACCGCGGAGGCGTGGTCGCGGCGCTCGTCGATTCCTTTGGCGGCCGTCGGCTCAATTCGCCCAACGACGTGGTAGTCAAGGGAGACGGCTCGGTCTGGTTCACGGACCCGCCGTACGGAATCCTGCCCGGGACCACGGAAGGCCACGAAGGCGAACAGGAATATGGTGCGTGCCACGTCTTCCGCTTTGATCCGGCAACCGAGGTCCTGACGTCGGTGGTCACCGATCTCGTGCACCCCAACGGCCTGGCCTTCTCGCCGGACGAATCCATCCTCTACGTCGCCGATACTGCAGGCCCGGACCGCGGAGTTCCATACCGCATCGCCGCGTTCGGCGTGGAGGACGGCCGTTGCGCTGCCGGAAGGACTTTTGTGGAGCTTGAGGACGGCATGGCCTCGGACGGGTTCCGCGTCGATGTTCTGGGGCGGCTATGGACCTCCGCGGGACCGTCGGTGCGCGTCTACGCCCCCGACGGCAAGCTGCTGGCCGGCGTCGACGTTCCCGAAACGGTCTCGAACGTGTGCTTCGGCGGGCCAGATGGGCAGGACCTGTACATCACGGCCACCTCGTCCCTCTACAGGCTGCGCACGTCGACCCGGGATGCAGCCCGGCGGCTCGGCTCCGCTTCCGGTTGACCCTGCGCGGACGGCATTCTCCCCGGCAACGACGCGTGCCGCCCCCGCAAACCGTTGCCACCCGCAGGTGCGGGTGGTTGCATGGGGACCATGGCTAACGCAGAGAGTTACATCTTGGCGATCGGGACCAAAAAGGGCTTGTGGCTGGCGCACAGCACAGACCGCAAGGAATGGTCCCTCAGCGGCCCGCACTTCCTCATGAGCGAGATCCCCAGCATCGGGATCGATACCCGTGGGGATTCCCCGCGCATCATGGTCGGCGTGCGGTCCGAACATTGGGGGCCCACCGTGGCCCACTCCGATGACCTTGGCGCCACCTGGACCGAACCGGAACAGGGCGCCATTTCCTTTCCCGAAGGCACCGAAGCCGCGCTGGAACGCATCTGGCAGATCTACCCCGACGCCGCGTCCCGGCCCGGCGTCGTCTGGGCCGGCTGCGAACCGATTTCCGTCTGGAAGTCCACCGACGGCGGCGAGCACTTCGAGCTGAACCGCGCGCTGTGGGACCACCCCCACCGCAGCGAATGGGGCGCCGGCTACGGTGGCGCGGCCGCCCACTCGATCGTGGTGGACCGGTCGGGGGAGAAGGTGCACATCGCCATGAGCACCGGCGGCGTGTACAGATCGCTCGACGGCGGTGCCTCCTGGGAGGCCCGGAACAAGGGAATCTCGGCGTATTTCATGCCGGACCCCAACCCGGAGTTCGGCCAGTGCGTGCATAAGATCGCGGCGGATGCCGCCGTCGACGGCCGCCTCTACGCGCAGAACCATCACGGCGTCTACCGCACGGATGACGACGGCGAGAACTGGGAACCAATCGCGGACGGCCTGCCCGCCGATTTCGGCTTCGTGATGCTCACGCATCCGCGGCGTTCCGGGACCGCCTGGGTGGTTCCGTTGAAGGCCGACGGCGAGCGGATCCCGCCGGACGGCCGGCTTGCCGTGCATCGGACGGACGACGCCGGCGGGTCCTGGAAGCGGCTCGAGACCGGACTGCCGGACCATGAGTACAACTCGGTGCTGCGCGACGCCGCCTCGGTGGACACCGCCGAACCGGTCGGAGTGTACTTCGGAACACGGGGCGGCACGGTGTACGCCAGCGCGGATGAGGGCGAGAGCTTCACCGAGGTGGTTTCGCACCTGCCGGATGTGCTTTGTGTCCGGGCCGCGGTGGTCTCGGGTGCGGCCGTGCCCGCGTTTTCTGCGTAGGAGTCCCGTTGCCAGACATCACTGTGGTGCTGCCGAGCGTCCTGCAGCCGCTCGCCGGCGGGCAGTCCTTGCTGACTGCGCCCGCCGGCGGGGCCGGGACCGTGGGTGCGTTGCTTGACGCTGTGACCGGGGATTACCCGGTGCTTGCCCGGAGGCTCCGGGACGAGACCGGAGCCCTGCGCCGCTACGTGAATATTTACGTCAACGGCGAGGAAGTCCGGCGCCTGAAAGGCTTGGAAACCGAGGTGTCGGCCGGCCAGGAGGTGTTGATCATCCAGTCCGTGGCCGGCGGTTGAGACGCGTGGGCGGGTTGGCTCAGGCCACTCGCCAGAGGGTGCATTCGTCCGTATTGATGGCCTTGCGGAGGCCGCTCAGCTGGTCCATGATCCACACGACGCCGATGCCCGGCGCGGTTTCCTGGACGCTTCCCCTGCGGATGACGACGTCATCGTATGCGGGTCCGACAGAGAGGCGGGCCTCGATCTGGTCGCCGCGGTGCAGCTGGTCGAGGGTGCGGATGCGGGTGGTTCGGACTGGTACTTCCTTCAACATGGTGGCCTCCTTGGCTGGAGCTGCCAGCGTTTGCCGGCACTTCCAGTGTGGGGGGCGAATGTTGCAGGGTGGTTTCGGCGCCGTTAGCGTCCCGTAAGTTCCACACTCCTTAAGCGCGAACTGGCAGCAGATGACCTCTCAGACCGATTCTGAGGGCATCTGCTGCCAGTTCGAGCTGTGCCTACTTGGGAGGTGACGACGGCGGACGGTTCCGGGGCTACCTCGAGCCGAGTTCCGCCGTCGGGGTCTTGAAGGACTCGCGGGCGGTGAGCGCGGAGACTGCGGCGATCACGCAGATCGCGCCGGTGAAGAGGCTGATCTGCACCCATCCGCCGGCCTTGGTGCCGCCCATGGCGGTGACGATCGCGGGGGCGAAGCCGGCCATCAGGAAGCCGAGCTGCGTGCCGATGGCCAGGCCGGAGAAACGCACCCGGGTGCTGAACATTTCACCGTAGAAGGAGGGCCACACGGCATTGGCGGCGGCGTAGCCGCAGGCGAAGAACACCACGGACACCAGGAACATCAGCGGCACGTTGCCGGATTCCAGGGTCAGCAGGAACACGGGGGTCATGATGGCGCTGGCCAGGGCACCGTAGATGAAGACGGGCTTGCGGCCGATCCGGTCTGCGAGGTTGCCGAAGAACGGCTGCGTACCCAGGGCGAAGATGTTCGCCACCACTACCAGCCACAGGGTGACGGTGCCGTCCACGTGGGCCACATCCTTGGCGTACTTGATGGCAAGGGTGCCGAAGACCGTGCTGACGGCGGCGATGAAGGCGCAGCAGACCACGCGGAGGACGTCGCGCCAGTGCAGCTTGAGGAGGTCGGCCACGGGGAGCTTGGCGATGGTGTTGTTCTTCTTGGCTTCGGCGAATGCCGGCGGCTCGTGCAGGGTGCGGCGGATGAAGTAGGCCACGACCACGACGGCGGCGCTGAGCCAGAACGGGATGCGCCAGCCGATGCCGTACTTGATTTCGTCGGGCAGGGCGACCACGGGAATGAACACGAGCGCCGCGAGGATCTGGCCGCCCTGGGTGCCGGTGAGGGTCCACGAGGTGAAGAAGGAGCGGCGGTTGTCCGGGGCGTGCTCGAGGGTCATGGAGGAGGCGCCTGCCTGCTCGCCGGCAGCGGAGAGGCCCTGGCAGAGACGGGCAAGCACCAGCAGGGCGGGAGCCCACCAGCCGATGGTCTTGAAGTCCGGGAGGCAGCCGATGATGAAGGTGGCTGCGCCCATGAGGACCAGGGTGAACATGAGCACCCGCTGCCGGCCGATCCGGTCGCCGAAGTGGCCCAGGATCACGGCACCCACCGGGCGGGCCACGTAGGCGAAGCCGAAAGTGGCGAAGGACATGATGGCCGCGTTGGCGTCCGCGCTGGGGAAGAACACGTGCGGGAAGATCAGGGCCGCGGCGGAACCGAAGATGAAGAAGTCGTAGTACTCAACGGCGCTGCCCAGGAAGCTGGCGAGGGCTGCCTTCTTCGGCGTGCCCGCAGGAGTGTGGGTCCCCGGCATCGTAGACGGGATTGTGTGGCTCATGGTGTTCCTTCGGTGTGACGACGTTGTCGCATCTGGTGAAGCGGGTGGTCTGTGGCGCCTTCGCGGCTGCTCTTCGTGAGGCCGGTGGGAGGCGGTCCTGTGGACGTCTCGGCTGAAACGCCCGGCGCGAGGCTTCAGCAGTAGCTCTCACAATGTGGGAGCTGTTTGTGCAATATAGAAATGATGACTGTGAGTACGGTCACCTGTCAAGAAATCTACTCACGATCTAGATATAGCTCTCACGATGTGGCAATCTTTGCTCATGAGCGTCAAAGAGGACACCAAGACGGACATGATCGGCAAGGCCCTGGGCCTCCTGGTGCTGCTGGGCAACGAACCCAAGGGGGCCAGTGCCTCCGAGCTTTCCCGGCAGGCCGATCTTCCCTTCAGCACCACCTACCGCCTGCTTGGCTCGCTGACGCGGGACGGTTTTGTGGACTACGAGCCGGACGGCCGCCGCTACCATCTCGGCCTGCGGGTCTTCCAGCTCGGCCAGCGCGTCTCCAACCACCACGGCTTCGCCGGCACCGCCCGGCCCGTCCTGCAGAAGGTGACCGAAGGGACCGGCGAGGCCACCATCCTCGCCGTGCGGGACGGCCACCACCACCTCACGGTGAACAAGGTGGACGGTCCCCAGATGTTCCGCGTCACCAGCGATCCCGGGTTCCTGGGCAAGCTGCACACGACGGCGGTGGGGAAGGCTTTGGTGGCTTTTGCCCCCGACGACGAGCGCGCCGCGCTGATCGAGGAGCTGGACCTGGAGCCGCTCACCGACTTCTCGATCACCGACCGCGACGCCTTCCGGGCTGAAATCGAGAAGATCCGCCGGCAGGGCTTCGCGCTCATGGATGAGGAGAACGAAGTGGGGATGCGGGCGATCGCGGTGCCGGTCCTCAATAGCCAGGGATTCGCGTTCGCCGCGCTGGCCACGGCCGCCCCGGTATTCCGGATGTCCGTGGAGCAGCTCCAGGCCGTGGTCCCGTTGCTAAGGGACGCGGCCGCCGAACTCGCCGCGCGCCTGCCGCAGCGGTGAGTGTGTTGCGCGAACTGGCAGCAGATGACCCTTGAAGTGCATTCAAAGGTCAGGTGCTGCCAGTTCGGGCTCGGATCGGGACGCGACTCGCCTGCGAGCCTTTTAGATGTTCGCAATAAGAACACTAGTGCAATATGTGAACATGTTGTGTAAGCTGGTTCATACCGCAAGGCGGCGCTCCGCTGGAGCCGCCGCCGTCCGGAGTTGTCAAAGGAGCAATGAGCATGAGCACTCGAGCCGAGTCCTATCTGGTGGGCCTGATCGGTGAGGGCGTCATCCCGTCGCTGTCGCCGGCCATGCACGAGCGCGAGGCGGACCGCCAGGGCCTGCGCTGCCTCTACCGCCCCATCGACCTGCTCGAACTCGGCCTGCCGGGTGCCGCCGTCGGCGATCTCCTCACCGCCGCGTACCGCATGGGCTTCAACGGCCTGAACATCACCCACCCCTGCAAGCAACTGGTCCTCGAGCACCTGGACGAGGTGTCCGACGACGCCCGCCGCCTCGGCGCGGTGAACACCGTGCTGATCCAGGACGGCCGCTTCATCGGGCACAACACGGACTTCTCCGGCTTCGCCGCCGCGCTCGCTGACGGCCTCCCGGATGCCTCGCTGGAGCGCGTTGTGCAGCTGGGCGCCGGCGGTGCCGGGTCCGCCGTGGCGTACGCCCTGCTGTCCGCAGGCGTCCGCACCCTGGACCTGGTGGACATGGACCCCGCGCGCAGCGCCGAACGCGCCGCAGAGCTGTCCGGTTTCTTCCCGGAGGCCACCGTGACCGCCCGCTCGACGGCGGAGCTGCCGCAGCTCATGCCGCTGGCCGACGGCCTGGTGCACTGCACCCCGGTGGGCATGGCCGCGCATCCCGGCACGCCGCTGGACATGTCCCTCGTGGAGCCGCGGCACTGGGTGGCGGACATCGTCTACCGGCCGATCGAAACGCAGCTGGTGCGCGAAGCCCGCGCCAAGGGCTGCCGGGTGCTCGACGGCGGACGCATGGCCGTGGGCCAGGCCGCCGACGCCTTCCGGATCTTCACCGGCCGCGACGCCGACGCCGCCCGCATGCGCGAACACTTCCTCGAACTGATCGCCGCCGAGGAGAAGGTGGCCGCCTGATGCGCACCGGGATTGCCACCGTGTGCCTCTCCGGCACCCTCAAGGAGAAGATGCAGGCCTGCGCGATCGCGGGCTTCGACGGCATCGAGATCTTCGAACAGGACCTGGTCACCTCTGCGCTCAGCCCGGAGGCCGTCCGCGCCATGGCCGCCGACCTCGGCCTGGGCCTGGACCTTTACCAGCCCTTCCGCGACTTCGACAGCGTTCCTGAGGAGCTGCTCAAGGAGAACCTGCGCCGCGCCGGCGCCAAGTTCGAACTCATGTCCCGCCTGGGCATGGACACCATCCTGGTGTGCAGCAACGTGGCCACCGCCGAAATCGACGACGACGGCCTGCGCGCCGAGCAGCTCACCCGCCTCGCGCACCTGGCCGGGGAACACGGCGTCAAGGTGGCCTACGAGGCGTTGGCCTGGGGCAAGTACGTCAACGACTACGAGCACGCCCACCGCCTGGTGGAAATGGTGGACCATCCGAACCTGGGCACCTGCCTGGATTCCTTCCACATCCTTTCCCGCGACTGGGACACCGCCCCGATCGAGAAGATCAACGCGGAGAAGATCTTCTTCGTACAGGTGGCGGACGCTCCGAAGCTCTCCATGGATGTGCTCTCATGGAGCCGCCACTACCGGGTTTTCCCTGGGGAGGGGCAGCTCGAGCTCGCCAAGTTCATGGGCCACGTAGTGCGCGCGGGCTACGCTGGCCCGGTGTCCCTGGAGGTCTTCAACGACGTCTTCCGCCAGTCCGACGTGGAGCGCACCGCCGTGGATGCGATGCGCTCGCTGATCTGGCTGGAGGAGCAGAGCGCCAAGTGGCTGGACGCGAACGACCCCGGGGCTGCCGGCGCCTCCGGCACCTCGGCGAGCGGCCGCCGTCGTTATCCGATGGAACTGGCCACCCTGCCCAAGGTGGCCGAACCGGCAGGCTTCAACTTCGCCGAGGTCAAGGCGGACGACACCGCCGGCCTCGAGAAGCTCCTGGGCCAGCTGGGCTTCGAGTTCGAGGGCCGGCACCGCACCAAGGACGTGCAGCTGTGGACCATGGGCCACGCCCGGGTCATCATCAACGAACAGGCGCCCTCGCACGCCGAACCCGCCATCGCGGCGCTGGGGTTCGACGTCGACAATCCCGTGATTGCCTCCGCCCGCGCCCAGCAGCTCAAGGCGCCCGTGGTTCCGCGGAAGGTGCAGGCGGACGAGGAAGTCTTCCAGGGCATCGCCGCCCCGGACAGCACCGAGATTTTCCTGTGCCAGGGCAGCCCGGACGGCACGGCGGCGTGGACGCATGAGTTCGGCGACGGGCTTGCCACGCCAAGCGGGACCGGCGCGGTGATCGACCACGTCAACCTGGCCCAGCCCTGGCAGCACTTCGACGAAGCCGTCCTCTTCTATACCAGCGCACTGGCCCTGGAACCTGCCCCGTTTGCCGAGGTTCCCAGCCCCACCGGCCTGGTGCGCTCGCAGGTCATGCAGACCACGGACCGGGCTGTGCGCCTGGTCCTGAACCTGGCGCCGCTGATCCAGCAGGGAGCTCACGCGGGCTACCAGGAACACATCGCCTTCGCGGTGGACGACCTGGTGGGCCTGGCCCGCGACGCGAGGGACCGCGGCCTGGAGTTCCTGCAGATCCCGGCCAACTACTACGAGGACCTGGCCGCCCGCTTCAGCCTGGACCCCGGCTTCCTGGCCACCCTGAAGGAACTCAACCTGCTCTACGACCGGGACGCCAGCGGCGAATTCCTGCACTTCTACACGGCCACCGTGGGCAGCGTGTTCTTCGAAATGGTGGAACGCCGCGGCGGCTACGACGGCTACGGCGCCCCGAACGCGCCGGTGCGGCACGCCGTCCAGTACGACCACGCCCGCCGCGCAACCGACCCCCGAAACGCAACCACCAAGTACGCAACCGAAAGGAGCCGGCCATGACCATCGACGCACATGGAACGCACCGCGCCGACAGCAGCGACGCCCGCCTTGCCGGGCAGGACGGCGCTGTGCCGGACGCAGACTGGCAGGACGAGAACGACGAGCTCGTTCCCCACGCCGAAGCCCACGCGGCCCACGTCCTCGATGCCGCCGCCGAATCGCAGCTGGACATCAGCGCCGAAATCGCCGCGATCGGCGAGGCCTACCGCCGGGAACTCGACGGCGGCGCCGCCCCGGAGACCCAGCCCCGCCTGGACTTCGCCCCGTACCGCAGCTCGCTCCTGCGCCACCCCACCAAGAGCCTGCACCACGCCGACCCGGAGACCATCGAGCTGTACTCGCCGGCCTTCGGGCACCAGGACGTGCACGCCCTGGAAGCGGACCTGACCATCCAGCACAATGGCGAACCGCTCGGCGAGCGGATCATCGTGGCGGGCAAAGTGCTCGACGGCGACGGCCGGCCGGTTGCCGGGCAGCTGGTGGAGATCTGGCAGGCCAACGCCGCAGGCCGCTACGTCCACAAGCGCGACCAGCACCCCGCCCCGCTGGACCCGAACTTCACCGGCGTGGGCCGCTGCATCACCGGCCCGGACGGCTCCTACCGCTTCACCACCATCAAGCCCGGCGCCTACCCGTGGAAGAACCACCTCAACGCCTGGCGCCCGGCCCACATCCACTTCTCCCTGTTCGGTACCGACTTCACGCAGCGGATCGTCACCCAGATGTACTTCCCGGGCGACCAGTTGTTCCCGCTGGACCCGATCTACCAGTCGATCGTGGACCAGGATGCCCGGGACCGGCTCGTGGCCAGCTACGACCACGAGCTCACCAGCCCCGAGTGGGCGCTGGGCTACACCTGGGACATCATCCTCACCGGGTCCAAGCGGACCTGGACCGAGAACGAAGCATACGGCGACGCCGGCGACGACGAGGAGTAGGCAGCAATGAGCAAACTGACACCCACACCGGGCCAGACCGTCGGCCCCTTCTACGGCTACGCCCTGCCCTTTACCAAGGACAACGAACTCCTGGCACCGGGAACGCCCGGCAGCATCCGCCTCCAGGGCACCGTGTACGACGGCGCCGGCCACCCCATCCCTGACGCCATCCTGGAAATCTGGCAGCCCGATGCCGAGGGCAACGTCGTCCAGCGCACCGGCTCCCTGGTCCGCGACGGCTACACCTTCACCGGCTGGGGCCGCAGCGCCGTCGGGAACACCGGCATCTTCACGTTCACCACGGTCAACCCCGGGCCCACCTCGGAGGGGTCCGCGCCGTTCATCTCCGTGGCGGTTTTCGCCCGCGGCCTCATGAACCGGCTCTTCACCCGCATCTACCTGCCGGAAAACGAAGAAGCCCTGGCCAACGATCCGCTGCTGGGCTCGCTGCCCGAGGAACGCCGCAAGACCCTTATCGCGCGCCGCGACCCCGACGGCGGCCTTAGCTGGGACCTGCGCCTGCAGGGTCCGGACGAGACCGTGTTCCTCGACTTCCAGGGCACCGCCACCGGGACGGGCGCGTACCGATGAGCAACTCCGGCCTGCCTGGTGACTTCGGCCTGTTGAGCCCTGTCACGGCGTCGCCCGCGGTCGCCGCGCTGACCGGCGACCGGGCGGTGCTCGCGGCGATCCTCGACGTCGAGGCCGCCTGGGCTGCCGTCCTCGAAGAGGCGGGCCTGGTACCGGAGGGCGCGGCCGCCGTCGTCGCGCAGGCCGCCGACCCGGAGCTGTACGATCCCGTGGCCCTCGCCGAACGCTCCCAGGGCGGGGGCAACCCGGTGATCCCGCTGCTCGGGGAGCTCCGCGCGCGGGTCCGCGACGCCGAGCCCGCCGCGCTGGCCGCCGTGCACAGCTCGCTGACCAGCCAGGACGTCCTGGACTCGGCCCTCATGCTGCTGGCCGACCGCGCGCGTTCCGCCCTGCTCCGCGAGGTCAGGGGGACGACGACGGCGCTCGCGGCCCTCGTGGACGAGCATGCGGACACGCTGTGCGTCGGCCGGAGCCTGACGCAGCACGCGCTGCCGTACACCTTCGGGCTCAGGGCCGCGCAGTGGTTCCAGGGCGTGGCAGCGGCGGCCCGAGGCCTCGACGCGTTGGACCTGCCGCTGCAATTCGGCGGCGCCGGCGGGACCCTGGCCTCGGCCACGGTGCTGACCGCGGGAACCGCGAGTGATCCCTTCGGCCTGGCCGATGCCCTCGCCGCGAAGCTCGGACTCGCCGCGGCCCCGGCGCCGTGGCACACGAACCGGCTCCCGGTGACCGGGCTCGGCAACGCGCTGGCGGCGCTCATGGATGCTTTCGGAAAGATCGCCGCGGACGTGGTGTTCCTCAGCCGCCCCGAAGTGGCCGAACTCGGCGAACCACTGCTGGCCGGCCGCGGGGTTTCCTCGGCCATGCCGCAGAAGCAGAACCCCGTGCTGTCCGTGCTGGTCCGCAGCGCAGCCCTCCAGGCCCCGGCGTTTTCAGGGCAGTTGCACCTGGCCGCCGCCGTCTTCAACGACGAACGCCCGGACGGCGCCTGGCACAGTGAGTGGCCGGCCCTGCGCTCCCTGCTCGCCCTCACCCTCGGCGCCGCAGCGCAGCTGCGCGAACTCGCCGAAGGGCTGCGGGTCTTCCCCGACGCCATGCGCCGCAACCTGGAACTCTCCGGGCCGCTGCTGCTCAGCGAAGCCGTCGCGGCCGTCGTCGCGCCCCTGCTCGGTGCGGACGGCAAGCGGGAGCTGCAGGCCGTCGTCGACGCCGTCCTCCAAACGGAGCCGGCCGGGCAGGCCGCCGCTTACGCGAAGCTGCTGCGCGATGCCGTCCCGGAACGGCTGCTCCCGGACGCACGGCTCGCTGAACTGCTGGACCCCGCCAACTACCTCGGCGAAGCGGCGGACATCAGCCGCCGCATCCTCGCCGCCTACCCGGACTACGCCGCAACGACCATGAAGGGGGCTACCCATGACTAGGCCAGTGCTCAAGGCTGTGCTGCTTTCCCCCCAGCGTCCCCTCGGGGACAAGCCGCTCCTGGTGGTGGGCAGCTCGCTCGGCACCTCCACCGTCCTGTGGAACGAAACCGCGGAACTGCTGGGCGATGACTACGCCGTGGTCGGCTGGGACCTCCCGGGCCACGGCGTCTCGCCCGCGGCCAGCGGGACCTTCAGCGTGGCCGAACTGGCCGACGCCGTCGTGGAACTCGTCGACTCCGTGGCACCGGGTGCACGGTTCCACTACGCCGGGGTGTCCCTGGGCGGTGCCACCGGCCTGCAGCTGGGCATCAAGCACGGCGAACGGCTCCTCAGCCTCTCCGTGCAGTGCTCCGACGCGAGAATCGGCACGCCGGAAGGCTGGCTGGAACGTGCGGAGACCGTCCGGAACCAGGGCACGCCGGTGATGATCCAGGGCTCGGCGCAGCGCTGGTTCGGCGCCGGATTCATGGACCGCGAACCCGCGGTCAGCAGCCGCCTCCTGCACTCGCTGCGCGACACCGACCGCTTCAGCTATGCCTTCTGCTGCGAGGCCCTGGCCGGCTTCGACGTCCGCGGTGAACTTGGCACCATCTCAGTCCCCACGCAGCTTGTGGCGGGCGTCGAGGACACCGTCGCGCCGCCGTCGTCCGCTGAGGCAATGGCGGAAGGGATCGCTGCAGGCGGCGGCAGGGCTGTTGCGGTGGTGCTCGACGGCGTGGCGCACCTCGCGCCCGCGGAGGCACCTGCTGCCGTCGCGGACTTGATGCGCAGTTTCATGAAGGAGGCTTCGGCATGAGCAATGTTGACCCGAACGGTTTTGATCCGCAGGGTCCGGTCCGGAGTGGTGCCGTAACGGCGGATGCCACCTCGCGGGAGATCTACGACGCCGGCATGGTGGTCCGGCGCGAAGTGCTCGGCGACGCGCACGTGGACCGCGCCAACGCCACCAAGGACGACTTCACCGACGACTTCCAGGACATGATCACCCGGATCGCCTGGGGCGGGATCTGGACCCGGCCGGGCCTGACCCGGCAGATGCGCTCCGCGGTCACCATCACCGCGATGGTGGCGCACGGGCACTGGGAAGAACTGGCCATGCACATCCGCGCGGCCCTCCGGAACGGCCTGGACCGGGACGAAATCAAGGAAATCCTGCTCCAGACCGCCATCTACTGCGGGGTACCCTCCGCCAACACCGCCTTCAAGACAGCCCAGCACGTCTTCGCGGAGATCGACTCCGCCGCCACCCCACCCAACTAGCTCGCATTAACAACTGCGGGTCAGTTGCAGAGAAAGGACCCCTCATGAACCAGGCTTTTGTGTACGACGCCGTGCGCACGCCCTTCGGCAAGTTCGGCTCCGGGCTTGCCGGTGTCCGCCCGGACGACCTCGCCGCCCACGTGGTCCGCGAGTCCGTTCGCCGGGCGCCTGCCCTCGACGTCGAACGGATCGACGAAGTGGTGTTCGGCAACGCCAACGGCGCCGGCGAGGAAAACCGCAACGTGGCCCGCATGGCCACCCTGCTGGCCGGGCTGCCGGTCTCCATCCCCGGCACCACGGTTAACCGGCTCTGCGGCTCCTCCTTGGACGCTGCGATCATCGCCTCCCGCCAGATCAACGCCGGCGACGCCGAGCTCATGCTGGTGGGCGGCGCCGAATCGATGAGCCGCGCCCCCTGGGTACTGCCCAAGACGTCCAAGCCCTACCCGGCCGGCGACATGACCCTGGCCTCCACCACCCTGGGCTGGCGCCTGGTCAACCCTGCCATGCCCGCCGAGTGGACGGTGTCCCTGGGCGAGGCCACCGAGCGCCTCCGCGAAAAGTACGGCATCACCCGCGAACGCCAGGACGAGTTCGCGGCGGCCTCGCACAACCTTGCCGCGGCCGCCTGGGACGAAGGCTTCTACGACAACCTGGTGACCCAGGTGCCGGGCACCGAACTGGTGCGGGACGAGGGCATCCGGGCCGGTTCGACCGCCGAGAAGCTCGCCGGACTGAAGACCGTGTTCCGTCCGGAGTCTTCCGGGCCCGACGGCGGCACTGTCACCGCCGGGAACGCCTCGCCGCTGTCCGACGGTGCTTCTGCTGCGTGGATCGGTTCCGAGGCCGCTTCCGGGCTGCTCGGCCTGGAGCCGCTGGCCCGTATCGCGGGGCGCGGGGCGCACGGCAACGACCCGCAGTTCTTCGGCTTCGCCCCGGTGGAGGCGGCGAACAAGGCCCTCGCGAAGGCGGGCATCAGCTGGGAGCAGGTGGGCGCCGTCGAACTCAACGAAGCGTTCGCCGCGCAGTCCTTGGCCTGCATCGACGCGTGGGGGATCGACCCCGCGATCGTGAACCGGCACGGCGGTGCGATCGCCATGGGCCACCCGCTGGGCGCCTCCGGCACCCGCATCCTGGGCACCCTGGCCCGCTCGCTCCAGGCCTCCGGGCAGCGGTGGGGCGTCGCGGCGATCTGCATCGGCGTCGGGCAGGGGCTCGCCGTCGTCCTCGAAAACGTCACTACTGGTGTTAAAGGCTGATCATGCTGACTTTCATTGACACTGTGGGCGAGGCCGTGGCCGGGATCAAGGACGGTTCCACCGTCATGATCGGCGGCTTCGGCAACGCCGGGCAGCCCTTCGAACTGATCGACGCGCTGCTGGACTCCGGCGCCACGGACCTGACCGTGGTGAACAACAACGCAGGCCAGGGCGACCAGGGCCTGGCGCTGCTCATCAAGGAAGGCCGGGTGCGCAAGATGATCTGCTCCTTCCCCCGGCAGTCCGATTCCTGGCACTTCGACGCCAAGTACAAGGCCGGGCAGATCGAGCTCGAACTGGTGCCACAGGGCAACCTGGCCGAACGCATCCGGGCCGCCGGGGCCGGCATCGGCGGCTTCTTCACCCCCACCGGTTACGGCACCATGCTCGCCGAAGGCAAGGAAACCCGCTTCCTGGACGGCAAATGGCAGGTCTTCGAGACCCCCATCCACGCCGACGTCGCCCTCATCAAGGCCCTCAAAGCCGACGGCAAGGGCAACCTCGTCTACCGCAAGACCGCCCGGAACTTCGGCCCGATCATGGCCGCCGCCGCGAAGCACAGCATCGTCCAGGTCTCCGAGATCGTGCCCGTCGGTGCCTTGGACCCGGAAAACATCGTGACCCCGGGGATTTACGTCAACACGGTGGTCCGGGTTCCCGGCGCCGCCGGCAATTCCGGCACCGCCGGCAACGCAGGAAAGGTGGCCTGAGATGAGCACCCTCGAAACCTCGCTCCAGACCTCGGCCGAGCCGCTGGGCCGCAACGAACTCGCAGCCCTGGTGGCCCGGGACATCGCGCCCGGCTCCTTCGTGAACCTGGGCATCGGCCAGCCCACGCTGGTGTCCAACTACCTCACCGAGGAACAGAACATCACGCTCCACACGGAGAACGGCATGCTCGGCATGGGCCCGGAAGCCGTGGGTGAGCAGATCGACGGCGACCTCATCAACGCCGGCAAGATCCCCGTCACCGAACTGCCGGGGGCGTCCTACTTCCACCACGCCGATTCCTTCGCGATCATGCGCGGCGGGCACTTGGACATCTGCGTGCTCGGCGCCTTCCAGGTCTCGGCCAGCGGCGACTTGGCGAACTGGCACACCGGCGCACCCGACGCGATTCCCGCCGTCGGGGGTGCGATGGACCTGGCCACGGGCGCCAAGGACGTGTTCGTGATGATGACCCTGCTGACCCGCGACGGCGTGTCCAAGCTCGTGGAACACTGCACGTACCCGCTCACGGGCGTGGGCTGCGTGACCCGCGTGTACACGGACAAGGCCGTGTTTCTCACCGGGCCCGACGGCGTCACCGTGCGCGAGACCTTCGGCTGCACCCTCGAGGAACTCCAGGCCCTCGTCCCGCTCCCGCTGACGGCCGCCGTTTCCTGAGCGCGGTTTCTTGAGCGCGAACTGGCAGCAGATGACCTCTGAACACGCTTTTGCGGACATCTGCTGCCAGTTCGCGCCAATAGGATAGGTAACCATGAGCGAAGCAGCAGCCACGGCCCCGCAGGCCAGTGACCAGTACGTGCAGTCCCTGGCGCGCGGCCTGGCCGTGATCCGCGCCTTCGACGCCGCCAACCCGCTCATGACCCTCAGCGAAGTGGCCGCACGGACCGGCCTCACACGTGCCACGGCCCGCCGCTTCCTGCACACCCTGGTGGAGCTGGGCTACGTGCGCACCGACGGGAAGACCTTCGCGCTCACCGCCCTCGTGCTGCAGCTGGGGTACGCGTACCTCTCGGCGCTCTCCCTGCCGCAGCTCGCCCAGCCCCACCTCGAGGAGCTGTCCCACAAATTGGGGGAGTCGACGTCGGCCGCGGTGCTGGACGGGGCAGACATCTTCTACGTCGCCCGGGTGGCGACCCGCCGGATCATGACCGTCGGAATCACAGTGGGCACGCGCTTCCCGGCGTACGCGACGTCGATGGGCCGGGTCCTGCTGGCGGGCCTGCCGGACGCGAAACTGCAGGAGTACCTGGCCACCGTCGAACTGCAGGCCCTCACTCCGCACACGGTGGCCACGCGCGAGGCCCTGCTGGCCGAACTGGAAAAGGTCCGGGAACAGGGCTGGTGCCTGCTGGACCAGGAACTGGAACTCGGGCTCATGTCCATCGCGGCCCCCGTCCGCAACGCCGTGGGCAAGGTGGTGGCCGCCGTCAACGTCTCATTGCAGGCCCAGAACGTCTCGGCGCAGGCCGAACCAGAGGCGTACCTTGAGTCCGTCCGCAAGGAAATCCTGCGCACCGCTGAACTGATCTCGGCGGACATCTCGGCCAAGCACTGATCCTTTCCGCGCTACTTCCCGATTTCCGCCAGGCGCAGTTCAAGGATGCGGCGGACGAGTTCGTCGGGGACGGGGTTGTCGGCGCTGAACCTCAGCGTCCCCGGCGACCACGAGAAGCCATCCAGTTCGCCCTCGATCCGGGGCAGGATCTGTCCGCTGTACGGGTACATGGCCAGGTGCTTCTTGGTTTCGAGGACGCTGACGAATCCCTTGCCGTCCAGGAGCAGCGCGGGCATGCCGTAGCTGGTGCCCTCCTGGACGCCGGGTGCCAGTTCGCGCGCGATCGCGACGACGCGTTCCAGCACCTCCCGGTTCGGTGCTTTGATGCCGGCGAGATAATCGGTGACGGTTCCCATACGGACATGGTGCGCCTTCCGGGCTCCCCGCGTCGATGCGCGAACTGGCAGCAGATGACCCCTGCACGCGATTCAAAGGGCATCTGCTGCCAGTTCGCGCTCCAAGATGGAGGCGGGTCAGCGGGTCAGCTTGGCCGAATCCGGGTGCTCGTCGCCGATGTGGCCGGGGGCGTTGGCCGCGAGCACGCGCTGGACGAACGCGCTGTACTCCTCCATGTAGTGGCGCAGCAGCTCCGCGGTGTTGGGGTCGGAGACCGTGCCGTCCTCGGCGAAGACGTCCTTGTTGAACTTGATGTAGGCCTCGGGGGCGTTCAGCTGCGGGGCGTCCAGGAAGCTGAGCACGCTGCGCATGGAGGACTGCATGACGGCGGTGCCGATGCTGCCCGGCGAGGTGCCGATGATGCCGGTCGGCTTGCGCGCGAAGGAATTGGTGCCCCACGGACGGGAGCCCCAGTCGATGGCGTTCTTGAGCGCGCCCGGGATGGAGCGGTTGTATTCCGGGGAGATGAAGAGGATGCCGTGCGACGCGGCCACGGCGTCCTTGAAGGCGCGGCCCGCGGCCGGGTAGTCGGCGTCGTAGTCCGGGCTGTAGAGCGGGAGGTCCTTGATGGGGATTTCGGTGAATTCGAGCTCTTCCGGGGCCAGTTTGATGAGGGCCTTGGAGAGGATCCGGTTGATGGAATTGCTGGCGAGGCTGCCCACGAGGTAGCCGATCTTGTACGTTGCCATGACTGCATTCCTTTCCGACGGCGCGGCCGGAACCGGCTCGTCGACGGTCGTGGTGGGGCTGGAGGCCACCAACCCCTAGCAAGCCTAACCGCCGAGTGCCCCGACGTGAGCGCGAACGTACACTTGGGGCCCTGAAAACCGAAACGGGGCCCCACGTGTACGTTCGCGCTTAAGCCCGCCGGCCCCCTCCCGTCCGTGCCCGCAGGGGGTTAGGCTCATGCCAACGACTGCACGGGCTTTGTGTCACCGGGAACCAACGGAGGTTCCGGGAAGGGAGCGCGATGAAACTGGGCATTGCACGCGAACGCCGGGAGGGCGAACGGCGGGTGGCCGCGACGCCGGACACCGTCAAGCAGTTGGCGGGCCTCGGCGTCGAGGTCCTCGTCGAAAGCGGTGCCGGGCTGCACTCCGGCCATCCGGACGAGGCCTACAAGGACGCCGGCGCCTGGATCGTCAAGGAACTGGACTTCGGCACCGTTGACCTCCTCCTCCACGTCCGCCCGCTTGACCTTGACTCAGCCAAGTCCCTCAAACAGGGTGCGGTCACCGTCGGGCTGGCCTCGCCGTCGTCGGAACTTCCCACGGTGCGGGCGCTCGCCGAAACGGGGGTCACGTCTTTCGCGCTGGAGCTGGTGCCGCGCATCTCGCGGGCCCAGTCCATGGACGCGCTGACCTCGCAGGCGCTCGTGGCCGGCTACCGCTGCGTACTGGAGGCGGCCATGCGCCTGCCGCGCTTCTTTCCGCTCTACATGACGGCCGCCGGCACCATCCCGCCAGCCCGGGTGCTGGTGCTGGGCGCCGGCGTCGCGGGCCTGCAGGCCATCGGCACCGCCAAGCGGCTGGGCGCCCGCGTTTCCGCGAACGACATCAGACCGGCCTCCGCGGACGAGGTCGCCTCGATGGGCGGAACCTTCATCAGGCTCGACGTCGAAACGGCCGAGGCGTCCGGCGGGTACGCCCGCGAACTCAGCGCCGACCGCGGGGCCCTGCAGCGCGAACTGCTCGCCCCGCACGTGGCGGCGGCCGACGTCCTCATCACGACGGCGGCCGTCCCCGGGCGCCGTGCCCCGCTCCTGGTCACCCGCGCGATGGTCCAGGCCATGCGGCCGGGCTCGGTGGTGGTGGACCTGGCTGCGGAATCCGGCGGAAACGTGGAAGGCGTGGTGGCCGGGGAGGACACGGCGATCCCGACGGCGGACGGCCGCGGCACGGTGACCCTGGTGGGCATGAAGGACCCCGCCTCCGCCCTGCCCGCCGATGCCTCCCGGCTGTACGCGAAAAACGTCGCCAACCTGGTGGAACTGCTGGTCAAGGAGGGCGCCTTCGCGCCGGACTGGGAGGACGAGGTGGTGGCCGGCAGCTGTTTGACGCACGACGGCGGTGTGCGGCATGCGCCCACGGCCGAGGCTTTGGCGGCGCTCACCACGGCCGACTCCGCGACGGAAGGGGCGAACTGATGGACGGCGTGAGCCTGCTGACGATCACCGTGCTGGCGGTGTTCGTGGGCTTCGAGGTGGTTTCCAAGGTGTCCAGCACCCTGCATACCCCGCTGATGTCAGGGGCCAACGCGATCCACGGCATCATCCTGGTGGGCGCCATCATCGTGGCCGGGCAGGCGCATGAGCCGTTGGTGCTCGCGGTGGCGCTGCTCGCCGTCGTGCTGGCCACCGCCAACCTGGTGGGCGGCTTCGTGGTGACCGACCGCATGCTCGAGATGTTCCGCGGCCGGAAGCCCGCCGCATCCGGAAAAGCTCAGAAGCCGGCGCCCGGGGTGGACAAAGCCACGCAGAAGGAGGAGGCACGATGACCCTCCTCAGCCCCGTCTGGACCGCCTTGCTCTACCTGGCCGCGGCGGTGTGCTTCATCCTCGCCCTCAAAGGCCTGAATTCACCGCGCACGGCCCGGCAGGGCAACCTGGTGGGCGCCTTCGGTGCGGTGATCGCCGTCGTCGCGGTTTTCCTGTCCGTGCACCTGGACAATATCCCCTGGATCGTGGGTTCGATCGCGGTGGGGTCGGCGGTGGCGGCGCCCGTGGCCCGGCGGGTCAAGATGACGCAGATGCCACAGCTGGTGGCGCTGTTCAATGGCGTGGGCGGCGGCGCCGCGGCCTTGGTGGCGCTGCTGGAACTGGCGCACAGTGACGACGGCTGGATGCGGGTGGCTGTGGTGTTCACGCTGCTGGTGGGCGCCGTGTCCTTCGCGGGTTCGGCCATCACTTTCGCGAAGCTGCAGGAGCTCATGACCACCCGGCCTGTGGTGTTCCCGGGGTTGCCGGTGGTGATGTCGCTGGTGCTGCTTGCGGCGGTGGGGACCGGTGCGGGCGTCGTGGTCAGCGGCTCCCAGGCGCTCGCCGTCGTGCTCCTGCTGCTGGGCATGGTGGCCGGCGTGCTGCTGGTCCTGCCGGTGGGCGGCGCAGACGTGCCCATCGTGATCTCGCTGCTGAACGCCTTCACCGGCCTCGCTGTAGCGGCGTCCGGGCTGGTGCTTGGCAACGTGCTGCTGGTGGTGGCGGGCACGCTGGTGGGGGCCTCGGGCACCATCCTTACCCGCGCCATGGCAGCGGCGATGGGCCGCAGCGTGGCGGGCATCCTGTTCGGCGCCTTCCGGGGAGGCTCGACGGCGGGATCCACCGCCGTGAGCGAACGCCCCGTGCGCTCGTCCAGCGCTGAGGACGTGGCCGTGCTGCTTGGCTACGCGCAGCGGGTGATCATCGTCCCGGGCTACGGACTGGCCGTGGCCCAGGGGCAGCACACCGCGGCCGAACTCGCGGAGGCCCTCGAAGAGCGCGGGGTGGACGTCGACTTCGCCATCCACCCGGTGGCCGGCCGCATGCCCGGGCACATGAACGTCCTCCTGGCCGAGGCCAATGTGCCGTACGAATCGCTCAAGGAAATGGGCGAGATCAATTCCGAGTTCAAGACCGCGGACGTGGCCCTCGTGGTGGGTGCGAACGACGTGGTGAACCCGGCGGCGAAGACCACCGCAGGCTCGCCCATCTACGGGATGCCCATCCTGGAAGTCTCCCAGGCCCGGCAGGTGGTGTTCCTCAAGCGCTCCATGCGGCCGGGTTTCGCGGGGATCGAGAACGACCTCATGTACGAACCGCAGACCACCCTGCTATTCGGCGACGCCAAGGACTCCCTGGCCAAGGTGCTGGCGGCGGTCAAGGGGCTGTAAGCCAGGAACGAAGGAGTCATGCAATGACCGTGAAACTGAACAAGAAGGCCTTCGGCCACGCCAAGCGCCTGATCCGGGACGGGAAAACCGTCAAAGACGTCCGCGACGACTGGAGCGAGCACGCCCCATCCGCCGAGGATGAAAACAAGTTCCTCGAGAAGAACGGCTACGGCGAGTATTCCGAGTGGTATCTGGGTGTGGACGACGAGCATCCGGACGAGCAAAAAGGGCATTACAAATTTCCCTGCGGCGACTTCAAAAAGATCCACCGCTGCGCCGTGATCTCCGCCGAAAGCCGGGCAGCCCAGTACGACCACGACGATATCCGTGAGGCGCTGGGGCAATTGCTGGAACGCATCGACGCGGACTGAGGCACCTGCGCCACACCATAAGCTGAGTAGATGAGCACCAGCACCGCAGCCCCCGGAACCCAGCAGGAACAGGCGTACTACGGCGACACCTACCTCTTCGAAACAGCCGCCACGGTGGTGGCCACCGGAACCGACGGCACCGGTGCCTGGGCAGCGGTGAGCCCGAACATCTTCCACCCCAAGGGCGGCGGCCAGCCTTCGGACGAGGGCACCCTGAACGGTGCGCCGGTGGTTCCGTCGCGCAATGACGACGGACTGGTGATCCTGTCCGGCGGCCCGGAACTTGCCTCGCTCGAGCCGGGTATCGCCGTCGACTGCTCCATCGACGCCGCCCTCCGCAAGCGCCACGCCGCGCTGCACACGGCCGGCCATGTGCTCGGCCACCTGGGCGAGGCCCGCGGCTGGACCAGCACCGGCCACAGCCACTACCCCGGCCAGGCCCGCCTGGACTTCTCGCCCGAGGGCCTCGAAGCCGAACTCGCCACCCCGGAGCAGCGCGAGCAGGTCCGCGCCGAACTGCAGGAAGCGTTCGACGCCGTCCTGGCCCGCGGCGGTGCGGTGAGCGCCGCCACTGACGAGGCCGGGCACCGCGTGGTCACCATCGAAGGCGTCAACAGCGAACCCTGCGGCGGCACGCACGTGGCCCGGCTCGAGGACCTGGCCGGCGTCCGTGTGCTGGACCTGAAGATCAAGCGCGGCGCCCTCAAGGTCCGCTACGAGGCCGAGCATGTCTAAGCCGAGCCGTAGAGGCTCCCGAAAGGTAGGGTCGGAACCATGAGCGCACCGGAAACCGCACACGACTGGAAGCCCCTCTGGGCACGGCTCAGCGACGGCGAGGAAACGCCGCCCGCGGGCATCCTCATGACCGCCCCGCCGGGCGAGGTCAACGACGCCCCGGCCCTGGACTCCGAGTTCGGCGTGTTCGAGGCGCCGTTGGACGATTACGACGTCGTGGAGCTGGTCCGCTTCGACCGCCCCGTGGCGCGTGGCCGGGTGGCCTTCGGTGAAGGTTTCGCAGTCTTCGGCCCGGTGCGCGCAGTGGATGGCGACGAGGTTGCCGCCGATCACGAAGCCGTGGTGCTGGCCAGGCTGGCGGAGGAAGCCTTCGTCGAGGGTGCGGCCGTTGTCTACGCTCCCGTGGATGCCGCCGCCGCGGCCCGCTACGAGGCTCTGGGCTGGACCCGGGCCGGCGAGCTGGCTCCCTAGCATGCGGGCCGCCGTCGTCATCAACCCCTCCAAGCCCGCCGCGCAGGACATCCGCGAGGTTATCGCCCGGCTCGGCAGCGAGCACGGCTGGGAGGAGCCGCTGTGGCTGGAAACGACGGCGGAGGACCCGGGCGCCGGCCAGGCCCGGGAAGCGCTCGAAGCGGGGGCCGACGTCGTGATCGCCGCCGGCGGCGACGGAACCGTCCGCTGCGTGGCCGAAGTCCTGGCCGGGACCGAAACCCCGCTGGGCCTGGTCCCGCTGGGCACCGGCAACCTGCTGGCACGGAACCTCGGCGTGGACGTCACCGACGCCAAGGGGGCGGCGAAGGCGGCGCTGCTGGGGCAGGAGCGGAAGATCGACGTCGTGCGCTCCGTGCGCGACGGCGGCAGCGAACAGACTTTCCTGGTGATGGCCGGGCTCGGCTTCGACGCGAGCATCATGGCCAGCACCGATTCGGAGCTCAAGGACAAGGTCGGCTGGCTTGCCTACGTGGACGCTGCCATGCGGAACCTGCAGGGCAAGCCGGTCAAAGCGAAGATCATCGTGGACGGCAAACCGGTGGCGGACCGCCGCGTGCGCAGCGTGATGGTGGGCAACTGCGGCAGGATCCAGGGCGGCGTCGAGATCTTCCCAGGCGCCGCCATGGACGACGGCATCCTCGACCTCATGGTGGTGGCGCCCGGGAAGCTGGGCTGGCTCGGCGTGCTCGCGGGCATGATCGGCAGGGGCCGCAGCAAGGATCCCGCGGTGGAATACTTCCGGGGCACGTCAGTGGACGTCACCCTGGAGCATGCCGACGATTTCCAGCTCGACGGCGACCACGAAGGCAAGGGTTCCCGGCTCAGCGTGCGCGTGGATCCCGGGGCGCTGCTGGTCCGGGTGTAGGGCTGCCGCGGGTGTAATGCCTGCGGCCGGTGCGGTCAGGCCTTCGTCGCTGCGAACAGGCTGCGGAGCGTGAAGAAGCAGCCGAGGGCGCCGAACAGCAGGGCCATGAAGAAGTCGCCGGCGTAGGCCTTGACGAAGTCGGGGTTTGTGGCGAGGTTGTAGCCCATGAGGTCCCACGGTTCCGGGTCCAGGATCATTGCCAAAGGTGAGCCGCCGATGTAGGAGACGCCGCCGATGTAGGAGACGGCGTCCAGCCACACCCCGCCAAGGAAGGACAATAGCGTTGTGGCTGCGGTGATGGACGCGACGATCCAGACACCCTTGCGGCTGAGGGTCCCTGCCGTGCCCATGACGTAGAGCCGGGCCGCCAAGGCCGCGACGCCGAAGGTCACGAACGAGGTGATCCAGCCGAAGTTCCAGATGACCATCCAGACAATGATTCCGAGGGGCATCGCAGCCAAGGCGAAAATGGCTCCGCGGCCGATATCTTCGCCCTCGGAGGCCTGCTGCGGCCGGGGGAGCGGAGCCTGCGGGGTGGCTTCGGGGTGCCAGGCCGGGCCCCAAGCAGGAGGCTGGCCGTTGCCTTCGGGGATCCGCATGCCGTATTCGGGCCCGGTGGAGTGGTTGCTTGCGGGCTGCGGCTCGTTGGGCGCAGCGGTGTTCTCGGACAAAAATACCCCCAAATTTTGAGTGTCCTGCGACGGATGAGGCTCACATATTCGCATGGCGGCGGCGCTTTGGCCATAGGGGTTTTCCGCTGGCCGACGCTCCTTCCCTTTGTTGCGCGAACTGCCAGCACTTGCCCGTTGAATCGCGTCCAGAGGTCATCTGCTGCCGGTTCGCCCGCAAGCCACCGCGCCCCATGCCCAGACGAAAGCGGCCCGCCCCCGGCTCCAAACAGAGCACAGGGACGGGCGGCCGTTGGTCTTCCCGGATGCCCCGGCCCCGCACTCTGCATAGTGCGGGGCCGGGGCAGGTTCAGCCCGGGTGCCGGCGGGTCTGATGCGAAATTCAGTCGGCCAGCAACCGGCCCCACCTTGGGGCGAGCAAGGGGGCGCCGGCAAGCTTCAGGCAGTGCCACAGGGTCACGGCCACGGAATCGAGCACGGGCACGTCGGTGCGCGACTCCACCTCCGCCGTGATGTTGGCACCGTAGAGGTTGGTGCAGAGGTAGATCAGGGCGTCGGGTTTCAACGAGGCCAGCTCCAGGGAACCGGGCAGCATCTCCTCGTCGGTGACCCGGGCGAAGGACTCGTTGTCGCTCAGGTCCAGGTGCCGGTGGTCCACGGTCTTGATGCCCTCGCGCTCATAGGAAGCCACCACGGCCTCGTTCACATCCGCGGTGTACGGGGTGAGCATGCCGATCCGTTCGGTGCCGAACTCGGAGAACGCGGCCAGGTACGCCAGCGTGGAGGTGGTGGCGGGGATGCCCGTGGCATCGGTGATTTCCTGCACCAGTTCCTGGTCGTGGGCGGCGCCAAGCCAGGAACCGGAGGTGCCGTTCCAGGCGATGACATCCACGTCGGCCGTGGCGAGCAGTTCCGCGGCGGCGCGCATGCCGGCGGCGTCGAACTGCTTGTCCGAGGAGTCATCCAGGGCGATCCGTGTGACGTTGATGCGGGTGAAGTGCAGCGTGACGTCCGTGCGCCCGCCGAGGATCCGGTAGCTTTGCGGCTCCAGGCACGTGTTGGAGGACGGCACGATCATGCCGATGCGGACAGGGCGGTTTTCGGAAGGCAAGAGTAACTCCTAGACAGAAAGAACGGGGGAAGCGGCCAGGGCGTCGCGGTGCTCGGTGAAGCCGTTGCGGGCCACGAAGCGGCCCACGGGGCCGGGATCGTGGAAGCCTTCTTCGTCCAGCACCACGCGTCCGGCGGAGACGACGACGGCGGGCCAGCCGTTCAGTGCCTTCCCCTCGAAGGGCGAGAAGTCAGTCCCCATGTGCAGCGCGCCGCCGTCGACCTTGCGTTCGTCTGCGGGGTCGAAGATCACAAGGTCGGCGTCGAAGCCTTCGGCGATGGTGCCCTTGCGCGGTACCGCGTTGATGCGGGCGGGGCCGGCGGCGAAGACCTCCACGAAGTCCTCCACGGAGCCGCCGGACTCGGTGACGAGGGCGGTGAACGTCACGGGCATGCGGGTCTCGACGCCGGGCAGGCCGTGCGGCATGAAGCGGATGTCGTCGGTGCGTTCGCGCTTCTGCGAGAGGTCGTAGCAGGAGTGGTCCGAGGACACGGTGTGGATGGCGCCGGCGGCGAGCCGTTCCTTGAGGGCGGCCACGGTTTCCGGGGAGCGCATGGGCGGGCAGCAGGCGTACCACTCCGGAAACTCCGTGCCGTAGACGGTGTCGTCCAGGGTCAGGTAGTGCGGGCAGGTTTCCGAGTAGGCTTCCTGGCCGTCGGCCCGGGCCTCGCTGACCAGGTCCACGGCGCCGGGGGTGGACTGGTGCACGAAGTACACGGGCGCTCCGGTGTACCTGGCCAGGGCCAGGGTTTCCTTGACGGAGACTTCCTCGGCCAGCTCAGGGCGGGTGCGGTGCAGGTGCTCGATGCCGATCAGGCCGTCCGCGGCGTGCTGCTCGGTGCAGTCGGCGATGATGGCGTCGTGCTCGGCGTGGATGTAGGTGAGGCCGTCCAGGCGGACCATCTCGCGCATGACCTTCAGGATGGTGTCCCCGTCGGCCATGGTGGAGCCGCGGTTGGTGGTGTACATCTTCACGGAGCGCACGCCCTCGGCGACGAGCTGCTCCAGCTGCCACGGCACGGTCTCGTCCCAGCTGATCACGGAGCCGTGGAGGGCCACGTCGCAGCGGGATTCGGCGGCCAGGCGCTTCTTGTTGAGCACGGCCTCCAGCGGGGTTTCCTGGGCGTCCCGCGGGATGCCGAAGTCGATGATGGTGGTGGTTCCGCCCCACAGTGCGGCGGTGGAGGTAGTGGCGAAGTCGTCCAAGGTACGGAAACGGCCGGTCACCTGGGCCACGTGGCAGTGGCCGTCGATGCCGCCGGGGATCACCAGCTTGCCCTGGGCATCGATGGTGCGGGCTGCTGCCGGGACGGGCTGCGATGCGTCGATCAGTTCAGCGATGCGTCCGTCCTGCACGATGATGTGCGCTGCCTGCCGGCCGAAGCTGTTCACCACGGTGCCGTTGGCGATGACGAGTTCAGGGATGAGGGACATCGGTGTCCTCCTACTTCTGTGAAACGGGTGCGGCGGAGGCGGCGGCCTGAGCGGCGGATTGGGCGATGGCGAGGGCGGCGTCGAGCTTTTCGGAGAGGCCGCGGCGCTTCTTGGCCGGCGGCGGCGCGAACGCGCCCTGGCGGTGGAAGCCGGACTGCAGCTCCACCACGGCCTCGGTCATCCGGATACCGGCGGAGATGCCGTCCACCACAGGAACGGGGATCTGCCCCTCAAGGTCGCGGGCAAGTCCGGCGAGCGGCGCACCTGCCAGGATCACGACGTCGGCCCCGTCCTCTTCGACGGCCTGCCGGCTCAGCGCCAGGAGGGTGTCCTTGAAATCGTGCTGCACGGATCCGATGCCGTGCAGGCTTTGCTTGATGGAGCGGATGGAGGCGAGCCGGCCGCCGAGGCCGAAGTGCTCAACGCAGTCCCGGTACCAGGCGGTGATGCGGTCCGAGATGGCGATGATCGAGAAGCGCTGGCCCTGCAGTGCCGCGGCGCAGAGCGCGGCTTCGGTGATGCCGATGACCGGGACATCCACGAGTTCCTTCAGTGCCGGCATGCCGGGATCGCCGAAGGCCGCCACCACGACGCCGTCCACGCTGCTGCCCTCAGGGCTGGCGTATTCGGCGATCAGCTCGGCGACGGCGCCGGCCGCGATGAGCGATTCAAAGCGAGTTTCGATGTACTCGACCCCGTGCGGGGCGGTGCGCACGATCAGCTCGGTGTCCGGACCGGCCGAGCGCAGCGCCTCGGCCTGGATCAGTGCGGTGACGTCTTCGCTGATGTTGGGGTTGATGACCAGTAGTTTCATGTTCGTTTCCGTTGCAGGGTGAGTTCGGTGGCGGGGGAGTCTTCGGGGAACTGCTCGCGGTACTTGCCGATGTGCGACGCCGACTGGGCGGCGGCGCGCTCCGGGTCTCCGCTGGCGATTGCCGCGTAGAGCTCACGGTGTTCCTGGATCAGTTCGGGCAGGTCGCTGACATGGCGGAAGAGCCAGTGCATGCGGCCTTGGAGGGGCTCCAGTGCCGAACGGAGGAAGTTGTTGTTGGCGATGGCCGTGATGGCGTCGTGGAATTCACTGTTGGCCCGGTGCGCTTCGAGGATGGACCCCTTGGCGAGGAAGCGTTCGGCGTCGTCCAGGAGTCCGGAGAGCCGCTTGAGGTCCTCCTCTCCGGCCCGGCTCGCGGCCAGCCGGCAGGCTAGCACCTCGAGCGATTCGCGGACGTCGAACAGGTCCTCCACATCCTTGGCGCTCAGGCCTGCCACCTCGGAGCCGCGCGAGGCGCGGTCCCGGATGAGGCCTTCCTGGCGCAGCATGCGCAGGGCCTCCCGGATGGGCAGGCGCGACACGTTGAATTCGGCCGCCAGGTCACGTTCCACCAGGCGGGTGCCGGGTGCGTAGTGGCCTTCGAAGATCCGTGAACGGAGGGTGTCCCGCACGGCCTCGCGGAGGGGGCGGTCGGAGGCGGGGGTTTCTTCTGCTGCCAGCATCATTGCTCCATTCGTGGGGTTTTTAGCGACTCTACGTCCTCAGTGCTGTGCATCGCGGTTCAGTCCCGCACTGTGGTGCTGAATGACGTGGTGCTGAATGAGGTGCTGCTGAACGATGGAGGGCTGAAGCGGCCGAAGGCCTTTTCCAAGGCCTCGGCCACGGCCAGCACTTCGCGGTCGCGGTAGGGCCGGCCCACCACCTGGATCCCTACGGGCAGGCCCTCTTTGGACAGTCCGCACGGCACCACGGCCACGGGGAAGCCCAGGATGCTGATGGCCCGGCAGCAGGAGCCCAGCTCGGTCCACGGGATCTCCTTGCCTTCCACGGTGAAGCTCTGCTCCCGGGGATCGGCAGCCGGAACACAGGCCACGGGAAGCAGCAGGATGTTGTGCTCCTCCATGGCGGCCAGCACCTCGGCCCGGATGGCGTCCCGTTCCGCCGCGGCCTTGCGGTACTCCACCACGGTGGCGGGCGCTCCCAGCAGGCCGTGGAGATGGGCGCCGAGTTCGTCCTCGCGGCCCGCGGCCAGTTCCGCGACCTCCGGCATGCCCTCGGCAGTGCGCAATGCCACGAAGGCGGCGGCGGCGCGCTCCAGTCCCGGCGGGCGGCCGTGCGTCACCGGAAGGCCCAGGCCCGCAAGGGTTTCGGCGGCCGAACGCAGCACGGACACCAAGTCGGCCCGTACCGGGTGGGTGCCTTCGTCCTCGAACCAGGCGGCACTCAGGCCGTCCAGGCTCTCAAGCGGGGCGCCGACGGGCACCGGGACGGTAGAGGGGTCCACGCCGTCGGGCCCTGCGAGGATCCCCAGCAGCACGCCCAGGTCCTCCGCGCTGCGGGCCAGCCAGGCCACGCTGCCCAGCCGGTGCAGGGCGGACATCGAGTTCGGGGCGGGCAGGCTGCCGTCCGAAGGCGGGACGTACGGGAGCAGGCCGGTTTCCGGGACGAGGCCGACGGTCGGGCGCAGGCTGGTGATGCCCGTGCAATGCGCGGGCCAACGGATGGACCCGCCGAAGTCCGTGCCCAGGCCGAAGGCGCTCATCCCGGAGGCGACGGCGGCGCTGTCGCCTCCGGTGGACCCACCGGACGTCAGCGCGGTGTCCCAGGGGTTCCAGGTTTCGCCGAAAAGCGGGTTGCGGCTGTGGGTCTCCACCGCGAATTCCGAGCAGTTGGCCTTGCCGAGCAACACCGCACCTGCCTCCCGCAGGCGGCGGACCGCCGTCGCCGATTCCGCCGGGACGTAGTCCCCCAGAAGGGGACTTCCCGCCGTCGAGCGCAATCCCTTCACCGCCAGGGTGTCCTTCACGGTGAAGGGGACCCCGTGCAGGGGGCCGAGGAAGCGGCCCTCCGCTGCGGCGGCGTCGGCGGCCTCGGCCTCTTCGCGCGCCTGCGGATTGGGAGTGACGATGGCATTCAGGCCCGGATTCGCCTCGGCGATCCGCGCCTGGTGCAGTTCCAGGCACTCGACGGCGGTCAGCCGGCGCTCCCGCAGCGCCGCGGCCCACTCCACCATCGAGAGTCCGGTCAGGCCGGCCAGCCGGCTGCTGTCCACGGAAGGCAGGACGGTGTTGTTCATTGTCAGGACTTTCTATCGGGTGGCCGCGGGGGCCTTGGCGCCGGCGTCGGCCATGGCGATCTTGGAGGTCTCCTTGGCAATGAAGACGCAGTAGACCATGAGCAGCAGGGTGGCGGAGAGGTAGCCGGCCACGGAGAAGCCGGAGGTGGTGAGGGCGATGAGTTCGACGGCGATCAGCGGGGCGAAGCCACCGCCGAAGACACCCGCCAGCTGGAAGCCCACGGCCGCACCCGTGTAGCGGACCTTGGTGGGGAACAGTTCTGGGATGAAGGACGCCACCGGGGCGTACATCGCGGCCACGACCACCAGGCCGATGGCCGGGGCGATCAGCACCAGGAACGGCACCTTGGAGTCGAGCATCGCGATGAACACGAAGCTGTAGATGATGCCGCCGATGGCGCCGCCGATCATCACCGGGCGCCGGCCGACCTTGTCCGACAGTGCACCGAACAGCGGGATGGCGATCATCTGCGCGACGGCGGAAATGGTCGAGGCGGCCAGCGCCAGGCTCTTGGGGAGGCCGAGATGTTCGGTGCCGTAGACCAGGACGAACAGGGCGAAGATGTAGAACGCGATGTCGCTGCCGATGCGGGCACCGACTGCCACGGCCAGGGCCTTCTTGTAGTGCTTGAAAACGTAGAGGAGCGGGGCTTTGGTTTCGCCCTGTTTCTGTTCTTCGGCCTTCTTTTCGGCAGCTTCGAAGACGGGGGACTCAGCGAGCTTCATGCGGATGTAGAGGCCGATGGCCACCAGCAGGAAGCTGATCAGGAAGGGGATGCGCCAACCCCAGGCGAGGAAGGCGTCCTTGGCCAGGATGGATGTCATGAGCGTGAAGATGCCGGTGGCCAGCAGCAGGCCGGTGGGGGCCGCGCTCTGGACGAGGCTGCCGAAGAGCCCGCGGCGTCCGCTCTTGTCCGACTCGGTGACCATCAGGGCGGCACCGCCCCATTCGCCGCCGATGCCGATGCCCTGCAGGAAGCGCAGGGAGACCAGCAGGATCGGGGCCCAGATACCGACGTTCTGGTAGGTAGGCAGGAGGCCGACAGCGGCGCTTGCCAGGCCCATCAGGAGCAGGGTGGTGACAAGGACGTTCTTGCGGCCGATCTTGTCGCCGAAGTGGCCGAAGATCGCGGCGCCGAGCGGGCGGACCACGTAGCCGACCGCATAGGTGGCCAGGGCCAGGAGGAGGCCGGTGGCGGGATCCGAGCCGGGGAAGAACAGGGCGGGGAAGACGATGGAGGCTGCGGTGCTGTAGGCGAAGAAGTCGTAGTACTCGAGGGTGGTGCCCACGAAGCTTGCTGCGACGACCCTCTTCATTGAGTTCCCGCCGCCCTTCTTCGTGGAGCCGGGCTGGGTGGAATCGGAACTGGAGTTGCGGGTCTGCTTGCCTTGGGTCTGGCTGCCTTGGGTTTGGGAGTTGATCGACACTGGCCCTCCTGGGCGTTTTGCGACTGGCTCATCGGATGAGCGTTTACTTGCTAAAGGCGGTGGGCGAGGCGGTGGCTCTCGGTGCCCTTACATCTGCTTCCGGGTGAACGGTCCTGAAGCGTTCGCGGTGAGGAGTTCGTCCTCGAGGTGCCTGTTTGGGATCCCAAATATGACGGTAGATTCTGGCGACTCCACTGTCAATGGTTTTGGGATCCCAAACTGTGTTGCAGTGCGGAATTCCGCGGGAATTGCGGGGTTTGCTGCCCGCTGCTCCGGCCCTAGACCGGGAGGCGCTTGCCGTAGTCGAGCGTCAGGACCGAGATGCCCATGATCACGGCGGACGCCACGAAGTAGAGCAGTGCCCAGGTGTAGCCGCCGGTGGCGCCCACGATGAAGCCGACTGCGATCGGGGTGACCATGCCGGCAATGTTGCCGCTGAGGTTCATGGCGCCGCCCAGGATGCCGGCGTTGCTCCGGCCGCCCAGGGTTGCCGGAACGGCCCAGAAGAGGCCCACCCAGCGGAGGAAGAACAGCACCACGGAGAGCAGGACGACGGCAGTGATCGGGTCCGGGACCACGGTGACGCCCACGAGGCCGCCGACGACGACCACGCTGGAGATGCCCAGCAGGGTGCGCATGACCTTGTTGGCCGAAGCGCCGGACTCGCGCCACTTGTCGGCGATGGTGCCGCCGAGGATTTCGCCGATGAAGCCGGCGCCGAAGATCACGAAGGTGGACCAGCCGATGGTCTTCAGGTCGAAGTGCTTGGCCTGGGACAGGTACAGCGGACCCCAGGTGAGCAGGCCGTAGAACACGCCGTTGAAGCCGAGCCAGCCGAAGCACATGGCCCAGAAGGAGCGGAACTTCATGTAGGGGAGCAGGCCGCGGCGCGCGGTGGACGCGCCCTGGGACTGGGCAGCCTCGTCCTCGGCGCGGTGCGAGGCCTCGATGTACTCGGCCTCGGCGTCATTGACGGCCTTGTGGTCGCGGGGGTTGTCCCGGACGTACCACCAGATCGCCAGGCCGAGCACCACCGTAGCGATGCCGGCAATGATGAAAGCCATGCGCCAGCCGCCGGTGGCCGCGATCAGCCACGTGATGAGGATGCCGCCTACGCCCGCGCCGAGCGGTGCGCCGGCGTCGAGGATCGTGGCGCCGCGGCCGCGTTCCTTGGAGTGCATCCACAGGGCGTTCAGCTTGCCGCCGGCCGGCATGACGCCGGCTTCGGTGACGCCGATGGCCATGCGCGCGATGAACATGCTCAGGAATCCGCCGGCCATGCCGGAGGCGGCGGTGGCCGCACCCCAGCCGACGCAGGAGGCCGTGACGACCTTACGGGGACCGAAGCGGTCGATCAGCCAGCCGACCGGGACCTGCATCAGTGCATAGGTCCAGAAGAAGGCCGAAAGCAGCAGGCCCACAACCTCGGGGCCCAGGTTGAATTCCTTCTGGATGAGGGGCAGGGCCACCGAGATAGACCCGCGGTCGATGTAGTTGACCGCGACTAGCACCAGCAGCAGAAGGAATAGCCGCCAGCGGACGTTGGTGCGGCGTTTGCCGGCAACACTGCCTGCTTGCGGACGCTCGGCTTCCGTGGTGGTGGACGGGGAATTCTGGAGAGACACGCTTCTCCTTAGTTTGGGGGACTGGAATGCGGAGGAGTTTTGGGGATTCGCGTTCGCGATGCGGCAGGCGTTCGACTGCCGGAGGGTCGGCGGCAAGACGGCGGTTCTGCCGGGCAAGGGATCCATATCATTTGGGATCCCGATTTGGGATCCCAAAACAAAAGTAGGTGTGAGCTGTCCCACTGTCAAGGGTTTTCTGTGCGCTGCCTCACCCAACCAAATGTGACCGAAGTGCCCGCCCGCCGTTTCCCGCGAGCCGTTCGCGCTGCGTTCCCTCCCGTTTGCTTTCCGGTTCACCGGCTCCGCGCCGCGGAATTCTGCGGATCGTCGCGGCGCGTGCCCGGGGCCGCGGGCGGGCAAGCGGGAAGGAACGTCACACCGCGCCCCTGTGCCCGTGGGCCAGGATCTCGGCGAGCTCGGCCAGCCGGTGGGCCCGGGCGGACTCGGCCGGGGTGAATGGCGCGCCCGGGCGGGAAAAGACGAGCGGCCCATGCCATGCGGTGGGGATCTTCAGCAGCGTGCCGGGTTCCGGGGCTGTGCCGGAAGGCCGGACGCCGGCATCCGCCTCGGGCGCCTGTGTTGCGCTTCCAGCCAGGACCACCTGCGCGGACACTAGTTCCGCGACTGCGAGGGCCAGTTCGTCCGGGTTCCCGGCCACGCGGGCGGCGATGCTCAGCGCTTTGGTCTGGCCATCGGCCATGGCCAGCGCGGTGGTGGGCCAGACGTGGGAGTCCCGCCCGCCGCCGTCGGACAGTGCTTTCAACAGTTCCTGTTCGCCGAGCTGACCCGGCGCGGAGAGCACGAACTCATCCAGTACCTGGCCGTCCATCGGATGGACGTGGATGCTCAGGATGTTGGTGTCCAGGCGGGCCAGTTCCTGAGTGAGTTTCTGCAGGGCGCCTGGCTGGTCGTGCACCAGGGTGCGGGCCCGCCAGAGCGCCGGGGCCGAGTGCAGCCTGCGGCGGTGCCGGAGCGCGGGGGCGTGGAGCCAGCCGCGCAGCACCCGGGCGGCGGACGGCTCGGCCACCCAGATCACCAGGGCCGTGGCCGTGACGGTCAGGAGCAGCACCTTGGCTACATAGGGGAGATGGGTTTCCACGACGAGCGCGTGGACCAGCAGTTCGATGGGGAGCATCGCGGCGATCTGGGCAACTGTAACCCTCGCCTTGGGAGGTTCGGGCATTCGGCCGCAGACCTCACAGCTGAGCTCAGCGGAAGCGGACGTCTGCTGCTTGGCTCTCATGCCCCCATGGTGCACGGGCGGTGTTTCGCTTCCGTTGCCGCCCGGTCACGAATATGGGGCTTTAAGCGAAGGGGCCGGCAGCGCCCCTTGAGGGGGCTGCCGGCCTGTTCTCGCGTGATCCGTTCTGGCGTGCTCCGTTTTGGCGTGCTAGCGGGTGAGGTCCGAATCCCGGGAGGCGCGGTTGGCCGCGGCCAGCTCGCCGAGGAAGTCCCGGATTTCGACCAGCAGTTCGGTGTCCGTGGGTTCCGGAGCAGCTTCCTCTTCGCTGCCGCGGCGGTTCTTGATCATCGCGTTGAACTTGTTCATGGGTGCCACGAAGATGAAGTACACCACGCCGGCGGTGATCATGAAGGTCACGAAGGCGGTGATGACGGCCCCGAAGTTCACGAAGGTGGCGGGGTTGTCCGGCCAGATCCGGAAGCCCAGTCCGCCTGCATTCACGCCGCCTGCCGCCGCGATGACCGGGTTGACGATGTTGCTGGTGAATGCCGACACGAGCGCGGTGAAGGCGGTGCCTACCACCACGGCGATGGCCAGTTCGATCACGTTGCCGCGAAGGATGAAGTCCTTGAATCCCTTGAGCATGAAGAGTCCTCCGGTCTTATTGGGTGTTTGCGCGCCGGCTTTGGATCGGCTGCTGGATGCGGGCACTGCGGCGTGCCGGGGCGCGGACGGCGGCCCCTTGGGCGCCCCGCGCAACAGATACCAAAATATCATTTTTGCCGGGGCTTCCGGCCGGCTCTCCGCCCGGTCCTCAGGCCGATCTGGCTCCGATGAACTGGCGGACCCAGGCCACGGTTTCCGGGTGGTCCAGGTGCAGTCCGTGCCGGGCTCCAGGAACCTTCACCAGGGTGGAGCGCCGGATGGTCCGGTGCAGCAGGACGGCGTCTGCAAGGGGAGCGAGCGCATCCTCGGTGCCGTGCAGGAGCAGGGTGGGTGCCCGGATCGCGCCGAGCGAGGCCCAGGCGTCGTGTTCGCGGCTCGCCTGGAAATGCCGCGCCTTGGCCCAGGCCGACGCCGTGGTTCCGAAGAAGCCGCGGACCGCTTCGGGGTGCTCCCTGGCCCACGCCGGATCGAAGAACAGCGGAGCCATCAACACCGGGTCGCCGCCCAGCAGTGTCTTGAGGGCCGCGTCGAAGGTGCCGGCGTCCACCTTGGCATCCGCCCGCCGTCCGCCGCTGGTCGCGGCCAGCACCAGGGCCCGGACCCTGTCCCCGGGCGGTCGATCGCCAGCCATTGGGCGATCCGGCCGCCCATGGAGTGCCCGTACAGGTGGGCCGCGCCGACCCCGGCGGCATCGAGCACGGCGGCCGCGTCCTCGGCCAGCAGCCGGGTGGTGTAGCGCTCAGGATCGCCCTTCGTGCTGCCGCCCACGCCGCGGTGGTCATAGCGGATGACGCGGAAGTGGCGGGCAAGGGCGTCCGCCGTCGGCCCCCAGCCAGCCATGCCGGTTGCCTGGCCGGCGAGCAGGAGGAGCGGGTCGCCGTCGCCCGCTTCGTCCCACAGCAGTTCGGCGCCGTCCGGGGCTGCGGCAATCTTCACCCGGACACTCTAGCCGCCGGGCGCCGGGTGCGCCGTGGCGCAGCACACGCCTTGATTCGGCCCGGGCGCGATCCTAGGGTCGGGGCATGCTGATCGTTGGTTCCATTGTCATCCGCGTGGACGACCTCGCGTCCCAGATCAGGTTCTGGACGCGCGCCCTGGACTACGTCCTGCGGGAACCGCCGGAGGATGACTTTGCGCTGCTGCAGCCGCGCACCGGGCAGGGGCCGAATGTCTCGCTCGACGCCGTTCCCTCCCGCCGCGTCCTGCCGCCGCGCATCCATCTGGACCTGTACGCCGAAGACCAGGCCGCCGAGGTGCGGCGCCTGACGGGACTGGGTGCGCGCGAAGTCGAGTGGAGCCGCAAACCCGCGGACGCCGACTACGTGATCATGGAGGACCCCGAGGGCAACCGCTTCTGCGTGGTGGACGCCGCGGACTGGCCGGGCTGGGCGAGGATCCAAGCCACTTAGGGTCCACACCAGTTGGTCAAACTGGCTATGTTTTTCAAGGCCACTCTGCGCCTACTGTGAAGGCTGATCCCGATCACAAACAGGAGGAACAGCACCGTGGCCAGCTATGAATTCTCACAAGTCGACGTTTTCGCGCCCGGACCCAAGGCGGGCAACCCGGTGGCGGTGGTTCACGATGCCGACGGCCTTAGCAGCGAACAGATGCAGGCCTTCGCCAACTGGACGAACCTGTCCGAAACGACCTTCCTCCTCAAAGCTGAACACCCGGAGGCCGACTACCGGCTCCGGATCTTCACCCCGCGCAGGGAACTGCCCTTCGCCGGGCATCCCACGCTCGGTTCGGCCCACGCCTGGCTGGAAAACGGCGGCGCCGTCCGGGACGGCGAAGTGTTGGTCCAGGAATGCGGAGCCGGCCTCGTGCCGTTGCGGCGCTCTGGGGAGGGCCTGTCCTTCGAGGCGCCGCCGTTGGTGCGGTCCGGTGAGCTTGAGTCGGAGGTGCTCGCCACCGCGGTGGCGGCCTTGCGCATCGATCCGGAGCAGGTGCTCGGTAGCAACTGGATCGACAACGGGCCGGGGTGGCTCGGCATCCGTTTGCGGTCCGCCCAGGAAGTGCTGGACGTGCGGCCGGATTACGCCGGGATGGGTGAGCTCGCCGTTGCGGTCATCGGGGCGCACGACGGCGGGGCGCACGACGGCGGAGCGGCCGACGGCGGGGCGGATGGCGGCGGCACGGTTCCGGGAGGCTCCGCTGCGGGCGGCGTGCCGGCCGACTTCGAGGTCCGGGCCTTTGTGCCGGGCTTGGACGTGAATGAGGACCCGGTGACCGGCAGCGCCAACGCCGGCCTCGCGCAGTGGCTCCTCGCCGAGGGCGTCACCGACGGGAACTACACGGCCCGGCAGGGAACTGTCCTCGGCCGCGGCGGCATCATCGAGGTCAGGAACGAGTCGGGGGCCATCTGGGTGGGCGGACGCAGCCGCAGCGTCATCAAGGGCAGCGTCAGCTTCTAGCTTCCCGGCCGCAGGCGCCGCCCGATCAGTGCAAGGCACCCGAGCGCCCGACGACGGAACCCGTCGGCAGGAAACAGGAACCATGACGCTGTTCACGGTTCCGAGGGATTCCGCGTGTGCGGCCCGCCCCACGCGGTAGCTTTGGAGCGGGAACCCACCACCATGAAGGAGAAACACATGCCGGAAATCGTTGTCGTCGGAGTTGATGGAAGCGAAACCGCAGTCAAGGCGGCGCAGACCGCCAGGAACCTTGCCGCGGCCCTCGGCGCCAAGCTGCACGTGGTCACGGCGTTCGAAGGCGACCGGGTATCACTGCACGGCGCAGGCAGCGAGCGGGCAATCGTGTTCGGTGATCCGGGCCGCGAAGCCAAGGCAACGGCGAGCAAAGTGGCAGCCCTCCTGGACCAGGAAGGCGTGGAGATCGAGGCGTTTTCCGCCGTCGGCAACCCTGCCCAGGCACTGATCGCCCACGCCGAAAACCACAACGCCAGCGTGATCGTCGTGGGCAACCGTCGGATGAAGGGCCTGGCCCGGGTACTTGGCAGCGTGGCCAACACCGTGGCCCACAAAGCCCCTTGCGACGTGTACATCGCCGACACCGTCGAGTAAACACCCGCGCGAACGTACAGTTGGGGCCCTGAAGGCGCCCCCGCGAAATCGGGGCCCCAGTGTACGTTCGCGCTTGGCTTTTAGGCGGTGAATGCCAGCTCTTCGGCCGTCACCTCGAAGCGCAGGGCCTCTCCGCGGGCTGCCCGGTAGGCCTCCTCGATGGCGCTCGCGGCGAGGCGTTCGAGCTCGGTGCCGAGGGACCCGGCCAGGTGCGGGGTGAGGAGCACGTTCGGGTTCGAGTAGAAGCCCGAGTCCGCGGGCAGCACCCAGGGCGTGGTGACGTCGAGGACGGCGTACACGTCGCCTTTCTCGAGCCGGTGCAGCAGGGCGTCCTGGTCCACGAGTTCGCCTCGGGAGGTGTTGATGAAGGTGGTGCCGGGGCGCAGCCGGGCGATCAAGCCGGCGTCGAACATGTGCCGGGTGGCCGGCAGCGACGGCGCGTGCAGGGACACGACGTCGGAGGTCGCCACGAGTTCCTCCAACCCCACCAGCTTCACGCCGAGGGCGGCGGCCTGCTCCGGTGTTACGAAGGGATCGGCGAGGACCACCTCCAGTTCGTAGGACCTGAGCAGGTGGATGACGTGCCGGCCGATCTTGGATGCGCCGATGATTCCCACGCGCTTGCCGTAGTTGCCCATGTCCGGGAAGAGCCCCTCGGGGTCGACGGCGGCCCGCGCCCCGTGCAGCTCCCGCGCGATCTGCAGCACCCGCTTGTTCGCCAGCAGGATCATCGCCAGGGTGAATTCGGCCACCGGGATGGCGTTCGCGTCCGCGGCGGTGCTGACCTTGATGCCGCGGCTCCAGCATTCGGGCCCCACGTGGTGCTTCACGGATCCCCCGGCGTGCAGCACGTACCGCAGCCGCGGCGCGGCGCCGAGCACGGCGCCGTCGATCATCGGGCAGCCCCAGCCGGTAAGCAGCACGTCGGCCTCGGCCAGTAGCCGCCGGGCCTCCGGGGTGGAAAAACCGGTGATCGGCTCCGGGCTGAGCAGGCGCAGCGGCCCGGTCACCGTGGCGAGGCGCTGGGGCGGGAAGACTTTATGCCCGACGTCGGCGGCCATGGCGAGTGCGACGTTCAGCGGGCGGGCGGCCGGGTCAGCTGTGCTCACTTCACGCTCCCTGCGGTGAGGCCGGACTTCCAGAAACGCTGGAGGAGGATGAACGCGAGCAGCAGCGGGATCACCGATAGCAGGGACGCCGTGATGACCATCGGGGAGAACTCCGGTTGCGGCACGGAGTAGCCCTGCCAGATGGAGATGCCGACGCTTACGGGGAGCAGCTGCTGGTCCTGCAACATCACGAGCGGAAGCATGAAGTTGTTCCATACCCCGACGAACTGGAACAGGGCGATGGTGATGAACCCGGGCATCATCATCGGCAGGCCCAGGGAGAAGAAGGACCGGATGGGACCGGCGCCGTCCACACGGGCTGCTTCCAGGGTTTCATCTGGAACATAGGAAGAACTGTAGACCCGTGCCAGGTAGACGCCGAAGGGGTTGCACAGGACCGGGATGAGGACGGCCCAGACGGTGTTGGTGATGCCGAAGACGGAGGCGAGCAGGTACATGGGCAGCACGGTGGCGGTGTTCGGGATGAGCACCCCCAGGAGCACGAGGCCGAACCAGGTCTTCTTGCCGCGGAAGGTGAATTTGTCGAAGGCGTAGCCGGCCATCACCGAAATCAGTCCGCCGAGCACGGCCCCGAACGCCGCATACAGCACGGAATTGGCCATCCAGCGGAAGAAGATCCCGCCGTCCTGGCCGATGACGGCCCCAATGTTCCCGAGGAACGCGAAGCGGCCCAGCGAGTACGCCGGTGTGCCGTAAAGATCGGCGGTGTCCTTGGTGGCGGCGAAGAAGAGCCACAACACCGGAAGGACCATATAGGCGCAGCCCAGGACCAGCAGGGCATTGACGGTGAAGGCGCTCGCGAAGCCACCCTCGCGGGAGAGGCGGTTGCGGCCCGGACGCAAGGGGCGCGTGCCGCCGTCGTGGTTCTTGTTCTGCCGGGAACTGTTCGCGCGGGTGGCGCCGCTGCGCGGGCGGGGCGCGACACTGACGGTCTCGGTGCTCATGCTTTGTTCATCCTGGAACTGAATCGGGTGACGGCCAGCGAGAGTCCGGCGGCCAGGAGGGCGATGATGATGGACGCGGCAGCGGCCTGGTTGAGGTTGTGCCGGTTGAAAGCCGCATCGTAGGCCCACAGGTTGGGGACCCAGGTGCTGGTTACGGATGCGGTGGCCTTGGAAATGATGGAGGGTTCGGTGAAGAGCTGCAGGGTCCCGATGACCGTGAAGAGGATGATGACGCTCAGTGCGGGCAGGATGAGCGGAAACTTGATGCTCAGGGCTGCCCGGATTTCCCCGGCGCCGTCCACGCGGGCGGCTTCGAGGATTTCGCGGGGCACGGACTGGAGGGCTGTGAAGAGGATGATCACGTTGTAGCCGGTCCATTCCCAGACGGCGATGTTCACGATCGAGGGCAGCACGAGGTGGGCGTCGAGGAAGTTGAGCTGGATGCCGCCACCCTGGAGGGCCTGGACGAGCGGGCTGACGCCGGGGGTGTAGAGGTACGCCCAGATGAGGGCCGCGATCACGCCCGGCACGGCGTGCGGCAGGAACACCAGCAGCTGGAAGAGTTTGCGGGCCCGCGCCACCGTGGCGTCCAGCAGCAGGGCGAAGGCGACGGCGCCGCCCACCATGCAGGGAATGTAGATGAGGCAGTAGAGGGCCAGGCGGCCCAGGCCGCCGGTGAAGGTTTCGGACTGGAAGACCTGGACGTAGTTGTCCAGGCCGACGAAGGCGGTCTTGGTCCCGCCGAAGCCCAGGCCCGACTTTTGCTGGGCATAGAAGCTCAGCACCAGCGAGTACACCACGGGGGCGACCATCGCCACGGCGAACACTCCGAAGAACGGGACGAGGAACAGGGCGGCGGTGCGGCCGCCGGTGCCGGACGTGGAGCGGGTCTTTCTGGCCATGGGTATCTCCTGTGGGGGTGGCGGCACCGCGGGATGTTTGCCCGCGGCGCCGCCGGGATGCTGTTTACGGGCGCCTAGTCCTTGACGGACAGGCCGCTCTGCTTGAATCCGGACAAGGTGGCGTCGCTGGAGCTGTCCAGGGCGGCGTCGATCTTTCCGCCGGTGGTCAGGGCACCGAAGGAGTCCTTGAGGGCCGTGTTGGTGACGTCCCAGTTCGGGCCCCACTGCCAGCCGGGAAGGATCGTGGCGTAGGCCTTGTCGAAGACGCCGTAGATGTCGTTGCCGAAGTAGCCGGCATCGAAGGCTTTCCGGGCTTCCTTGGTGAGGCCCGGGTAGGCCAGGAAAGCCGAGCCGGTGTTGCCGCGTGCCGCGATGGCCTCGGGGCTCGTGGCAAGGAACGCGATGAACTTCGCTGCGGCCGCGGGGTTCTTGCTGCTCTTGGTGATGTTGAAGCTGGAACCGCCGTAGAACGCGCCGGCCGGGGTGCCCCAGTTGGGAGCTTCGGCCGCGATCCACTTGCCCTTTTGGCCTGCGGCTTCGGTGCGCTTCTGGATGCCGGTGGCGCTCCAGTTTGCTCCGAGCACGCCGCCCAGGGTGCCGTTGGCCAGGTCCGCGCTCCATTCATCGCTGAAGGCCTGTTCAACCTTGACGATCTTCTCATCGATCATGCGCTGCCAGAAGGAGGACACCTTCTTGGTGGCGTCGTCTTTGAGGCCCAGCTTCCAGCTGTCGCCCTCGGTGCTGAACCACTTGGCGCCGGCCTGCCAGGACAGAGCGGCCATCAGGGTGGGTTCGTTCGGGTAGAAGCTGGCCAGGTAGGACTTGGGGGATACGGCCTTGAGCTTCTTGCCGGCGGCCTCGAATTCCTCCCAGGTTTTCGGAACCTCCGCGCCCGCCTTGTCCAGCAGGTCCTTGCGGTACCACATGATCATCGGGGCGGCGTCGTAGGGCAGGCCGTAGCTCTTGCCGTCGAACTGCACCAGCCCACGGACCTGGTCGCTGAGTTTGTCCACGGTGCTGGCTTTGTCGATGTAGCCGTCCAGCGGGACCACCTGGCCGTTGCTGACGAACTGGGGCAGCTGGGCATACTCCACGGTGGAGACGTCCGGCCCGTTGCCCGCGGTGATGGCGGTGGACAGCTTGGCGTAGCCGCCGTTGCCCCCGTTGGGGATGGTTTCGAACGTGACCTTGATCTTGTCCTGGCTGGCGTTGAACCTCTCGGCAACCTTGTCCATGCCGGCCAAGGAGGACCAGAAGGTGACGGTGCCGCTGGCGTCACCGGACTGGGCGGACGGGGTGGTGGCAGGGCCGGTGCCGCAGCCGGTCAGCAGGGCCGCGCTGGTGAGCAGGCTGGCTGCGCCGAGTAGTACGTGGCGTCGCTTCATAGTGTTCTCCCTTGAATTCACGATGCGAAGGAATGCACACCATGAAATCCACAAAAGTGAACAGACTCAACGAAGTAAACAGAAGTGAACACCAAGTGCTGCGCGGGGCCGCGGACGCCCGGCCGCGGCCGCTGGGCCGCGGCCGCCCGGCCGCCCCTAGGCGCGGGTCGAGTCCCGGACCACAAGCGTGGGCGACAGGCTGACCCGCTGCAGGGCGCCTGTGCCGCCGCGGCGACCGCCGATCCGGTTCACGCACATCAGCAGGGCCTGGTACCCGACGTCGAACTTCGGCGGTGCCACCGCACTGAGCGGAACGGCCCCCAAAGCGGCGATCTCGTCGTCGTACGCCACGATCGCGAAGTCCTCCGGCACCCTGAGCCGGCGCTCCTGGCAGGCGGTGGTGAACTGCAGGGCGTCCTCGTCCGTGTGGATGACCGCAGCGGTGACGTCTTCGGCGGCGAATCGGTCCAGCAGCGATTCCACGACGGCCCGGTGTCCAGCCGGATCGGTCCGCGGCCGGGCCAGGGCCTGCACCAGGGACTCGTCCCGCGGCATGCCCGCCCGCTTCAACGCAAGGTGGTAACCCTCAATGACCGACGGCGCCGTGGGGCTGCCCTCGCGGACGCACAGCGCCACCTTCCGGTGCCCGAGCGAAAGCAGGTGGTTCACGGCGATCTCCGCCCCGCGGACATGGTCGCTGCGCACGGACTCCAGCTCGCCGTCGTCGAGGGCGTCCTCGATGGACCGTTCGACCACCACCACCGGGACCCCGGCGCCGGCCAGCAGCGCGAGCGTGTCCGTGCCCGCCAGTGCGGCCTCGCTGGGGGTGACGAGGATGCCGTCGACGCCGTTGTCCAGCAGGCGCCGCAGCTGCCGTTGCTCCTCCTGCACCGAGTAGTTCGAGACGCCCAGGACCAGCCTGACGACGGCCTCCTGCGCGGCGGCTTCGGCGCCGCGGATCACCCCCGGGAAGTAGTACGACGCCGAAGGGACCACCATGCCGATGGTCGCCAGGGGCATGCGGCGGGGGCGCGGTGCCGTGGGGGTGCGGTGCGGCCCCGGCGCGCTTTCGGGTGCGGCGACCGCGCCGCCGTGGACCCGGACCAGCAGGCCTTGGCCGGCGAGTGCTGCGAGGTCCCGGCGGACGGTCATTCCGGAGATGCCGGCCTTGGCCGCGAAGGCGGCGGCGTTGAGGGAACCGCGCATGGCCAGTTCACGAAGGATGAGCTCTTTTCGGTCCTCGGGGAGCATTGGTCCGTCCTGGAAGTGGTGTTCAGTAATGTTCAGATTGTTCACCATGAACTAGAGCGGACCTAGAGTGTGGAGTCAAGATGACTGCACACGAATCGCCCCGGAAGGCAGGCGGCCCTTTCGCGATGCCGGAACCCGACTTCGGGCTCAGCCCGATCACCGGCTGGACCCGGGACCACTGGCTCGCCTTCGCCGACCAACAGCTCCTCGCGGCCCGCCGCCACTTCACCCCCGGCAAGGCGCAGATCGTGCTTCCCGGCCGGCCGTCCTGTTCCGGCGGACTATCCGACGGCCTGGAAGGCTTTGCCCGGACTTTCATGCTGGCCGCCTTCCGCGTGGCCGGCGAACAGGGCGACGATCCTTTCGGGCATCTCCCCTTCTACCGTGCCGGCCTCCTGGAGGGAACCCGTCCCGGCAGCAGCGAGGCCTGGCCGGTCATCGTGGACCGCAGCCAGCCGATCGTGGAGGCCGCCTCCGTGGCACTGGGCCTCCAGCTGACCAAACCGTGGTTGTGGGACACATTCCCAGCAGGGGAGCAGCGGCAGGTGGCCGCGTGGCTCCAAGGCTCCTCGCGCAGCGAGGCCTGGGACAACAACTGGGTGCTCTTCCAGGTATTGATCGCCGAATTCCTGGCCGGCGCCGGCCTCGACCACAACGAGGCGCAGATCGACTATGGGCTGTCGCGGCTGGAGGACTGGTACGTAGGCGGCGGCTGGTACCGCGACGGCGACAACGACGGCACCGGCGACTTCTACGACTACTACTGCGGCTGGGCCCTGCATCTCTACCCGGTGCTCTGGGCGGGCTTCGCCGCCGGCCGGCGTCCGGAGGCCGGAACGCTCGGCGAGCGGTATGCCGGGCGGCTGGCTGCTTTCCTGCAGGACCACGCGCTGTTCTTCGGCGGGAGCGGTTCGCCCGTGTTTCAGGGACGGTCGCTGATCTACCGCTTTGCCGCCGTCGCGCCCTTGTTCTTAGGGGCGGGGTTCCTTGCCGGGTCTGGCCCGCTGACGCCCGGCCAGACCCGCCGGATCGCCAGCGGGGCGGCGAAATTCTTCCTGGACGGTGGTGCTTATCCGGAAGGGCTGCCCACGCTGGGCTGGCTGGATTCGTTCGCGCCCATGGTGCAGTCCTACTCCGGGCCGGCCTCTCCGTTCTGGACGTCCAAGGCGTTCGTGGGGCTGCTGCTGCCGGCCACGCATCCGGTATGGACCGCGGTCGAGGAGCCAGCGCCCATCGAAACCGCCGAGCAGCTCCGGCACAGCGCCGCCCCGAACTACCTGCTGCACAGCACGGCGTCGGACGGGATCGCCCGCCTGCTCAACCACGGCAGTGACAAGTACTACGCTCCCGGCCCCGATGATCCGCACTACCGCCGGCTCGCCTACTCCAGCCATACGGCACCGATGTTCACGCAGGCTCCGGTGGATAACCACTTTGCCGTCATGGATTCCCGGGGCGTGCCCAGCCGGCGGTCCCGCATCCACCGGCTGGGCGCCGACCCCGGCCCAGGTGCGTCACCGCAGGCGGCGAGCTGGCACGGTCCGGTGTGGTCCGACGTCGAAGACCAAGCCGAATCGCCCTGGCGGGTGGCGAGTGCAACGACGGCAGCCGGCGGCTATGAGCTGCGGGTGCATGTGGTGGACCGCCTTGGCGGGGTGCCCGAGGGGACGGTCCGCGAGGGCGGCTACGCGCTGGCGTCCGCCGTTCCTCCCGCTGCTGCTCCGCCCGTGGACGAGGGTGCGCTCCTCAGCACAGCCAAGCTCCATTCCGCGATCTGGCCACTGCATGGCTACTCCCGTTCGGACGTCTTCCGGGCAGAGGGGGTCTCGCCGCTGGGCAACCACGCGGCGTGCGGCATCCTGGAGGGCGGGCTGGACGGGGACCGCAGCATGTTCGCGTCCCTGGTGTACCTGGGCGGCGCGGCACCGGCGCTGCGGGCGGGACGTTTCGAGATCCACGACGCCGGCACCCGCGTCACGGCGTCGCTGGCCTTGGAAGGTTTGGCGGGAGAGCCCGGTCCGGACGGGGAGCCGGCGCGGATGCTGGAGCTTGCCTTCGACTTCCCCGGGTGACGCTCCCTCACGGTCCTCCAGTCACAATCTGCTGCCAACCGCCCCGGCGTGAGCCTTGGCGGGTGCGCGGTTTACGCTGCTCGGTGTTACGCCCCGTCGCACCCTGAAGAGCCACCAATGACGCTTGACTCTGCCCTGTCCGGGCCTGCCCGCTGCCCGAAGCAAACACGGGAACCGGACGTCCGTGAACGCGGCTTCCTTGGCACGGCGGCCGGGGCCTTGGGTGTTGCCGCGTTGTTCGGCGGCTTCGCGCTGTTGCTGGGCTTCCTTGTCGGTCATTCACCCCGGATCGGTGCGGTGTCCGAGGGCTGGGCCGCCGCCGTACCGCAGGATGCGTTCGCCGCGCTGCGCTGGTTCCTGGGCGACATGAGCGAGCCGCAGTTCTACAAGTCCGAACTCGCCTCCTTGGCGCTCCTCGCCGGCGCCGGCCTGGCCTGGTGGGCCGGCCGCCGCCGGAAGAAATGGGCGGGCGCGGCGCTTTCGTACGGGACCGGCCTGTGGCCGTGGCTGCTGGCTTCCGCCGCGCTGGGCCTGCTGGTCTCCAACCTCGCCTTCGGCTGGATGCTCGACGACGGGTGGCAGCCGACGTTCGTGCCGTTCGTTTCCGTGGCCCCGGCCGTGGTCCTGGTGTACGGGCCCGGCTGGAAGGCGTGCCTGAGCGGCGCGGTGCTGGGAGCGTTGACGACGACGCCGCTGGCCTTGCTGCTGGTTGCCGTGGTTTCCCGGCCTTTGGGCCTGCCCACGGTGGTGGCCTGCGTCCTCGCCATGGCGGCGGGCTCGGCGTTGACGTTTGCCATCGCGCGGAAGCTGCCCTGGCTGCTCCTCCCGGCGGAACCTTTCCGGGCGGACTCCTTCCAGGACGGTCGCGCGGGAGCCCGGCAGTCGCCGTCGTCCGTTCCGGGGTTCCGGAGCGACGCGCTCTGGGCCGCCCGCAGGGTCCTCTGCGACTTCAGCGAGGCGCCGTTCTTCGCCAACGAACTCGCCAGTGCCGGGCTCCTTCTGGGCGTCGCCGCGGCGTTCGTCCTCAACCCGGCGCTGCCCGCCTACGGTTCCAGGCTGCTGCCGCAGATCCTGTTCGCGCAGGCGCTGGGCTCCGCGGTCGGCGTCGTCCTCTGGCGCGGCTGGTTCCGCGACGGCGGCTGGGCGGCCACGTACGCCTCGGTCGTGTCGGTGGCGCCCGCGGCGGTGCTTGCAACCGGCGGATCCTGGACCGGGATCGTCGGCGGGGCCGTGCTGGGCGCGGTCCTCGCACCTCCCGTGGCCCGGGCCGTGGCCGCCCGGCTCCCGGCAGGGTTCCATCCGTCCATCGGCAACACGGTGGCCATGGCGGTGGCGACGGCGGTCAGCCTGCCGGTTCTCGGACTGCTTCCGGCGCGATAGCTGCCTGGGTGGTGCGGGGAACCAGCACCAAGGCGGCCAGGCCCAGCAGAGCGGCGCCGCCGAACACGTAGAACCCTGCCGGGTACGCGGTCCCCGTGGCCACCAGCGTGCCGGTCACGGCCGGGCCCACGATCGCCCCGAGCCGTCCGACGCCGGCGGCGAAACCGAGTGCGGTGCCGCGGAGCCGGGCCGGGAACAGTTGGCTCACCCAGGCGTACACGAGCACCTGGGAACTGAACACGAAGACGCCGGTGACGAACACGGCTGCGTTGAGCAGGACCTCGCTTTCGATCCGGATGCTCAGCCCGCCCAGCAACACGGCGGAGAGTCCGAACCACAACAGCACCACCCGCCGGGTTCCGTGCCGGTCGGCGAGGATCCCCGCGAGGACCAATCCGGCGACGGCGCCGAGGTTCAGCACCAGCAGCAGCGTCAGCCCGGTGCTCACCGGGTAGCCGGCGGCGGCCATGAGTTGCGGCAGCCAGGTGTTCAGGCCGTAGACCAGCAGCAGTCCCATAAAGGATGCGATCCCGATTCCGAGGGCCACCAGCGGGTAGGGCTTGTGGAGCAGCTCGCGGAAACCGGCTTTGGGTGCGGGTGTTTCGGCGGGTGCTTGCGTCCCGGTTGATCGCCCGACGGCGGAAGCGGGCTTAGTGGCCAGGCCCGGCTTCGCGGCGAGGCCGGGAAGGGATTCGGGCAGCTTCGCCCAGAGGAACGGGAGCAGGAGCAGGCCCGCCGCGCCGCCGATGATGAACATAAGCCGCCAGTTGGGCACCACCATGATGGCGAGGAACGCGGTGGCCACGGCACCGGCGTGGTAGCCGGTCATGGTCCGGGTGGTGGATTTTCCTGCGGAACCGGCCGGTGAGTAGTCGTTCATGTAGGCCAGAGCGGCGGGCAGGCAGGCGCCCAGCCCCAGTCCGGCGAGCAGGCGCAGCACGGAGAACACGGCCACGTTGGGGGCGAAGGCGATGGCGATCGTGAACAGGGAGAAGCCGGCCACGCAGGCGATGAGCAGCTTCCGCCGGCCGAACTTGTCCGACAGCGGCGCGATGAACAACGCGCCCAGCCCCACGCCCACCAGGGAGATGGTGGCCGCGAAGGTGGCTGCCACGGCGTTGAAGCCGAGGTCGCCGCTCTTGATGAGGGTGGGAATCACGGTGCCGAGCACCACCAGGTCGAAGCCGTCCAGGACCATGGCGAGCCAGCAAAGCCACACAGGCCATGGGGAGCGGCGGGAAGATGGCAACGTTGACATGGCGACCTCGGCATTGCTTGGGGGAATCCGGCCCGGCGGGCTGGCAAGAGATTTCTACCACCGCGGAGTGTGGCCTGTGACACGCCGTACCATTGAATGGAAGCCGGACCGCTGCAGGTACGGCCGGTGCAAAGGAGCGCGGCAATGGCCAATTCGGCATCCGGGGACTCGGTGGTGGACCGCGTGGTCCGGGTCATCGAAGCCTTCCCCGAGGGGGCCGACGCGCTCCCGCTGTCCGAACTGGCCGAACGCTCGGGGCTCCCCCTGTCGACCGCGCACCGCCTGGTTCGCCAGCTCGCGGGTCACGGCCTGCTGGAGCTTGGCGCCGGAGGCAACGTCCGCCTGGGCCTGCGTTTCTGGGAATTGGTCAGCCGTAACTCGCCCGCCCTCGCGCTGAGGCAGGCGGCCATGCCCTTCATGGAGGACATCCAGCAGGTCCTGAAGCAGAACGTGAACCTCGGCGTGCTGGAGGGTTGGGAGGTCTTGTTCGTGGAGCGGCTGTCACGGAGGGGCTCGGTGGCGAACCGGGCCCGGGTCGCCGGGCGCATGCCGGTGCACATTTCCTCCGCAGGACTTGCCTTGATGGCGCACCAGACCCCGGCGCTCCAGGCGGAGTACCTCACGCAGTTCCATGATCCGGCAGGGAAGGTGACGGCCGGCGTCGTGCGCCAAATGCTCGCCGAAACCCGCCGCCAGGGGTTCGCCGAACTGGCGGGGGTGGTGGACCCGGACACCTGGGGCATCGCTGTCCCGGTGCTCGACGGCGGGAGGCGGGCGGTGGCGGCCCTCGGCGTCGTGGTGCCGCTGGCGGAGGTGCGGCTGCAGGCGCTGGTGCCGGCGCTCCAAACGGCGGCGCGGGGGATCGGGCGGCAGCTCGCCGATCTGAGCGAATTCCGTTCAACGGAATCCGTGTAACGCCGCTCACCTGCTTCGGTCCACACTGTTGCCAAGCTGGGCGGCACGCCGCCGCACACCGCAACGAAGCGAGGAACACGTGGCACGTACACGCATCACCACCCAGGTGGCCATCATGGGCGCCGGACCCGCCGGGCTTATGCTCTCGCACCTGCTGGCGAAGCAGGGGATCGAGTCCGTGGTGGTGGAAATCCGCAGCCGGCAGGCCATCGAGGAGACCGTCCGGGCCGGCATCCTCGAGCACGGCACCGTGAACCTGCTGGTGGACTCGGGCGTCTCGGACCGGGTGCTGCGCGAGGGCGACCGGCACGACGGCATCGAGCTGCGCTTCAACGGCGAGAGCCACCGCATCGACTTCAAGGAACTCGTGGGCGAGTCCGTCTGGCTGTACCCGCAGACGGACGTGTTCATGGACCTCGCCGCGCGGCGAGAGGCCGACGGCGGCGACATCCGCTACGGCGTCACTGACACCAGCGTCCACGAGCTTGAGGGCAGGCCCAAGCTGTGGTTCACGGATGCCGAGGGGCAGGAGTTCGAGGTCGAGGCGGACTTCCTGGTGGGCGCGGACGGTTCGCGCAGCCACTGCCGGCGCCAGATCCCCGAAGCCGCACGGACGCAGTATTTCCACGAGTATCCCTTCGCCTGGTTCGGCATCCTGGCCGAGGCGCCGCGCAGCGCGGATGAACTGATCTACGCCAATTCCGAGCACGGCTTCGCGCTCATCAGCCAGCGCACAGAGACCGTGCAGCGAATGTACTTCCAGTGCGATCCCGCGGAGGACGTGGCCGACTGGGACGACGAACGGATCTGGGCCGAGTTCCGGAAACGGGTCAACGGCAACGGCTTCGAGCTCAAGGAAGGGCCCGTGCTGGAGAAGGTGGTGCTGCCGTTCCGCAGCTTCGTGCACGCGCCGATGCGCCACGGAAAGCTGTTCCTGGCCGGCGACGCCGCACACACCGTCCCGCCCACCGGGGCCAAGGGCCTGAACCTGGCCATCAATGACGTCCGGTTGCTGGCCGAGGGCTTCGAGTCGTTCTATGGTTCCCGTTCCAGCGTGCTGCTCGATTCCTACAGCGACCGCACCCTGGAGCGCGTATGGAAAGCCCAGCACTTCTCGTATTGGATGACTTCCATGCTGCACACCCTGCCCGGCGCCGACGATTTCAGCCGGGCCCGGCAACTGGGCGAACTGCGCTCCGTGGTGTCGTCCCGGCACGGCCAGGCGTACCTCGCGGAGGCGTACACGGGGTGGCCGGGGCGGTAAGGGGTCCCGCCTCGCGCAGACCTGCGGGGCGAGGGGGTTGAGGCTTCCGCGGAAACTTTGCCTAGCGGTAGCATGGCACCCTTCTTGCTCGGGCGTGGCCGACGAGTTGTCGTTCTTGGGGGTGCTGAATGAGTGATGCAACCGAGGAAGTGATGTTGCAGCTTGTTGGGATGTACCCGGGTTTCGGCCCCGTCCTGGCCGAGCATCTTGAAGATTTCGACGTAATGCTCCCCCACCTCGCAATGTCGGATTTCATCCGGTGGCTGGTGGAGCAGTACTACTTGAATCCAGCAATTTGTGAATCCGCCTGGACTTGGTTGGAGCAGGCATTCGACGAGGGGTCCGAGGATGTTCGAAATCTCATTGCGGTCAGCGCAGTCGAGATGATTCCTAACCCAGGGGATCCTGGCTCGGAAATGCGTGACATGCTTGGGCCCTCGCTCCGTGAAATGGATGACTGGCTCCAATGATTGCGCGCACGGACGTTCCGCAGAGGGAGCCGAGATGGAGATGATGGCGCGCTTCCTGATATTCCTTTCGATCGTCCTGATTGCCGCCTCTCTCGCCACGGCTGGCAGATTCCGTTTTCCCTTGAAGGAAGGCTCACGGACAGACCTGTTCTTTCAACGTCTGCAATTGCTGGGCATTGTCATCGCTTCTGTCGTGGAACTCGCTCTTCCGACGGCGACCGGTTGGCTGGGCCTTCCGGTCCTCGCTCATACGGCTGCGGCGCTCCACTTGGCTTCCTTGGCGGTCTATCCAGTAAAACTCCGTGCCGTTCAAGGCATCCGGCCAGGAACGACGGGTAGCCATTCAGTCAACGAACAGGACCTCCGCAGGACCCGGTGGCCGCATCAGGCCCTGTTTGCGATCGCCTACATCACGCTGCTGGTCTACATATTCACGATCTACCGGTTCTTCTTCTAGTTGCTTCGCTTGGCTCGCGGGTGCGGACGTGTAGGCACTCCGTGTTCATGTCCTCAGCGGGACGTGATGGTGGTTTCGCCGGGGAGTTTGGCGGGGGTCGACGTGGGGTGGTGGGATGAACCAGGGGACACCGGCCTTGACCGTGATTATCCACTGTTCCTTATGAATGACGTGGTGATGGTGGCTGCACAGCAGGGTGCCGTTCTCCGTGCTTGTGGCGCCGCCGTGCGACCAGTAGGTGATGTGGTGGGCTTCGCACCAGGGCGCCGGCATGGTGCAGTCGGGGAAAGCGCAGCCTTGGTCCCTCGCGGTGAGTGCTTGGCGGATGCGGGGCGGGAAAATCCGGCTGCTGCGGCCGACGTCCAGGACGCGGGAGTCTCTGCCAAGCAGGACGGGAATGATGTCCGCATCGCAGGCGATTTTGCGGATGACGTTGGGGTGAATCGGGCCTTGGAAGGTTGCTGAACCACTGCTGGTACGCGGGCTCGCAGGGGGGCTCGCGGTGGTGGATGCTTGGTTGAGCTGTTCGAGGAGGTCCCGGTAGTTGATGGTCACCATGACCTGGGGCCGAAGGCCGCCGTTTGCCGGCAGTTCGCCGGTGGTCAGGGCGACCCCGCAGGCGCCGATCAAGCCGTCCAGCAGTTTCTGTGCCCGGGAGCGGCGATCCAGTTCCGCGTCCCCGCCCGCGGTGTCCTGCAGCCGGGGGTTGGCCGCAACGTTCATGACCGTGGTGAGGGTTTCGAATTGTTCGGCGGTGGCGAAAATCTCCAGGTGGCGCAGGCCGTGCCGGGGCTTGCGGATGAAAGCGCCCTGGAGTTGCCGTAGAGCTTCCTCGCTGGGTTCCGCTCCGTCCTGGTCGATCGCGTCGGTCCAGCGCCTGGCCGTCTTCACAAGGAAATCGGGATCGGACTCGGCCGCCACGGCGGTCAGTTCCTGTTCCAGCCGGACGATCGCGTCCGCTGTGATGAGGTGGCGAACGCTATCCAGGGTGGCGCTGACGACAGCCGCGGAGCGGGACGGCACCTGCGCGGAGGTCACAGCCTCTGCGAGTAATTCGCGCCGCGGTGGAATGCCCTGGCCGGCCATGCCAGCGCTGGGCAACACGTCCGGAGCGAGCGCAAGCCGGCGCCGGGCTTCGCCGATGCTGATCCGGAGCCTTGCCCGCAGGAACTCGGCTGCGTTCCGGTACCCATCGTCGAACGTCACGGCCACCGAATGGTTTACGGGCGGCGAAGCGCCAGTACCGGCCTCGGGTTCGGTCCACCCGGTGCGCCAGCCGGGCGTCGGCGTTGGTTTCTCCTGCCGGGCCTCGTGCCAGGTCCGTTCAACGGCCTGGGCTGCGACGAGCTGCAGGTACTCCACCGCCCGTGAGAGTTCCTCGACCCTGCCCGCGAAATCCGCGGCTTCCGTGAATCCGAACAAGCGTGCTTCCGCGGCGGCGTCGAGGCGAAGGGATGTCAGTGCGTCGCCTGCCTGTTCGAGCGCATCTTCCATGTCCGGGGCCGTGCCGCCCGCGGGACGGGCGCTCAGATGCATCACCGCCGCCGACGTCGCCGTCCGCGGAGCCGTGAGCTGAGCAATCCCTTCCATGCATCAACTCTGCCAAAGGGGTCTGACAATTTAAGGTCCCCGGCGGCGTCCGGGAAACTGCCAGAACCCGCGCACTTCCGCGCATCCGGGTTTTCCGCGGGCGCTTCTGTCACGGGCGGCGCGCGCCCACGGTGCGCCCCCAAGGCGCCCCCAACGAGTGGGACCCAATGAGCGCCCTCAAGCTGCGCCCTCGCCCACCAACCTCACCCCACCGGCGCCAGCGCAGCGACCAGGCCGAACAGATCCTTGGGGTCATCGGGATTGGCCACGAGGTCGATCTCCTCGAAGAAGGCCGTACCGGCAATGGAATCCCGGACGTACCGCAGCGCGGAGAAGTCCTCGATGGCGAAGCCCACCGAGTCGAAGATGGTGATCTGCTCCGGCGAGGTCCGGCCAGGCTTGGTGCCCGCAAGGACCTCATGGAACTCGGTCACGCGGAAGTCGGCCGGGAGCTGCTGGATTTCCCCTTCGATCCGGGTCTGCGGGGTGAATTCGACGAACACCTCTCCGGCGCGCAGGATGGCCGGGTCCAGTTCGGTCTTGCCGGGGCAGTCTCCGCCGATCGCATTCAGGTGCACGCCTTCGCCGATCAGCTCCGCGGTGAGGATGGTGGCCTGGGCCTTGTCGGCCGTGCAGGTGGTAATGATGTCGGCGCCCGCCACGGCATCCGCGGCCGAAGCGGCGACCGTGACCTCGAACCCCAGCGGCCCGACGTTCCTGCGGAGCTTCGCGATGGCTGCTGGATCGGTGTCCCAGGCCCGCAGTTCGCGGATGCCCAACGCTTCACGGAATGCCAGAGCCTGGAATTCGGACTGGCTGCCGGTTCCGATCATGGCCATCACACGGGAGTCGGGGCGTGCCAGGCGGCGCGCCACCATGGCCGATGTCGCCGCCGTGCGGAGGGCGGTGAGCACGGTCATCTCGGCCAGGAACGTGGGGTAGCCGTTGTGGACGTCGGCCAGCACCCCGAAGGCCGTTACGGTCTGGAAGCCTCGCGCCGGGTTGGACGGGTGGCCGTTGACGTATTTGAAGCCGTAGCTTTCGTGGTCGGACGTGGGCATCAGTTCGATGACGCCGAACGGGGTGTGACTGGCCACGCGCGGGCACTTGTCGAACTGCTCCCAGCGCCGGAAGTCGTCCTCGATGTATTCGATCATCTCGGCAATGACCCGCCCGGGGCCGCGCTCGGCAACCCAGCGGACCATGTTCTGAACGTCGATAAAACGCGCCATGGCGTCCTCTTTCCTGTAAGCAGCACTTTGCTGCCAGCCACAGTACGGAGGGACGGTTTGCATGCTCAAGGGCGGAAATGCCGACTTTTCGACTGAAGACGATGCAAAGTGCTGACGTTGGCAATACATTGTGTTCATGGCTGAACTTGATGACCTGGATCGGCGGCTCATTTCGGCCCTCCGTGAGGACGGCCGCGCCCCGGTGGCTGCGCTGGCCCGGAAGCTTGGGGTGGCGCGGGCCACCGTGAACAGCCGGCTTGAACGGCTCGTGTCCTCGGGCGCCGTGGTGGGATTTTCGGTGCGGGTGCGCGACGAACTCGATCCGCTGACCATCCGCGCCGTCTCCCTCATCGCGGTGGAGGGCCGCTCCACGGACAAGGTGATCCGGCAGCTCCGCGGTTTCCCTGAGATCAGCGCGTTGCACACCACCAACGGCGGTTGGGACCTGGTGGCCGAGCTGCGGGTCGAAGACCTGCCCGCGTTCGACGCCGTCCTGGGCCGCATCCGCTCGATCGACGGCGTGGTGAACAGCGAAACGAGCCTGCTCCTCAGCTCGGTGCTGCGGTAGGCCGGCCCCTATCGACATACTTCCGTCCGTGCTACGACTGGAACCAGGAACAACCCCCGGGAGAAGCCATGACTGAAGAACAACCCGTCCTCGTCGTTGGAGCAACTGGATACCTCGGCGGCCAGGTGGTGGACCAACTCCTCAGCCGCGGCAAGCGGGTCCGCGCGCTGGTCCGTCCGAAGTCGGACGCCGGCACGCTGGAAGCCAAAGGCGTGGAGATCGCGCGCGGGGACATGCTCGACGCCGGGTCGCTCGTCACGGCGATGACCGGCGTCGCGGCCGTCATCTCGACGGCGGCCGGCTACACCCGGAACGACAGGAACGCCGAGGCGATCGACACCTTCGGTTACGCCAACTTCGCGTTCGCCGCGAACCTTGCCGGGGTTCCGCGCGTCGTGCTGATCAGCATCCTCACCAGCGACCGGACGCCCCAGGTACCGCACTTCTGGCACAAGAAGCTCGCCGAGGACAAGCTCGAGGAGCTCGGGGTCCCGTTCGTGGCGCTGCGGCCGGGCGCCTTCTTCGACATGGTCACGCGGATGGGCGACCCGTTCGAGAAGGGCCGCGTCATGTGGCTCGGCTCAAAAGAGACCCCGTTGAGCTTCGTCCTGACAAGCGACCTCGCCGGGTACCTGGCCGACGCCGTCGACGCCGACATCGCTTCCGGGGAGCGCATCGACATCGGTTGGAGCCGGCCGCTGAGCATTCTGGAGGCCGCGAAACTGATGTCGGCGCACACGGACAAGGACATCAAAGTCCTCGCCATGCCCACCGGCGCCCTGCAGGTGGCAGGAAAGGTCACGGGCAAATTCGCCCCGCTGACGGCCGACATGGCGGCCATGGCGGCCTGGTTCGATACCGGCAAATACGTCGCCGACACCAGTCGCCAGGCCGAGCTCTTCGGACCTCCGCCGACGCCGGAAGATGCCATTGCGCGCCTTGCCGCCAGGATGGGGCACTAGCACCAGCCCGCTGAGGCTCGGGCCGGATGAATCAGGCGTCGACGCCGGCCAACAGCGGCTCGCCGTTGAAGAGTTCCAGTTCCCAGCCGTCCACCGGGTGATGGTGGGCCAGGTTGAGCGCGGCGTTCTCGACGCTGGGGAGGGTCCGGCCCGTGGCGCGGTCCATGGCCAGGCGGATCAGCGTACCGTGCGACACCACCAGGACCCGGCGTCCGCGGTACTCCTCGGCGAGGCTTTCCAAGGCGGCCAGCCCACGGGCAGCCGTGGCCTCTTCGGTTTCGGCGCCTTCGAAGCCGCCCGGAATGCGCAGTGCGTTCAGTTCCGGGCCATCCTGCAGGCCTTCGGCCTTTCCGTAGCCGCGCTCGATCAGGCCGGGCACACGGCGCGACACGCTCAGTCCGAGGCCGGCCGCGATGAGGTCCGCCGTCTCGGCAGCGCGGCCCAGCGGCGAGGATACGACGGCGTCCCATTCGTACGCGGACAGGACGGCGACGGCGTCACGCGCCTGGCCGCGGCCGACGTCGTTCAGTGGAATATCGGTGGATCCCTGCAGCCGGCGTTGCGCATTCCAGTCGGTCTGGCCGTGGCGGACGAGGGCAAACGTCGTAAGGGTCATGCCTTCCATTCTGCCTGAGGCCCATCCCCGGGCGTAAAATCCGAGACGGACGCCAGCGCCGCCGTCGTACTTAATTGATCCTGCGAGGAAAGGCGGAGCGCCCGCGTGAAGGCCGTAGCGGAAATGTTCACCATGGCCCCTGGAAACAAGGACCACCACCCCGCCCTCCGCTGCGCCATAGGTGTCTTCGTCCCGCTCATCACGCTGACGCTGATCGGCCGCCTGGACCTGGCCGCCTTCGCTTCCTTCGGCGCGTTCACGGGGATTTACGGCCGGAACGAGCCCCACCACCTCCGTTTCCGCAGCCAGCTTCGTGCCGGCGGCCTGATGCTCCTGGTGATCCTGTCGGCCACCCTCATCGCGCGGGTGGCGCCGGCATGGGGGCTTGGGCCGGCCGGGTACTCCTGGCTCCTGGTCGCCGCCACCACTGGTGTTGCCGGGGCCTGCTCCGTGGCCATCGCGTACTGGCGGCTCCGACCCGCGGGCTCCCTGTTCCACATCTTCGGCTTCGCGGCCATCGCGTCGATTCCCGTGCAACCGCCGTTGGGTGAGGCGATGCTGACCACCGTGCTGACCACCGTGCTGTGCCTGCTGATCGGGATGTCGGCCCGGGTGGCCAAGAGCCACCGCACACCGTGGAAACGGCCTTCGCCCATCAGGCACACCGTGGCCGAGCGGCGCGCTGCCTGGCTGGAAGGCGGCGGCTACCTGGTGGCGGCCGGCCTCGCCGGAGTCCTCGCAACGGTGGTGGGCGAGCGGCTCGGCTTTGGCCACAGCTACTGGGCCATGGTGGCCGCCGTCGTCCCCTTGGTGGGACATTCAACGCGGCACCGGGTCCGCCGCGGCATTCAGAGAATCGCCGGAACGGTGATCGGGCTCGTCCTCATGGCAGGCATCCTGTGGCTGAACCCCGCGCCGTGGGCCATGGTCCTGGTGATCGCCCTGTGCCAGTTCGGCGCCGAGATGTTCATCGCCCGGCAGTACCTTGTTGCCCAGGTGTTCGTGACCCCGCTTGCCCTGATTTCGACGCTCCTGGCCGCAGCCGTCGACCCCGGCCTCCTGCTGCGGGACCGCATCGTGGAAACGGTGATCGGTGCCGCCGTCGGTGTCGCGGTGGTGGTGGCGCCGGGGCTGTGGAGGCGGCTGCGGGGGTGAGGAATCCGCCCTGCGCGCAAAGGCTCTTGAACCCGGCGACGCTCCCTCCCGCTTGCACATGGAAATGCCCGGCACGCGTGGTCCGTGTGCCGGGCATTTCCGGGCTTTGCTCCGGGTGCCTGCAGAAGCAAGCGGGAAGGAACGTCGCCTTCTGCCGGGGAACCTAACCCAGGAAAGCTAGGCCGGGAGGCGCGTGCCGCGAACCTTGTGCCCCGACAGGAGCGGCGCGAAGAACGCGGCGAGTTCCGCCGTCGCGCTCACAGGCAGCACGTTCGCCACGTACTGGTCCGGCCGGACCACCACCACGACGCCCCCGCGGTCCAGGCCGCGCAGCTCGAAGATGTCCGCCTTCGGGTCGGTGGCGTAGACCTTCTCGTAGTCGGTGAGCTTGAACGGGCCGACGCTCGGCTTGAATACCGCCGGCACCTTGCCGATGTCCACGCCGGTGTGCGGCTGCTGGTAGATCACCTTGAGGTCGAACCATGCGTCCGGGTCAGCGTCCGACGGCGTTGCGGACAGCGGCGAGTCCGGCGCCGTCGCGATCCACTCGGCGAAGTCCGCCACGGGGCCGGGCGCGCCCGCCTCCGCTGCGTCCGCGAAGACGTAGATCCGCCAGCGGCCATCCGCCTTCGCGTGGTGGCCGAGGTGCATCGGGTTGGTGTCGCAGACGCGGGCCACGGGCGCCGACTTGAAGCGCTTGCCGATGGTGAATCCGCTGGCGAGGTCCTGGTGCCTGACCTCGCCGATAATCAGCGACGGCGTGTACTGGGTCATGAAACCGGCGGGGAATTCGGCCGTGCGCACGTAGAATTCCTCGAGCTCCGAGGGGTCATCGAATTCCTCGGGCTTCTTGGCCATCATGGACGACCATTCCTTGTCGAAATCGATGAGGTTCTTCGCAACCACCTGGCGCTCCGCGGAGTAGGTGGAGAGCAGGCTTTCCGGGCTGCGGCCCTCCAGCACATGCCCGAGTTTCCAGCCGATGTTGAAGCCGTCCTGCATGGAGACGTTCATGCCCTGGCCGGCCTTGGCGCTGTGGGTGTGGCAGGCGTCGCCGGTGATGAAGACGCGCGGTGTGCGGCTGCCGAGCTCCTCGGGCAGGACGTCGTCGAAGCGGTCGGTCAGGCGGTGGCCAACTTCGTAGACGCTGTGCCACGCGACGTTGCGCACGTCCAGGGTGTACGGGTGCAGGATCTCGTTGGCCTTGGCAATGATCTGCTCGATGGTGGTCTGGCGGACGGCGTGGTCCTCGCCCGCTTCGCCCAGGTCGACGTACATGCGGAAGAGGTGGCCGCCTTCGCGGGGGATCAGCAGGATGCTGCCGCTTTCGGCCTGGATGGCGCATTTGGTGCGGATGTCCGGGAAATCGGTGACGGCCAGGGTGTCCATGACGCCCCAGGCGTGGTTGGCCTGGTCGCCGGCCATGGTGCAGCCGATCGATTCGCGGACCTTGCTGCGTGCGCCGTCGGCACCCACCACGTACTTGGCACGGACGGTTCGCTCCTGGCCCTCCAGGGGACCCGCGGTGTGGAGGAGGGTCACGGAAACGGGGTACTCGCCGTCGTCGTCGACCGTGAGGCCGCGGAACTCGTAGCCGTAGTCGGGCTTCATACGGCTGGGCGAGTTCGCCATGAATTCGGCGAAGTAGTCCAGCACGCGGGCCTGGTTCACGATCAGGTGCGGGAATTCGCTGATGCCGGTGGGGTCGTCGACGGCGCGGGCCGCGCGGTGGATGCGCGACGGGTCCGCGGGGTCCGGCTTCCAGAAGGCCATTTCGGTGATGTGGTACGCCTCGGCGGTGATCCGCTCGGCGAAGCCGAAGGCCTGGAAGGTTTCGACGCTGCGGGCCTGGATACCGTCGGCCTGGCCGATCGCGAGTCGGCCGGGGCGGCGCTCGATGACCCGGGTGATGACATCGGGAAACTGGGAGAGTTGGGCCGCGGTGAGCATGCCGGCGGGGCCGGTGCCCACGATCAGCACGTCGACCTCGTCGGGGAGGTCTTCGGGGCGGTTCAGCCCGACGCCGGCGGCCGGCTGGACCCGCGGGTCGCCTGATACGTATCCGTGGTGGTGGAACTGCACGGGAGTGCCTCACTTCTTTGTGGGTTGTTCTAATATAGAACACAAAGTTCTTTATTAGAACTCGAATCTTGCTCAAGACTGTATCGCGGTGTGACGGAGCTGACAAGATGCGGGGCCCTGGGCGCGCTTTGTGCTGGGTGGCGGAGTGGAGGCGGATTCGCGCACATTCTGCTGGATCACCTCGCGTCCAGCTCCTGAAAACTCTCGGGTTTCCGGGCCCGGCGCCGTTCTCGGCAGAGGTGATCCAGCAGAATGTTGCTGCCGTCGTTCCCGGTCGCTATTCGGCCCGGAGTGGCCACGGTGCCCAGCCGTTGGGAAGGGCAGCCAGCCGTGCCCGGGCGTTCTCGAGCCGCTCCTTGGGAATGGCGCTAACGTTGCCGCCGCCCCCGGTGTAGCCGCCGTCGAACTCCAGCCGCATGCCCGCCGTCGCATGACGTCCCACCCATTCGCTGTAGCTACCGGAGGTGACGCCCTGGATAAGGTGCTCCAACTCTTCCGCTTCGCCCTCCGCCGTTTCGTCGCAGGCATCGCAGCCGCAATCCGGGTAGATGAAGTCGTGCAGCGCGCCGGCGTGGACGGCGAGGCCGGGGAAGTCCGTGAACACGAAGGTCAGTGGCGCGGCATCGCGTTCCCGGGGCGTCACCCGGACGGCGCGCACAACCGTGATGCCCTGCCGTACCAAGTCGCCGGCATGCTCCGGCGCGGAGTCGACATCGGCGTCGAATGTCCTGGTGAGGTAATCGATGAGCGCATCGGCCACCGCGTGAAGCGGGGCGAAGCGTTCCGGATGGGTGACCGTGCTGTACGCGTCCGCCGACGGCCCGTCCGTTCCCCAGCGCTCGCCGTAAAGGATGGGCGCGCCGTCGGCGTCACGGAAAACCTGGGTCGGCAGTGCGGGGCGGACGAAGCGGGGCGTCATGGGCACAGCCTAGGCCCCGGAGTGTGCGACGCGTTGCGTCGGATTCCGCGCGATCATTCGAGGACGACGCATCAGCGCTCCCGGAAATGCGGTTTCGGAGGGTCGTTGCAAAGGAATGATGACGCGGAATCCGACGACCTTCGGGACTGTTTCAGCCGGGGGCCGGTGGCAAGAGGTCGCCTGCGCTTGGTGCAGGGAACAAGGGGGAGTATCCAGGAAGTGGTGGGCAATTGGTGCCGGAGCCATAGGCGCGGTGATCATCGCGGCCTGCGCAGCGGTGTTGCAGGTCCTCGAGTGGAATCCGCTTGCTGCGATCCCTGACGTGCGGAGCGGTGGCGCAATGGTTGGTCTCGTTTCCCGCCGGATAGGCATCGCGGACACCTTCGCCACGACTGGCGGTGACCACGCACCGTGGGGCGCCGTTCCACACGACGTGGAGGGTGCATCGACCGTCAGAACGGCTGGCCTTCCCTGTTCGGCTCTTAGGGGTCAATCGCCTGCCAACGCCTACGATAAGTGTGGCAACGAGTCGGAGCGGCCGGTCCCGGACCGGCGACGAAGCAGGAGCATAAATGGCAGCGGGACGTAGCACTGCACAGGATGAAACTGCGCCGGCCAAAACCGTGCCGGACGAGGCCGTCGGCGACGAGGAACAGGCCTCCGCGGAGCCCTTGGACCTGACCAACAAGTCCGTGGTCAAGGCGACGGTGCTGCTCAGCGAGCTCGGCCGGCACCGCCAGGGAATTACCGTCACGGAAATCGCCCAGCTGGTGGGGATGACCCGCCCCACGGCCTTCCGCCTGCTCCTGAGCCTTGAGCAGAGCGGTTTCGTGGCGCGTGTGGACAACCGCTACATGCTCGGCTGGCAGATGGCCCGCCTGGGCCGCCTGGCCGATCCCTACGCGGGCGTTGTCTCAAGGATCCAGCCGCTCCTGAACGACTTCGCCACGAAATTCAACGAGACCATCACTTTCGTTATGGTGACTGGGGAAGCCAGTTACGACGTGGTGGCCGAGGCCTCGGCGTCGCGCTTCCTGAACGCTAGCGCCATGTGGGTGGGCGGGCACTACCCGATGCATGCCAGCGCCGCCGGCAAGGTGGTCCTCGCCGAACTGAGCGACGAGAAGGTTGTGGCCGCCCTGCCGAAGCGGCTTGAATCTTTCACCCCCAAGACCATCACCAGGCGCGACGCCCTCCTCGAGGAACTGCGCCGGGTGCGGGAACAGGGTTACGCGATCCTCGACGACGAACTCGAGGAAGGCCTCTTCGTCATCGCCTGCCCGGTGCGGGATACTTCCGGGCAGTTGCTCGGCGCGCTGACCCTGAACGGGCCGACGCAGCGGATCAAGGCCGACGACCTGGGTTCCTTGGCGGCGAAGCTGCAGCAGGCGGCGGACAAAGTGGGAGACGCCCTGGCGTAGCGGCCTTTACGCACGGCCCGCTCGGCTGCGCGGCTGGTTGAGGCAGCGGCGGGCGAGGCTCTTGCGCGGCCCGGCGCGTGGAATGATCCCAACTCACTGCCACGTGGTTAACTCCGCCGCAACGTGGGCGAAATGATTCCCCGATACGTTTTTGGAGCTGCTCCTGCGCCCGCAGGGCCGGCGCGTCGGTGTCGCCGCCCCGATGTGCATCGCATGCGGGGCAAGAAGAAAGTAGCTCTTCCTCATGCTTGGCCGTTTGCTGGCTTATTTCCACACGGGATTCCACCGCTGCAAATCCTCCGCAGGTGAGGCGTTCAAGATGGCCTTCTGTGCGGTCGCCGCATACGTGTTTGCCGAGCGTGTCCTTGGGCATGCGAACCCCGTCTTCGCGGCGATCGCGGCCCTTCTCACTTTGCAGTTCTCCGCTGATTGGCGTACACGCCGGGCACTGGAGGTTGCCGTTGGTTGTGCGCTTGGTGTTGCGGCCGGCGTCTGTCTCACGGGCATGCTCGGGGCGGGGCCGGCGCAGGCGGTGCTGATCGTTTTTGTCGCCGTGCTGATCGCCAGGTTCTTGAACAAGAGCCCGGTCTTCGCAACCCAGATGGCGATCCAGGCCGCACTCGTTGCGATGATTCCTTCGTCGCCCGGCTCTTTCCTCCACACGGTCACTGACGCCTTGGTGGGTGGCGCCGTTGCCTGGCTCATTACCGCAGTTGCGCCGCAGCAGCGCCTGCGGGGGCAGCGGAAGGCCATTCGAAACCTGGCTTATGAAATCTCGGCCATCCTTTACGGTGCATCCAGGGCCCTTGATGTGAACGATTCCGCACTGGCGTGGCATGCCCTGGTCCGGGCGCGAAACAGCCATGCCGTTGTTGCGGAAGCCAATGAGGCCTTGGGGCGGGCGCTGGAAACCACCACCATCTCCCCGCTTCACTGGCGCCACCGGGAGCACATCCGGAATTCTCGGGCGGCGGTGGAGAAGCTCGACCTGGCGCTCAGGAACAGCCGGGTCTTCAGTCGGCGTCTTACCCACGCCATCAATGCCGTAGCGCTTTCGGACAGGGGCACCGTTCGATTTTCGGCGTTCTTGAAGCGAGTGGCCCGGGCGCTGACCGTTCTGGGCGACGGCTACTGGGAACGGGACCGGCAGTTGAGGGACGAGAAGGTTTCCCAGGCCCTCGGGCAATTGACACAGTTGGCTGCGGAACTTGAGCCCGGCCGCTTCGAGGCGACAACCATTGAGGGGCAGGCGCTGGTCGTGACGTTCCGGCCGCTCATGGTTGACCTGATGGAGGCTGCGGGTGCTACGCATGCGGTGGCCTTTGCCGCCCTTCCCAGTCTTCTTGCTCCCCGGCAGGGGTTGCCTGCGGCGCCGGCCGGTTGGGCTATGTGATTTAGTTCATTCCATCACGCCTTCGCCAGGAAGCCGGCCGACGGGTCGCGCCCACTCCCTCTTCGCGCCTTGAGTAAGGGCGGTATCCGAGCGTACCGTGTCGTGCGGTCCAGCTTCCCGAAGGCGATGACGGCGGTCGAATTGGAGGCGATCGCCGCTGCGTCGTCGTTGGGGTTTTCGGCGGGCGCTGGGATGCATAGGCAACGCCCCAGCGGCTGTCCGCTTTTGCGGCGTGGACTTCGGCGAGACCCGGCGATTGCGTCTGGCCTGCCGCGATGAGGTCCCGAGTCCGCCGGATTGACCCGGGTCCAGGACTGCGCTCGCCGGGGATCCCCGTGGCCGTTTGCCATTAGGGAGACGATGCCGTGGGCGGATAAATTCGTGAACGGTCTCGTTATCGCCTCCGTTCTTCGAGTCTCCAATCAGATGCATTGTTTAAGGATTCCCATTTTGAAATTTCGCGCATCATTTTTCGGCGCCTCCGCGGAGAAAATCGATCAAGCCGCCTCTCCAGTCCTTCTTCAATGTCCTTTAGTTGATGTTGCGCGAGCCCGAAGATGATCTCCTGTATCGGAAGAACTATCGGGCGAAAGGGTCCGAGAAAGGGCCCTTTGGGTGCTCGTGTTACGAGAATCGAGGTAATGCAGGCTGCATGAATCACCGAGAGGATCCCGATAATCATTATAAAAGGTGCGTACCACTCCCCTGCCGTTGCGAATATCGCTGGGAAAGCATAGGCGATGCCAGTTAGTATGCGAGATGTCCCTATGAATCCTCGTGAGTTTGCTGCGAGCGCTAGTCTCGCCGCTCCGACTCCGAGGCTTAGCATCATGGGAATGAATAGGCCAAAAATGATGGACATGAGAACAAAGATCCATCCTGCGGAGCTCCAACTCAGTCCCGCTGTCTCATCTGCTAAGGTCAGCGAAACGAAAAATGCACTTGAGGCGACTGCAGTGCTTCCCAAGTGGAGAGCCAAGCGCAGCATCGGCCGTAGCAGACGTTGTCGTGTATTTGTAAAGTTCCTGCCCCATCTTCCTGAGAACTGGTGCTCTAGTACGGTGGCGCGGTATCGCATATGCCGCAACCCCCATTCGTCTCTGGCGTCTTTGAGGCCCAGTGACGAGTCAGGTACGGCCAGTATCAGAACGAGCCACAAACCCAAGCACTGACCGGTGATAGAAATTGTCGCTCTTTCCCACCCCGGTTCTCCTGCATGAAGCACAATCCACAAGAGTCCAAAAACAGGCGCGGTCGCGGTTCCTAAAACTCCAAGGAACTGGAGAGTCTCACGGAACTCCGTTATCGCCAGTAGCCTGAAGGTGAGTGCTTTGTCTGTGAATGCGCTTCGGCCTAAATCTAGTTTATGAACGGCGAGGAGTAGGCCGCCGAATGCCACGAATCCGCCGAGTGCTGAACTGTCGAGCGCGAGTATCCTAAGAGTTCCTGCTGTAAGTTCGACAAATGCGCGCGAATCTTTGACAAGCAACTCGACTGATGTGGGGTTTACTAGGACGAGCAGCAAGAGGAAAGCGACGACGAATGGTCCGCTCAGAATTACGGCCGCTACGCCCGTGACCAATGTGCGCCGCTGCCGGAGCCCTTCCGCGTGGGCTTCATCTGGCGATGGTGCTGAAGTAATCACGGGTCGTCCTCGAGTCGGTTGCAGTCGTAGAAATATTTCCTTTGGGGGTGTGGGCGATTCAAGTCATATTGAGGAAGGTGACGAGTCTAGTCGCGTGTGTCATGCCAACCTGAATACTGCCGCAGCGTGGCCTGTAGCGGGGGTGCGCCATCCTAGCCGCGACCGCTGGACGTTCGAATGTTTTGCCATGAAGCAGGGGTTGACGCAGCTCACATCCCGCGGCATAGTTTTCGTATACGATTTCGTACCTGATAGATGCTCGACGACGAGGAGACGCTGTGTCGATGGAACCCGGAACCCCGGAACCCAGCCCGAAGCTCAGCCCGGAGCTGCTGGCCCGGACGCGCAAGGTGATCGCCGTCCACATCAACTACCCCAGCCGTGCCGCGCAGCGCGGCCGCACTCCTGAACAGCCGTCGTACTTCCTGAAGCCGGCGTCGTCCCTGGCGCTGGGTTCCGCGGACAAGCCCGGCACGGTGGAGCGTCCGGCCGGCTGCGAACTCCTCGGCTACGAAGGCGAAATCGCCCTCATCATCGGCAGGAACGCCCGTCGCGTCAGCATCGAGGACGCCTGGGGCCACGTCGAGTGGGTCACCGCCAGCAACGACCTCGGCGTCTACGACCTCCGTTACGCGGACAAGGGCTCAAACCTGCGCTCCAAGGGCGGGGACGGTTTCACCCCGGTGGGCCCGGCACTCATCCCGGCCAACGCCGTCGACCCCGCCGCGCTGCGCATCCGCACCTGGCACAACGGCGGACTCGTCCAGGACGACACCACCGCGGACCTGCTCTTCCCCTTCGCCCGCCTCGTCGCGGACCTCTCGCAGCTCCTCACCCTGGAAACCGGGGACATCATCCTCACCGGCACGCCCGCCGGCGCCTCCGTCGCGGTGCCGGGGGACGTCGTCGAGGTCGAGGTCAGCAGCGGTGACCTCAGCAGCGGCCGCCTGGCCACCGCCGTCGTGGAAGGCACGACGCCGTTCGCCACCTTCGGCGCGCAGCCCACGTCCGATGACACCCAGCGGGAGGAAGCGTACGGTTCGCGCGAAGCCGCCGGACTGGCGCCGCTGGCGAAGCCGGGGCTCGATCCCGAGCTGAAGAAGAAGCTCGAGTCGGTCGCCACGGCCACCCTGTCCTCCCAACTGCGCAAGCGCGGGCTGAACAACGTCAGCATCGACGGACTGCAGGCCACCCGCCCGGACCGCCGCGTCGTGGGCCTGGCCCGGACGCTGCGCTACGTGCCCAACCGCGAGGACCTCTTCAAGACCCATGGCGGCGGCTTCAACGCCCAGAAACGCGCCGTCGAATCCGTCAACGAGGGGGAGATCCTCGTCATGGAGGCCCGCGGCGAGAAGGGCACCGGCACCGTGGGCGACATTCTGGCCCTGCGCGCCCAAGTGCGCGGCGCCGCGGCGATCATCACCGACGGCGGCGTGCGGGACTACTCGGCCGTCGCCGGGCTGGAGATCCCCACCTACTTCGCCAGCCGGCACCCGGCCGTGCTGGGACGCCGCCATGTTCCTTGGGACACCGACGTCACCATCGCCTGCGGGGGCACCACCGTGCAGCCGGGCGACATCATCGTGGCGGATTCGGACGGGATCCTGGTGATCCCGCCGGCCATCGCCGCCGAACTGGTGGAGGAGTGCATTGCCCAGGAACGCGAGGAGGAGTTCATCTTCAAGATGGTCGAGCAGGGCCACAGCGTGGACGGGCTCTTCCCGATGAACGCCGAATGGCGAGCCAAGTACGAGGAATGGGTGAAGGACAATGACTGAAACCGTTACGGGCAGCAAGTCCGAGCAGGCCTACGCCGCGGTGAAGGCCCGGATCGTGGATGGCGCCTACACGCCGGGCTACCGGCTGGTGCTGGCCAAGATCGCCGAGGACCTGGGCTTCAGCGTGGTCCCCGTCCGGGAGGCCATCCGCCGGCTCGAGGCCGAGGGCCTGGTGACCTTCGAACGGAACGTCGGCGCTACGGTGTCCGGGATCGACCCCACCGAGTACCTGTACACGATGCAGACCCTGAGCATCATCGAAGGGGCGGCGACGGCGTTGTCCGCGCCGCTGATCGGCGCAGCGGACATCGCACGGGCGCGTGCGGTCAACGAGGAGATGCGCGACTGCCTGGAACACTTCGACCCTGTGCGCTTCACCCAACTCAACCAGGACTTCCACAGCGTCCTGTTCGAACGCTGTCCCAACCCGCACATCCTGGACCTCGTCCACCGCGGCTGGAACCGCCTCGCCTCGCTGCGGTCCTCCACCTTCCGCTTCGTCCCCGGCCGGGCCCGGGACTCCGTGGATGAGCACGAGGCCCTGCTCCGGCTCATCGAGTCCGGAGCCGACGCCGACACCATCGAAAAAGCCGCCCGCCAGCACCGCGCTGCCACCCTGGACGCGTACCTCGCCCAGACCACCTAGAACCAAGCAACGCGGGGTCACTTACGGCCCATGTCAGGCCCGATTATGGGCCGTAAGTGACCCCGCGTTGGATGAAAGGAAGACAACAATGACGTTTGCAGCCCCTGAAACCAGCACCCACTACGTCCCCGAGAACCTGCCCACCCACCTCCAGCACTACATCAACGGCGAGTTCGTCGATTCGGTGTCCGGCAAGACCTTCGACGTCCTGGACCCGGTCTCCAACAAGAACTACGCCACCGCCGCGGCAGGCCAGAAGGAAGACATCGACCTCGCCGTCGCCGCTGCCCGCGAAGCCTTCGTGAACGGTCCGTGGCCGAAGATGAAGCCGCGCGAGCGTGCCCGCGTCCTGAACCGGATCGCCGACGCCGTCGAGGCCCAGGAGGACCGCCTCGCCGAGCTCGAAACGTTCGACACCGGCCTGCCGATCACCCAGGCCAAGGGCCAGGCCCTGCGCGCGGCCGAGAACTTCCGCTTCTTCGCGGACCTGATCGTTGCCCAGTTCGACGACGCCATGAAGGTCCCCGGCTCCCAGATCAACTACGTGAACCGCAAGCCCATCGGCGTCGCTGGGCTCATCACTCCATGGAACACCCCGTTCATGCTGGAGTCCTGGAAACTCGCCCCGGCCCTGGCCACCGGCAACACCGTGGTTCTCAAGCCCGCCGAGTTCACCCCGTTGTCGGCCTCGCTCTGGGCGCAGATCTTCAAGGACGCCGGCCTGCCGGACGGTGTGTTCAACCTGGTCAACGGCCTCGGCGAAGAAGCCGGCGACGCCCTGGTGAAGCACCCGGACGTACCGCTGATCTCCTTCACCGGTGAGACCACCACGGGCCAGACGATCTTCCGCAACGCCGCGGCCAACCTCAAGGGCCTGTCCATGGAACTCGGCGGCAAGTCCCCGTGCGTGGTGTTCGCCGACGCCGACCTCGACGCCGCGATCGACTCCGCCCTGTTCGGGGTGTTCTCCCTCAACGGCGAACGCTGCACCGCCGGCTCCCGCATCCTCGTGGAACGCGCCATCTATGACGAGTTCTGCGAAAAGTACGCCGCCCGCGCCAGGAACATCGTGGTGGGCGACCCCCACGATCCCAAGACCCAAGTCGGTGCGCTCGTCCACCCGGAGCACTACGAGAAGGTGGCCTCCTACGTGGAGATCGGCAAGTCCGAAGGCCGGCTCCTGGCCGGCGGCGGCCGCCCCGAGCACCTGCCCGAAGGCAACTACATCGCACCCACCGTGTTTGCCGACGTCGCGCCCGACGCGCGGATCTTCCAGGAGGAAATCTTCGGTCCCGTCGTCGCGATCACGCCGTTCGAGAACGACGACGAGGCCCTCGCCCTGGCGAACAACACCAAGTACGGCCTGGCGGCCTACATCTGGACCCAGAACCTGACCCGGGCCCACAACTTCTCGCAGAACGTCGAAGCCGGCATGGTGTGGCTGAACAGCCACAATGTCCGCGACCTGCGCACCCCGTTCGGCGGCGTCAAGGCTTCCGGCCTGGGCCACGAAGGCGGCTACCGCTCCATCGACTTCTACACCGATCAGCAGGCCGTCCACATCACCCTCGGCTCCGTGCACACGCCCAAGTTCGGCGCCTAGGCCGGCGGCACCCAAACAGACCCCTTTCAACGAAGAGAGACCATCATGAGCAACCCCTTCACCGGCCCCATTCCGACGCCGACAGTCCCGGCCCCGGACATCGTCCGCTGCGCCTACCTCGAACTCGTGGTCACCGACCTGGCCAAGTCCCGCGCGTTCTACGTGGACCTGCTCGGCCTGCACGTCACCGAGGAAGACGAGAACACCATCTACCTGCGCTCCTTCGAGGAGTTCATCCACCACAACCTGGTGCTGCGCAAGGGCCCGGTGGCCGCAGCCGCTGCCTTCGCGTACCGGGTCCGCACTCCCGAGGATGTGGACGCCGCCGAGGCCTACTACAAGGAACTGGGCTGCCGCGTGGAGCGGCGCAAGGAAGGCTTCACCAAGGGCGTCGGCGACTCCGTCCGGGTCGAGGACCCGCTGGGCTTCCCGTACGAGTTCTTCTACGAGGTGGAGCACGTGGAGCGCCTCACCCAGCGCTACGAGCTCTACTCCGCCGGCGAACTGGTCCGCTTGGACCACTTCAACCAGGTCACCCCGGACGTCCCGCGCGGCCGCAAGTACCTGGAGGACCTCGGCTTCCGCGTCTCCGAGGACATCAAGGATTCCGACGGCGTCACGTACGCCGCGTGGATGCACCGCAAGCAGACCGTGCATGACACCGCCCTGACCGGCGGCAACGGCCCGCGCCTGCACCACATCGCCTTCTCCACGCACGAGAAGCACAACATCATCCAGATCTGCGACAAGATGGGCGCCCTGCGCATCAGCGACCGGATCGAACGCGGTCCCGGACGCCACGGCGTCTCCAACGCCTTCTACCTGTACATCCTGGACCCGGACGGCCACCGCATCGAGATCTACACCCAGGACTACTACACCGGCGACCCGGACAACCCCACCATCACCTGGGACGTCCACGACAACCAGCGCCGCGACTGGTGGGGCAACCCCGTGGTCCCGTCCTGGTACACCGAGGCCTCCCTCGTCCTGGACCTCGACGGCAACCCGCAGCCCGTCATCGAACGCACGGACGCCTCGGAAATGGCCGTCACCGTAGGCGCCGACGGCTTCTCCTACACCCGCAAGGCCGACGACGGCGCGCCGGGTCCCGGCGTCGAAGGCTTCAAGCTGGGCGCGCAGGTCTAGGCTGCCTTGCAGGCGGCGTCGGAGAGGACGGGTGAAGGGAACGGCATGCTGGATGCGACAACGATCGAGGCCATAGCGGACGAACTGGTGGAAGCCGGCCGGAACCGGACGCCGGTTCCGCGGCTCACCGCGCGCTACCCCGAGATGACGGTGGAGGATTCCTACGCCGTGCAGCAGCTCTGGCGGCGCCGGAACGAGGATGCCGGGCGGACGCTGGTGGGCCGCAAGATCGGGCTCACGTCCAAGGCCATGCAGGCCGCCACGGGCATCACCGAACCGGACTACGGCGCCATCTTCGATGACATGGTCCTCGAAACCGGGTGCTCCGTGGAGTGGGACCGCTACACGCACCCCCGGGTGGAGGTGGAACTGGCGTTCGTGCTGAAGCAGGACCTCACCGGCCCGGGCTGCACCCTCTTCGACGTCCTCAACGCCACCGACTACGTGGTCCCGGCCCTCGAGATCCTGGATTCCCGGATCGAAATGGAGGGCCGGACCATCGTGGACACCATCGCGGACAACGCCGCCATGGGGGCCATGGTGGTGGGCGGGCGCCCAGTGCGGCCGGACGCCGTCGACCTCCGCTGGGTATCGGCCATCCTGTACAAGAACCAGACGGTGGAGGAGACCGGCGTCGCGGCCGGCGTGCTGGACCACCCGGCGGCCGGCGTGCACTGGCTGGCCAACAAGATCGCCCCGCACGGTGACGGGCTCAAGGCCGGGGAGATCATCCTGGCCGGCTCCTTCACCCGCCCGCTCTGGGTGTACAAAGGGGACACCGTCCACGCCGACTACGGACCGCTGGGAGCCATCACATGCCGATTCGAGTAGAACCGACGTTCGCTGAGGTCCTTGCCACCGCGGGCCGGCCCCTGGCCGGGATGTGGGTCTGCTCCGGCAGCCCGCTGGTCGCCGAGATCTGCGCCGGGTCCGGCCTGGACTGGCTCCTGATCGACGCCGAGCACAGCCCCAACGGGATCGAGTCGATCCTCGCGCAGCTGCAGGCCGTACAGGGCTACCCGGTGCAGGCCATGGTCCGCCCGCCCGTCAACGACGCCGTCCTGATCAAGCAGTACCTCGACCTGGGCGTGCAGAACCTGCTCATCCCCATGGTCAACTCCGCGGCCGAGGCGCGTGCCGCCGTCGCCGCCGTCCGCTACCCGCCGCACGGCGTCCGCGGCGTCGGCTCCGCGCTGGCCCGCGCTTCGCGCTGGAACCGGATCCCGGACTACCTTGCCCGCGCATCGGAGACGGTCAGCGTGACGGTCCAGATCGAATCTTCCGCTGCCGTGGCGGCGGTCGAAGAGATCCTGGCGGTCGACGGCGTCGACGCGGTCTTCCTCGGACCGTCCGACCTGGCCGCCTCCATGGGACTGCTTGGCGAGCAGGAACACCCGAAGGTGCGGGCCGCCGTCGAACACTGCCTCGAAGCCGCCACAGCGGCCGGCAAGCCCGCCGGCGTCAACGCCTTCAATGAGTCGACGGCGAAGGGGTACCTCGACGCCGGTGCCTCCTTCGTGCTGGTGGGCGCCGACGTCGCGATGCTGGCCCGGGGGAGCGAGGCCCTCGCGGCGAAGTTTGTGCCGGACGAGTCGGGCGAAGAGCCCGACGGCGGGGCGCGCCCGAGTTACTGAGCCGCGCTCCCGCCGCGGTGACGTTCCTTCCCGGTTGCTTTCGGGGGCACCATCGTCGGGGCCCCGAAGACCGGGGTTCTTCGCCGACGCAGCTTGCTGCGATGCGAAGCAACTGGGCAGGAAGGTCGTGCCGGCTCGCGTACTGTCGAGGCACAACGACAGCCTGAGGGGGCAGCACCGAATGAAACGCCACACTTTTCCCATCTTGACGACGGCGCTCAGCGAAGTGAAGAGTCCGAAGGCTGGACCAAGATCCACGACAACCTGCTGGTCAGAGGCAAGTCAGCAAGCGACCGGCCAAGCCCTACCCGATGATCGGCCGCTCCTCCGGTAGCCGGAACAGCCGGGGGTGTGAGGACAAGGCCAGGGCCGAGGCCAGGGTGACCGAACCGAGACGGCCCGTGAACATGAGGACCATCAGCACCCATTGGGCACCGGCCGGCAGGTTGTACGTGATGCCGGTGCTGACGCCCACGGTGCCGAAAGCCGAAATGGCTTCGAACAGCACCTTCTCCAGGCTGTAGTCGGTCAGCATGAGCAGCAGCATGGTGCCGCCGATCACCGCCGCGACGCCGAGCAGGGCGACGGTCAGGGCCTGCCGCTGCACGGTGGGGCTGATGGAACGGTGGGCGATGGTCACCTGCTCGCGGCCCCGGATTTCGTTCCAGATGGCAAAGCCAAGGACAAAGAAGGTGGTGATCTTGATGCCGCCGGCGGTTCCGGCGCTGCCGCCGCCGATGAACATCAGGATGTCCGTGGTCATGAGCGTGTCCGACGACGCCGCCCCGTAGTCGATGCTGTTGAAGCCGGCCGTGCGCGGGAAGACGCTGCCGGCGAAGGCGCCCAGGACCTTGCCGCCGGTGCTCAGCGGTCCCAGGGTTTCCGGCCGGTTCCACTCGAAAGCTGCGAACGCCACGAAGCCGACCACCAGGAGCAGGAGAGTGCCGAAGACCGTCAGGCGGAGGTGCACGGTCCAGTCCTTGAGGCGGATGCCCTTGAAGAGCTGGATGATCACGGGGAAACCGAGGCCGCCGGCGATTACGGCCAGGCAGACCGGCACGATGATCCACGGATCCTCGGCGAAGCCCATCAGGCTATCGCTGTACAGCGCGAAGCCGGCATTGTTGAACGCGGATACCGCGTGGAAGACACCGTGCCAGAGGGCGACTCCGGGATTCTGGTCGTAGGCGAGCCAGAACCGGATGGACAGGACAACGGCGGTGGCTCCCTCGACGGTGAACATGATCCGCGCGACGCGGAACAGCACCGAACGGACATCGCCGAAGTTCAGGGTGTGGGTCTCGGACTGCGCCACCAACTGCCCGCGCAGCCCGAGGTTCTTCCTTACGACCAAGGCGAGCAGGGTCGCGAGGGTCATGATCCCGAAGCCGCCCACCTGGATGAGGCCCAGGATCACCACGTGCCCGAACGGCGTCCAGAACGTGGCCGTATCCACGGTGACCAGGCCGGTGACGCAGACAGCGGAGACCGCTGTGAACAGGGGAGCGAGACCGGCGTCGGTGCCCGGGTCCGTCCGGGCGAACGGCAGCATGAGCAAGGCCGAGCCGGCCAGGATCACCAGCAGGAACGCCAGGGGCAGTGAACGAACGGGGTGCAGGAGCGCCCGGGCGATGGCGCTCTCCCTCTTCGCACGGGGAACCAGCTCGGGTGTGGCCTCGTCCCGCGGCGGCCCGTTCCGGCGACGCCCGGATGCCGGCTTCCGTACTGTCGACATCTGCGCTTCCCTCCGTTGACACGCCAGCGCAGGTGCCCGTACCGGCGCCCGGCGCTCAGGGAGCCTACCACCGCCCGTGCCGGAGGGGACGGGGTCTTAACGAAACCTTTACGCGGGTTTCCGCGCCATGTACCACTCGGTGAATTCCGAGGCCCTGCCGTCCGGGGCGAAGCGGATCACCCAGAGGTTGTCATAGGTGGGCTGGCCATTGAAGTAAGTGGTGAGGCCCTGCACGAACGCCAGGTTGCCGTCCTGCCCCAGAAGGGTCCATTCGAAGGTCCAGGCATGCGGCATGTCGCTGGCGTCGGTCCAGCCGTCCACGATTTCGTTGTGCCCGCGCCACGGCGACTCGGTGTCCGGCCGGGTCGAGTAGACGGCATCCTCGGTGAACAGTGCCCGGATGTCATCGGGGTCGTTCGAGGTCCAGGCAGCGATGTACTTGTCCATCCACGCGTTGACGTCGTTCATGCTCCCGTTCTACGCCCCGACCGTGCAGCCATCAAGGGTTCAGCCGCCGGTCATCAAGGCATCAGCCGCCCGCCCCCGAGTAGCGCTCCAGCCATCGCCGGGCCTGCCCGGCGATGCGCCGCTTCTGCGCCGCCAGCTTCTCCGCGGACTCGGCAGTGCGGGACGCCCGGCGGGCGTCCTGTTCGGCCGTCGCCAGTGCCTCCTCGAGGGACGCGAGGCGCTCCCGGGTCTCCTTCAGGGCTGCTTGGAGTTCCCGACGCCGGTGCGTGGCCTCCGCCAGTGCCAGTTCCGCCTCCGCGAGGTCGGCTTCCGCCTGCCCGGCCGCGCGCTCCGCGTCCTCGGCCTTGGCCCGCAGGCTTTCGCGGGCGCCGGCGTCGCCGTCGTCGGCTTTCACGCCTGTCTTCAGCCTGGGCGCGGCAGGAGCGGCAGGCACCGCGCCGCCTTCAACCGCGACTGCCCCGGACAGGTCCACCGCGTCCACACCGTCGCCCGACAAGGCCCGCACCAGCAGGCCGCTCCGGACAGCCGCGGCCGCATCCATGTCACCAAGGGCAGCGCGCAGGGTACCCGTGACCTCGCTCGTCGCGGTGCTGCCCAGCCGCACCCCAAGGCCGGCGGCGATCTCATCGGCCTTCCCGACGGCGGCAGCCAGCAGATGGGGGCGTTGCTGCCCGAGTTCGCGCAGCCTGGCCGGATCCAGGTCCGTTTGGGCGTTCCGCAGCGCGGCACCGAGCCGGAGCAATTCCTCCAGTTCCGCGGCACCGCTGCGTGCCAGCATGTTGACCGCCCAGGCGGCCGCCGAGGGCTTCGGCAGCCGGCCGATCAGCGCCGCCAGCCCGGCGTCGCCGGAGCCTTTCGCTTCCTTCACGCGCGCACCGCGGGCCGCGACGAACTCGGAGGGCAGCAGCGAGTACAGTTCCACGGCCACCGTGCTCAGCTCCATGCGGGCATCTTAGCGGCACGGGCTGACAGCCGGAACGACGCCGGAGGGTTCAGTCCTGCTGCAGGGTCTGGGTCAGGTGGTGGGCCGGGATGCGGTCACGGTCGTAGGTGATCTCCGTGTAGCCGTGCGGCTGCGGGGTGCCGTCCTCGCCGAGGTTCACGAAGACGAGTTCCTCGATGGTCAGGATGCTGCGCCGGGTGATCATGTTCCGCACCTCGGCCCGCATGGTCAGGGACGTCCGGCCGAAGCGGGTTGCCGTGATCCCCAGCTCGATCAGGTCTCCCTGTACGGCCGAGCTCACGAAGTTGATCTCTGAGATGTATTTGGTGACGGCCCGGCCGTTGCCCAGTTGGATGATGGCGTAGATCGCTGCTTCCTCGTCGATCCATTTCAGCAGGCTTCCGCCAAACAGCGTGCCGTTGGCGTTCAGGTCCTCCGGGCGCACCCATTTGCGGGTCCGGAACGTGATGTCTGCTTTTTCCATAGGGCGAGATTAGCCGAGCCGCACCGGGAACACCCGTGGCTGACTGATTTGGGAAAAAGATTAAGACTTCAGGCCATGGCGGTGTGCGCGGCGCTGTGGGAATCGAGGGCCTTCGAATAGCACTGGGACTCGCTGATGCCGATGTAGGGCCCGAAATTTGGAATCGGTGCGAAGCCTGAGCTTTCGTAGAAGCTGCGTCCGTCCGTCTGCGCCGAGCCCGCCTCGGCCGTGATCACCTGGAAGCCGCGCGAATGCGCCAGGCCTTCCAGGCTGGCCAGGATGGAACTGGCCACCCGGGACCCCCGGGCGTAGGGCACGACGTAGAGGCGCTTGATCTCCACCGTGCAGTCGTCCACGATCCGCAGCCCGCCGCAGCCCAACGGCTGTCCGGAACACTTCTCATACGCCACTACGAAGACCGCGGTATCGGCCTCCGACGGCGCCGGGCCGGGTTCGTGATCGGACGTGCCGAAACGGGAATCCAGTTCAGACTGCTGGGCCGCGCGGAGGTCTGCGCCCACGGGGTTTGCCCAGCTGACCTGACGGATGTTGAGCCGCGGGTTGGTCTGCATCGCTACCTCTTTCTCCGGAGGGGGTTATGCAAATCAAGCCTAGGAATCAGCGGTTACCGCCGTGTTTCCTGTGCGTAAGGGTCCGGAGAACTGCCGGTGGACCGGCCGATGGACCTGCCGCTTGGCGCCCGCTACACGGCTTCGCCGGTGGGGTCCTCCGCCGTCGGATCGGCCAGGGCGCGGCCGCCTACGGGGATGCTGTCCCAGTGGAGGACGCTCCAGCCCGAGTCCGGGTCGCCCTCAAGCGCCACGATTCCGGTGTTGGGCAGCTGGTGGGTTTCGGCGAACAGGGTGTCGATGTCCTCGGCCCGGCGGCCCGCCCAGCAGCGGATGGCCGCGCCGTGGCTGACGATCGCCGCCGTCCCATGGCCCGCCGCGACCACCTTGTTCACGGAGGCGTCGAAACGTTCGAAGAAGTCGTGGCCCGTGAACGCGCCCGGCATGCGCAGGTCCAGGTTGCCGTCGCTCCAGGCGAAGACAGTGCCCATGTAGCGCATGTGCGATCCGTGGTCTGTCTTCTTCTCCAGCGACCCGGCTTCGATCTCGTGGACGCCGTCCAGGATTTCCGGGTCCAGGCCGAGCGCCCGGGCCAGCGGCGCCGCGGTGAGCTGGGTCCGCAGCAGGGTCGACGTGTAGATGGCCTCGATGGCTTCGTCCGCCAAGGCTTCGGGCAGCGCCGCGGCCTGGCGCTCGCCGAGCCCGGTCAGCCCAGGGCCGGGAAACGCGGTGTCCAACTGGCCCAGGACGTTGCCGGGAGTCTGGCCGTGACGGATAAGCAAAAGCCTCATGCTGGCACCTTACTAGCCGGGACGGACATTGAGGCACAGACGATGACCAGTGCAACGGACTGGCGGCGCCGGAACGGCTGCGGGGTGATGCGGCGGGGTGACGCGGCAGAATTCGGCTGCGGGGTGATGCGGCGTCCCGGGACGGCCGCCTCAACGAAAACGACGACGGCGGTCCGGGACACCCCGTCTGTGAGGCTGTGTCCCGGCCCGCCGCCGTCGTGATCTCGGTGAACGGATGGCGCTCGCGCGGCGTCCTACTTGAGGTGGTCCACCAGCTCGTCCGCGATACCGGTGTAACCGCCGGGGGTGAGTGCCAGGAGGCGGGCTTCGGCGTCGGCCGAGAGGCCCAGGCCGGAGACGAATTCCTGCATGCGGGCTGCGTCTACGCGCTGGCCGCGGGTGAGGTCCTTGAGGCGCTCGTACGGGTTTTCCATGCCGGCTACGCCGGCGATTGCCTCGGCGCGCATCACCATCTGGATAGCCTCGCCCAGGACTTCCCAGTTGGTGTCGAGGTCGCCGGCGAGGACGTCCCCGGCGACATCGAGGGCCTTCAGGCCCTTGGCGACGTTCGAAATTGCCAGCAGGGAGTGGCCGAATGCCACGCCGATGTTGCGCTGCGAGGAGGAGTCGGTGAGGTCGCGCTGCCAGCGGGAGGTCACCAGGGTGGCGGCGAGGGTGTCCAGCAGGCCGTTGGAGATTTCCAGGTTCGCCTCGGCGTTCTCGAAGCGGATGGGGTTGACCTTGTGCGGCATGGTGGACGAGCCCGTAGCGCCTGCAACCGGGATCTGGCGGAAGTAGCCAATGGAGATGTAGCTCCAAATGTCCGTGCAGACGTTGTGCAGGATCCGGTTGAAACGTGCGATATCGGAGTACAGCTCGGCCTGCCAGTCGTGGCTTTCGATCTGCGTGGTGAGCGGGTTCCAGGTGAGGCCCAGACCCTCGACGAAGGACTTGGACACGGCCTGCCAGTCGGCGCCCGGAACGGAGGCGACATGCGCGGCGTAGGTGCCGGTGGCGCCGTTGATCTTGCCCAGGTATTCGGTCTTCGCGATGCGGTCCAACTGGCGGCCCAGGCGGTGCGCGATCACCGCCAGTTCCTTACCGAGTGTGGTGGGGGTGGCCGGCTGTCCGTGGGTGCGGGAGAGCATCGGCACGGCGCGGTTTTCTTCGGCCATGGCTTCGATCTGCTGTACCAGCGCACGGGCGGCCGGCAGCCAGACGTCCTCCACGGCACCCTTGATGCCCAGGGCGTAGGACAGGTTGTTGATGTCCTCGGAGGTGCAGCCGAAGTGCACCATGGCGGTCAGGTTCTCGATGCCAATGGCCGGGAGGCGGCGGCTGATGTAGTACTCGACGGCCTTGACGTCGTGCACGGTGACGGCTTCGATCTCGGCCAGTTCGGCCACGGCGGCGGCATCGAACTCGGTGACGATGCTGCGGAGCTTGTCCTGCTGTTCGGCGGTCAGGGGGCCCGCGCCGGGCAGCACGCTGTTGCTGGTCAGGTGGATGAGCCATTCGACCTCGACGGCCACACGGTCGCGGTTGAGGGCGGCCTCGGACAAGTAATCGACCAGCGGGGCGATGGCGGACTGGTAACGGCCGTCCAGGGGGCCGAGGGCAATCTTCTCCGGCGACGCGGCAAGGGCCAGGCGTCCGGAGGGCGTACGGGTAACAGCGGCGGCGGTTTCAGGCATGGGCCAATTCTTTCATGAACTGCGGCAGGCACCTTAAGCGGACTCCGCTATGTGAATACCGCCGCGGCCTGTCCTCCACAGCGGCCCCGCAGGCCGGTTGTCCACATAGCGCCCGACGGCGGTTCCGCGCCGCGGGAGCGCGCCGTAGCTTCGGTGCATCAGGGCGGGCAGCCCGGTGCCCGTACCGCGTTGGGAGACAGGAGCTGAAATGGGCGATACGTTGTTTGCGGCGAAAACCTCGTTTGATGCGGGGCAATGGACCCGGCAGGGCGTCGAGGTCCGGCAACTGGCCACACGGATGGCCCGGTGTGCGGATGAAGCGGATGCCGCGTTGTCGCAGCTTGGTCAGGCGCAGATGAGGCAATGGCAGTCGCCGGCGGGCCGGGCCTACCGGAACGTCGTCGCCAGCCACCTGACCGAGCTGCGAAGGGCGCGCGATACCCTACGGGAGGCCTCTGCCTTGGTGATGCAGGAGGCGGCGACGGCGGCGGTTGCTGCGGGGCAGGGCTACTGATGCCCGGCGTGCGTATGCAGGACGGCGGGCTTGGGCCTGTTGACCCGCCGGCGGACGAGGTATTGAAGGTCCGTGGCGGTGTGGGTGGGATCAGTTTCCAGTTCGAGGAACTCCTGGCCGGAGCCAATGCCTTGGACGGCGTGGTCCGGATGCTGGATTCCGTTGTCCTCGAAGCCGACGCAGTCCGCCGGGACCTCTTCGTGTCGGAACTGAGCACGTTGACCGCCGGCGGCCCGGCCATCGTCACCGTCGGGGACGGTGTGCGGGCCGCTTCCGCCATTCGTGACGCGATCCGGGCCACCGCGGAACAAGTTCGGGCGAGCCATCGCGAGTATGAATACACCGAATCATGGAATGCGATCGCCACCCGCGTGGGGCTGCTGCACCCGCCTCTCCTTGAGGCGACCATGCTCCTCGGCGGGGCCAAGCCAGGAACCCACCATGGCGACCGGGACCGGGTTGAACATCTTGTGGCCCAGCTTCCCCTCATTGTGGGATCCCTTTCGCTGCCGACCTCCGTGCTGGCCGCGCTGAGCGCGGCCTTGGGAGGCCAGACGGATGTCCGGGCCATCCTCCGGACCATCGTCGAAGTGCCCGGACTGGCGTACCTGAAACCGCGGCCTGTCGCGGTGCAGAAAATGGAAACCACGGAGGAAAGTGTCGATCTGTCCCTCGCGGCCCTGCTGCGCCGGACCGAGGATCTGCATGGCGAAGGAAAGGGGGAAATCGCCGTCATCAAAGTGGAACCCCCGGGCAACAAGGTCGCCTGGGTGGTGCTCATTCCCGGTACCCAGAAGGGTGAGCCGACGGGCGGAAGCAACCCGATCGACGAAGGCGGCAACGTCGACAGCCTCGGCTATGACTCCGCCTACCTCGCCCCTGCCATCCAGGAGGCACTGCGGGAGGCGGGTGCCGAGGCCGGACAGCAGGTCGCAGCAGTCGGTCACAGCCAGGGCGGTGTCCACGCGATGAACCTCGCGGCCAACAAAGCTTTCCTGGCCGAATACGACCTCAAGTACGTTTTCACGGCCGGATCCCCGGTCGGCGGCGTGAAGCCCGAGCCCGGGATCAGCAGCCTGCATCTGGAGCACACCCAGGATATGGTTCCGGGCCTCGAAGGCGCCCCGAACGCCGACACGAAAGACCGGGTGACAGTGACGCTCGAGAACTCGGTGGAAACCCCGGCGGGTCAGGATCCCGGCCTTGGCCCAGGGCACAGGCTGGAGATGTACGCGGAAGGCGCAGAACGGGTCGCCGCAAGCCGCGACCCGTCGTTGGTGGCATCCGCGGCCGTCCTCTCGGGCGTGCTCGGGACGCGCGGGCGCACCGCACAAGTTCCAGCCAAGGTGACCAGGTTCAAACTCACCCGCCAGGCAATGCCCGGCCCACCCGAGCTGCGGCTCCCGGCGAACCGCTCCGAAGCGGGGTGGCGTTGAAAGCCCACGTGCAGTCAGCGGCGGCGCGCCCCCGGGATCCAGCTGGCCACCATCGAAATCACGCTGATGATGATCGCGGCCAGGATCGCCGTCCAGAAGAACGAGTCGATCGTCAGGTGCACCGGTGTGTAACTGCTCAACCAAGCGGTGAGGAACAGCATGGCCGCATTGATGATGATCGTGAAGAGACCCAGCGTCAGGATGGTGATAGGCAAGGACAAGAGTTTCACGAGGGGCCGGACAAAGGCGTTGACCACTCCGAAAATCAGGCCGATGAACAAGTATGCAAGGACCACGCCCAGGGTGTCGGCGCCCTGGGTGATGCCGGCATTGTTCACAGCGTTGCTGGTGGCCGTGGTGGAAATATCCAGGCCGGGAAGAATCCAGTTGGCCACCCAGAGGGCCAGGCCATTAATCAGGACACGGACAATGAATGCACCCATGCGCCCATGCTTTCACACAGTGCTTCAAGGAGTGTCCATACGGACCCAAAAAGCCGACCAGTAGGCTTGGAACCATGACTTCTTCTGACATGGCACAGGAGGGCGTCCGGCCCCGCCCGGTGGTGGACAGCCTTCCCAAATACGCCGCCGGGAAACCACCGGCGGTAATTGCGGGGCTGACCAGCTACAAGCTGTCCTCGAACGAGAACCCGCTGCCTCCGATTCCCGCGGTGCTGGAGGCAATCGCCGATCAGAGCGACATCAACCGTTACCCCGATCCACTCGCCACCAAGTTGCGGACCGCGCTCGCGGACTTTCTCGGGGTCCCGGCCGACGACGTCGTCACCGGCGCCGGGAGCCTGGGCGCCCTGAACCAGATCCTCGCCGCCTTCGCCGGCCAGAACGCCGACGGCAAGGCCGACGAGGTGATTTACGCCTGGCGCTCCTTCGAGGCCTACCCCATCTGCGTCGGACTAGCCGGGGCGGAAAGCGTGAGGATTCCGCTGCTGTCCGACGGCCGGCACGATCTCGATGCCATGGCCGCCGCTGTTACCGTGCGCACGAAGGTCATCCTGCTGTGCACCCCGAACAACCCCACCGGACCCATCCTCACTGCGCAGGAAACGGAGCGCTTCATCCAGTCCGTCCCGGCCGGCGTCGTGGTCGTCATTGACGAGGCATACCAGGAGTTCGTCCGCGATAGGGACGCGGTGGACGGCATCAAGCTGTACCGGAAGTACCCGAACGTCGTCGTCCTCCGGACGTTCTCCAAGGCGCACGGCCTCGCCGGACTCCGCGTGGGCTACAGCATCGCTGGCGCGGAAATCACCCGGCACCTCCGTGTCGCCGCCACGCCGTTCGCGGTCTCGCAGATCGCCGAACGGGCTGCCGTCACGTCCCTGGCACACTTCGACGAGGTAGTGGAACGTGTGCAGGGTCTCGTCGACGAGCGTGAACGCGTTGTGGCCGGCCTGCGGGAGCTTGGCTGGTTTGTCCCGGAAGCGCAGGGGAACTTCGTCTGGCTCAACCTCGGCGAGCACAGTGCGGAGTTCGCGGAGCTTGCCGGGGAGCACGCATTGTCCGTCCGTGCCTTCGCAAATGAAGGAGTCCGGGTCAGCATTGGAGAGGTCGAGGCCAACACCAGGTTCCTGGAACTCTGTGCTGGTTATACAAATGTGCCGCGCCCTTTGTAGGGGTTAACAAATGTCCTTGCGTCCCTTACTGAGGATAAAGTTAGGGACGCAAGCCAAATATTCCATTTGAGGAATACATTCCCCAAGCGGAATATATCAGCGAAAAAATGCTCAGCGTCGGCTGTGGCAGGCAAAGGAGACGGAATGGGCTCAACCCAATTGCCCACCCCCCGGATCAACGGGGCCGGACAGCAGTTCCTTGAGGGGACGGAGTCCGGCGACCCCGCAACGGGGATGGTCCAATTGCTCGGGCCGGATGGAACGCTCGGCACGGATCCCGTGTTTTCGGACTACGCCAAGCGACTGGAACCGGAGCAACTGCGCGGGTTCTACGCGGACATGGCCAAGATCCGGCGCTTTGACCAGGAAGCCACTGCCCTGCAGCGTCAGGGAGAACTGGCCCTTTGGGTTCCCCTCACTGGCCAGGAAGCCGCACAGATCGGCTCCGGCCGGGCCAGCCAGCCGCAGGACTACATCTTCCCGACCTACCGGGAGCACGGCGTCGCCTTGACCCGGAACGTGGACCTCTCGGAACTCCTCAAGCTCTTCCGTGGCATTTCCAACGGTGGATGGGACCCTACCGAGAACAACTTCCACCTCTACACCCTGGTGCTGGCCGCCCAGATGCCGCATGCCGTGGGTTATGCCATGGGCATCCAGCGCGACCAGAAGCTGGCAGAAGCAGCAGGGTCCAATGACCCCAAGGCGGCAGTGCTGGCCTACTTCGGCGACGGCGCCAGCTCCGAAGGCGACGTTCACGAATCCATGGTGTTCGCGGCTTCCTACAGCGCGCCGGTGGTGTTCTTCTGCCAGAACAACCACTGGGCCATCTCGGTTCCCACCGAGGTCCAGACCAAGGTCCCGCTCTTCAACCGTGCCAAGGGTTACGGTTTCCCGGGCGTCCGGGTGGACGGCAACGACGTCATCGCCGTCCATGCCGTCACTGAATGGGCCCTCGAACATGCGCGCGAGGGCCGCGGCCCCGTGCTGATCGAAGCCCACACCTACCGGCTCGGCGCCCACACGACGGCCGATGACCCCACCAAGTACCGCGGTTCGGACGAAGAAACCGAATGGCGGGGCAAGGATCCCCTGGACCGGCTGGAGAAGTACCTCCGCGCCGAGGGCCTGGCCGACGACTCCTTCTTCGACCAGGTCAAACTGGACGGGGACGAACTGGCGGCCTACGTCCGCAGGACCGCCCTCTCGCTGCAGGCGCCCGACATCCACGACGCCTTCGCCGGAGTCTACGCCGAACCGCACCCCTTGGTCGCGGAGGAGCAGGCGTGGTTCCGGACGTACGAGGCAGGTTTCGAAAGCGAAGAGGAGGCAGGTCACTGATGGCCACCATGACCGTTGCGAAAGCCATCAACGAAGGCCTCCGCGCGACCCTCAACAACAATGCCAAGTCCCTGCTCATGGGCGAGGACATCGGCGCCTTGGGCGGCGTCTACCGCGTCACGGACGGGCTCCTCAAGGACTTCGGCCCGGACCGGGTGGTGGACAGCCCGCTCGCCGAGTCCGGCATCGTCGGCACCGCGATCGGCCTGGCCCTGCGAGGCTACCGCCCCGTCTGCGAAATCCAGTTCGACGGCTTCGTCTTCCCGGCGTTCAACCAGATCACCACCCAGCTTGCCAAGATGCACTTCCGCAGCAGCGGCAAGCTCACCGTGCCCGTGGTCATCCGCATCCCGTACGGCGGCGGCATCGGCTCGATCGAACACCACTCTGAATCCCCGGAAGCCCTCTTCGCGCACACCGCGGGCTTGCGGATCATCACCCCGTCCAACGCCCACGACGCCTACTGGATGATCCAGCAGGCCGTCGAATGCACGGACCCCGTGATCTTCTTCGAGCCCAAGCGCCGCTATTGGCTCAAGGGCGAGGTCGACACCGAGAACCCGGGCCCGGCGTCGGACCCCTTCAAGGCTCACGTGCTGCGTGAAGGCAGCGATGCCACGATCGTGGCGTACGGCCCCCTCGTCCCCGTGGCCCTCGCGGCCGCCGCCGCGGCGGCCGAGGACGGGCACAGCATCGAGGTCATCGACCTGCGCTCGATCTCGCCGATCGACTTCGACACCGTCGAGGCGTCAGTACGCAAGACCGGGCGCCTGATCGTGGCCCACGAGGCTCCCACGTTCGGTGGTATCGGCGGCGAAATTGCGGCCCGGATCAGCGAACGCGCGTTCCTGCACCTGGAAGCCCCCGTCATCCGTGTGGGCGGCTTCCATATGCCCTACCCCGTGGCCAAGGTCGAGGAGGACTACTTGCCGGACATCGACAAGATCCTCGAAGCCTTGGACCGTTCGCTGGCCTACTAGCCGCTCCTGCCTGCATCGCGCCCCTGCCGGGCCGCCTGCTGAAACGTAAGGACCGAAGTGACTGTAAAGAAATTCAACCTCCCGGATGTCGGCGAGGGCCTGACCGAGGCCGAGATCGTCTCCTGGAAGGTCAAGCCGGGCGACGCCGTGGCCATTAACGATGTCATCTGCGAGATCGAGACGGCCAAGTCCCTCGTCGAGCTCCCGTCGCCGTACGCCGGCACGGTGGCCGAGCTCCTCGTGGCCGAGGGCATCACAGTGGAAGTCGGAACGCCCATCATCGGTATTTCCGACGGAGCCGAGGCAACCGCCGGTGAGGCGACCGCCCCGGCTGCTCCCGCCGTCGTCGAGCCCTCAACGCCAGAGACGCCGATGTACGGCAAGCTGCCCGAGGACACGCCCGACGGCGGTGGCTCCGACTCCGGACCGGCCGGCGGTCCTCTGGTCGGCTCCGGTCCCAAGGCCGACGCCGTCAAGCGGCGCCCGCGGCGGCATGCCCCGGTGGCGTCGGCACAGTCCGCCGCGGCCGCTGCAACCCCGGCTGCTCCCGCCGCCGTCGAGACCCCTGCGCCCGCGCGGCCTGCCGCCGCTCCGGCTCCCGCAGCCCCGGTGGAAACTCCGCAGGCTCCTGCCGCCGCAGGCCTCGGCGGGGCCCTTGGTGCAACGGTCAGCGGCATTGTCAGCCGCGTGCTCGCCAAACCGCCGGTGCGGAAGATCGCCCGCGACCTCGGCATCGACCTTGCCGACGTCACCGCCACCGGCGCCCGCGGCGAGGTGACCCGCGAGGACCTGGTCAGCTACCAGGCCCAGCGCGACGCCGAACTGGACCAGGCCGACACCTTCTGGGGCGCTTCGCGCAAGCCCCAGGACCAGCGCGTGGAGCGGATCCCGGTCAAGGGCGTGCGCAAGGCCACGGCCAAGGCCATGGTGGATTCCGCGTTCACCGCCCCGCACGTGAGCATCTTCGTGGATGTGGATGCCAGCCGCACCATGGAATTCGTCAAGCGGCTGAAGGCCTCCCGCGACTTCGAGGGCATCAAGGTTTCGCCGCTGCTGATCCTCGCCAAGGCCGTCATCTGGGCCGCCGCACGCAACCCCAGCGTCAACGCCAGCTGGGTGGAAAACGCGGACGGCAAGGGCGGCGCGGAAATCCAGGTCAAGCACTTCATGAATCTGGGCATCGCGGCCGCCACCCCGCGGGGCCTGATGGTGCCGAACATCAAGGACGCCCAGGACCTCTCCCTCAAGGAACTCGCCCTGGCCTTGAACGAGCTTGCCACCACCGCGCGCGCCGGCAAGACGCAGCCCGCGCAGATGCAGGGCGGCACCCTGACCATCACCAACATCGGCGCCCTCGGCATCGACACCGGAACGCCGATCATTAACCCGGGTGAGGTGGCGATCGTCGCCTTCGGCACCATCAAGCAGAAGCCCTGGGTGCTCGACGGCGAGGTCATCCCGCGCTGGATCACCACCCTGGGCGGATCCTTCGACCACCGCGTGGTCGACGGCGACCTGTCCGCCCGTTTCATGGCCGACGTCGCTGCCATCCTCGAGGAGCCGGCGCTGCTGCTGGACTAGTCTGCGGGCCCGGAAGGGCCCCTTAGACGGCAAGAGCCCGGCGGCGCCATCCGGCGCTGTCGGGCTCATCTGCGCGCTGGGCCCAGGCTTTCAGCGGGCCAGCGGGATCAGTACAGGGAAGTTGAGTAGGAGAGCTGGGCCAGCTGCTCGTCGCTCATGTTGCCGGTCAGTGCGATGGACGCGGCTGCAGCGAGGAGGCCGATGGCCAGCATCATTGCCGAACCCATAACCAGGGCGCGCCAGTCCGAACGCAGCACGCTGCGGAGGGTTTCCGGCATCTCCAGCAGCGGGGAAATGAGGTTCGGGGCGCTGTCAGTGGTTCCGTCGTTGAGGACGGCGACGACGCGGTCATTGCTCCGGTCGAAACGCATGGAGCTGATGAGGTTTCCGTGGCGGGCGAGGAGGATGTCGTGCCCGACGCGCTGGCGCTGCAGAGTAAGCAAGATGAGGTCCTGGAGGTCGTTGTGGTGGGCGGCTCGCGCCTTCGGGGGCCTTCCTCAATTTTATCGGCGGGGACCTTCCGGACCGGCCGAGAACGGGGTGAGAACGCCCACCACGCCGCGTGATTCGCGTCAAGGATGGCAGTGCGGCGCGTCATACCAGCACCGCGGCAGGACCTCACCGCGGCACAGAAAAAAGCCGGCCGGTTCCCGGTTTTCACCAGGGAACCGGCCGGCTCTGCGAGCACGCGGTTCGGGAACCTGCCTTAGGCGGGTTCGTCCGTCTTGGCGATGTACACATCGCAGGGGGCATTGTGCGCAACGGTGTTCGCGACGCTGCCCAGGATGCGGGCGAGGCCCTGCATGCGGCGGTTTCCGACCACGATCAGCTGGGCATCCACACGCTCGGCTTCCCTGACGAGTGCTTCGCCGGCCTTGCCGCGGACGGCGCCGTAGCTGGTCTGCAGCCGCTCGGAGGCGAGTTCCCCGGCGATGGTGCGCGCAACCTTTTCAGCGGCGTCTGCGTCGGAAAGGACCCATTTGTCGGCGCCGCTCTCGACAATCTCGACGCGGTCGCTCTCAAATGCCGTGACGACGCGCAGTTCGGCTTCCAAGGCCGTTGCCAGCCGCTTGGCCGATTCGGCCGCCCGGCGTGCCGTTTCGCTTCCGTCGACGCCGACGAGGACTACACCGCTCATAGACCTGCTCCTTTGCTGGATCTGTTTTCAATCGCTTCCGTGAGTACGTTCGAGAGTCTCCGGACGCCTTCGGCAATACTATCGGGAGGCACGGCGCTGAACGCCAAACGCAGTTTGTTTGATGGACCGTCCGACGGCGTGAAGGCCGCGCCGGGGATGAACACGACGCCGGCATCGATCGCCTTGTGGAGCAGCGGATAGGTGTCTACGCCCTGGGGCAGCGTCACCCAGACGAAGAAGCCGCCGTCGGGCCGCGTCCAGCTCAGGCCCTCGGGCATGTACTTGTCCAGAGCCGAGAGCAGGGCCGCGCACCGCTCCTGGTACAGCGTCCGGTACGTTTCGATCTGGCCACGCCAGTCATAATCGCGCAAGTAGGCCGAGATGAGCATTTGGTTGAGCGTCGGAGGGCACAACGTTACGGCCTCGGACGCCAGGTAGAAGCGCCGCTGCAGGTGTTCCGGAACGAGGGCCCAGCCGATGCGAAGCCCGGGCGCGAAGATCTTGGAGAAGGAACCCATGTAAATGACGTCGTGGGCGTTTTGGGCCCGCATCGGCGCCAGGGGCTTGCCGTCGAAACGCAGCAGGCCGTAGGGATTGTCCTCCAGCACTAGAATATTCGCCTTGCGGCATATATCGACGATCCGCTGGCGGCGCCCGGCGGCAAGGGTGATCCCGGAGGGGTTGTTGAAGTTGGGGATCGTGTAGAGGAACTTGATGTTCTTGCCCTGGGCCTGCAGCTCCGCGATACGGGATTCGAGGATCTCCGGCACCAGGCCGTCGCCGTCCATGTCCACGGCTTCAACCTGGACCTGGTACGCCTCGAAGGTGTTCAGGGCGCCGACGTACGTGGGGTTTTCCACGAGCACCACGTCGCCAGGATCGCAGAAGACCTTGGTGGCGACGTCCTGCGCCGACTGGGAGCCCGCCGTGATGACCACATTCTCCGGCCGGGCATCGGTGATGCCCTCGGCCGCCATGATCTCGCAGATCTGGGTGCGCAGTTCCTCGGTGCCCTGGCCGCCGCCGTATTGCAGGGCGGTCATGCCGTCCGTGGCGATGATCCGGGCTGCGGTTTGGCCCAGCTTTTCCAGGGGCAGGGACTGAAGGTAGGGGTTTCCGCCTGCAAGGGACACGAGGCCCGGCCGCATGGAGATGTCGAAGACGTCCCGTACGGCTGACTGCTTGATGTTGGCGGCGCGCTCCGAGAACAGTTCCTCGTGGCGGTGGGCGGCGGTGGCCGCCCTCTCGATGGCGTCGATCGCTTCGGCGGGCAGCTCCGGCCCGGCGTCCAGTGTTTCGTGGGTCACAGTGAAAAGGATACTCCCCGGAGTTGCCAATTGGGCAACAATTGTTTTCGAAAGCGCTCCGCTGGCTTGCACGAGCTGGCGGCACATGCCCTCTGGAGGCGCCACTGGGGCCATGTGCTGCCAGTTCGCGCAGCGGAACAGGGAATGGCCGACGCCGGTGCGAATGTCGGTGCCCCGGCGTAGCTTTGGCGCAAGGCAGTTTGATGGCGGACGCGAAGCGGACAAGGCACAGGATGGTGGGCTGGTGAAACGAAGCGTGCAGTTCTGGCGGATCGACACGGTGAACGGCGACGGGTTGTTCCGGCCGTTTCCCGTGCGCCGGGTGGCGGACGTGCTGCGGCAGGCAGAAGCCGACGGCGTTGACCGCCACTTCCGCTGCGCCGACGGAACCGTCCTGCTCGCCCAGGCGGCCGCCGTCGCACCCGTTCCGGTGCTGCTGCTGGACCGTGTGCGTGGCAGGGACCTGCCGAGCGTGGGGGACAGCGCGGGGCGCCGCAAAGCGCTGCCGCTCGACGCCGGCGACCGCCTCCTGGAGACCACGTACTTCGCCTTCCTGAAGCGCAATGTCGTGGCGGTGCTGGGAAGCGGAAACGGGCCTCGGGCTGCGCGGCTCGGGGAGTATCTTGGCGGGATGCTTGGAGTGGAGCCGGGCCTGGTTCCCGTTGTCCGCGAAGACGTCGAAGACATCCTTGACCGTCTGGACGTCAGCCGCTTCGAATTCTCCCTGCCGGCTGGCCGCCTGTCCGGGACATCCATGGACGGCGAATGGGCAGATGTGCTGGACAGCGCTTCGCGCCTCATGAGTGAAGGCACGTTCAGGGTGTCCCTCAGCGTCGGCCGCAGCGGCAGCGCGCGGGACAAGCAACGCATCAGGGAACGCATCCAGCACCTGATTGACGTGTTCCGGCGTGCCGGATCCATGGAGCAGTTCGACCACGTGGTGGCCGAGGGCAAGAACTCCGTCAGCGGCGACCGGGAAGTGGTGGACCTGCTCAAGGAGCGGTTCATTTCATACGTGGACGTTGACGCGGGCGCCTTCAACGATCCAGCCCGCGCCGCGGCCGAGGCCATGGATATCCTGCGCAAGCAGGCGCAGACCCACGAGGACTTCTTTGCCAGGACGCTGCCGGAGGTGACAGGAACGCCGGACAATTCCGTGGTCCCGGCCTTCGCCGCGGCCACCGCCGTGCAACTGGCAGCCGAAGCGTCAGCCAGGACGGAGCCGGTAACCGGAGCGGAGCCGGCACCTAGAGCGGAACCGGCACCAAGAGCGGAGCCGGCACCAAGAGCGGAGCCGGCGGAGCGGTTGACCGCGGAGGAGCGGGTCCTGACGGGAGGTTCCGCGCGATGAGCCTGTACAACGTCGAGATCGGCCGCCCGCGCCGCGCCGCCGCTTGGCGCTGGTTCCTCGAGCATCCCCGCGCAGACCTGCTTTGGGGGGCCTTGGCGCTGGGTGCCTGGCTGGCCGTGTCCGCCGTCTTGGCGCAACCGTTCCTGATCGAAGGTGTCGCCGAAGACCCGCGCCGGACCCTGTTCCAGACCCTGGCCACCCTGTCCGGCGCCGTCGCCGGCCTCATCCTCAGCAGCGTTTCCATGCTGGTGAACGTGCTGGGAAAGAAGGCGCCACCGGGGCAGCGGGCACTACCCTTGGAGCGGCTGGCCCCGGACCATCGGCGGCAGATCGGCGAGGCGTTCCTTTCCGTCATCCCGGTCCTGGCCGCCCTCCTCGTGGCAGCGTTGGCGGCAATCCTCGTGGAGGGCGACGGTGTCACTGGCGTCTGGCCCATTGAAGCGGTGGTGTTCGGGCTCGGCTTCGCTGCAGCGCTCGGGTTGGTGCGGATGGCCTGGGCCTTGCGGCGCCTGATTGCGATCGCCACGTCATGAGCCGCCTCCCGGAACCGGCGCCGGGGCCGGAACCGGGCCCGGGACCGGCGCGGAATCGGGCGCGTGCCGTTACCGCAGATCCAGGAGCTCGGCCAAGGGGCGCCCGTTGATCCGGATGTCCGCCCGGGATGCGCCAGTGGCCGCGATAGCGGTCTGCGTAAGCTGGGCATCGATCCTGGGACTGTCGCACACTCCGCCCTGACGCAGTTCTCCGCGGAGGTCGACCACGGCCGTGGCTCCGTCCAGTCGGCCGGAAACATAGGTCAGGCCCGAGGCGGCGAGGGCGTTGTACAGGTTTGAGCCCGCCGGAACGCTGTCAGCGCCCAGCAGCCGGGCAATCGCGACCGCCATCGGGTCCTGTGGGGTGATTGCCGAGCCGGCGGATACCTGCCTTCCGGAGGCGCCGGAGCGCACTGCGACCAGGCTGTCGTTGCAGCCGAAGCGGGCGCCGCGGCGGCCGCCGTCGTCGATTGCCACGAGGTAAATGGCGGGGCCGGTGAGCGTCGCCAGATCCTCATCCGTGCCCGGCGCGCCGGAGCCTGAACTCGCAGCAGGCGTCCCAGTGGAAGACGGCGGCACGGGCGGCGCCTGAACTGAGGCGGGCGGAACCGCAACCGGCGCCGGCGTCGCCGGAATGACGTAGCCGTCCGCGCCGGGGGAGGTGGCCCCCGGCGCGGCGGGCTCGGGAGCCGGCGGGACGGTGGACGACGTCGCCTGAACCGGAGGGGTGGGCAGCCCAGAGGGCGCGGCGACCGCGGGACTGGGCGCCGGGACAGCCTCCCGAAGGGCCGGTCCGGGTGCCAGGCTTGCGGAATGCGCACAGCCGCCAAGCCCGAAAACCAGGCTGCATGCGAGCAGCATGCCGAAAGCCGGACTGCCGAAAGCCAGGGAACCAGGCGACGAACCGGCCGACACGCCGCGTGGCGGGGCGACCGCCGTCGAGCGTCCGAATCCGCGCGTACCCACCATGACAGCCCCCGAGCTACCCGGCAGCCCCATGGTCGCTGCCCATGGTTGCCGCCCCTTGCTTCAACCGTAAGGCCGGCAAATCAGCCGCGAAATGCCCCGGCGGTGACAGTTCGGCGTCAGCTCCGTCACGGATTGGTAGCGCGCCGGAGAGCCGCAGAAGGCTCCGTTCCGCGCGGAAATCCGGCGGAACGGAGCCTTGGAGCTAAGACCTCAACAGGGTCAGGCTGCCGCCTCTTCGGCGACGGCGGTGAGGGGCTCGAAGATGGCCTTGATCTGGTCGACGATCTCGGCGTCGTCCTTCGGGTGCAGTTCGGCGAAGCGGATCATGGAACCGGGAACGGCCAGCTTGACGTCTTCCAGCACCTTGGCGCCGGCGATGCCGACGGCCTTGCGGGCCTCGTCCTGTGCCCAGACTCCGCCGTACTGGCCGAAGGCGGTCCCGACGACGGCGGTCGGCTTACCGGCGAGGGCGCCGGCGCCGAAGGGACGGGACAGCCAGTCGATGGCGTTCTTGAGCGAGGCGGGCATGGTGCCGTTGTGCTCCGGGGTGACCAGCAGCAGGGCGTCGGCCCCTGCCGCGGCGGCGCGCAGGGCGGCGGCTTCGGCCGGAACCTGGCCTTCGACGTCGATGTCTTCGTTGTAGAACGGGATGTTGCCGAGGGAGCCGTAGACCTGGACATCCACGCCCTCCGGCGCGTTCAGGGCAATGGCTTCGGCCAGCTTGCGGTTGTGGGAGTCGGCGCGAAGGCTGCCAACCAGGGCGAGAACGGTGTTCGTGGTCATGGGAAACTCCTTGCTTCTGTCCCGCGGCCGGAGCCGTCGGACGCTTGTTCTGAGGCTGGATGCCTGCCTTTCACTAGACTAAACGGACTACGGTCCGGTTTGTATTCCCGCGACTAGAATGTTTCTTGTGAGCCTCATCCCAATCCGCCCGGAGGGTTCTTCGGGGCCGCCGTCCGAGCGCAGCGACGCCGCCCGCAACCGCGAGCGTCTCCTGCAGGCTGCCAGGGAACTCGTTGCCGAGCGCGGCGTGGACGCCGTCACCATGGACATGCTCGCCTGCCGGGCGGAGGTGGGCAAAGGGACGGTCTTCCGCCGCTTCGGCAACCGCGCAGGCCTGATGATGACCTTGCTGAGCGACGCCGAAGCCGAGTTCCAGCAGCGGTTCATCTTCGGACCCCCGCCCTTGGGTCCCGGCGCGCCGCCGGTGGAACGCCTCATGGCCTTCGGCGAAGCCCGGATCAGGTACATCGACAAGTACGGCGAGCTCGCCAGGGCCGCGGAGCATTCCCCGCACAACCGCCACGCGGCCCCGCCCGCCCTGCTCTGGCACCGCCACCTCGAAATGCTGCTGCGCGAGGCCGGCGTCGACGATCCCTGGCTCATGGCATCGTTCCTGCTCTCGACCCTCGACCCGGAGCGCGTGCTCTATGCACTGCGCAGCCAAGGGGTCGAGGCTGCCCGCATCGAGGCCGGCTGGCGCGAATTTGCCGGCCGCCTCCTGGGCTGCCCGCCTGGTGCGAAGTGACTGGCTCTGACGATTGTGAACTGCCGTCATCCGTTGATAACGATCCGGACGCCAGCTGCCGCCTGACTTGGCGCAGAACCATTCTGGAACGCCGGGCCACCGAAGGATGGGGGAGCGCCGTGGGGCACATCCGAACGATCCTGGATAAGACCCGGCCCGCGTGCGGCTCCGCCGGAGTAGCCTTGGCAGCATGACGCCAGCTTCCCGCACCCCCATCCGTGCCGCCGTCGCCGGCTACGGCCTCTCCGGCAGCGTCTTCCACGCCCCGTTCCTCGCCGCGGACCCGGCCTATTCGCTGGACGTGATCGCCACTTCCGACGCCGGTCGCCGCCGGGCGGCAAGCGGGCGCTATCCGGGCGTGAAGCTTGTCGACCGGCCGGAGGACATCCTCGCGCTCGCCGGGGACCTGGACCTGATCATCCTCGGTACGCCCCCGGCAAGCCACTATCCGCTCGCGAAAGCTGCGCTGGAAGCCGGGCTCGACGTCGTCGTGGACAAACCGTTCACCGTGCACAGCGCGCAGGCGCGGGAACTGATCGGGCTGGCGGCAGGGCTCGGCCGGGTGCTCACCGTGTACCAGAACCGCCGCTGGGACGGCGACGCCCTCACCGTGAAGAAACTGCTCGACGCCGGCGTGCTGGGCCGGGTGCTGCGGTTCGAAAGTTCCATGGAGCGCTGGGCCCCGGAGATCAGCAAGGCGTGGAAGGCCGGTGCCGGCGTGGATGAGGGCGGCGGGGTCCTCTACGACCTCGGCACCCACGTGCTGGACCTCGCGCTGCGGCTGCTGGGACCTGCGACAGTCCGCTACGCGGAAATCACCGCGCGCCGCGCACAGGAACGCGCCGACGACGACGTCTTCCTGGCGCTCCGGCACGACTCCGGCGTCATCAGCCACCACGCCCTGAACCTGAGCAGCCGCCTGCACGGCCCGCGCTTCCGGATCCTGGGCAGTGACGCCGGCTTCGTCAAGTACGGAGTCGACCCGCAGGAACCGTTCATCCTGGGCGGCGGACTGCCCACGGACCCGGCCTATGGCCTGGACGCCCAGGAACACTACGGCATCCTCGAGCGCGACGGCGTGCAAACGCCGGTTCCCACCGAACGCGGCGCCTACCAGGAGTTCTACCGGATCCTCGCGGACAAGATCGCCGACGGCGGAGCCTCCTCTGCGCTGCCGCTGCCGGTGGATCCTGAGGACTCGGCCGCGGTGCTGGAGCTGATCGAACAGGCGCGGAAGATCGCCCCCTGAGAGATTTTTCCGTGAAGGAGTAACTTTTCCGGAACCGCTGGCGATGTAAGGGTCGTGCGGGCAGCGCCCCGCGCCACTGACCACCGGCAGCCGACCGTTGCTGCCGTGCCAAAGCCAGACATCTGTCGGAGGGTTCCATGTCCATGTTCACTGTCCTTGCCACCAGCAAAGTCGCCGCTGGCCTGCTCGCCGCCGGAGCCGTCACCGTGGGCGGTTCCGGCGCCGTAGCCTTCGCCGGAGTGCTTCCTGCAGACCTCCAGCAGAAGGCCCACGATCTGATCGGCGCACCCGCTCCGGCCGTTCAGGACGTCGAGGGCGAAGCCGCTGCCGCGAAGGCGAAGGCTGCCGACGCGGCCGGTCAGGCGCAGTCCAAGGCGTCCGCCGCCGTCGACGTTGCGCAGGCGAAGATTGCGGACGCTATCGAGGCTGCCAAGGCCAAGGCGGCCGACGTCGCCCTGCCCGAATCCTTCGGCCTCTGCAAGGCGCTGCTCAGCGGCGGGCTGAACGCTGATGCAAAGATTCCGGGCTACCAGTCCCTGGCGGTGGCCGCCGGCGGCGAAGGCAACGTCGGAACCCATTGCGAGCACCTCGTGGCGGGTGTGGAAGCCGAGTTTGCTGCCCGCGGTGCGGCCGACGCCGAGGCCCACGCGAGTACAAACGCTGCAACGCCGGCAGTGCCTGCAGTCCCGGCGGCGCCCGCGGTTCCAGCAGTTCCAGCAGTTCCTGCAGTGCCGGCAGCTCCTGCAGTGCCCGCCGTTCCGACGGCCCCGGCTGAGCTGCCCGGCCATGTTGACGGACCCATCGATTCCGTCCGTCCCTAGCCCCACGGCTAGGGTTTAACGACGTGGGGTTCCCTGTTTTCGGGCAGGGAGCCCCGCCACGCAACAGACGGCGGCGCCGGTCCCCGCATTATCGCAAGGACGGAACGGGCGCCGCGTGGGATGGAGGGCCGCGGGTGCTTGACCCCTTGGCTGAGGAATATGTGCAGACGGACGCGGAAGACCCCGCGCTGCTCTTCACGGCTGCCTACAACAGCTTCTCCGGCCAGGTCCTCGGATACCTGCGTGCCCGTGGCGTCAACGATCCCGAGGCGGTCACTCAGGACGTCTTCCTCGCGCTCTACCCGAAAATCCCGGCCCTCCACGGGGGACTCCAGGGGGCCAAGTCCCTGCTTTTCTCTATCGCGCACGCCCGCCTGGTGGACCACTACCGGAAGCGGGAGCGTGAGCCGGCCTTCAGCCCCTTCGAGCCGGGGCTGGACGAGCGCCGCACACCGTCGGCCGAGGCGCAGGCCTTCGGGCACGGGGACGGTCTCGGCGTAACCGAACTGCTCGACGGACTCAGGGACGACCACCGCGAGGTGCTGGCACTACGGGTCGTGGCCGACCTCTCACTGGAAGAAACGGCCGCCATCATGGGCAAGACACAAGGAGCCGTGAAACAACTGCAGCGCAGGGCCTTGCTCGCACTCCGGGAGTGCGCGCAACAAAGGAATGGCACATCATGAGCGAACACCGCCCCGACGGCAGTGCCGCGGGCATCAACCGGCTGCTGGCCGAGTCCGGCTTGGAGGACGCCGCGGACATCCGGGCTGGACTGCTGGAACTCCGCTCACTGGCGGACATCCCCCCGGAGCCTTCCGCCCAGCTCCGTGCCCTGATGGTGCCTGCCACGCCGGCCGCTGGTGACGCCGGCGGCACGGCGCCTGTCGACGAACTGGCCGCCCGCCGGAGGAAGCGCCGCCTGGCGGTGACCGCCGTCGCCGTCGCTGCTTCCCTTGCCGTGGGAGCCACCGCGGCGGCAGCGTCCGGCGGCGGCATCCCCGCTGTGTTGAGCCACCTCGGCAATGCGGTGGGCACCGCCGTCTCCCGGGTGCTCCCGAGACCGGCCGCTCCCCCCGCGGCTCCGCCGGCACTACACCGCAGCCCCCGGCCAAACGACCCGACAGACGCCCCCGCGGCAACCCCGGTTCCTTCGGTCAACGCCACGCCTGGCGCCGGGAACCTCGCCCCGGTTCCGCATCGGTCCGGCGCATCTCCCGAAGGTAGCATCCCCGGCCTCCCCGGGAACCGGACCGTCAAGCTGCCCGTGCCCGTACCTACTGTGCCGTTACCGCTTCCGGCACCAAGGCTGACGGGAGGTCCGGCAAACCCTGACAGGACCTAGTACTGCGTCTAACCGTCGCCGGGTTCTCGTCTTCAGCCGGGACCCGCCGTCGCTGGCCACAGGCTCCCTAAGGTTCGTGCGGGCACCCAAGGACCATCGGCAGCCAACCGTTGCTGCCATGCGAAGGCTGGACGCTTGTCTTTAATGGGCATTGTCGGTGTCGGTCGGCCAGGCAATCCGGAGATGCTGGTCTCCCTGCCACGACCCGCAGGTCGTGAATTCAGCGGGACCGTCACTGGAATCGGGAACCCAAGCGGACCGATGGCCTGGCAACTCGGATATGGCCATCGTCAGAATCCCCGCAGGAGTCGGTTGAAGTCCCACGCCGGCAGCTTTGCCGGCCGCTTCCTTCGCTGTCCAGATCTCGGCCAGCTCCTCAGGCCCACGCCGCGCAACCTCGGCTCGCTCGGTTTTCGAGAGTGCCCAGTCCATCAGCGCAACAGCATCGGTGGCAATTCGGCATTCGACATCAATGCCGATCGGAACCGTTGAGACCGCTAAGGCTGTCATGGATGCAGTGTGAGAGACGGAGAAGTAGGCACCGTTGAACGCGAGCGGAAACTGCCTGTTTGGACTGCGGAAATACCGGCGGGCGGATGCGCCGAGGACACGTGCCACCAGTTCGGCGCCCACATCTTTGTCCGGCCCCGATGGCGCGGTGAAGATCTCGGTCTTCATGAACGGTGGGTGACAAATTCCAAACAATTGATATTTCTCAAAATTCCGACTTGATGCATGCACATGCACTAGTTTATATTGTTGCATGTACATCAAACGACATGCGTCGGTGGGGGTGGTGTGCACCAGTCCTTGGCTACCCCTGCGCATGTCCAAAAGGGGGAATGCATGGGCTCGACAACGAAGAGCACGATCGGCACGGGCCGGTTGGCGGTGTCTGCGGGCAAGGTCGTCGACGCGGTTGCCGGGATTCGGGAAGGCCGCGCTGGAGACCGATTCGGCGTTTACAGGGCCGTCAAGAGTGGTCGACTCGTCGATGAATGTGCGGAATTGCTCAACCGCGGCGGCGTCGTGGCGCTTGTGCCCGCCGCCTCGTCAGAGTCTTATGTAGAGGCGATTGCGGAGCAAATCGAGTTTTTTGTCCGCTCACAGGCAGAGGCCGAACCGGCCGAGCGTGGCGGGATTCTTGCGCTTCCGACCTCGGGCTCGACCGGGGCGCCGAAGCTGGTGGCTCTTCCCGTTGCAGGGATCGAGCGGTTTGTCCGTTGGGGTGCGGCCTACTTCGGTTTTGGGCCCCTGACGGTCTCGCTGAGCTTGAGCCCGTGGAACTTCGATGTTTCCCTGCTTGACACGTGGGCCGTCCTCGCAGCGGGGGGCTCTGTAGTCGTGGCCGATACCGCCCGTTTGCACGATACTGCCTACCTTGCCGGACGTCTTCGTGACCACTGTCCGACGTTCGTCCAAGTGGTGCCGTCGACTCTGGACGCGTTGGTGAACGCCGCAGACGGTGCGTCGTATGCATCCGTTCGCGATGTGGTCCTTACCGGTGGTGTCGCTTCCAGAGCTAGCCGCATCTCCGCCGCCCGGATGTTCCCCAGGGCCAAGTTCCATAACGTGTACGGTGCGACCGAGATCAACGACTGTCTCATCGAGACGATGTCCGCGGTACAGTTCGCGGAAACGGAGACGCTGCCGCTGGGATCCCCGATCGATGGCTGCGAAGTCTTCTTAGACTCTGACGGCGGAACCCAGTCTGTCGGGCACCTGCATGCCGAGGCCGAAGGGGAGTTGCTGGTACGTACGCCGTGGATGGCGCTCGGCTACATTACCGACGGGGCACTCCGTCCGCTGACAGCCCCCGGCGATGACTTGTACCCCATGAAGGACCAGGCTTCTTGGTCGGACGGGCACCTTCACTATCTGGGGCGCCGGGACCGGACACTTAAACTCCGGGGCCAGCGCATCAATCTCGACGAGATCGAGCAAGCGGCACGCCGGACCGAGGCCGTCGGGATGGCCTGCGCCTGGGTCGAGGAGACGGGCGGTGCGCAGCAACTTCACCTGGCGTACACCGCGCCCGGCCCCGAACACCAGGTGCCGTCGGGACTTCGGCTCCGTCTGGCGATGAGTGCACGGCTGCCCGCCTTTGCCATGCCGAACCTTCTTCACCCCTTCACTGCGCCCTTTCCGCTCAATGGAAACGGCAAACCAGACCTGTCCAGCATCAAGTCACGCATCGAAAGCGAGTAACCCATGCCCATCCTCAATGACGTCAAGAACTACATCGTCGAAAAGTTCGCCACGGACCTCACAGCGGAAGAGCTGCCATCGGACCTGGACTTGCTGGCCACAGGAATCCTGACCAGCATCACCACAGTCCAGCTGCTCGGGTGGTGCGGGCGGACCTACCAGATCCCGATCAACTCGATCTCCATCAATCCCGATGACCTGAAGACTCCCGAAGGTATCGCGTGTTTCATCGAGGCGAACCGAAGCAACGTCGTCGCGTCCTAAGACACTCAGCCGTCAGCACCCACAAGAGAAAAAGAGAAAACCGCATGTTCACCAGGTCCAAGAACGAAGTCGCTGCCGTCGAGTGGGGCAACGGCACCAGCCACCGCCTTCTCGTTGAGGCCGACAATATGGGCTTCGCCGTTGCCCACACCCTCGTCCGTGCCGGGACAGAGTCCAAGCTTGAGTACAGGCGCAACCTCGAAGCCTGCTACTGCATCAAGGGTTCGGGCAACGTTGAGGACACCGAAGGAAACCTCTTCGCGATCACGCCCGGGGTGATCTACGCCTTGGACGGCAACGAGCCACACTTTCTTCGCGCATCCGAACACGAGGATCTTGAACTCATCAGCGTCTTCAACCCGCCCATCCGAGGCGATGAGAAGCATGTCCTCAGCGACAGCGGATTCAGCACTTATTAGGAAGCCAGAATGACGACAATAACCGAAGACCGGTGGTCCGGCTTCATCAAGGAACTCTCCAAACCGGCTCACGAGTCGGAAAGGACTCAGCCCGGGGATTTTGCTGCAGGGCTGTGGGAAGCGGCGTCGGACAGCGGGGTATTCGCCACCTTTGCCGAGGCCGGAACCCACGCCACGGGGATGAAAGCTGCCATCAGCCGGATGCGTGAGCTGGGGAGGACCAGCCCGGACCGCGGGCTGACCTTCTCAGCTGTCACACAGCTCGCCAGCACGATCTACTGCCTGCGCGCATTCGCCGACAAGGCACTCTGCGACCGCTATCTGCCAGGAGCCGAGTCTGGAACGGCAATTGGCGGGCATGCCATCACCGAGCCCGACGCCGGCTCGGACGTGATGAACATGACCAGCACCGCGACACTTTGCGGGGAGCACTATGTCCTGACCGGCGCGAAGTGCTTCATCACGAACGCGCCGGTCGCTGCGACCCTGATTGTCTACGCCAAAACCGTCGAAGACGGGGTCGACAAGGGCATCTCAGCCTTCCTGGTGGAGACCAACTGGCCAGGCGTGGACACGTCGAAGACCATGGAAACCGCCGGGCTCCGGACATCGCCCATCGGCGAAGTCACCTTCGATAATGTCCACGTACCCGTCACCCAGAGGGTGGGGCACAGCGGCGCCGGGCTCCTGATCCTGGACCAGGTCATGAAGCGCGAAATCCTCCTCGCCTTCGCCGGAAACATCGGCGAGATGGATCAGTTGGTTGCCCGCTCCGTGCATTACGTGAACAACCGCAAACAGTTCGGAACCAGCATCGGCAGCAACCAACTGGTCGCGAACCGCATCGCGGAGACCCAGATCGCCATCGAACTCGGCGCCGCGCTCCTGGACTCGGTCGCCGACCGACTCGACGGCTTCGATGACGTCACGGTCGCGATCGCCGCGGCCAAGATCTTCATCAGTGAGGCCAACGTGGACTCGGTGGTCAACGCCATGCGGGTCCACGGCGGGAACGGCTACCTGGATTCCTCGCCCTTGGGCGGGTACCTGCTCGACGCTGTTCCGGGCGCCATCTATTCGGGATCAAATGACCTGCTGCGGACCAAGATCGCCACGATGTTGGGAATCCACTCATGACCGGACACAACCCCGCCCTGACGGCAGATACACCGGTGTTCGATTACGACAACCCGGCAGTCGCCCGGTTCGTCAACGACGCCGGATGTTACCAGGCGCCGAGCATTGCCAAAGCCGTCGAGCGGCTCCATGATGCGGTCCGCGACACCATCGACTACAACGTTTTCAACGTTTCGCTGCATCCGGACCTTCGAGCCTCCGGCGTCGTCGCTGAAGCCTCCGGCTTCTGCCTGCACAAGAGCATCCTCTTTGTCGCGGGCTGCCGGAAGCTGGGCGTTCCTGCAATGCTATGTTCCGATGTCGTCACCAACCATGTCGCGGACGCCGCGATGCTCGAACTCGTTGGCGGCGAAGAATTCCTGCACTGGTATGCCCGGATCTACCTGAACGGACGATGGATCAAGGCAGCGCCGATCTTCAACGCCCTGCTGTGCGCCCTCTACAACGTCGATGTCCTTCGCTTCAACCCGAATGGGGACTCGATCGAGCAGTCCAACGGCGCCAGCACGAAGATGCTTTATCGCGGCGAGCAGCGCAGTTATCCCGAGCCGGAAATGGTCGAGTTGCTGCAAATCATCCAAGACAAGCACCCGAAGATGGTCACCGATCACGGGCGCACGCCGACCTCGATGGCCCTGAGTGCCGCGGCAATGGCACGTTAGAAAGGAAAACAGGCATATGTGGAACTACGACGGATGGGAATCCGAATTCAAACTGGGCCTCGTCACCCCGCACGCGGACATCGGCCCCGAGGCCGAAGCCCAGGCGATGCTTGACGGAATGCGCGCCACGGTCCACGGGGCGCGTGTGGATTTCAGCCCGATGCACCCTGGCGGCACCATCGATGAGAAGATCGCCCACGACCCGGTGCTCCAGTTCATCGCGCCTGAAGTCATTGACCGGACAGTCGAGAGCCTCTCAAGTTCTCCATTGGATGCCATCGGTCTGGCATTCACGAGCTCTTCGTTCAAGATCGGTCCTGCCCGGGAGCAGGAACTCCTCGCACGACTGGCCACGGTTAGCCACGGTATCCGGCTGAACACCACGGCCACCGCCGCCGCGGCCGCGGTCCGACAGTTGGACCTCGACAGGATCGCGATAATGGCTCCGTCGTGGTTCGATGATGAGCTTTGCCAGGCCGGCGAGGCCTACTTCAAGGAACTCGACCTCGACATCATTTCGGCAACCCCGAGCGGGCCCACGGGCGGACCGCTCGCGATCACCCCTGCCACAACCACCGACGCCGTCGAACATTTGGTTCGCAGCACCGGGGCACAGACGATCTTCATTGCAGGCAACGGCCAACGGGCCATCGGCGCCATCGAGACCATCGAGGAGAAGCTCGGCATTACTGTCCTGACTGCCAACCAGGTGCTCCTTTGGGCCAGCTTGGAAGGCAGCGGGCTCCGGAGCAGGATCGCCGGTTACGGGAGGCTATTCGCCGAAGGGTGACGCAAAGGACCGTCACCTGCTATGGTTATGTGCATGTACATGGAATTTTCGGAGGGCAAGGCAGAGGCCGGCGCGCGCAACCTCAGTGCATCCTGGGCCCAGGTGGTCGCAGTCGTTGCTGCCGTGGACACCACGCTCGGCAAGTGGCTTGTCGACAACTACGGCCTAGGCCTGACCGAATACCGTGCCGCACTGCTCCTGAGCAGGGCATCCGGCCGCGAACTGCGGATCACCGAGCTCGCGCAGCGCGTGGGCCTCAACCAGAGCTCCGTGACGCGCCTGGTTGGCCGCATGGAAAGTAAGAAACTGGCGTTCCGCGACACCTGCCCGGACGACAAGCGCGGCGTTTACGCGGTCATCACCGAGCATGGACTGGACACGATCAAGAGAATTCGTGAGCCCTACGAGGCGAAGATCTGCGAACTGCTTGGAAACGCGGCAAAGCAGTACCCCCAGCTTGACCTGGTCGATCTGGACCGATCCTTCGCAACCCTGAGCGGGCTTATTTCCTGAGGCTCCGCGCCTTCACGGTGTTTTTTTACCTAAGTTCATGCATGCACATACAGAATAATGGAAGGGAGTGCCACCCATGACCATCAAGGTTGACGTTTTCGTTGACTATGTTTGTCCGTTCTGCTTCCTGGCTGAAGGAGCGTTGGACGAGCTCCGGCGGGACCCCGGAGTGGAGGTGACGATCAGGCCGTTCGAACTCCGTCCGGACCCGGTTCCTACACTTCGGCCGGAGGACGAGTATCTTCCGCGGATCTGGAAGGACGCTGTCTACCCGATGGCTGAACGGCTCGGCATCGATGTGGCGTTACCAACGGTCTCGCCCCAGCCCCGCACCGAGAAGGCGTTCATCGTGCTCCAGCTGGCCCAGGAGCACGGGAAGGCAGAAGGCTACTCGGAAGCAATGTACAAGGCGTTCTTCCAGGACGACCGCGACATCGGGCAGGACGAAGTGATCCTGGATGTTGCGGCCTCCGTTGGGCTGGACTCCGCCGACGTCATGATCGCCCTGCAAAGCGTCGAGCGTCGTGCCCGGCAACGCTCCGACCAGGACTACGCCGCCAACACGGTGGGAATCACTTCGGTCCCCGGCATCGTGGTCAATGGCCAGGTCCTTCCCGGTGTTCCCAGCGCGACCCGCCTGAAGAAGGTCATCGACCAGCTCCGCGTCGAAGCAGGCACCCTCGGAGCTCTGCGGTGAATACCTCGGTTTTCCAGAACGTCATGGATGAAGCTGTAAGGAAATGCCTTGCGCATGTCCAGGCCGGAGGGCTGCCCTTTGTCGGCGTCGTCGTGGACGGTGCGGAAGTCATTTCCGGGTTCGGCGTAAACCGGGTCCGCGAGACCCGGGACCACACCGCGCACGCCGAGGTTGTCGCAATGAGGGATGCTATGGCTTCCCGGGGCCGGACCGAGCTCAGCGGAGCTACTCTCCTGGCCACGGGGGAGCCTTGCGGATTGTGCTACCGCTTCGCGCTCGACCATGGCATCGAGTCGATCCATGTCGCGGTCGACCGGGACGAGGCCGCAGCATGGGGCTTCGATTACCGCGCCAGCTACCCGGCCTTTGGGATCTCCGACACGCGACGCGCCGAGGTCTATCACCACCTCCCAACCGAGCACGGGCTCGAGCCGTTCGCCCGCTACCGCCAAACAATCATCTAATACGGGCACTGACTTCGCCGCCCGTCACCCACGAAAGGATTTTCAACATGAGTTGGCTCTACCTCGGCATTGCCGTGATCTTCGAGGTCGCCGTCGGCATCTTCGCCGGAAAAGCACAAGGGTTCACCAAGCTTTGGTGGACGATCGGCACCCTCGTCGCCGGTGCAATCGGCACGTTCTTCCTCAGCCTCGCGCTGCTGACCTTCGACGTCGGCGTCGGCTATGCCATCTGGACGTCTGTATCCGGTGTCGGGATCGTCATCGTCGGCGCACTCTTCTTCTCGCAGCGCCTGACCCTGAAGAAACTCCTCGGAATTGCCCTCATCATCGGTGGCGTAGTCGGCCTTAACCTGGCCGGAACCGCCTAACCCGATCCTGCCGCGAAAGGAACCTCATGACCACCACCACGCCCATCAAGGAAACGCCCGTTGCAGTCAGCGAAAGGAAGGCCGGCCCTTGGGCTTCCTTGCTCCTGGCCGGAACATTTGAGGTCGGCTATGCGCTCAGCGTCAATGGCAGCCGGGGATTCACCGACCTCGTCTGGTCGCTCGTTGCAATCGTGTTCTTCCTGTTCACGCTGTTCTTCCTTAGCGTTGCGCTGAAAAAGATCGATGTCGGGATCGGCTACGCCGTGTGGGCTGGCTTGGGCACGGCCGGCGCCGCCCTGCTGGGCCCAGTCTTCTTTAGCGAGACTCTCACCCTGGCCAAAGCATTCTGGCTCATCGTCATAGTCGTTGGCGTCGTATGGCTCAAGCTGGCCGACAGCCCCGTGCTTGAAAGGAAAAAGCCCGCCAAGGCGGCAGAACCTCATTAGACACACGGATTTGGTTCTTATGCCGACCCGCCCGATTACCTCGGCTTGAGTCCAAGCGGGCTGGCAAACTGTGAGACTCGAGGCCCCGCACGCCGGATGCGTGCGGGGCCTTCCATATTCTGCGCCGTGCGCTTTTCCTCGTGATCGCCACCCGAAGTCTAGCCCCGCCCCGAATACCGCGGGTCGAACACCCCGGTTAAAGCCCGACGGCGGGTTCCCGTCTTCTGCAAGCCGGGAACCCGCCGTCGGAGTCGGTACCGTGTGGAGGCTACGCGGAGACGAGCTCGTGCCAGTCGGCCACCAGGGGCAGGCCGTGGGCCTCGGACACCGAGTGGTGCGCTACGTGGCCGGCGGCGATGTTGAGGCCGGCGGCCAGGGCCGGGTCGCGGTCGAAGGCGGCCTTGACGCCCAGGTTGGCCAGGGCCACGGCGTAGCGCAGGGTGACGTTGGTGAGCGCGTAGGTGGAGGTGTTCGGAACAGCGCCGGGCATGTTGGCGACGCAGTAGAAGATCGAGTTGTGCACCTTGTAGGTGGGTTCCTGGTGCGTGGTGGGGTGGGTGTCGGCGAAGCAGCCGCCCTGATCCACGGCGATGTCCACCAGCACGGAGCCCGGCTTCATGCGGGAGACCAGTTCGTTGGAGACCAGCTTCGGTGCCTTGGCACCTGGGATCAGCACGGAGCCGATCACGAGGTCGGCATCCACCACGGCCTTTTCGATCTCGTAGGCGTTGGAGGCTACCGTCTTCAGGCGGCCTTGGTATTGGGCGTCCAGTTCGCGCAGGCGGTTGATGTTGATGTCCATGATGGTCACGTCGGCACCGAGGCCGAGGGCCATGGCGGCGGCGTTGGTGCCGGCCACGCCCGCACCGAGTACCACGACCTTGGCGGGGCGGACACCCGGGACGCCGCCCAGCAGCACGCCCTTGCCGCCGGCCGGGGCCATGAGGGAGTTGGCGCCCACCTGCACGGACAAGCGGCCGGCTACCTCGGACATCGGGGCCAGCAGCGGCAGTGCGCGGCCATCCTGCACGGTTTCGTAGGCGATGGCGGTGACGCCGGAGTTGATGAGCTCCTGGGTCAGTTCGGGCTCCGCGGCCAGGTGCAGGTAGGTGAAGAGGATCAGGCCCTTGCGGAAGCGGTGGTATTCGGCGGCAATGGGTTCCTTGACCTTCATGACCATGTCGGCGCGGGCCCACACGTCATCGGCTTCGGGAACGATCTCGGCGCCGGCGATCGAGTATTCCTCGTCGGTGATTCCCGAGCCCAGGCCTGCGCCGCGCTCCACCAGCACGGTGTGGCCGTGGGTGCGGAACTCGTGAACTCCGGCCGCAGTGATGGCTACACGGAATTCGTTGTTCTTGATCTCTTTGGGGACACCGATGATCATTCTTGGGCTCCATTTTCGAAAGGCTTGTTGGGCCTTTGGGCGGTGGGGGACTGTGATTCCAGAATAGATCCGCTGTGAGCCACCAGACAGGAAAGCGCTCGACGGCGGCGAGCGACTTCCGCGTGATTCCGGGGTTTTTGGGTTCCGTAGCTCGACAAATGTCGAGGTGGTGAGCGGCAGGTGTCGCCTGATGTTGGACTGGCGGGGGAGGGGTCCCGGTGGGCCAGCCTTCAAGCTATTGCTGGTCTGTTTACGGTCATCACTTGCCCGGACGCCCCATGATGATGCGAGCGTCCTGATGCATCGCTTCGGCAAACCCGGGATTCCGGACCGCGGTACTGTGGTCTTCGACCAGGCCGGTGCCTGCGCATTCGCGCACATCGAAGATCGCGGCAGCTACCGCCCGCTTGTCCTTGTATGGCCCGGACTCGAGCAATATGGCCCCGGTCGTTGCGATCAGGCGGAAGCGCAACTGGAGATGGTCATCGGTAAAAACTTCAAAGTGTCCAGCCATGACTACGACCTTTCAGTCCTTCGTTCGGGAGCATGCATCCCGGATTGGACCGTCCTGCGCCAATCCCGGGACCCGGCTCACTGATGGCCTGCCAGTCCCTAAGACTGGCTTGTGGACGAGGGAGTCCAACAGAAGTCAAAAGCGATTCGGAAGCACTGACAACACCAGAGCTTGCCCGGTTGTGGGTATCATTATCGGTTTTCGGAATGGATGGCTTTAGGGACCAAGGTCCTTGTCATGTGGCCCCTGACGAATGCCCAAATCGGAGACGCGGGCCCGCCACTCTTGCAGGCCGCCGGTCCGCGCATCCGCCGCTCAGAAGGCAGGCATGCAACCGGTTGACGATTCGAAGATCTCATGACTCACCGGCGTCGGAATGGGTAGCATTAACTGGAAAGATGCTGGTGGGCTTTCACTCAAGGGGACCTGGAGTGAAGCAGGCAGCCGCGGGTGAAGCTGGCCGATTATCGAGGTGCTTTCTCGTGTGGCGTGAACCGATGCGGCGGCGGAATCGCGAACTTCTGCGTGAGTTCGTGGAGCTGGCAGATGGACTCGTGCAAGCTCAGGAAAACATGGTGGGCTTGTTAGGGGCAGTCGTTTCCCTGGCGGAGGACCTGAGCCTGGAAGCGGTGCTGGACCGCCTCCTCCGGTCCGCATGCGAACTTGTCGGTGCACGGTATGGAGCGCTGGGCATCATCGGCACTGACCAGGGTCTTAGCCACTTCATCACCGTCGGTATCGACGAGGAAGGGGTCCGGAGCATTGGTGATCTTCCGTCCGGCCACGGAGTCCTCGGACAGCTGATCCGTGATCCCCGCCCGTTGCGGCTCCACGACCTCGGTGAGCACCCCATGGCCGCCGGCTTCCCGCCGGGTCATCCGCCCATGCGAACCTTCCTTGGTGTTCCGGTGCGCGTTCGGGATGAAGTGTTCGGGATCCTTTATCTGACGGAGAAGACTGGCGGCAGGGACTTCACAGAAGAGGATGAAGACCTGGCAGTTGCCCTTGCCGCTGCTGCCGGACTGGCGATCCAAAACGCGCGGGTGTTCGAGGACATTAACTGCCGCCAGCTGTGGTTGGAAGCGGGCATGGAAACCAGTGATCAGTTGAGGGCAAGCCCTCGATCTGACCTCGAAAACTTCGAGATCATTGCGGAGCGCGCCCAGCGGGTATCGGCCTCGACGTTGGCCCTCGTCGCATCACTGGCGGACGACGGGAAGGTGCGCTGCGAGGCCTGCGTGGGTGCTCAGTCACCACCGGGCGGCCAGGAAATGCCTGCTCGGGCAGTGTTGCTTGAAGTTCTCAAGAGCCGCGGACCCAAGGCTCTGCCGGACCCGCTGCAGGTGTTCGGCCCGAAGTCAGCCGAGAAGCTCGGGCCTGTGCTGATCGCACCTCTGGCGGCCAGTAACCACGGACACAGCGGGACGCTGCTCATCCTCGCCAGGCCCCCTGGCGGAACACGCTACACGCAGGCCGAGATCGAATCGAGCGCGGCCTTCGGCTCGCGGCTGGCCTTGACGCTGGATCTGCTGCGGGCAAGCCGACTTCGCGAGGAACACACATTGTTTGTCGACAGGGAAAGGATCGCGAGGGACCTCCATGATCTGGTGATACAACGGCTGTTCGCGGCGGGGCTGAACATTCAAGGTCTGCGCCAACGCACCTCGGATCCGGTTTCCCAAGAGCGGATGGACAGCGTGACATCGGAACTGGATGACTGCATCCATCAGCTGCGGGACACCGTATACGCTCTCGAGTCAAGACCCCTGGGCCAGGAGGTCCTCAGTGGCCGCATTCTCCGCGTTGTTCAGGAGGCTGCCCAAGCCGCTGGCTTCATACCGAGAATCGATTTGTCAGGCCCTGTCGATGACGTCGTGGAAGGCGACATCGCCGAACAGCTGATCCCGGTGCTGCGCGAAAGCGTCTCCAACGCCGTCCAACATTCAGGATCCCAAGAAATCCAGATCCGCCTGGCGGCCCAAGATGGCGAAGTCGTGCGCACGGTGAGCGACGACGGCCGAGGTTTTGCGAACCCCGTGAAAACCCGTGGACTGGATAGCCTGAAGAACCGGGCAGCAGGCTTGGGCGGAACCTGCACGATCGACAGCGTGCCGGGAAAAGGCACGGTCGTGACTTGGACCGTGCCCGTTATGCACTGACCAGTGGTCCGGTCTTTCTCCTATCTCCATAGGGTTAGGCTCCTGCCGGTCCGCATTGCGGGTTGCAGCTTCCGGTGGGGGCGGAATCCCAGCTTCTGCAGCACAGATGACACACGCGTATCCACCTCCGCTGCCGGGAGGTACAGATCGCGACCGATCTGCTCATTCGTCAATCCTTGAGCCATCGACGAAAGTATGGTCCGTTCCTGCCGCGTCATTGACTTCAACCACGGAGCGGAAGACACCAGCCGCAGGTTCTCGGCAACCCGCTGCCTGAGTTCCGGCTCCATGAGCGGATGCCCGGCAGCAGCAGCCCGGATCTTCTCGATCAGGCCCGCAGTGTTGCCGAGTTCCTTGCCCACGTAACCTGACGCCCCTGCAAGAACTGCGGCCCGTGCGGCGTGTTCCTCATCCCAACCAGTCAGCAGCAGGCAGTGCACCCTTGGCGCAGCCGTCCGCAGATCACGGCACACCTCGATTCCCGTGCTGTCACGAACGATGTCCTCGATCACTGCAACGGATGGTTCCAGCCCGGGGATCAGGCGCCGTGCTTCTTCGGCTGACGCACCTTCACCTGCGACCTCCAATCCATGCACTTCGCAGAGCTCCCTGAGTCCCTGCCGGAGCATCCCGTGGCCGCTCAGGATGAAAATCCGCGCAGGAAGCACGGGAAGCGAAGCCTCGTTCGAGTCTCTGACTTGTGCATCCATGACAACGCTCTCATCGGAAGGGATCCCTCGGCAGCCACTGCATCCATCCCGCGGCTGGGGGCCGGAAGGAACCCGATTTCATCTTCCAGCGCTTCCGGTCCGGCCATCAGGGCCAAAGGTCCGTTACCTGCCAGCGGCAGACGGCGACCTGGACGCGAGTACGTCCGGGTCAAGAACCTTCGTGTTGCCTTCTCCGATCGCACCCCTGGCACGTTCCGCCTGGAACGGCCCCACTGGGTTTCTTGACCGACTGGGTTTCTTGACCGCGATCAGCCCTTTCGGAACTGAACCAAGCCTCAAGGGGTCTTGGTCTGCTCCAAAGTGCAGCCACCGATGCTCCCTTGGGTACAGTGCGCGAGGGTCTCAGGCCCGCTGAGACCCGCCATCCGGGGGCTGGCCGCGCACTCGCCATTGGAACGAATGTTTCAAGAATGATTCGTCATGTGATGTTTGTGCCATATGGCTGAAACCAAGCGTCCCTATCCTCGACTTCCATGGATCCCAATGCCTCCCTGACCGCCCAATCCACCGGCCCCACTGCCTCCCAAGCCACCCGAAAACCTGCCGGCCCGGCCCGCGGAACCAAGGCTCCGCCGTCGGGCCCGTTCTACAAGTCCCTCTTCCTGCAGATCCTGCTTGCCGTGGTGGCCGGCGTACTGATCGGCCACTTCTGGCCGGATCTCGGCGCAGCGCTGCGGCCCCTCGGTGACGGCTTCATCCAGCTCATCAAGATGATCATCGCCCCGCTGATCTTCCTCGTGATCGTCACCGGAATCGCTGCCGTGGGCGACGTCAAAGCGGTGGGGCGCGTGGGCGTCAAGGCCCTCGTCTACTTCACCGCGGCAACGCTCTTCGCGCTGGCCTTCGGGCTGCTGGTGGGCAACCTGGTGCAGCCCGGCGCCGGGCTCAACATCGATCCGAACTCGCTCAGCCAGGACGCACTGAACGCCAAGACCGGCACCGCCCCGCCCAAGGACGCGGGCCAGTTCCTGCTCGGCATCATCCCCACCAGCGTGGTGGGAGCCTTCGCCAACAACAGCCTGCTCCAGGTGCTGTGCTTCTCGGTGTTCTTCGGATCCGCCGTGGTGGTGATCGGCCGGGATCGCTGCGCCCCGGTGCTGACCCTGATGGAGACCGTGCTCGAGATCTTCTTCAAGATCATGGCCTGGGTCATGAAGGTGGCGCCGGTCGGGGCGTTCGGCGCCATGGCCTTCATCATCGGCCAGTACGGTCTCGACTCCCTGGGTACCTACGCGGTGCTGATCGCCGCCTGCTACGGGGCCGCCGTCGTCTTCATCGTCCTGCTGTTCCTGGTCGCCTGGGGCGTGGCCCGCGTGCCACTGTGGCAGTTCATGAAATACACCCGCGAAGAGTTCCTGCTCGCGCTGGGCACCGCCTCCACCGAGTCGGTCATGCCGCGCATCATGGCCAAGCTGGCCAATGCCGGCTGCCCGCGCAGCACCACCGGTCTGGTCATTCCCACCGGGTACTCCTTCAACCTCGACGGCGCCGCGATCTACCTGTCCATTTCGCTGCTGTTCCTGGCCCAGGCTTTCGGGCACCACCTCGACCTCGGCCAGCAACTCGTCGCCCTCGGAATCCTCATGCTTACCTCCAAAGGCATGGCCGGCGTCCCCGGCTCGGCGTTCCTCGCCCTCTCCGCGACGGCGGGTGCGCTGGGCATCTTCCCGGTGGCCGGCGTCGCCCTCCTGCTCGGGGCCGACCGCCTGATGGATTCCATGCGCGTGGTGGTCAACCTGCTCGGCAACTGCGTGGCCACTTTCGTGGTGGCCAAGTGGGAGGGCGGCTTCGACCGCGAGGCGATGCTTCGGGCCTTCCGTGGAGAGGAAGCGGAGCTTTCCCGGCAGTAGTCTTGCAGCATGCAGCAGGACGTGGAACAGCTTGTCGAGGAAGTCGCGCTGAAGCTCGGCCGCGGCCTGTCTTTGGAAGACCTCGACGGCGTGCTGCTCGCCTACAGCTCCAACCAGTCCCACGCCGACCGTGTCCGCGTGAACTTCCTGCTCAGCAAGAAGGTCCCGGCGGACGTCAGCGCCTGGCAGCTCTCCCACGGCATCGCCACGGCGGTGCGCCCCGTGGTGGTCCCGGCCAACGACGAACTGGGCATGCTGGGCCGTGTGTGCGTCCCGCTGCTGGTGCGCGGCTTTCGGGTGGGGTACCTCTGGGTACAACAGGACGTTGAAGAGCAAAGCGCGACGGCGATCCTCGCCCAGCTGCCCGGCGTACGGAACGAACTGGACCTGCTGGCCGGGCTGCTGCTGGAATCCAACACCGCCGAATCGGAGTTCCGGCGCCGCCGGGAACGGGAGTTCCTGGCCGCCTGCGACGGCGAATCGAATGCGCTCGCCGCGGTGGCCGGCTGGAAGGAAATCCAGGGCAAAGCCCCGTGGCAGTTGGTGGTGGTGCTCGACGCCGGGGGAGGCGACGGCGTCGGCGATCCCCTCGCAGCGACCCTCATTCACCGCTCGGCCGCGCTGCAGTCCACCATCGGCGTCGACTCGGTGCTGTTCAGCGCCGGAACCGAGACGCATGCCGTGATGCTCTTTCGTGAAACCGCCGGGCGCGCCATCCACGCCCAGGTCCTGGTGCACTATCAGCTGGAACTCGCCAAGCGGGCCGGCCGCAAGGTGGAGCGGGTGATCCTCGGCATCAGCGAACCCCTGCCGGTGATCCGCGGCCTCGGCCCCGCCTACCGGCAGGCCAAGCTCGCGGCCCAGGCCGCCGCCGTCGACCCCCGCCTCGGCGAGCTGGTGGACAGCCGTGCCACCGGCATCTACCAGCTGTTCGACCGCCTGACGGCGCCGGGCGGCTGGGACGACCATGGCTCAGTGCACTTCAACACCCTTGAAGCCGCGGACCGCAACGGGGAACTGCTGCCGGTGCTCGAGCTGCTGTACGACAGCGACGGCTCGGTGCAGGAAGTCGCGAAGGAACTGCACCTGCACCGCAGCAGCATCTACAACCGGTTGACGCGGATCCGGCAGCTGATCGGCGTTGACCCGCTCAACGGGGGAGTCCGGCTGGAACTGCACGCGGCGCTCAAGGCCAGGAGATGGGCGGCGCGGCCGCGGATCTGAAGCGCGGTCGTTCAACTGTCGGGGTTCAGCCGGGGCTTAGCTGTCGGCGGGGTCGCGGAGCGGGATTTCACCGGCGTCGGGCTGGGCGGTGCGGCGCCGGGCGAGCCGGTTGTCCACCCAGAAGGCGACGGCCACGAACGCCACACAGGCGAACATGAAGGTGGCCACGAAATTCAGTCCCATGAGGGAGCCCAAGGGTGCGGCAACGGCCATCGCGGCCAGGCCCGCCAAGATATGCCATCCCTTGAAATTTCGCACGGGTTAAGGGTATCGCCGGGGGTGCAATCCAAGGCCCGCTTCGCTGGGATTGTTGCTTGATCCTTATCACGCCGTCATGTGTCGCGGGGCGGGCGTCATTCTTGCCCGGCAGGCTCTCCGGCTGCGGGGGCGGCCGGATCCGCGGCCTTTTTCCGGGCTTTCTGGGTTTCGAGCCAGGCCATGATGTCGCTCAGCCGGATGCGCCGGTGCGAGCCGCGGTATTCCACGGGGATTTCGCCGCGGTCGGTCATATTCCGCAGGTACGTGTGCGAGATGCCTGCGAGCTCCGCAGCCTGGGAGGTGGTGAGCATTTCCTCGACGCTGCTGACGCTCACGGCATCGCCGCGGCTGAGCCTCTGGAGCATGTCGACAACGGCGTCCCGCGCTGTGGCCGGGAGGCGGTGGACGGTGCCGTCCACGAACACCGTGATGTCGTTGCTGTCCTGGAGGGAGCGGGCCAGGTTCCGGGCGTCCCCGGCGGGCAGGCCGGGAGTGATGCGGGGTGCTCTCAGTGCCATGGGAGAAGCCTAATGCCACTGGGCGACCGGCTGTGGCCCGGGTTGGTTGCAGCACGGGTACGCGGAAGGCTTGCGGCTGTTCCCGGGTCGTGGGTGAGCTGCGGGGTCGCTGGAGCGTTCCGGCGACCCCGCAGCTCTCCGGCGAATTCAGCGGGAACTTCCGGCCGCCGCAGCCTAACGGCGGGAACCGTCTCATCGGAGGAGTCGCCTTCGGAGTGCCTGGTGTAACCCCGTTGAAACTCCTCGTTGACACCTCCGACTAACGCGCGTAACCTAAATCACACCTTCCAGATAACGCGCGTTACCAACGTCATCCGGAAGTGCAACCCAAAGCAGCACCCCAGAGCAAGCAGCAGGCTTTGTTCGACGAAGAGCAAGTGGAGCATTCAATGGCGAGAAGCACCGCCGAGAGCAAGGCCGCCACGGCCGCCAAAGCTACAGGCGAGGCCGCGAACGCGTCAGGCAAGGCCCGGCAGCGGGGCGTCACCATGACCGACGTCGCGCAGCGCGCCGGGGTTTCCCGCACCACGGTCTCCTTCGTCCTGAGCAACCGGGAAAACACCAGCATCTCGGCCGAGACCCGCATCCGCATTGCCGAGGCCGTCCAGGAACTCGGGTACCGGCCCAACGCCGGCGCCCGGGCCCTGGCCTCCCAGCGCAGCGACTGGTACGGGATCGTCACGGAGATCGTCACGGCCCCGTTCGCCGTCGACATCATCAAAGGCGCCCAGGACCAGGCCTGGCTGGACCGCCGCTTCCTGCTCATCGCACCCTCCGACCAGGCCGATGCGCACGGACCCAACCAGGGCCTGGAAGACGCCGCCATCGAAAAGCTCCTCGAACAGCGCGTGGAAGGACTGCTGTACGCGGCCACGTACCACCGCGGCGTGCACGTACCGGAAAGCGCCAACGAGGTTCCCACGGTGCTGATCAACTGCTTCGACGCCGACGGCAAGCTGCCCTCGATCGTCCCGGACGAACGCACCGGCGGGCGGGTCGCCGTCGAACGGTTGCTCCAGGCCGGCCACACCCGGATCGGCGTGATCAACCTGGACCCGGACATCCCGGCCGCGATCGGGCGTTTGGAGGGTGCCCGCGAAGCGCTCGCCGCGGCCGGCCTGGAGCTGGATCCGGAACTCGTCGTCTCGGGACACGCGACGGCGGACGGCGGCTATGCGGCCGCCTGCACGATTCTTGACCGGTATCGGGAAGGGCAGGGCCGGCCGACGGCCCTGTTCTGCCTCAATGACCGGATGGCGATGGGCGCCTACGACGCCATCAAGGAACGGGGACTGACCATCCCCGGAGACATCGCAGTGATCGGCTTCGACAACCAGGAATTGATTGCGGCCTACCTCAGGCCGAAGCTCACCACGGTTGCGTTGCCTTTCGAGGAAATGGGGGCCCTGGGCGTCCGGACGCTCGCAGCCCTCACAGCAGGACAGCCGATCGCTGCCGACCAGCAGCTGGTCGACTGTCCGCTGCTTGAACGTTCTTCAGTCTGACCGCGAAATCACCACTGAAGATCTGCCCCAACCCACCTTTCAGCAAGATAGGAATGAGATAACCATCATGACACAATCCCGGTTCTTGAGGTCTGCGCGCATCACCGCCGCCGGCCTGGCAGTGGGGGCGTTGCTCCTCACCGGTTGTTCGGCCACGGCAAACAAGCCGGCCGATTCCTCCTCATCCTCGGCGAACCAGAACGCCCTGCTCACCATTCCCCGCGAAGACATGGGCACGTTCACCCGCAACTTCAACCCCTTCGCCCCCACGGTGAACCCGATGGTGCAGCAGTCCATCTACGAATCCCTGCTGATCTTCAATCCGGCCCAGGGGAACACGACCCCGTGGCTCGCCACGTCCTGGGATGTGGCCAAGGACGGCAAGTCCATCACCTTCACCCTGCGCGACGGCGTGAAGTGGTCCGACGGCAAGCCGTTCGTGGCCGACGACGTTGCCTACACCTTCCAGCTGCAGAAGAAGATCAAGGGCGGCTTCGACTACCTCAAGGCCGTCACCCCGGAGGGCACCAACAAGGTCACCTTCACCTTCAACACCCCGTGGTCGCCGGCCCTTTACGACGTCGGACAGCTCACCATCCTGCCCAAGCACATCTGGTCCGCGCTCAAGGACCCGGAAAAGGACGCCAACGCCAAGCCCGTCGGCACCGGCCCCTACACCGAGGTGGACAACTTCCAGGCCCAGTCCTTCGTGCTGAAGAAGAACCCCAACTACTGGCAGCCGGAGAAGCAGAAGATCGCCGGCATCAAGATGCTCGCCTTCGCCGGCAACGACGGCGCCAACCTCGCCGCCGCGAACGGCGACGTGGACTGGGCCCCGCAGTTCATCCCGAATATCGAGAAGACTTTCGTCGCCAAGGACAAGGCACACCGCAACTACTGGTTCCCGGCCACGGGCGCCATGATCAACTGGCAGCTGAACACCGCCAAGGCTCCGTTCAACGACCCGACGGTCCGCAAGGCCCTCAGCATGGCCGTGGACCGCGACCAGGTCACCAAGATCGGCATGAGCGGCTACGCCAGTCCCGCCGACTGCACCGGCCTCTCCGGCAACTACGAGAGCTGGAAGAACCCCGCCGTCAAGGACAACTGCAGCTGGACCAAGCTCAACGTCGAGGAAGCCAACAAACTGCTGGACGAGGCCGGGTACGCCAAGGGCTCCGACGGCAAGCGCACCCTGAAGGACGGCAAGCCCTTCGAATTCAAGATCTCCGTGGGCGCTTCGTCCTCCGACTGGCTGTCCGTGGCCAACGTGATCTCCCAGAACCTGCAGGCCGTGGGCGTCACCGCCAAGGTGGACTCCCCGGACTGGGCCGCCGTGGTGGCCGGCTACGAGCAGGGCACCTTCGACTCCGGCATCGTCTGGAGCGCCAACGACCCCAGCCCGTACAAGTACTTCAACACCTCCATGGGCACCGCTACGGTCAAGCCCGTAGGCACCAAGACCTTCGACAACTACCACCGCTTCGGCGATGCGAAGGCCGACGCCCTCCTGAAGGAGTTCGTTGCCGCCGGCGACGAAGCGAAGCAGAAGGACATCGCCTACAAGCTCCAGGAAGAGTACAACGACGTCGCACCGCTGGTGCCGCTGTTCTCCGGCCCGGAATGGGGCGCCTACAACGACACCCGCTTCACCGGCTGGCCCACCCAGGACAACCCGTACGCCACCCTCTCGGTCCGCGCACCCACCACGGTGCTGGTCCTGACCACGCTGGAACCGCGCAAGTAGCAGCCCCGCTGCCCCCCTCGCCTCGCTTCGGCCAGGGAACCCGGGCAGCGTGGGACCACTTCCTACTCCGCCCGGCGGCGCCTTTTGCGCCAAGTATGCCGCCGCCGGGCGGGCACCATCTCTTTCCGGCCGTGACCCCTCACGGTTCCGGCCACCCGCAATTCCCGAATGGAGGGAAACCGTGCGCTTCATCCTGCGCCGCCTGGGTTTCTACCTGATTGCCTTCTGGGTATCCATCACACTGAACTTCCTGCTCCCGCGCTTCATGCCCGGCGACCCCGTCTCGCGCATGTTTGCCCGCTCCGCCGGCCAGATGCAGCCCGAACAGATCGAGGCCCTGCGCAAGCTCCTGGGCGTGGACAGCCGCCCCATCTGGGAGCAGTACGCCGATTACCTGCACAACATCGTCACCGGCAACATGGGCGTGTCCATCACCCGCTTCCCCACCCCCGTCACCGAGGTCATCGCCTCCCAGATCGGCTGGACCCTCCTGCTGGGCGGGACCGCCCTGGTGATTGCCGCCGTCGTGGGGAACCTGCTGGGGATCCTGGCCGCCTGGCGGCGCGGCGGCGCGATCGACTCGGCCCTGCCGCCGCTGCTGGTCTTCATCGGCTCCTTCCCGTACTTCTGGCTCGCGATGGGTGCGCTGTACCTGTTCGGCGTGATCCTGGGCTGGTCCCCGCTCCGCCACGCGTTCACCGACGGCCTGGAGCCGGCCTTCAGCTGGGAGTTCATCGGCGACGCCGGCGCCCACCTGGTGCTGCCGGCCCTGACGATCGTGCTGGTCTCGATCGGCGGCTGGATGCTGGGCATGCGCAACACGATGATCGCCACCAACGCCGAGGACTACATCACCATGGCCGAGGCGAAGGGCCTCAAACCGGGACGCATCATGTTCCGCTACGCCGCCCGCAACGCCATGCTGCCCTCGGTGACAAGCTTCGGCATGGGCCTGGGCTTCGTGGTGGGCGGGGCCCTGCTGACCGAGGTGGTGTTCGCCTACCCGGGCGTCGGCTACCAGCTGCTGAACGCGGTGCAGGGCCTGGACTACCCGCTCATGCAGGGCCTGTTCCTGACCATCACGGCCGCCGTGCTGCTGGCCAACTTCCTGGTGGACATCCTCTATGTCCGCCTCGACCCGCGCGTGCGCGCCAGCTAGGGGCTTCGATGACTACTTACATTGATCCGTCACCTTCCGCGGCGGCTGCTGCGTTGGAGAGCCCGACGGCGGCACCCGCCTCCGGAGCTCCGGCACCGGGTTCCGCTGCCGCGCCCGCGCCCCGCAAGCCGAGGCAGGGCCTGGTCCATGGCCTCCTGAGCAACTCCAAGGCCATGGTGGGCGCCGCGATCCTGCTGGTGTTCATCGCGCTGGCGCTGCTGGCCCCGGTGCTGTTCCCTGGCGATCCTTCCCGCATCACGGACATGGCCGGCCTGGAACCCTCTGCCGAGCACTGGCTGGGTACCACCGCCAAAGGCCAGGACGTCATGGCCCTGACCATCCACGGCGCCCGCAGCTCCCTGCTGGTGGGCCTCACCGTGGGCTTCGCGTCCACCTTCGTGGGCATCCTGGTGGGACTGGCGTCGGCGTACTTCGGCAAGTTCATCGACGAGGCCCTGTCCCTGGTCACCAACGTGTTCCTGCTCCTGCCGGGCCTGCCGCTGCTGGTCATCCTGGCCGCGTTCCTGCCCCCGGGGCTGGGCACCGTGATCCTGGTGCTGATCGTCACCGGCTGGGCCGGCTCGGCCCGGGTGCTGCGTTCGCAGGCGCTGTCCATCCGTTCCAAGGATTTCGTGGCCGCGGCCGTGGTGTCCGGCGAGCGGGCCGGGCGGATCATGTTCCGCGAGATCCTGCCGAACATGGCCTCGATCGTGATGGGCACCCTGCTGGCCTGCGTGATCTACGGCATCGGCGCGCAGGCGGGCCTGGAGTTCCTGGGCCTGGGCGATGTCAGCACCGTCTCCTGGGGCAACAACCTCTTCTGGGCCGGCAACGAGGGTGCCCTGATGACGGGCAGCTGGTGGGTGTTCGTGCCCTCCGGTGTCTGCATCGCTTTGGTGGCCTTCGCCCTGGCCCTTATCAACTACGCCGTGGACGAGGTCACCAACCCCCGCCTGCGCAAGATCAAGCCTGTTTCGGAAGGGAAGGCAGCGAAATGACCGTCTCCCAAGTCTCCTTCGGCTCGCACGAGCCGGTCCTGGAGGTCAAGGACCTTACCGTGAAGTACGTGGGCGACACCCGCTCCACCACCGCCGTCGACCGTGTTTCGTTCAGCATCGGCACCGGGGAAATCTTCGGCCTGGCCGGCGAGTCCGGCTGCGGCAAGTCCACTATCGCCAACACGATCATGCGCCTGCTCAAGGACCCGGCGAAGATCGCCGGCGGCAGCATCCGCTTCGGCGGCAAGGACGTGCTGGCCATGGGCCCGGAGGAACTGCGCCGCTTCCGCTGGCAGGACGTGGCCATGGTGTTCCAGTCGGCCATGAACTCGCTCAACCCGGTGCTGACCATCGGCGAACAGATCACGGACATCTACACCACCCACGCCGGCTACTCCCGCAAGGAATCGCTGCGCCGGGCCGCGGAACTGCTGGAACTGGTCCGGATCGATCCGGTGCGGCTGAAGTCCTACCCGCACCAGCTCTCCGGCGGCATGCGCCAGCGCGCCGTGATCGCCATGGCGGTGGCCTTGAAGCCGTCGCTGCTGATCCTGGACGAGCCCACCACGGCGCTGGATGTGGTGGTGCAGCAGGAAATCATGGCCCAGATCAAGGAACTGCAGCACGAGCTGGGCTTCTCCGTCCTGTTCATCACGCACGACATGTCCCTCATGGTGGAACTCTCGCACCGCATGGCCGTGATGTATGGCGGCCGGATCGTGGAAACCGCCAAGGCCGCGGACATCCACACCGCCCCGCAGCACCCCTACACCCAGGCCCTCATGGGCGCCTTCCCGCCGCTCACCGGCCCGCGGATCCCGCTCACCGGACTGGCCGACGGCGTGAAGTTCCACAACATCCCGGACCTCGCCGAGGTGACACCCGGCCATTTCGTGGCACCGTTCGCTGCGACCGACACGGCTTCGGCCCATAATTCCGCCGCTGCCTGCGGTCCGGCCACTAGTCCGGCACTCCTGGAAGGAGCGGCACGATGAGCAGCACTATCCTGGGCGCCGCGGCGCCCGCCGCCGGAACCGCAAAAGCAGCCCTGGAAATCCGCGGCCTCAGCAAGAGCTTCCCCATCGGGGGTTTGTTCTCCCGGGAGTTCGTTCGCGCCCTGCACGGGGTGGACCTGAGCCTGGGGCGCGGCGAGATCGTGGCCCTCGTGGGCGAGTCCGGTTCCGGCAAGAGCACTCTGGCCCGCTGCGTGGCCCGCCTCGAAAAGCCCAGCTCCGGGCAGATCCTGTTGGACGGCGTCGACGTCTTGAAGCGCGACCGCTTCCAGGCCTCCCGGGCGTACCGGTCCCAGGTGCAGATGGTGTTCCAGGACCCCTTCGGCTCGCTCAACCCGGCCCACCGGATCGAGCACTTCCTGCGCCGCTCCCTGGCCATCCACGGCAAGGCAGGCTCCGCCACCGCAACGCAGGCACGGCTGGAAGAGCTCATGGCCACCGTGGGCTTGCAGCCGGACATGCTCAACTCCTATCCGCACGAACTCTCCGGCGGGCAGCGCCAGCGCGTGGCGATCGCCCGGGCCCTGGCCGTGGAACCGCAGGTGATCCTCGCCGACGAGCCCACGTCCATGCTGGACGTCTCGGTGCGGATCGGAATCCTGAACCTGATGCGCACGCTCCGCGACGAGCAGGGCATCTCCATGCTCTACATCACCCACGACCTCGCCTCCGCCCGCTACCTCGCCGACCGCACGGCCGTGATGTTCGCCGGGGAACTCGTGGAGGAAGGCGAGTCCCTGGACCTGTTGGCCAACCCCGCCCACCCCTACACCCAGCTGCTGGTCTCCGCCGTGCCGGACCCGGCGCGTTCGGGCTCCTATGACCCCGTCCGCAGGGCCGAGCTGCGCGCCGCGGTGATGAGCCCGGCGTCGTGCGCGTTCCACGGCGACCCGGAACAGCCCTGCTCGGCCGAGCAGCCCGTCCGCCACCGGGTGGGCAGCCCCGAAAACCGTCACTGGGTGCGCTGCCACCTGTACCGTCCCGCCGCCGGCACGGCCGGCCACGCCCTCGCAGAAGCCAAGGTCTCCTGAATGACTGAACTGACCCACCCGCTGGCCACCGTCCCCCGCGACGAACTCGTGGCCCGCGCCGAAGCCGACCCGCACCGGCCCCGCTTCCACTTCGTCTCCCCCGCCGGCTGGCTCAACGACCCCAACGGCGTCAGCCAGTGGAACGGCAGCTACCACCTCTTCTACCAGTACAACCCCGAAGGCGCCTTCCACCACCGCATCCTCTGGGGCCACGCGGTCTCCACGGACCTGGTGCACTGGGAGGACGCCCCCGTGGCCCTGGAACCCGGGCTTGGTTCCGCCGACCCGGACTCCGCCAACTATCCGGACCGGGACGGCTGCTGGTCCGGCGTGCTGGTGAACGACGGCGGTGTGCCCACCCTGGTGTACTCCGGCCGGCACGGCGAACGGGAACTGCCTTGCGTGGCCGTCGGCTCACCGGACCTGCTGTCCTGGACCAAGGCCCCGGAAAACCCGGTCATCGCAGCCCCGCCCGCCGGCGTCGACATCACCGCCTACCGCGACCACTGCGTCTGGCGCGAAGGCTCCGTATGGCGCCAGCTGGTGGGCTCGGGCATCCGCGGCCGCGGCGGCACCGCATTCCTCTACGAATCCGCCGACCTGCGCTCCTGGGACTACGTGGGCCCGCTGTTCATCGGCGACGCCTCCGGCGACCCCGAGGCCAGCGACTGGACCGGGACCATGTGGGAATGCGTGGACCTGTTCCGCGCCGGTGCCGGTTCCCTTGGCGGCCCCGGCGGCCCGGCGGAGGACGCGCTGGTATTCTCCGCCTGGAACGACGGCGACACCCGCCACCCGCTGTACTGGACCGGCCGGTACTCCGGGGACTCCTTCGAAGCCGCCGCCCTGCACCGCCTCGACTACGGCGGCCGCTACTTCTACGCCCCGCAATCCTTCCTCGACGAGTCCGGCCGGCGCATCATGTTCGGCTGGCTGCAGGAAGGCCGACCCGAGGAAACCGCCGTGGAAGCCGGCTGGTCCGGGGTCATGAGCCTGCCCCGCGTCACCACCCTGGCCGCGGACGGCACGCTGTCCTTCACGCCCGTGCCCGAACTCGAACGGCTGCGCACCGGACATGTCCACCTGCCCGGGCAAGTACTGGTCGCCCCGGCCGCACCCCTGGACACCGGAATTTCCGGCAAGCAGCTGGACCTGGAACTCGAACTGCAGCTCTCCGCCGGCTCCACAGTGCGGCTCGGGCTCCTGGGATCCGACGACGGCCGCGAGGAAACCGCCGTCGAACTGGCCCTGGACACGGACGGCGCCTCCGGAACACTGCGCCTGGACCGCAGCCGCAGCAGCATCACCGCCGAGGAAGAAGGCCTGGACACCGAACCCAAGGAAGGCCCCGTAACCATGCCCGGCGGCCGCGTCTCGCTGCGCGTCCTGCTGGACCGCTCCGCCGTCGAAATCTTCGCCAACGGCAAACCGCTCACCGCCCGCGCCTATCCCGTGCTCGACGGCGGAAACGTCACCCTCGCAGCCGCCGAAGGTACCGTGCGGCTGCTGTCCTTCGATGCCTGGACCATGGGGGAGATTTTCGGAGGTGGCCGCGTCCTCTTCCCGTAAGCAACCCATTCATCCGTTGATCAAAGGCGATCTGAATGCACAAGAGAATAGTTGCCGGCCTTGCGGCCGCCGTCCTTGGCGTGGGCTTCGTGGGAACGGGGGCCGTGGTTCCCGCGGCGGCCCTCGGCCCGGGCCCCGTCACCCTCAACAGCACCACCAGCACCATGCCGGACGTCGTGGGCGTCACCGGCAGCTGGACCCGGACCGCGCAGGGCGGGTATACCGCCGTCGCGCAGTCCGGGCAGAACGCGGCGGCCATCAGCGAGCAGCTCGTGGCCGGCACCGCCCGCTACACCGCGGGAGTGAAGGTCGACGCCGGTACCCCCTTTGGCGTCGGAGCGCTCCTCTTCCGCGCCACCCCCGACGCCGGGGCCGGGTACGCGGCCACGATCGACCCGAACCTGGACCGGGTGCGGCTCTTCGACCTGGCCACCGGACTGGACGTTGCCGCGCCGGCGTCTGTGCCCCTGAACACCGGCCAGAGCTACACCGTGGACGTGCACGTGGACGGGCCGCGGATCTACGTGGCCGTGGACGGCGTGGAACGGATCGACGCCACGGATTACCGCTACAACTCCGGCCACGTGGGCCTGCACGCCTACAACGGCACCGTGGACTTCGGTACTCCGGGTGTGCGGACCATCGACGCCAACGTGGACGGCTGGTCCGTGTCCTCCGCATCCGCCTGGCAGGCCACGGCTACCGGATTCCGGGGAGCGGCCCCGGCGGACACGAACATCCGCGCCATCGCCACCGGGCAGTCTCCCGCCGATGTGGACTTCACCACCGACATCCAGTTGACGTCCACCTATGGGGTGGGGGCGGTCCTGTTCCGCAGCAATGCCGCCGGCACCTCCGGCTACGCCGCCGAGGTGGATCCGAACGCGGGCAGGCTGCGGCTCTATCGGGTCTCGGACAACGCCACGCTGGGGACCTTCACCACGGCCATCACGCTGAACAAGGTCTACCGGCTACGGATCACCGCCATCGGCACCCAACTGGCCGTGTACTGGCAGACCGACTTCCTGGACCCCAACGGGGCCACGGCGTCCATCACCGCCACGGATTCCTCGGCAGCTTCCGGGAATGTGGGGCTGCTGTCCTACAACGGCACCACGGTCTTCCAGGGCATGACCCTGCGCGGCCTCGAGTCGTCATTGCAGGGCTGGCGCGTTTCGGCCGGCTCCTGGGAGCCGGACGCGCGCGGGCTGCGCGGGACTGGCTCGTCCGGCACTGGTTCTCCAAATACAGCGGTGCGTTTTGTCCCGGCGGTGGCGTCCGACGTCGTCGCCTCCCTGGACCTGAACGTCGCCTCCCCGGCGACCGCCTCGGTGGTGGTCCGGAGCAATGCCGACGGCAGCGGCGGCCCGGAACTGAGGATCGACCCCGGGGCCGGGACGGCGAAGCTGTACAACCGCGCCACAGGCAGCCTGCTGCTTTCCGGTACCCTGCCCGCGGGGAGCTTCAGCACGGCACAACAGGCATCCCTGTTCCCGTTCAACCGGGTCCAGCTCACCCTGCAGGGAAGCGCCGCGAGCGTCCTGGTGAATGGCACAACCGTGCTAAATGGCAGTGCGGGCACGGCCTCAGGGACCGGCGTCGCATTGCTGGCGACCGGCGGGTCCGCGACGTTCCAGAATGTGCGGGTGGACCCTGTGGAGGAGTACATGAACGGGCTCTACCAGCCCGGCTACCACTACAGCCAGACCTCGGGCAGCAGCTCGGACCCCAACGGACTGGTCTACTTCGCCGGCGAATACCACCTTTTCCACCAGGACCGCGGCCGCTGGGCACATGCCGTCAGCACGGACCTGGTCCACTGGAAGCAGCTGCCCATTGCCCTGCCGCACTTGGCCTCGGGGGAGTCCTGGTCCGGTTCGGCCGTGGTGGACGCCGCGAATTCGAGCGGGCTTTTCAACGGGGTGCCCGGCGGAGGACTGGTGGCCTTCTTCACCTCGTTCAACCATGACGCCCCCAACGGCAATCAGTCCGTCCGGGCCGCCTACAGCTCGGACAAGGGCCGCTCCTGGCACGTGGTGCAGGACGCCCCCGTGGTGGAGAACCCGGGCGGGGCGAACGGCGGCTGGGATTTCCGCGACCCGAAGGTCAGCTGGGACGCTGTTGCGGGCACATGGGTGATGGTGGTGGCCGGGGGCGACCACATCCGCTTCTACACCTCCACCAACCTGCTGTCCTGGACCTTCGCCAGCTCCTTCGGCTACGGCGACTGGGTGCGCGGCGGCGTCTTCGAGTGCCCGGACTTCTTCTCCATGCCTGTGGAGGGACAGCCCGGGACCTCGCGTTGGGTGCTGTACTGGAGCACCGGCGCGGTCCGCGCCACCAACGGCTCCGCGGCGCAGTACGTCACCGGGACCTGGAACGGCGGCAGCTTCACCCCGGACACCGCCGCTTCGCAGGTGCTTGAGGCCGATCACGGCCGGGACTACTACGCGGCCATGAGCTTCTTCGGCGCACCGGACGGCCGCCGGATCATGATCGGCTGGATGAGCAACTGGGACTACGCGTTCAGTCCGCCCACGGGCCGCTGGAACGGCCAGCTCAGCATCCCGCGCGAGCTGAAACTGGCGGACGTCCCGGGAGCCGGGCTGCGCCTGACCCAGGCCCCGGTGGTGGAGGAGGAGTCGCTGCGCGCCTCTACCTGGCAGGCCTCGGACGTCACCGTCACACCGGCGTCGGCCAATCCGCTGGCCGCGGCGTCCGGGCGGTCCTTCGAGCTCGAGGCCGAGGTGGGCCTGCCCTCTGTTGGGGGTGCCGCGTCCTTTGCCTTCGGCCTCCGGAAGGGGAACGGTTCCACGGGGGCGCAGGAAACGTCCGTGAAGTTCGACGCCGGACCGGGCACCGTGACGGTGGACCGCGGCAGTTCCGGCCGGGAAGACTTCACGCGCTACTTCGCCGGTACGGCCGCGGATAACTCCTCGGCGCCGTGGAGTTCCACGGTGGTGGGTTCCGAGCGGCGGGTGAAGCTGCGCGTGCTGGTGGACGCGTCCTCGGTGGAGGTCTTCGGCGGGGACGGGACGGCGTCGATCTCCTCCCTCGTGTTCCCGGACCCCTCCTCCACGGGGTTGTCCTTCGCCGCAGCGGGCGGCACCGCCCGGCTGGTCTCGGTCAAGGTCCACCAGCTTTCGGACACCGCCCGCCTGGGCGGCTCCCCGCAAAGCACAGCTCCGCCGTCGGCACCGCTGCCGGCCGCCACGGGAAGCGCACGGCACAACCTGGGCGCGTACACCGTGGTGCCCGGCGGGCGCTGGGAAAGCACGGGCGCGGGCCTGGCCGGAACCTTCGACAAGGACTCCACCGCCATGAGCCCGGCGTCGTTCACGGATGTGCGGGTGCAGGCCACGGTGCGCTTCGGCGGCGAACCGTTCGCCGGTGCCATGCGCAACCGCGACCTCGCCCCGGAACATGGCTATGGCGGCGCGGGCTCGGTGCTGCTGCGCTCCTCCGCCGACGGCTCCAGCGCGTACTACGTGAACCTGGACCCGAACCTGCGCGAAGTCCGCGTGTTCGTGCTGGTCAACGGCGTGTTCAACCCCACGACAGGCATCCTCGCCAAGGTCCCGGTGGCCCTCTCGCAAGGCGTGAGCTACCGGCTGGACACGGCGGTCCAGGGGAACCGCATCACGGTCTCCGTGGACGGCGCCCAACTGATCGATATCACGGACACTCAGTTCAGCTCGGGCAAGGTGGGCGTGAACGTGTTTGACGGGCGCGCCGCGTACCAGGACCTCGTGGTCACTCCTCTCTGAGGCTGCGCTGGCCCGGCCCGGCCCGGCCCCCGCGGGTTCCGCCCGGCAACAGCCCCCGGCCCGGCCGCCGCGGGTTCCGCCCGCCGAAATGTTGTTTGCCCGCTGAAATTTGAGCGGGCGAACCACATTTCGGGGGGCTGGACCGCGCCCTCTCCCCATTACTGCTCCCACAGGCCATGTGCGAAGAAGCACTCCACACAAGAAAGCCACAGAATGAACACACCCAGCATCATGCAGGACACCGCTGTTCCCGGATCCCGGGTCAGCCGGCGCTCACTGGTCACCGGCGCCGGAGTCGCGGCGCTGGGCTACCTGGCAGCACCGGCAACGGCCGGGCCCGCAGCGGCGGCACCGCTACTCGTCAATGGAGGCGGAATGCGTCAGCGTCCTGAGTACCACTTCAGCGTCCCGGACAACTGGAAGAACGATCCCCAGCGGCCCATCTACGTCAACGGGGAATACCTGTACTACTACCTGTACAACGCCGATTACCTTGAGGGCGGGGCCGGCACTGCATGGCGCCTGGCCACCACCCGGGACCATGTGTCTTTCCGCGACGAGGGCGTCGCCATCCCGAAGTTCTCGAACGCGAACGGCGACTGCTGGTCGGGGAGCCTTGTGGTCGACGAACGGAACACCGCCGGCTACGGCAAGGGCGCGGTGATCGCCGTCGTCACGCAGGCTCCCGGCGGAAAACAGGCGCCGTACCTGTGGTATTCCACCGACGGCGGCCGCAGCTTCACGCCGGGCGGCAAGGCCCCGGTCCTCCCGAACCCCGGCGTGCAGGACTTCCGCGACCCGAAGATCATCTGGGACGGTGACCGCCGCCGCTGGTTCCTGGCGAACGCGGAAGGCCGCACGCTCGGGTTCTACGTTTCGCCGGACCTCCATTCCTGGACCCGGGTGGGCGAGTTCGTCCGCACCGACCTCGGCCTGCTTGAGTGCCCCGACATCTTCCGGATGACCGCGGACGACGGCACCACCCACTGGATCCTCGGTACCAGCGCGAACGGGAATGGCCGCGGGCTGCCTGCCACCTACGCCTACTGGACCGGCGCCTTCAACGGCTCCGCTTTCGTCCCCGACCACGACGAGCCGCACTGGCTGGACTGGGGCTTCGACTTCTACGGCGCCGTCACCTACCCCGATCACTTTGCTTCGTGCGCCGAAAACCCGGCCTTGCGCCGGGCCATCGGCTGGGCGAACTTCTGGGATTACCCGCACAACACGCCGACCCTGGCCACCGACGGCTACAACGGTGACGACATGATCGTCCGCGAACTGCGGCTCATCCGTGCCGGAAACGGGTACCGGCTAGCTTCGGCACCCCCGGCCGCGCTCTCTGCTTATGTAGGCAGCACGCACCGCCTTGGTGATGTGTCAGTTCAGGGCACCAAGGACCTGACCCTCCGTTCCGGGGCCTACGATCTGTCCTGCGAGCTGGCCTGGGACCCGGCGGCACCGCCAACGAACATCGGCTTCGAATTGTGCCGGGCCCCGGGCGGCGGCCGCCATGTCGCCGTCGGCGCCTATCTCCCGGGCCGGTACAGCTACGTCAATCGCCGTCCGACCATCAACCCCACAGGAGGGGAATCCCAGACGCCGTTCGACCCCGCTGCGGGGAAGCTGCAAGTCCGTGTCCTGGTGGACCGCAACAGCGTGGAACTCTTCGTGGGCGACGGCACGGTGGTCCACTCGCACCGGGTCTTCCCCCTGGAAGGCGACAACGGCATCCGCCTCTACTCCAACGACGGCCGTGCAACCTTCCGGCGGCTGACCATCCGGGAGATCACGATGAGTTAGGGGCACCGGGCTCCTGACTGGAGCCCGGATTACGCTCCGACGCTTTCGCCCCGGCAAATGTTGTTTGCCCGCCCAAATGTGAGCGGGCAAACAACGTTTCCGGGGGCAGTTTCCGGGCAAATGCTATCCACTCCGCCTGCTGCGCCGCGCCGAGACGGTCCGCAGTCAGCCGGCAGAACTTCTTCTCCACCTCGGCGGGACTCAGGGGGTGCCGTGCCCCGCCCCGGGCATGCTCCACGCGCGCGGCGAAGGTGCCATGGGCCGTGATCACCTCCACCAGCGGCTCCCGCCCGCCTTCCGGCTCCCGCCCGCCTTCCGGATCCCGCACAACCTCGATGCGCGCCAGCCGCTCCAGCACCCCGGGGCTGTCGAAGAGCCTGAAGTCCTCGGGCATCAAGTCCTTGCCCTCCAACAACAAAGCCAGCGACACCGGCAGGCTCATCCGGGCCTGGGCGGCGTCCGCGGGCGCGGGCGGGCAGATCATGGGCCGCAGGAAGCCGCTGACGTGCACCCGCACGGCCCGGACATCCGCCGGAGAAAGGCCTTCCGCCGCCAGGACGCCCAGGAAGGCGTCGATGGCCGTGTGGGCGCTGCGGCAGCTGGCGTAGGGCTTGATGGCGGAATGTTCGAAGTGCCAGGTGGAGCCCAGCCCATCCACGAGGAGCCCGGGTTCCACCTTGTCGAAGCCGGCGCCGTCCGGGCCGCCGTGCGTGGCGAAGAAACCACCCCACACCGGCTCGAACACCTGCCGCGGACCGTTCGCGCCCGCCTGCGCGAGGAGCGCGGCCTCAAGCCCTGCCCGTGCGGCCTGCCCGGGATGGAACTGCTTGGTCATGCTGCCGTCGGCGGAAAACGCCCAGCCGCCGGCACTGGAACTCGCCGCGATGCCCAGGGCCGACGCCGACTGCCCGCCGTCCAGCCCCAGCATCACCGAGGCCGCGGCCGCGGCTGCGAACACCCCGCAGGTAGCCGTCGAATGCCAGCCGCGGGCGTTGTGCTGCTCGTATCCACCGAGCGCGAGCTGCACCCGGCGTCCCACCTCATAGCCGGCCACCAGCGCGGGGAGGAGCCGCCCGCCTGGGCGCGCACCGCCGTCGGGCGCGCCGCCGTCGGGCGCTCCGCAAGAGGGCAGGAGCGAAAGCAACACCGGCACCACGACCGCGCCGGAATGATCGCAACCTTCGGTGTCGTCGACTTCGAGACAGTGGGCGGACACGGCATTGACGAAGGCGGCGTCCAGCGGATCCAAGGCGGCGTGGTGATGATCCAAGCCGGCGACACCGGCCAGCGGTACGGGGCCGGGCCGTCGGAACACCGCCCGCGCGGCCTGGGCCGGGAGTTCGTCCTGGCCCGCGACCATGGCGCCGAGCGTGTCCAGAAGATGGTCGGAGGCCTTCTGCGCAAGCCTGGGGGAGAGCGTATGGTTTGCCATCCCGGCCACCCACTCGCCCAGACGGGCGGCCAGTGGCGGTGCTTGGGTGCGGGCCGCCGTCGTCATGATTCCCGTGCAGCCAGGTCCACGAACCGGCGGTAGGGATGGTCCGTTTCCACCGGCTGCCCGGCCCAGTGCGCGGCAAGCCGGCCGCACGTCGCGATCCAGGCCTCCCCGGAAGCGATGGTGGAGGACAGGAAGTCCTCGAGCAGCCGCGCCCGTCCAGGAGTGCCCATGATCTCGGCATTGAGCCGGAGCATGAGCATGGTCCCGAAGCGCCGGGCGGCCGCGAATTCGATGTCCCAGTTGTCCCGGACGGCCTCCAGGCTCTGGATCCGTGACTGTCCCGGTGGGAAGGGCGGGTCCAGGTTGAAGCCCAGGTACTGCAGGTCCTCCAACTCGTAGCGGAACGGCAGTTCCAGGACGCCGGTGTCACCCAGCGGGAAGGGCCTGTCGTCGCCCGGCAGCGAGGACGACCACTCGAACCCGGCGGCGGCCATGGCCTCCGGGAAGCCGGGCTTCCACTCGCCGGAGGGCGTGCGGAACCCGCGGACCGGGGCGCCGGAAACCTCCTGCAGCGCGCGGGCGCCGTCGAACATTTCCGTCGCTTGGCCATCAAGGTCCAGGCCGTCGAAGTCCAGGTGGTGCATGCCATGGCAGGCGAGTTCGTGCCCGCCATGGACCACGGAGCGGACCAGCTCCGGGTACTGCTGTGCGATGGCGCCGGGGATGAACCAGCTGGCCGCCACGCCCAGCCGTTCCAGTACGCGCAGGAGCCGGCCGGCGCCATGGTCCGGGCCGTACTGCCCCACGGAACGGGACTTCAGGCGGTCCCGGTGCGCCGGGTCGAGAGCCAGGAAGGGCAGGTCGCCGTCGACGTCGATCGTGACGACGACGGCGCAGCGCGCCCCGTGCGGCCAGAGCGGCAGGTGTGGACGGCCGCCCGCGGCAGTGCCCGCCGCCGTCGGGAATCCGGAAGTGGGTGTCATCGCAGGAGCCTTTCGTTCCAGTCCTCGGCTACGGCCCGGCAGGTGGTTATCCGGGCCCGGCCCGAGTCCAGGATCGTGCCGAAGAACTCGTCCAGCAGCAGGGCCCGGCCCGGGGTGCCGATGACCTTGGGGTGCCAGATGGTGCTGACCATCAGGCCTTCGTCCGCTGCCGCGAGGATCTCGTCCCGCCAGCCGTTGAAGACCGGCCGATAGGCCGCCACCCGGTCCAGTCCGGACGGGAAGTTCGGGGAGCGGTGGTAGGCGAAGGCGGTGTAGTCGTCAAAGAGGGATTTGGCGGGCAGCTCGATCAGCCCGTTGTCCGCGTGCCGGAAGGGCAGGTCGCCGTTCCGCAGCGAGCTGGAATACAGCAGGCCTTCCTCGGCGAGGAGCTGCGCTGTCTGCGGGTGCCAGTCGCCGGAAGGGGCACGGAAGCCCGCCCCCGGCGCGCCGAGGAGCTGCCGGAAGATTTCCCGGCTGCGGCGGATGATGGCCCGCTGCTCCGCTTCGGGTTTGCCGAAGAACACTTCGTGGCGGTGCCCGTGGTGCGCCATTTCGTGGCCCTCCTCCAGGACCCTCCGGCAGAGTTCCGGCCACTGTTCCACCACCCAGGACGGGGTGAAGAAGGTGGCGGTGAGTCCGTGTCCGGCCAGGATGTCCAGGATCCGGGGCATCGCCCGGTGCGGGCCGTAGGCGCCCAGGGTGAAGTAGCCGGGTTTGCGCCAGAGGGCTCCGCTGAGCATGGCATTGCCAGTGGGTCCGTCAAGGTCGAAGGCCAGGGCCAGTGTGGCGCTGTCCGGTGTGGTGGGGGCGTCCACACCGGCCCTGGCGGTATCAGGCTTCACCGCTTACTTGACCCCGTTCAGGACCGGATCCGTGAGGCCGTAGCCCACATTGTGGGAGTCCAGGATCTTCTTCAGGGTGCCGTCCGTCTTCATGTCCTGGAAGGCCTTGACCACCTTGTCCTGCAGCGCCGTGTTGCCCTTCTTGGTGGCGGCGCCGAACGGAAGTTCGTTGACGTTGCCCAGGACCATCGCGTACTTGCCCGGGCTCTTCTTTTCGAAATAGACCAGGTTCTCTGCGCCCTGGATGGCTACCTGGGCCCGGCCCTGGTCCAGCTGCAGGCGGGCCGCGGCGCCGGAGTCGGTCGGGACAATGTTCACGGCCGGCTTGCCGGCGCCTTCGCACTTTTCCTTGCTGAAGCGCTGCAGGGCCGGGTAGTAGTCGGTCTTGGAGCTCACGGCCACGCTCTGGCCGCAGACATCCGTGTCCTGGGTGTACTTGGCCTTGTTGGCACCGAGCACGTAGAAGCGGCCCACGGACTTGAAGTAGTCGATGAAGTCCACGGTCTTCTGGCGTTCCACAGTGTCGGACATGCCGGAGAAGACGATGTCCACCCGTTCGGTCTTTACCGAGTTGATGAGCTGGTCGAACTTCTGCTGGGTGTACTCGACCTTCAGGCCCACGCGTTTGCCGATTTCGGTGACGATATCCACGTCCACGCCCACCAGCTGGTTGCTGCTTTCGTCCAAGTACTCCATGGGCGGGAAGTCGGGGGACAGCCCGACGTTCAGGACGCCGTCCTTGATGGTGCTGGGTTTGCCGTCGGCGCTCTTGGCGGGCGCGCCGCAGGCGGTGAGTGCGAGGGCGAGGCCGAGGACGGCGGTGCCGCCCTTGAGGAGGTTCTTCTTCATGGTCTTCCTTCGGGGGAGGGGATGTTTTTCGAGGGAGTTACTTGGGGGGAGTTACTTGAGGGGAGTTACTTGAGGACCCTGGACAGGAAGGCCCGGGTCCGGGGGTTCTGCGGGTTGTCGATCACTTCGGATGGGCTGCCCTGCTCCACGATCACGCCGCCGTCCATGAACACCACGCGGTCCGCCACTTCACGTGCGAAGCCGATTTCATGGGTGACCACGATCATGGTCAGTCCGCCGGCAGCGAGTTCCTGCATGACCTTGAGGACTTCGCCCACCAGTTCCGGGTCGAGGGCGGAGGTCGGCTCGTCGAAGAGCATGAGCCGGGGCTCCATTGCCAGTGCACGGGCGATGGCTACCCGCTGCTGCTGCCCGCCGGAGAGTTGGCGCGGATAGGCCGTGGCCCGGTCCGCGAGGCCCACCTTCTCCAGCAGGGTCATGGCCGCCTCGTTGGCCGCGGCCGCGCTGTGCCCCCGCACCAGGCGCGGGGCGTGGGTGATGTTCTCCAGCACTGTCATGTGCGGGAACAGGTTGAAGCGCTGGAAGACCATGCCGATCTCGCTGCGCTGGCGGGCGATGGCGTTCTCGTGGACCTGCTGGAGGACCTCGGGGTCTTCCGTGCGGCGGTGCCCGATGACCTCGTCGCCAACGAAGACCAGCCCGGAGGTGGGCTGCTCGATGAAGTTGATACAGCGCAGCAGGGTGGACTTGCCGGAACCGGAGGGGCCCAGGATGCAGACAACTTCACCGCTGCTTACTTCCAGGTCGACGCCCTTGAGGACGTCGTTGGGGCCGAAGCTCTTGGTGATGCCCTCAAGCTGGACAAGTGGCTGGATGCTCATGCGACGCTCCTACGGCTGGTGAAGAACCAGACCACCTTCTGCCAAGGGGTCAGGGGGAGGGCCTTGCTGGAACTGCCCTTGGCGAAGCGGCGTTCCACGTAGTACTGGATGACGGACAGGACGGAGACGGCCAGCAGGTACCAGATGCCGGAGACAATCAGCAGCTCCATGATCATGTTGTTGACCAGGTAGACGTGCTGGGCTTCGTTCAGCACTTCCGAAGCGCCGATGGCGGACGCCAACGACGTTGTCTTCAGCATGCCGATCGTTTCGTTGCCGATCGGGGGCAGGATGACCCGCATGGCCTGGGGAAGGACCACGGTCCGCATGGTTGCGGTGCCGGGCAGGCCCAAGGCCTTGGCCGCCTCGCCTTGGCCTTCGTCAACGGACAGGATGCCGGCACGTACCACCTCGGAGGTGTAGGCGCCCTGGTTCAGGCCGAGGCCAAGGATCGCGGCCACGAAGGGCGAGACGACGTCCACGGTGCGGCCCTCGATGAGCCCGGGGATGCCCACAACGGGAAACACCAGGGCGATGTTGAACCAGAGCAGCAGCTGCAGGTAGACCGGGGTGCCGCGGAAGAACCACACATAGATCCACGCGATGCCGCTCACTACCGGGTTGGAGGAGAGCCGCATGACGGCAACGAGCACGCCCAGCGCAATGCCGATGAGCATGGAAACCACCGTCAGGACCACGGTGATGCCCATGCCGGACACGATGGCCGGGAAGGTGAAGTATTCGCCCACAGTGGGCCAGTCGATCTGGGCGCCCGCAAAGGAGGCGACGATCCAAAGCAGCACGGCCGCCGTCGCGATCGCGGCAATCCAGCGGGCCCAATGCTTGACCGGAACAATCCGGTAGGTGATGCGTGCCGTTACCTGGGTAGGCGTCATGCCGGAACCTCCTGGGGGTCGGGGGTGGCGGGGTCGGGGGTGGCGAAGCCGGCCAGGCTGCTGGCCAGCGCGTCGCGCAGGGCGCTCGCCTGCGGGTCAATGTTCGACGGCGCGGTGCCGCCGGGTCCTGAACGCCGGGCCAGTGCGGACTCGATGCTGAGCCGGTGCAGCGCTGCTTCGGTGATGCGGGCGTCGATGGCCTGCGCCTGGGCCAGGTCCAGGTCCTCCAGCCCGATGCCTTCGGTCTCACAGAAATGCACCACTTCACCCGCGACGTCGTGTGCCTGGCTGAAGGGGATGCCCTGTTCCGCGAGCCAGTCTGCCAGTTCGGTGGCCAGCGTGAAGCCCTGCACGGCCTGGCGGCGCATGGTCCCGGCCTGGACGGTGAAGGTCCGCACCATGCCGGTGATGGCAGGCAGGACCAGTTCGAGGGTGTCCGTGCTGTCGAAGGAAAAGTGTTTGTCCTCGGCGAGGTCGCGGTTGTAGGCGAAGGGCAGCCCTTTGAGCACGCCCAGCATCCCGCTGAGGTTGGCGTTCAGGCGGGCTGCCTTGCCGCGGGAGAGCTCGGCGATGTCCGGGTTCTTCTTCTGCGGCATGATCGAGGAGCCCGTGGACCAGGAGTCGTGCAGTCCGATCCAGCCGAATTGGGTAGTGGACCAAAGGCACAGCTCTTCGCTCAGCCGGGAGATGTCCGTGGCCAGCATCGCCGTGGCGTAGAGGAAATCGGCAACATGGTCCCGGCTGGAAACGCCGTCGATCGAGTTGATCACCAGGCCGGAGAAGCCCTGCTCGCGGGCTGCCGTCAGCGGTTCCTGGCTGAGCGGATTTCCCGCCAGGGCCGCCGCACCCAGCGGCGAGAGCGACGACGACTCCCAGGCGTTGCGGAGCCGCTGGACATTGCGCGAGATCGCGGAAGCGTGCGCCAGCAGCTGGTGCCCGAAGGTGATGGGCTGGGCGGGCTGCAGGTGCGTGAAACCCGGCGCCGCGACGTCGCGGTTTTCCTCGGCGCGCTGGATCAGTGCCTCGACGAGGTCCGCCGCTTCCGCGGCAAGCCTGGCCGCCGCCGCCCGGAGGTAGAGCCGCAGTTCGTTGGCGGTCTGGTCGTTGCGGCTGCGGCCGGCCCGGAGCTTGCCGCCCAGGGTGCCCAGGCGCTCCACGAGGACCCGTTCGAGGTAGCCGTGGACGTCTTCGTCCTCGGCCGTGGGGCGGACTGTCCCCGCTTCGTGGTCGGCCACGATGGCATCCAGCGTGCTGCTGATCGTGCTCCGCTCGCCTTCGCTGAGGAGGCCTGCCCGGACCAGCTCGCCGGCGTGGGCCTTGGAGCCGACCACGTCGAAGCGGACCATCCGGTAGTACTCCGGAGGGCAGCGGGAGAGGTCTTCAAGGGCCTTCGCCGAGGGGGCGGAGAATCGTCCGCCCCAGAGCTTTCCGGCCTCATGATGCCCGGCGTCTTGTGCCTGAGCAACGCTCATTCTGTGATCCTTCCCACAAGTTCCTCCATGAATGTACGACAATATTTGCCATGGATGGCCCCAATGTCAAGAAATTGTATGGCAATATTGATTTCATGACGACGAATGGTGCGCTGTGGGGGTGATCTGGGAATATGAGCGGCATGAGTGATACCAAGGGGGACGCAGGCGGGGCATCGGCGCCCGCAGCCGAAAACATTGCGGAGGAGATCCGGCGCGGCATCGTCAGTGGCGAACTTGCGGCGGGGGCCTCGGTCACCGAGAAATGGGTCGCCGAAAAGTACTCCGTCTCGCGCACCACCATCCGCGAAGTATTGAACTTCCTCATCGGCGAGGGGTACCTGGTGCGCCGGCCCTACCACAGCGCCCAGGTGCGCTCGTTTACGGAGAAGGAAGTCCGGGACATCATGGAGGCCCGCGAACTGGTGGAAGTCCACGCCGGCATCCGCTCCATCGCGGCGGACAAGGCCAGCAAGGAACGGCTCCGTGGCGCCCTCGCCGCCTATGTGGAGGCGATGGATTCCGGCGACGTCGCCGAGAGTTCGCGCCGGCACCGGGAACTGCATGTGGCGCTGGTGGGGATGTCCGGGAACGAGCGGCTCATGAAGCAGGAGGAGCAGTTGATGATCGACTCCTCGCTCTTCGTGGCGGTCATCGATTCCCGGCGCGACGACGTCGAAAAGATGAAGCGCGCCCACACCCAGCTCGTGGAGGCCTTCCTGGAAGGCGACCAGGAGCTTTCGGTGCGGTTGGTGCGCCAGCACCTCGGCATGGTGGAGAAGGCAGCAATCGAGGAACTCGAACCCTCACGGCACTGACTTTCCGTGGCAGGTGCCCGACGGCGGCACCCGCCTTCCCCGCGAACGCCGCGAACGCCGCCGGGCGTCCGGGGTGCGGTACTTGGGCCGGACGCGTCATTCAGCGTCCGCCCCGTGCCTCAGTACTCGCCCTTGATCACGAAGAACGAGCCCCGGATCTCGCCGGCCAGCTTGGACTTCTGGCGGGCGAATTTGAACTTCTCCGCAAGCTCCGCGGGCACGTCCATGCCCTGCGAAAGCTTGAATCCGACGGCGCGCTTCTTCCCTTCCTCCAGGCCGTACATCACATTGATGGACAGCCCGGACTCGTAGAAGACGTAGTCCATGCGTAGGCCGTCGACCTCGAAGGAGGACACTTCCAACGGCGTGGAGGCGATGACGATCTCGCGCTCCTCGGCGAGGATGCGGCGGATCCGCTCCAGGATCTCCGGGGCCTCCGCCGCGGGCGTGACCGTGAAGACGTGGCCGTACTTGTTCTTGTAGTAGCGGGCCTCGTTGGCGCGCAGCCCGGCGAGGGCCTCCGCCACGGGAGACGACTCCAGGCCCGTGGTGGAGACCTTCTCAAAATCAACGACGTACGACATGCACCCTCCCTGTAGATGTCCTGTTCAGGACAACCATAGCGAGCGGGGTGTGTCCGCGTTGACGCGGCCGGGCCGCACTGGGCCGGGCTTTACCGCGCCGGATCGAGGCCGGGCGTGTGCGAGGTCATGCTGATCAGCCGGCCGTGCGCGCCGAAGGTGAAGTGCACCGGCTCGGTCCCGGCCTCGTCCCAACCGAAAAGGTAGCCGTGCGAGCGGATGGCCCGGACGTCCCGGTGGTCGGCGATGGTGACGGAGCCGCAGGGAATAACCTTTTCGCGCCAGGTGAAGACGTAGATGCCCGGGCGGATCTGGAAGGTGGTGTTGGTGTCGGTGTCGGCCAGGCCGCGCTCGGGTCCGGCCAGGCACTGCCACGTGTACCACTGCGGGCTGAGGTAAACGTGCTCGTAGGCGTGGATGTCGCTGTATACCCACTCCACGCGGCGGCCAAGCAGCGCCGTGGTCTCCGCCACCGGCTCGCCCGCGGGCTCCGACCCGGTGATCACGCCCGGCAGGAACTCGTGGCGGACGGCGGTCTCGCCGGGCTCCGCGTGGCCCAGGACGGCGCCGACGAATAGCACACGGCCGAAGTCGAGGTCCACGAAGAGTGACACCGAGTAGTTGCGGTCGGCGGCCGAGTGCCACTGGGCGTAGTACAGCCCCTCGGCCACGGCGAACGCCTCGTAGTGGTCGTCCCCGGACTGTCCCCCAGCGCTCCAGGCAACGGTGCCGGCGCCGAACTCGAAAACGAAGCTGCCGCCGTCGGACCTTCCGCCGTCGATCTGCACGGTCAGCTTGGTGCCGGCCAGATCCTGGACCGGGGCGGCCTTGTTGGCGTCGAATCCGGGGGCCAGGCCGTCCAGGGGCAGCCAGGTGGAGGTGTCGAGGAGGTTGTTGCTCATGGTGTGTCCTTATGTACAGCCGGCGGCTCGAGGACCGGCCGTCGGCGATGGCGGCATCTGGCCCGCTGTGTGCCGGGTCACGTTTCCTGGCGGGCTTGGCTCCCAGCCTAGGGACCGAGCGGGGCGGCTTCCTTGTCTGCGAGCGAAGGCCGTTTGTCGAAACTGGCAAGGCCGGGAGGCCGACTCATCCTCCCTAAGCAGGCACCCAGCGACAAGTCGCGTTCGCGGCCGGTCAAGTCCGCGCACGGAATCCGCTGGCAGCATGGGGAACGTCTTACGGACAGGAGCATGCGGTGGACCTTGGATTGGCGGGAAAGGTGGTGCTGATTTCGGGCGCGGCCTCCGGCATCGGCCGGGCCTGCGCGCTCGCCTTCGCCCGGGAGGGCGCCCGGCTTGCGCTGCTTGACGTTGACGACGACGCCGGAGCCTCCCTCCAGCGCGAACTCGCCGGGGTGCCGGGTGCGGGAGCTTCCCGCTTCTTCCGTGCCGACGTCAGCGATGAGGCGGACGTCCGCCGGGCCGTGGAGGCGACGGCCGCGGCCTTCGGCGGGATCGACGCCGTGGCGGGCTGTGCCGGGATTTCCGGGCTGGTCGGGACCGGCCTGGAGGATGTGACGGTCGCCGATTTCCGGCGCGTGATGGACGTCAACGTCACTGGGCAGTTCCTGCTGGCCAAGCATTCCGCGCCGTACCTGCGGGCTTCCGCGAACCGGACTTCCGCAAGCGGCGCCGGCGGGGCTTCCGGGGCCGGGACCATGGTGCTGCTGGCGTCGGATTCCAGCTTCGTAGCCGCCCCGGGAATGGTGCCGTACAACGCCTCCAAGGGCGCGGTGCTGCAGCTGACCCGGGCGTTGTCCGTGGAGCTGGCCGCCGACGGGGTCCGCGTCAACTGCGTCTGCCCGTCGGTGGTGGACACCCCGATGGCCCGGGCCGACCTCGGTGAAAGCTCGGAGTCGCTGCGGTCCCGCGGTTTCCCGGTGCAGGGACCGGAACAGGTAGCCCACCATGTGCTCTACCTGGCGTCCCCTGCCTCCGCGCCCGTCAACGGCACCAGCCTGGTGTCCGATTTCGGCTACCTCGCCCGTTCGTCCTTCCCCGCCTGAGCGCGTTCCCCACCCCTACCCAAGGAGCAACAGTGACCAGTACCCAAGCACTCGCCGGACAGGTGGCGCTCGTGACCGGAGGCGGCACGGGCATCGGTGAGGCCATCGCGGCCAGGCTGCTGCAGGAAGGCGCCGCGGTCGCCGTCGTCGGCCGCCGCCGCGAGCCGCTGGACGCCGTCGCGCAGAAGCACGGCGCGTTTCCGGTCGTCGCGGACGTGGCCGATGCCGCGCAGGCGCGGGCCGCCGTCGACGCCGTGGTGGCGGAGTTCGGCCGCCTGGACATGGTGGTGGCGAACGCCGGAGGGCACGGGTTCGCGTCCGTGGAGGACACCGGCGACAGTGCCTGGCAGGCGAGCCTGAACGCCAACCTGACCACGGCCTTCACCACGCTGCGCGAGGCCCTGCCGCAACTGAAGGAAAACGGCGGCCGCGCCGTGGTGGTCTCTTCGCTGGCCGGCCTGTTTGCCGGCCCGAACGTGGCCGGATACACCGTGGGAAAGCACGCGCTGATCGGGCTCACCAGGTCCTTGGCCCGTGACTATGGCAGGCACGGCGTCCGGGTGAACGCGCTGTGCCCGGGCTGGGTCCGCACGCCGATGGCCGACGCCGAGATGGATCAGTTCGCCGAAGGCGCCGGTCTGTCCGGGCGCGAGGAAGCCTACGGCGCCGTGACCGCGAACGTACCGCTTGGCCGGGCCGCGGATCCTGCCGAGATGGCGGCGGTGGTGAACTTCCTGCTGTCGGCTGACTCCTCGTACATCACCGGCGCCACGATCGTGGCCGACGGCGGCGCGCACGTGGTGGACCTGCCCACCATCGCGTTCGACGGGGTGGTGTAGCTTCGGGGACGCGCAATGAAGCTCAGGCCAAGGACTCCCGAAGCCGGCCAGCCAGTGGGGCGATGGGCGCCCCGCCGTAACCGGTCGTTTCGGCGCGGCTGCGACGCGCGCCGACACGCCTGCCTGTGAACCGCGACGGTGAGTGTCGTAGATTCCGCAGCGGTAAATGTCATAACCGTAGTTCGCGACTTTTCCGCGCCGAGGGCCCTCGCCGACGTGTCAAGCTCTTGACCAGGGCGGATCGTACTCTTAGAGTTCTGATATATGAGTTGTATGTCACACTTGCCGACCCCGACCCGAGATTCTGATCTCGATGTATCGGCGCGAGGGTGCCGGAAACCAAGGTCTTGCCGCGTCCATCTCGAAGAGCAGTGATACATGACGACGCCGGAATCCTGAGTCCTGCGCGGTCACGTCGGCTGGCATCGAGCCAGCCGGCCTCGTCCGCCGGTCGCTCAGGGCTCCGGCTGTCCGTGCGTCTAGGAAACGGCGCTCTGATGCCGTCAGCGGTTTGAGCTGAAGCCAGAAGGGAACAAATCTCAATGATCCATCCGACCAGGACGACGGACTCCGTCGACACCTCCATATCAGGAGAGACCAGCTCCAAGTTCAAACGCCGCTTCATGGTGCGGCTTGTCGCGGTCTTCATCGGCGGGATGTTCCTCGACGGTTACATCCTCGGAATCATCGGCCCCGTCACCGGACTCATGCGGTCAGATCTCCAGCTCGACGCACTATCTCTGGGCATGATCGCCGCCGGCCCGCTGGTTGGTATCTTTGTCGGCTCCCCGCTGGCTGGCTGGGCTACTGACAAGTTCGGACGCAAGCCCATGTTCCTCGTGGACATGGGCCTGTTCCTGCTCGCCTCAGCGGCCCAGTTCTTCGTAACCTCCGGAGACGGGGCCGTGATCCAGCTGGCCACCATCCGGTTCTTCATGGGCGTCGCGATCGGGGGCGAGTACTCAATCGGTGGGCCACTGCTGTCAGAGTTCTCTCCTCCGAAGCTCCGCGGGCGGTTGCTCGGGCTGACCCTGATCGCCTGGTATGTCGGTTTCATGATGGCATTCATCATCGGCACGCTCCTGCACGACGCGGGCACCCCTTGGCGCCTTGTCATCGGCACGAGCACGATCCTCGCATTCGTCCTGTTTATCGCCCGAATTGGCCTCCCCGAATCGCCGAGCTGGCTCATTACGAAGGGACGGCGTGAGGAAGCACTCGCGATCGCACGCAGATACGTCGAATCGCCCCAGATGCACAACAGCATCACCGAAGAGATCGATCTGAGGATGATCCAGGAGGCCCAAGCCGCGCAGGGTAGGACCAAAATCAAGGGCGCCTCCTTTGGAATGCTGTTCTCGAGGCAGTACTGGCGCACCACCCTCTTCACCTCAGGTTTTTGGTTCTGCGCGGTCACTCCGTACTTCGCGATCGCGACCTTCGCCGACGATGTGCTCAACCAATTCGGCTTTGGCGGCGGCTGGGCTGGTGGAGTGGGCCTGTCCGCACTTGCGGCCGCGGGCGTTGTCACCACCGTGCTTCTGATTGACAAGCTCGGCCGCCGAATCCTCACCGTGCCCGGGCAGTGGCTCTGCGCAGGCATCCTGCTGATCATCGGAGTCTGGGCGAACGCACCAGCGATCCTCGTGCTCGTCCTGTTCCTCGCCTTCTCCTACTTCAACGCCGGCTACACCACGATGACCCAGGTCTATCCGGCCGAGGTCTTCCCCGGCCACCTGCGCGGCATCGGCATGGGCTTCGCCGCGGCCTTCAGCCGCATCGGAGCCGCACTCGGCACCTTCGCCCTGCCATGGGCGATCAGCAACATCGGCATGGGCCCAAGCATGGTCGTAGCCGCCGCCGTCGCATTGCTCGGCGCAGTCCTCTCGCAATGGCTCGCGCCTGAGACGAAGGGGCGCACCCTCGCCGAGATCTCAGCAGACTTCTCCCACTGACACCGGGACTGCGCGGTGACTTCGAGTTAGAGCTAACGCCCTCGGGCGGATCATTCCTCATACCCCACCGGATCGACGAAGAGCCTGAAAGCGCCGGCACCACAAACGCCACAGTCCTCCTCCACAAACGCACTTGTGGAGGAGGACTGCTGTGTGGCTAGGCGAGTTGCCGGACGCTAGTTCCGTGCGGCAGCCGCGGCGACCGCGGCGGTTTCGCCGTCGGACATTGCCTTCCATTCAGCCACGCGGGCCTGGTGGAGGGGCGACTTCCGCACCACCGCGTAGGCCACACACAGGATCGCGAACCAGATGGGGGTGACCAGCAGAGCGGTCAGGGTGTCCGGCTGGGTGGTCAGTGCCCACACCAGGAAGCCGAAGAAAGCGAAGACCACCCACACCATCGCAATGCCGCCGGGCATCTTGTACGGGGATGCGGCGTGCTGTTCCGGGCGGCGCTTGCGGTACACGAGGTAGCTGGCCAGGATGATCGACCACACGAACATGAAGCAGACAGCCGAGACGGTGGTGACCATGTCGAACGCGGCGCCGACGTCCTTGCCCGCGTAGAGCAGCACGACGCCGGCCAGCAGAAGCACGCAGGAAAGGAACAGGGCGTTCTGCGGAACCTTGCGGCTGGAAAGCCTGCCGAACACCTTGGGAGCGTCGCCGTCGTTGGCCAGGCCGAACACCATGCGCGACGTGGAGTAGATGCCTGAGTTGGCCGAGGACATGGCGGAGGTCAGCACCACCAGGTTCACCACGGTGGCCGCGATGCCCAGGCCCGCCAGCGAGAACATGGCGATGAAGGGGCTGTGGCCGGCCTTGAATTCGGTCCATGGTGTGACGGACATCAGGATGATGAGGGCGCCCACGTAGAACAGCATCACGCGCACCGGGATGGCGTTGATGGCGCGGGGCAGGTTGTGCTCCGGGTTCTTGGTTTCCGCCGCGGCGGTGCCCACCAGTTCGATGCCCACGAAGGCGAAGACCGCGATCTGGAAGCCGGCCACGAAGCCCATGAACTCCTTGGGGAAGAAGCCGCCGTGCTGCCAAAGGTTGGCGAAGGTTGCTGCCCCGGCGTCGGACTTGAAGCCGGTGAAGATCATCACCAGGCCCACCACGATCAGCGCCACGATGGCCACGATCTTGATCAATGCGAACCAGAACTCGGTTTCACCGAAGGCCTTCACGGTGGGCAGGTTCAGCAGGAGCAGGATCACGATGGTGGCCAGGCCCGGGATCCAGAGTGGGATGCCCGGCCAGAGTTCGTTGGCGTAGCCGGCGATGGCGATGACGTCCGCAACGCCGGTGACTACCCAGCAGAACCAGTAGGTCCAGCCGGTGAAGAAGCCGGCCCAGGGGCCGAGGAGGTCGCCTGCGAAGTCGCTGAACGACTTGTAGTTCAGGTTGGACAGGAGCAGCTGGCCCATGGCGCGCATGACGAAGAACAGCATGAATCCGATGATCATGTACACGAAAATCACGGAGGGGCCGGCCACGGAGATGGTCTTGCCGGAGCCCATGAAGAGGCCCGTTCCGATGGCCCCGCCGATTGCCAGGAGCTGGATGTGGCGGTTGCTCAGCGAGCGGGAAAGGTGGGGCTCGCTGTCCCTGCTGGAGGCAGCACGCTGCCCCGTGGTTGTCTGCTCAGACATATGTGGGTCCTTTGAGTGATTCGCCGCAAGAGTGATGTGGCTAACAAAACGACGTACCAAAGGTAACCCTCGTCGGCCGAAATCGCGTGATTGAACGTTTTACCCTGAATTTCATATTTGGGCCGGTGGCCCTCGGGGCGTCTACCCGCCCACATCCCATTTACTTTAGGGCCCCTAACTATTAGGCTTCCTAAGTATGAACGCCGAACGCCCCGCAGACGCCCTGATCGACCTGGCCCAGGAATTCCGCAACGCGCTGCGCCAGAGCGTGTTCGTCCTGCGCCGCCTCGATGCCCACGCCGAATTGAGTTCGGCCCAGCTGAGCGTCCTGAAGATGGCGCTCGACGGCGGCGCCCGCGTGGGTGAGATCGCCCGCGACCTGGGCGTGAAGGTGCCCAGTGCCACCGAGCAGATCATCAGGCTCGAGCGCGCCGGGCTGCTGCGCCGGGAAGCCGACCCAGATGACTCCCGCGCGGTCCGGGTGCTTGCCACCGCGGAAGGCCGTGCCGCCGTCGACCTCGCGGACCGCCGCCGCAACGAACACATTGCCGCGATCCTTGCCACCCTCGACCAGAACGAACGCGACGCGATCAGCGCCGCCCTGCCAGTGTTCCACAAAATCAACAGTTCGGTCCGGGCCTGAAGCCGGCCGGACTGGGACCGTCCGCAAACGAACAGCCACCAAGCAAACGCACAACAACAGGAGCGTCACGCCATGAACGGCCAGCTCGCAGAGCACCTGCAGCCAGCAGAAGACACCCTCGAGGCTGAGAAGGCCTCATTCCTCAAGCAGCCCAAGGCAGTGTGGGCCACCGCCATCGCGGCGGTTTTCGCCTTCATGGGCATCGGCCTGGTGGATCCCATCCTTCCGGCCATCGCCAAGAACCTGGACGCCACACCCAGCCAGGTCTCCCTGTTGTTCACCAGCTACTTCCTGGTGACCGCCGTGGCCATGCTCGTCACGGGCTTCGTCTCGTCCCGGATCGGCGGCAAGAAGACGCTGATGATCGGCCTCGCGCTGATCGTGGTTTTCGCGTCGCTTTCCGGGCTGTCGGGTTCGGTCGGTGAACTGGTCGGCTTCCGGGCGGGTTGGGGACTGGGCAACGCGCTGTTCGTGGCCACCGCCCTCGCGGTGATTGTCGGCGTCGCGAGCGGCGGAGCCGGAACCGCGATCATCCTCTACGAGGCCGCCCTGGGCTTGGGCATCTCGCTCGGCCCGCTGCTCGGCGCGCTCCTGGGCGGCTGGCAGTGGCGCGCACCGTTCTTCGGCACCGCCGTCCTCATGGCCGTCGCGTTCATTGCCCTGATGGTGCTGCTGCCCAAGACCCCGGCCCCGGCCAAGAAGGCGCGGCTGCGGGATCCGCTGCTGGCCCTGGGCCACAAGGGGCTGCGGACCACCGCGGCCAGCGCGCTCTTCTACAACTACGGCTTCTTCACCATCCTGGCCTTCACCCCGTTCATCCTGGGCATGGATGCCTACGGCATCGGCGCGGTGTTCTTCGGCTGGGGCGTGGCCGTGGCCGTGTTCTCGGTCTTCGTGGCGCCCATGCTGCAGCGCCGTTTCGGCACCAACAACGTCCTGGTGGGCACGCTGGCGGCCCTCATGCTCGACCTGGTGGGGCTGGGACTGGCCGCGGGGCACTCAGTGCCGGCCGTCGTCGTACTGGTGATCGTGGCCGGTGCGCTGCTGGGCATCAACAACACGCTTTACACGGAACTGGCCATGGAGGTCTCGGATTCCCCGCGGCCCGTGGCGTCCGCGGGGTACAACTTCGTGCGCTGGATGGGCGGTGCCCTGGCCCCGTTTGCCGCGGCCCAGCTGGGCGAACACTTCGGCCCGCAGCTGCCGTTCTTCGCCGGAGCCCTGGCCCTGGTGCTGGCGATCGCCGTGGCCCTCGGCGGCCGGAAGTTCCTGGCCGCCCACGAACCGCACCTCGTCTAAGGCTCCGCCGCAGCCCAACTGCTAGCCAGTTGGGCTGCCAGGGCAGGAAGGCGCGCTACTTGGTGCTGACCGGGACCTTGGCGCCCTTCGGGACGAACAGGGTCTCGGCCTGTTCCAGCGACATGCCGTTGGTCTCCGGCACCTTGAACATGACGAAGAAGAACGACGCCGCCGCGAAGAGTGCATACATGCCATAGGTCAGCGGGAGGGAGCCGGCGGCCATCACCGGGAAGCTCAGCGTGATGGCGAAGTTGGCCACCCACTGAGCAGCGGCAGCGAGGCCCAAGGCCCGGCCGCGGATGCGGGACGGGAAGATCTCGCCCAGCAGGACCCACACCAGAGGGCCCCAGGACACGCCGAAACTGACCACGAAGAGGTTCGCCGCCACGAGGGCCACTGGACCCCAGGCACCCGGCAATGCAATCTCCGTGCCGTTCCCGGTGGCCGAGGAAAACGCCAGGGCCATGGTGCCCAGGGACGCGGCCATGCCGATGGAGCCGGCAAGCAGGATGGGGCGGCGGCCGATCCGGTCCACCAGGGCGATGGCCACGAGGGTCACCAGGATGTTGGTGATGGAGGTGGCCACCGAGATGGTGAGGGAGTCCTTCTCCTGGAAGCCGACGGCCTTCCACAGGGTGGTGGAGTAGTAGAAGATCACGTTGATGCCCACGAACTGCTGCAGCACGGAAAGGATGATGCCGATCCACACCACGGGCTGCAGGCCGAAGGCGTTGCCGCGCAATGAGCCCTTCTTGGCGGAAAGCTGTTCCTGCTGGATGGATTCGCGGATTTCGCGGATGTGGCGCTCGGTGTCGTCGCCGGGCATCAGGGCGTCGAAGGTCTTCCGGGCGGCGTCTTCCTTGCCGTTGAGGACCAGGAAGTGCGGGGATTCCGGCAGCCTGAAGGCGATCACGCCGTACACGGCGGCGGGGACGGCGCAGGCGATGAACATCCAGCGCCACGCCTCGAGGCCGAACCAGAAATCCTGGTGCGCGCCGCCGGCGGAGGTGGCCAACAGTGCGTCCGACAGCAGGGCCGCGAAGATGCCGCTGGTGATGGCGAGTTGCTGCAGGGAAGCGAGCCGGCCGCGGATCTGCCGCGGTGAGATCTCGGAAATGTATGCCGGAGCGATCACCGAAGCGAGGCCGATGCCCAGCCCTCCCACCAGGCGCCAGAAGATCAGGTCCCAGACGCCGAATGCCAGGCCCGTGCCGATCGAGCTGACCAGGAACAGGGCGGCCCCGAGCTTCATCGCGGGCACCCTGCCGCGGCGGTCGGCCACTTTCCCGGCGAGGTAGGCACCGGCGGCGCAGCCCAGGAGGGCGATGGCTACGGCGAAGCCGGTGACGGCCTCGCTCAGCGCGAATTCGGCCTTCATGGCGTCCACGGCGCCATTGACCACCGAGGAATCGAAGCCGAAGAGGAAGCCGCCGACTGCCCCGGCGATGGCGAGGCCAATGACCTTTCGGTGGACGCCGGCATGGCTGGCGGAAATGGAAATGGACATGGCTCTCCCTTGAGGACTGGTGGCTTGGGGTGGCGCGGCAATCGTCGGCTGCTGACTCCAAATGGAGGCGCCGGTGCACTCGCGCTAAACAGTGTGTCACGCCACAGCGCCGGATTTCCATTGTGTTAAAGAGTTGAAGGCATGTGACTCTGCGCACCCTGCGGCCCCGCGGCCACGAAGAAGCGGCCCTGACACCTGCGAAAGACGGGCGGCCCGGGCGCAACGCCCCGAGCAGATTTGTCCAGTCGAAAGTCTACCGACGAGTAGGTGAACGCTCGGCAAAAACAGCCGATTGAATCCTCTCAGTTCCCCATACTGAAAAGCGTGCCAACTTCCACAACATTCACCCGCCGCCAGATTCTGCGCACCGCCGGGTCCGCTGCCGCCGTCGCGGGCCTTCCCGCTCTTGTGTCCACACCTGCCTTTGCGGGCAGCGCCGCTTTCGTTCATGGTGTCGCGTCCGGTGATCCGTTCCCGGACGGCGTGCTGCTCTGGACCCGTGTGACGCCCACAGCTGAAGCCCTGCCCGCCTCGGGCCTCGGCCCCGATGTCACGGTTCGCTGGGAAGTTTCGGCCAGCCCGGACTTCCAGCGGATCGTGGCCAAGGGCGCGGTCGCAACCGGCGCGGCGCGCGACCACACGGTCAAGGCCGTCGTCTCGGGCCTCGACGCGGACACCGTGTACTGGTACCGCTTCTCCTACGGCCGCGCGGTTTCCCCCATCGGACGAACGCGGACTGCCCCGGCGGCTGGCGCCGCCGTCGGAAATCTCCGCTTCGGTGTTGTCTCGTGCGCGAACTACCAGGCAGGCTACTTCTCCGCGTACCGCCACTTGGCCCAGCGGGGAGACCTGCATGCTGCGTTGCACCTCGGGGACTACCTCTATGAATACGCGCCCGGCCAGTACCAGGCGCGCGATGTCCTGGTGCGGCCGCATGATCCGGCGGTCGAAATGACGACGCTGGCCCACTATCGCCTGCGGCACGCCCAGTACAAGACCGACGCCGAGCTGCAGGCGCTGCACGCCGTGGTCCCGTTCATCGTCACCTGGGACGATCACGAAGCCGCGAACGATGCCTGGAGCGGTGGCGCCGAGAACCATACTGAGGGCGCGGAGGGGCTTTGGAGTGACCGCCGGGCCGCCGCCCAGCAGGCCTACGCCGAATGGATGCCTGTGCGTTTCGAACCGGGCGGCCAACTGTACCGCCGCTTCGAGTTTGGGTCGCTGGCAAGCCTGTCGATGCTTGACCTGCGCAGCTACCGCAGCCAGCAGGCATCGAACCAGCTCGATCCCGCTGTCGACAATGCAAGCCGCACCATCACCGGGACTGCCCAGATGGATTGGCTGCTGGAAGGGCTGAAACCGACCGGGCCGCAGTGGAAGCTGGTCGGAAACCCCGTGATGATCACCCCCATCCGGGTGCCCTCCACGCTCAGCACCGAAGGGCTCGGGGCGGTGCAGGAGCTTCTTGGCGGGACGACAATTGACGGTGTCCCGTACAACGTGGACCAGTGGGACGGCTACCAAGCCGACCAACACCGGGTGCTCCGGCACCTGCGGGACAACGGCGTGAAAGACACGGTCTTCCTCACCGGTGATATCCATTCCGGATGGGCCTGCGATCTCCCCGCCGATCCGCCGAGCTACCCGTTCACAGGAGACTCGGTGGCAACCGAACTCGTCTGCACCTCGGTGACGAGCGACAACCTCGATGACATCCTGGACGTGCCCCCGCGCACGGCTTCGCTCGTCGTGGAGAGCGCCATCAAGGCCAACAACCCACACGTGAAGTACCTTGACTTCGACTCGCACGGGTTCTCGGTACTCGACATCACTCCGGCCGGCGTCCGGATGGACTGGTACGTCCTCGCCGACCGCACCGTTCGGGACTCGGCCGCCACCCTGTCAACCTCCTGGCAGGTTGCCGCCGGAACCAACAAAGTCCGCCCAGTGGAAGGGATCACGCTGTGACCACGCCCCGTACAAGCCGCCGCCAGTTCCTGCGTCTCGCGTCCGCGGGCGGGGCCGCCGTCGTGCTCTCCGCCCTGCCCGGCACCTCATGGGCGGCATCGCCGGATTCCGGCAGGCTGCGCTGCTATGTCATCGTCACTGACGGCTGCCGTCCGGAGGAGATCACGCCCGCGCTCACCCCGAACCTCGCGGCACTGCGCGACGGCGGCACCTCCTTCCCGGCGGCCCGTTCCCTGCCGGTGATGGAGACCATTCCAAACCACGTCATGATGATGACCGGGGTCCGGCCGGATCGCTCCGGTGTCCCGGCGAACTCGTTCTACGACCGCGCCGAGGGCACCGTGCGCGACATGGACCGGGCCACGGACCTGCGTTTCCCGACTCTCCTGGAGCGGCTCCAGGAGAAGGGACTCACCACGGGATCCGTGCTGAGCAAGAAGTACCTCTACGGGGTCTTCGGAGAGCGTGCCAGCTACCGCTGGGAGCCGTTCCCCCTCGTTCCGGGCACCAACCATGCACCCGACGCCGCCACGATCGACGCCCTCATCGCGATGGTGCACGGGCCCGACCCGGACATGGTGTTCACGAACCTCGGAGACATCGACCGCGTCGGCCACCTGGACCTCACGGGCACCACACTGCGCGCCGCCCGCGACGCCGCGCTTGCCGACACCGATGTGCAGGTGGGCCGCTTCGTGGACCACCTCAAGGACACCGGCCGCTGGCAAAGCAGCGTGATCCTTGTCCTCGCCGACCACTCCATGGACTGGTCGGTCCCGACAAACGTCATCTCGGTATCGCTCGCGTTGACGGGACGCGCGGATCTGCGGTCCTCTATTACCGTCGCCCAGAACGGTGGAGCCGACCTGATCTACTGGACGGGAGACGGCGCCGCCCGTGGCACCGGGCTCTCCGAAATCCGGGCCATCCTCGCCGAACACCCCGGAGTACTGCGCATTGATGATCCCGCCGTGCTCCGCCTGGGGGCGGAAGCGGGCGACCTCGTGGTGTTCTGCCGGGCCGGATGGCGCTTCTCTGACCCGTACATCGTCTCCAACCCGATTCCCGGGAACCACGGCCACCCCGCCACCGAACCCATCCCGTTCTTCGTCGCCGGCGGAAGCTCCCGGGTGTTACGTGGCCGGGTCTCGTCCGAGCAGGCACGCACCCTCGACGTCGCCCCGACTATCGGGGCCCTGTATGGACTCCACGCACCAGCCGGCGGCTATGACGGGACCGCAAGGACCACTGCGTTCGAGTACTGAAGGCAGGGGTGCTGTAACGGGCTGTCAGGAGAACTCTTCCAACGCCTCCGTCAGCAGGCGGCCCGGCTCGCCGAGCCGACGGTGCACACCGCGGGAAGCGATCAGCTCGCCGGCGACGACGACGTCGGTGACGTCGCTTGCGGTTGCGCTGAAGGCCATCTGAAGCGGACGGGATCCCGCGGTACGGGTCGAGGCCGGATCGATGACCATGAAGTCGCAGACTGCGCCGACATGGAGCGCCGACGGGGCAACCGGGGTCGCCATGGACCGTGCGGCCCCCACCGTTGCCGCCCGCAGCAGTTCCTGCGGGGAAAACCTGCCGCGCTGGCCGGTGCCAAGGCGTTCCCCGTGCTCGAGGGCGCGCATTTCAGTCCAGGGATCGATCACCGCGTGCTGGTCCGTGCCGAGCGCGATGGCCGCCCCGGCGTCGGAAAGCTCCCGTGCGGGGCCGATCCCGTCTGCGAGGTCGGCTTCGGTGCTCGGGCACATCACCACGGTCGCGCCGGCGCTTCCGAGCAGGGCAATGTCTTCCGGTGTCAGGTGCGTGGCATGGACGGCGGAGAGCTGCCCGGACAGCAGGCCGTGGCGCTCCAGGAGACCGGCCGGCGTGGTGCCGTAGGCCTCCAGGCAGGCTTCGTTCTCGGCGGGCTGCTCGCTCAGGTGGATGTGGAGGGGGATGTCGGCAGGCAGCTGCCTTGCCACCGTCTTGAGGTCCTCTTCGGGCACGGCCCGGACGGAGTGCAATGCCGCGCCCACACTGATCAGCTCCGGCGGGAAGTTCTTTGCGATCTCGGTCCGAAGCGAGGAAAGGCGGTCCAGCCAGGCTTGGACGCCGGTGTCCCCGAACCGTGCCTGTTCGGGGCTGAGCGGCGTGCCGATGCCGCCGGCCAGGTAGAGCGTGTCCAGGAGGGTGAGGCGGATGCCCGCGGACATTGCCGCCCTGGCCAGGGCCAACTCCATGGCATGGGGCTGGTCATAGGGCGCCCCGTCCTGCTGGTGATGGACATAGTGGAACTCGGCCACGCTGCTGAAGCCGGAGACCACCATTTCGGCGAACACAGCGGTGGCCAGCTTCTCGTATTTCCCGGGAGTCAATTCGGCGGCGCTCCGGTACATCTGCTCCCGCCACACCCAGAAGTCCCCACGCCCGTCATGGGTGCGTCCGCGCAGGATCCTGTGGAAAGCGTGGGAGTGGGCGTTGGCCGCCGCGGGGAAGGCGATGCCGTGCAGTTCCGTGTCGCCGGTTTGGGGGCGGGTTCCGGTCGTGATCGCGGAGATGCGGCCGCCCTGTGTTTCCAGACGCACGCCGCTGGCGACCTCCGGAACTCCCGTGCCGCCGTCGGCGTCGATGAGCGCCGTCTCGCACCAGTACCCGCTCACAGGAGTCCCTCCAGGACATCCGCGAGGGCAACCGCGCCGGTGGCTGCGTCCTCGTCGGCCACGTACTCCTCGGGCGAATGCGAGATTCCGCTGGGATTGCGCACGAAGAGCATCGCCGAGGGAACGGATCCGGCGAGCACGCCCGCGTCGTGGCCCGCGCCGGTTGCGAGGACGGGAGCGTCCGGCAGGAGCGCGCCGATGCGCCGGCTCAGGCCGGCATCGAAGTAGACCGTGTCGCTGTAGGACTCCTCGGTGAGGGTCACGGTGCATCCTTCGGCCGCTGCGGCTTCCTTGGCCGAGCGGTAAATCGCCTCGATGAGTTGCGCGGTTACGGCGTCGTCGGGATGGCGGGCGTCGAGCCAGAGGTCCACGCGGGACGCAATGACGTTGGTGCCGCCCGGAACGGGCGTCAAGCGGCCGACGGTGGCCCTGGCGTCGGGCTGTTTGGCTGCGGTATCGCGGACGGCGAGGACGATCTGGGCGGCCGCGACCATGGGATCTGCACGGTCGGCCATGAGCGTGGTGCCGGCGTGGTTGCCCTGGCCGTTGACGCTCAGCTTCCAGCGGCCGTGGCCCAGGATGGAGCTCCCGACGGCGATGGCGGGCCCGCCGTTGCCCAGGCCCTTGCCCTGCTCCACATGCAATTCAACGAAGTCGCCGATCCTGGCCAGGGCTTCCGGGTCCGGGCCGACGTGCCGGGGGTCCAGCCCGTTGCTTCGTGCGACGTCGGCGAAGGTGTTGCCGTCGGCGTCGCGCAGGTTCAGGGCTTTTTCGACGCCGATGGCGCCGGTGAGGAGCCGCGATCCCAGGCAGGCCACGCCGAAGCGGGACCCCTCTTCCTCCGGGAAGACCGTGATGGCGAGCGGGCGCGGCGGCTGGACACCGCGCGCCTTAAGGATGTCGACGGCGGCGAGGGCCGATGCGACACCGAGCGGTCCGTCAAAAGCGCCTCCGCCCGGAACTGAATCGAGGTGGCTGCCGGTGACGAGGGCACCGTCCTGAGGCTTTCCCCACCACGCCCAGATGATGCCGTTGCGGTCGGTCTCGACGTCGAGGCCGCGCTGCTGGGCTTGTTCGATGAACCACTGCCTGAGGTCGAGTTCCGGCGTCGAATAGACGGCCCTGGAGTATCCTCCGCGTACCGCATCGCGGCCCACGCCCTTGATCGAGTCAAGGAGTTGATTGACGGTTTCCACGTTGTTCCTCCGATGGTGAAGACTGCCACCAAGTAAAAACCACTTGCCACCACATGACAAGGGCTTGAGGGCAAAACCGCCACAATTAACAGCGCTGAAACACTGCCGACACCCCGCGGTCACGTAAGCGGTCTCGGATCCCGGAATCTCAGGAAATAAAGCGAAACCTCTTGCCATGCCGTGAAAAGTGCTTTTTACTGAATGGCAAGACATGGTGATCCGGACCACTCGAAAGAAGGTCAGGCAGTTGGCAGCAGATTCCTCCACCCGGACGGTCGAAAGGGCGCTGGCCCTCCTCAGTGCAGTCTGCACGGATGGGTCCATCAGCCTGAGTGACGCCGCACGCGTCGTTGATTTGTCGGCCAGCACCGCCCTCCGCCTCCTCCGCACGTTGGAAGGCAGCGGCTTTGTGACCCGGGATCCGGGAGGCAACTTCCGTCCCGGGGCCAGCATCATCCAGCTGGGTGCCCTGGCGTTGGGGCAGGAATCCCTCGTCTCCCTCTGCACGCCGCACATGAAGCAGCTTGTGGCCGAAACGGGCGAGTCCTGCTACTTGAGCATTCCCGGTCCTGGGGAGACCGGAATCTACATCGCCATCGTCGAAGGTACCCGTTCCGTCCGGCACACAAGCTGGGTCGGCAGGAGCATCCCGTTGGAAGGATCCGCTGCCGGCAAGATCCTCACCGGCGGGCAGAACGGCCGCGGCTACGCCATCGTGCGCAGCGGCGTGGAAGACGACATCACGGCGGTCGCTGCACCCATCGTGATCGGCGGCCGGACCGTGGCAGCCCTCAGCATCGTGGTGCCCAGCTACCGCCTGGATGAAGCGAAGGCCCACACATTTGGCGAGGAACTGGTGAGGGTGGCAGGCAACATCCTCGAAGAACCCGCAGGAAACCATGAAGCGCCCCACGAAAGCATGGAAAAGAAATGATCAAGTTTGAAAATGTCACCAAGGCGTACCCGGATGGGACGGTCGCCGTCGACGGCCTGAACCTCGAAGCCCCTACCGGCAAGCTGACCATCCTGGTCGGTCCCTCGGGCTGCGGAAAGACCACCTCGTTGAGGATGATCAACCGCCTCATCGAGCCCACCAGCGGGACCATCTATCTCGATGACCAGCCCACCTCCGGCATGGATGCAGCGTTGCTCCGGCGCAGGATCGGTTACGTCATCCAGCACGCCGGCCTTTTCCCGCACCGCACGATCGTGGACAACGTGGCCACCATGCCTATCCTGCTGGGCGAGAGCCGGCAGAAGGCCCGCACCAAAGCCCTCGAGCTGATTGAGCGCGTCGGCCTGCCGGCCAGCTTCGCCAAGCGCTACCCGTGGCAGCTCTCCGGCGGCCAGCAGCAGCGCGTCGGTGTTGCCCGTGCCCTGGCTTCGGACCCGGCATTCATGCTGATGGATGAGCCCTTCAGTGCCGTGGACCCTGTGGTCCGCGGACAGCTCCAGGACGAGTTCCTTCGCCTGCAGAGCGAGATCGGCAAGACGATCATCATGGTCACGCACGACATCGACGAAGCCCTCAAGCTCGGCGACCAGGTTGCCGTGATGCGGGTCGGCGGGAAGCTTGCGCAGATGGCCTCCCCGTCGGAACTGCTTACCTCGCCCGCCGATGAGTTCGTGGCGGACTTCGTGGGCCGGGACCGCGGCTACCGTTCCCTTGGTTTCACCAAGACGGCCGGCGCCGTGGCCATCGGAGAAGAAGCCGTGGTCCAGCTTGGCGCCTCCGCGGAGGAAGCCCGCGCCAAGGCCACGGGTGCCTGGGTGCTGGTGGTCGACGGCAGCCGCAAGCCCCTCGGCTGGGCCCAGCCCGAGCAGATCGCCGGCGGCGAGCTGAAGCGCGAGCACCTGAACCTCAGCGGCATCGCCGCAGCGGCGTCCGGAACCATGCGCCAGCTCCTCGACGCCGCCCTCTCCTCGCCCAGCCGCCGCGGTGTGGTGGTCAACGAGCACGGGGAGCTGATCGGCACCGTCACCGCGACGGACGTCGTCAAGGCCATTGAAGCCGAACCCCACCTGGAGACGGCGCGATGAACATTGAATGGCTCGGCCGCCAGTTCGACACCATCGTCTTCCTGCTTGGCTGGCACGTCCTGCTGACCGTTATCCCGCTCATCCTGGGCCTGCTGATTGCGCTTCCCCTTGGCTGGTGGGCGCACCGGAGCCGCCGGATCTACCCCTTGCTGGTGGGCGTCGCGGGCCTTCTCTACACGGTCCCGTCCCTTGCCCTGTTCGTCCTGCTGCCGCTGGTCCTTGGCACCAAGATCCTGGACCCGCTGAACATCGTCGCGGCCCTGACCATCTACACCGTCGCGCTGTTGGTGCGCGTGGTGGCTGATGCCCTCGAGTCCGTGCCGGAGGACACCGTCCAGGCCGCCAAGGCCATGGGCTACCGCAGCTGGCAGAGCCTCCTGAAAGTGGAGCTGCCCGTGGGCGTTCCCGTGATCAGCGCAGGGCTCCGTGTTGCCGCCGTGTCCAACGTCAGCCTGGTATCCGTGGCCGCGCTGCTGGGTATTCCCCAGCTCGGTTCGCTCTTCACCCAGGGCTTCCAGCTGAGGTTCTTCACGCCGATCATCGCCGGCATCCTGCTCTGCGTCATCCTGGCCATGATCCTGGACGGGCTGATCATCCTTCTCAACCGGTGGCTGACACCGTGGACCCCCAAGGTGGTGGCATCGTGAACTACCTGTTCGACCCCCGGCACTGGACTGGCGCCGACGGCATCCCGACCCTGATCGGGGAGCACCTGTTGTACTCGCTGATCGCCTTGGCCATCGCGGCAGTCATCGCGGTACCACTTGGCATCTACATCGGCGTCACGGGCAAAGGCGTGTTCCTGATCGCCGGCCTGGCGAATGCGCTCCGCGCCCTGCCCAGTGTGGGCCTCCTAATCCTGCTGGTCCTGCTGATCTCGCCGGCCTTCCCGTCCAAGATGGGCTACATCCTTCCGAGCCTCATCGTCCTGGTGCTGCTTGCAGTGCCGCCCATCCTGACCAACACGTATGCCGGCGTCCGCGCCGTGGATGCAGCCGCCGTCGACGCCGCCAGGGGCATGGGGTTCCGCACCATGAAGATCCTCACCGACGTCCAGCTCCCGTGCTCGCTTCCGCTCGTCCTGTCCGGTGTCCGCAGCGCCTTGCTGCAGATCATCTCGACGGCGACCATCGCCGCGTACATTTCGCTCGGCGGCCTGGGCCGCCTCCTGATCGACGGCAAGGCCCAGAACGACTACAGCCAAATGGTCGCCGGCGCCGTGCTGGTCGCCCTGCTGGCGCTGTTCTTCGACCAGCTCCTCGCTTTCATCACCCGCCGTGTGGTCTCACCGGGACTGACGCGGCGCACCATCAAATCGGCCTCCATCGCCGAACCCGCGAAGACCCCCGTCACGGTCTGAACAACACCCGGCGCCGGCCTTCCGGCGCGCAAGTTTCACCTCCCACCCACCCCCACGTGGCCGCTGCATGCCTTCGCAGGGCCGTTCCAGGAGAGTTGACATGAAGAAGTACCTGACAGGTTTCACCCTCGCGGCAGTCGCCGCCATCACCCTGAGCGCCTGCGGCGGCGGGGACCCCATGAGCTCGTCAAGCACGCCGGCAGGAGGTTCGGGCGACAGCATCATCGTGGGCTCGGCTGACTTCCCGGAAAGCCAGTTGATCGCCAAAATCTATGCCGAGGCATTGAAGGCCAAGGGAATCCAGGTCACCGAAAAGCCGAGCATCGGTAGCCGCGAAGTCACCATTCCCGCGCTCAAGGACGGTTCCATCGACCTGATGCCCGAGTACGGTGGCGCGCTCCTGCAATACCTCGATTCCAAGACCAAGGCGGTCACTTCGGAGGAGGTCACCAAGGACCTCGCCACGAAGATCCCCTCGGGACTGGCCCTCCTGGCCGCCTCCGAGGCGGAAGACAAGGACGTCCTGGCGGTCAAGAAGGAAACGGCCGAGAAGTACAAGCTGAAGACCATCGAGGACATCAAGCCCGTGGCCAAGGAACTCGTTCTGGGCGGCCCGCCGGAGTGGAAGACCCGCCTGAACGGCGTGGCCGGGCTGAAATCCGTCTACGGCCTTGAGTTCAAGGAATTCTCAGCCCTCGATGCCGGTGGTCCGCTGACGCTGAATGCCCTGCTTTCCGGCCAGGTCCAGGTCGCCGACCTGTTCAGCACCGACCCGGCGCTGAAGGACAACAACCTGGTTGCCCTCGAAGACAACAAGAACCTGTTCCTGTCCGAGAACATCGTGCCGATCATCAACGCGAAGAAGTCCACGGACACTGTCAAGGAAACCCTGAACAGGGTCTCCGCAGCGCTGACCACCGAAGACCTCATCACGATGAACGGCCGGGTGGCCAAGTTCGAAGACATCGGTGAAATCGCCAAGGAATGGCTCAAGTCCAAGAACCTGGGCTGATCCCGCTCGCTTGTAGTAGAGAAAGAAAAGAAATGACTGCAGATTTCACTACCGGAGCCCGTCCGGTCAAAGCTGCCCGCGGCACCGAGCTCACCGCGAAGAGCTGGCAGACGGAAGCGCCGTTGCGCATGTTGATGAATAACCTGGACCCTGAGGTTGCCGAGCGTCCGGATGACCTGGTGGTCTACGGCGGCACCGGCCGCGCCGCCCGTAGCTGGGCCGCGTTCGACGCGATCACCCGCACGCTGGAGACGATGGAGAAGGACGAGACGCTCTTGGTCCAGTCCGGCAAGCCGGTGGGTGTGTTCCGCACCAACGAATGGGCTCCCCGCGTGCTGCTGGCCAACTCGAACCTCGTGGGTGACTGGGCAACGTGGCCCGAGTTCCGCCGCCTCGAGGCCGAGGGCCTGATGATGTACGGGCAGATGACCGCCGGTTCCTGGATCTACATCGGCACCCAGGGCATCCTGCAGGGCACGTACGAAACCTTCGCCGCGGTGGGCAACAAGCTCGCTGCCGCTAGGCATGACGCTGCCCGTCACCCGGCTCCGGCTGCGGAGGGTTCCACCGAGGGTCCGCTGGCCGGCACCTTGACCCTGACCGGCGGTTGCGGCGGCATGGGCGGGGCCCAGCCGCTGGCCGTGACCCTGAACGACGGGGCCTGCCTGATCGTGGATGTGGACGAGTCCCGGCTGCGCCGCCGGGCCGGCAAGCGTTACCTGGACGAGGTGGAGAC
>NZ_QRCU01000019.1 GCF_003369445.1 Arthrobacter silvisoli
AACCAGAGGTCCTCACCTTTGGGTCAACGACTCCAGCGAGTCATCACATTCACCGAACCAACGTCCCTGGGCAGTACACCTAGCCGAACACGCCCTACCCGAACACCAGGTGCGCCGCCGTGAAGATCGCGAGCCCGGCCAGGGCACCCACCACCGTGCCGTTGATGCGGATGTACTGCAGGTCCTTGCCTACCTGGAGCTCGATCTTCTGTGACGTCTCTTCGGCGTCCCAGCGGGCCACGGTGTCTGAAATAACCCCGGCAATGTCCGAACGGTAGGTGTCCACGAGGTACCCGGCGGCGTCACCGATCCAGGCGTTGACCTTGCCGGCGAGTTCGGCGTCGTCCACCAGGCGGGTGCCGAAGTCACGCACCGCGGACTTGAAGCGCAGGCTGAGTTCCGAATCCGGATCGTCGACGGCGGTCAGCAGCGCGTTCTTGATGGTGCCCCAGGTGCGCGAGGCCAGTTCGCGGACCTCCGGGTCGCCGAGGATCTGCGCCTTGATTCCCTCGGCCCGGGCGATCATCGCCGGATCGTGCTGCAGGTCGTGGGCGAGCTCGGTCAGGTACGTGTCGATGGAGCGGCGCACCTGGTGCTCCGGGTCCTCCTGCACGGCCCTGACGAACTTGGACAGCTCGGTGTGGACCTTGTCGCCCACCAGGTCGTCCAGGAAGGAGGGCACCCACAGCGGCGAACGGTCGGAAACCAGCCGGTTCACGGTGGCGTGGTTGGCCGCTACCCAGTCCGCGGCGCGGTCAACCAGCAGGTCCACCAGCCTGTGGTGGTGGCCTTCGGCGAAGATCCGCTCCGCCATCCGGCCCACCGGCGGCCCCCACGGCGGAGTCAGCACGTGCCTGCGGAACATGCCCTCGATCACGGACTGGACGTCGTCGTCGTTCAACACGGTGAACGCACCGCGGATCAGCGCGGAACCCTCCTTGGCCACCCGTTCGGGTCCGGCGGGGGAGCGCAGCCATTCGCCGGCCTTGCGCGCGATGTCCACGCTGGCCAGCTTGTCCTGCACCACCTGCTGCGAGAGGAAGTTGTTTTCCACGAAGTCGGACAGGGAGGCGCCGATCTGGTCCTTGCGCCTCGGGATGATGGCGGTGTGTGGGATCTTCAGGCCCATCGGGTACTTGAACAATGCGGTCACGGCGAACCAGTCCGCCAGCGCGCCCACCATGCCGCCCTCGGCCGCGGCCCGCACGTATTCCAGCCACGGGTACTGCTTCTGCAGGGCGAACGCCACAGTGAACACCACCGCCATGCCGAGCAGCAGCGCCAGTGCAACGGTCTTCATCCGGCGCAGCGCCGCGGCTTTCGCGGCGTCGCCCGGAGACAGCGCCGCGGAGTGGGCGACGGCGGCAACCGCCTTGGCGGGGCGCGCACCCGGTTCGTAGACTGCGCGGCTTTGCTCCGTCGTCGGGATTTGTTCAGAGTTCACCTGCATGTGCCCAGCGTAGCCCCGTGCCCGCCGGGCGGGTGGGCTACCGTGTCAGCATGACTATCGAGGCACCCGAGAGCGACTCTTCGGAAAACGCGGCCCCGTTGCGCCGGCCGCTGGTCTACGCCCACCGCGGGGCCAGCGCGGTTTTTGCCGAGCACACGCGGGCCGCGTACCTGAAGGCGATCGCCGACGGCGCGGATGGAGTGGAGTGCGACGTCCACCTCAGCCGTGACCAGCACCTGGTGCTGCTGCACGATGCGAACCTGGACCGCACCTCCGACGGTACGGGGCCGGTGGCCGAAAAGGACCTCGCCGAACTGCGCACCTTGGACTTCTCGTCGTGGAAGGGCGCCCGGATCCCCGATGAGTACGGCGGGGTTTCCGAGCAGTTCCTCACCCTGCCCGAACTGCTGGACATGCTGCGCGCCGCCGGCCGGGAGATCGGGCTCGCGATCGAGCTCAAACACCCGAGCCCCTATCAGCTCAAGCTCGAGGACCGGCTGCTGGAGCTCCTGCTCCGGGAAGGCTGGGACGCGGAAAGCTCGCGGCTGGACAACATCCTGGTGTCCTTCATGAGCTTCAGCCCGGACTCCGTAAAGCACCTGCTGCGGTCCGTCCCGGCACGGCACATCTGCCAGCTGGTGGACGACGTGAGCGTGGAGGAGGTCCGCGAGGAGCTGGGTCTGGGCAGGATCACGGGCGGTGCGGTGGCCAACGTGATGAAGGCGGCCCAAGTGGAGGGCGAACGGATCCTGGACGACTGCGAGGTGGGGATCGCAGGGCCGGGCATCGATTACGTCCGAAAGCATGCCCGTGCCGTGCAGCGCTGGCTCGACTCCGGCCGCCGCTTCCGGGTGTGGACCGTGGATTCGGAGCGGGACGTGGCGCTCTGCCAGGGCCTGGGCATCCACGAAATCACCACGAACAAGCCGGCCCAGGTGCTGGCGCAGCTTTCCACGTCCTAAGACCCATCTGGCTGGCAGTTGTCAAAACGACGACAACTGCCAGCCAGATGACAGGGTTTACTACGGCAGGGGCTAGCTAGGCCACCGGCTGCGGCGAGGTCAGGCGGTAGAGGGAATCGACGTCGCGCACTGCTCCCTTGTCCGCCGAGGTTGCCATCGCAGCGTAGGCGCGCAGGGCCGCGGAGACTTCGCGCTCACGGTTCACCGGGTGGTAGCCCGTGGTGGCCTCCAGGCGCCCGCGGCGGGCATCCAGTTCGGCGGCGTCCACCAGGAGCTCCATGGAGCGGCTGGGGATGTCGATGCGGATGATGTCGCCGTCTTCCACCAGGGCGATCGTTCCACCGGAGGCTGCCTCCGGGGAGATGTGGCCGATGGACAGTCCGGAGGTGCCACCGGAGAAACGGCCGTCCGTGATGAGGGCGCACTTCTTGCCGAGGCCCCGGCCCTTGAGGAACGACGTCGGGTAGAGCATTTCCTGCATGCCCGGACCGCCCTTGGGGCCTTCGTAGCGGATGACCACCACGTCGCCTTCCTTGACGGTCTTGTTCAGGATCTTCTCCACGGCCTCGTCCTGGGACTCGCAGACCACGGCCGGGCCCTCGAAGGTCCAGATGGACTCGTCCACGCCGGCGGTCTTCACCACGGCACCGTCCACGGCGATGTTGCCGCGCAGCACGGCCAGGCCGCCGTCCTTGGAGTAGGCGTGCTCCACGGAGCGGATGCAGCCACCCTCGGCGTCGGTGTCCAGGGAGGTCCACTCGTTCGACTGGGAAAACGCGGTGGAGGAGCGGACCCCGCCAGGGGCGGCGTGCCACAGGGCCCGCGCTTCCTCGGTGGCCTTGCCGCCGCGGATGTCCCAGTCGTCCAGCCAGCCGTCCAGGTCGGCTGAGTGCACGGAGTGGACGTCTTTGTGCAGGAGCCCGCCGCGGTTCAGCTCACCGAGCAGGGCGGGGATGCCGCCGGCGCGGTGCACGTCCTCCATGTAGTACGTCTTGTCCTTGGCCACGTTCGGAGCCACCTTGGCCAGGCAGGGCACCTGGCGGGACTTGGCGTCCATTTCGGCCAGGCCGTAGTCCACGCCCGCCTCCTGGGCTGCCGCGAGCAGGTGCAGGATGGTGTTGGTGGAGCCGCCCATGGAGATGTCCAGGGCCATGGCGTTGTCGAAGGCCTTGGCCGTGGCGATGGAGCGCGGCAGTACGGAGGCGTCGTCGCCGTCGTAGTAGCGCTTGACCAGCTCGACGACGGTTGAACCGGCCTTCTCGTACAGCGCCTTGCGGGCGGTGTGCGTGGCCAGCACGGAACCGTTGCCCGGCAGGGAGAGGCCGATGGCCTCGGTGAGGCAGTTCATGGAGTTGGCGGTGAACATACCGGAGCAGGAGCCGCAGGTGGGGCAGGCGTTCTCTTCGATCAGGTTGATGTCCGCGTCGGAGATGGATTCGTCCACGGCGTCGGCGATCGCGTTCACCAGGTCCAGGGAGCGGACGGAGCCGTCGGTCAGGGTCACGCGGCCGGCTTCCATGGGACCGCCGGAGACAAACACGGTGGGGATGTTCAGGCGCAGCGCGGCCATGAGCATGCCGGGGGTGATCTTGTCGCAGTTGGAGATGCAGACCAGGGCGTCGGCGCAGTGCGCGTTGGCCATGTACTCCACGGAGTCGGCGATCAGGTCGCGGGAGGGAAGCGAATAGAGCATGCCGCCGTGGCCCATCGCGATGCCGTCGTCCACGGCGATGGTGTTGAATTCGCGGGGCACGGCGCCTGCGGCGAGGATCGCGTCGGAAACGATCCGGCCCACCGGCGCCAGGTGCGTGTGGCCGGGGACGAATTCGGTGAAGGAGTTGGCCACGGCGATGATCGGCTTGCCGATGTCCGAGTTGGCGACGCCGGAAGCGCGCAGCAGTGCGCGGGCTCCGGCCATGTTGCGGCCATGGGTGACAGTGCGTGAACGGTATGCAGGCATGTTCCCCAGTCTCTCGCGCGGATAACCCGGGCACCAAGACGGCGTCAATACTGGTAGTGGGAGTACTAGAATTGCTTCTCGGGCAACGCGGGGTCACTTGCGGCCCATGTTGCGTGCCCTGATGGGCCGTACCTGACCCCGCGTTGGGGCAGTCCCGGTGGGAAGGAGCGGACATGGCGGAACCCGAAGCGTGGCGCAAGGAGCTGGGAAACTTCCTGGCCGCACGCCGCCGTGAGGCGGTGCGCAGCGCTTATGGGCTGCCGCAGGCGGCCCGCGGCAAGGACGTGGGGCTGCGCCGCGAAGAGGTGGCATTCCTCGCCGCCATCTCCGTCACCTGGTACACGTGGCTGGAGCAGGGCCGCAAGGTCAACCCGTCCCGCGAGGTGCTGGCGTCGCTGGCCACGGTGCTCCGCCTGGACGCGGCGGGGGAGCGATACCTCTTCACGCCCTTCGGCTACGCGGTACCTGCTCCTGGACCGGGTACGGCGGAAACCACCGAGCACGTGCAGCGGCTGCTGGATGCCATCGACCCGAATCCGGCGCTCGCCCTTGAAGGAAACTGGGACATCGTGGCGTGGAACAACGCCTACAGCGAACTGTTCCCGCGCGTCCTGGAGGTATCCGGGGTGGAACGGAACCTGCTGAGGCTCGTCTTCACCGATCCTGCGGTCCGGGCGCTCCTGCCCGATTGGGATCAGACCAGTGCCCAGTTCCTGGCCGAGTTCCGGGCGGAAACAGGATCCCGGATCCAGGACGCCCGCAAGGCCAGCCTGGTGGCCGGGCTGCTGCAGTCCAGCCCCGAGTTCCGGTCCCAGTGGGAGGCCCACGGTGTCCGCGGCTTCACACCCCGCACCCGTTCCTTCAACCGTCCCGACGGCGGCACCGGGGTCTACGAACACCACCAGCTGACCCTCGCCGATGCCCCGGCGCTGAAGCTGATCGTCTATACACCGGCGCCCAGCTAGACCACCCGGTTGCTCAGGGTGCCGATGCCGTCCAGGGTGATCTCCACGTGGTCGCCCGGTTGCACGGCGACGAAGGTGTTGGGTGCCCCGGTCATGATGACGTCCCCGGGCTCCAGGGTGAGCCAGCGCGTGACGTACACCAGACACGCGGCCACGGAGGAGGAAAGGTTGAACGAGCCCGACTTCGCCCTGGTTTCGCCGTTGATGGTCACGGTGGTGGCCACGTTGTCCGGGTCTTCGAGTTCGGTTTCGATCCACGGGCCCAGCGGCGTGTAGTTCGTGCCGGCCTTGCCCTGGAACATCTTCTCGTCCACCTGGTTCTGCTCCACGTTGGTGACGTCGTTGACCACCGTGTAGCCCAGGACGTGTTCCAGCGCGTTCTCCAGCGTGAGGTTCTCTGCGCGCTTGCCGACGACCACGGCCAGTTCGCCCTCGATGTTCACCGTGCCGGCCCCGCGCACCGCCACGATGTCCGCGCCCGGTGCCGCGACCGTGTGCACCGACTTGTGCCAGGCCTGGATGGGCAGCGGGTGGCTGTTGTTGCCGAGGTTCTGCGCAATGCCCAGAAGCACCGCGGGCCGCACCGGGGCGAGGAGCTCGGCGTCGTCCGCGGCGGTGGAGGCGCCGGTAAAGGAAAGCTCGTCCACGAACGCGTCCTCGATATGGTCCCAGCATTCCCCGCGCAGTACGGCGTGGGTGGGTCCCGAAGGGGTCTGGAGACGGGCGATGCGCATGCGGTTCCTCCTTGGATTCGTCCCGCAAAGCTAACACTATGTTGAACAGGGTTCAATATGCTGAACCTCGCGATGGTCCGAAGCCCGCAGTTAGGGAGCCGGCCGGGGCTGTGGTTGCATGAAGGCATGCCCCCGAAGTTGCTCGAGTCCCCGGCCGTGAAGGTCGGCCTCTCCCTCAGCATCGCCACGGGGCTCTACGGGATTTCCTTCGGCGCCCTGTCCGCCGCGTCCGGCTTCGATTTCTGGCAGACCATGGCTCTGAGCCTGCTCTTGTTCAGCGGCGGTTCGCAGTTCGCCTTCATCGGGGTGGTGGCCGGCGGCGGGTCGGGCGTCGCGGCCATGACGGCCTCGGCCCTGCTCGGCCTGCGGAACGGCATCTACGGCATGCAGATGAACGCACTGCTGCTGCCTCAAGGGAAACTGAAGTACCTCCAGGCCCAGTTGAGCATCGACGAAACCACCGCCACGGCGTCGGGCCAGTCCGACCCGGATGAACAGCGCCGCGGGTTCTGGACCGCCGGAATCGGCATCTACGTCCTCTGGAACCTGTTCACCGCCGTCGGCGCGCTCGCCGGGAACGCGCTGGGCGACCCCAAGCAATGGGGGCTCGACGGCGCTGCTGTCGCCGCCTTCCTGGCCCTGCTTTGGCCCCGGCTGAAGGGCCGCGAGCCGTGGGCGATCGCCGTCGTCTGCGCCGTCGCGACACTGCTGGCGGTCCCGTTCGTGCCGCCCGGGGTGCCGATCCTGGTGGCGGCAGCGGTGGCCGGAGTTTTCGGCTGGCTCAGCCACGCCCGCAGCGACGAAGGCCTGGAGCCGGACATCGACCCCTACCCGCACCGCCGCGGCACCACCGAGGAGGGGGCGGAATGAGCCTGTGGCCCTGGATCCTGGCCGCCTGTGTCCTGGCGTACGCCACCAAACTGGCTGGCTACTTCGTGCCGCGCAGCCTGCTGAAGAACCCGCGCACCATGCACATCGCGGGCACCATGACCATCGGGCTGCTGGCCTCGCTGACCGTGGTCAATGCCTTCGCTTCCGGGCAGTCGCTGGCCTTCGATGCCCGGATCGGCGCCCTCGCCGCGGCCGCCGTCGCGCTGTGGCTCCGGGCCCCGTTCCTGGTCGTGGTCATCGTCGGTGCAGGAGCGGCCGCAGGGCTGCGCCTGCTCGGCTGGGGCTGAGGCGGGCCTGCGCACACCGGTTCGCTACCTGGCTGCACTGCGCAGTCCTAGACTCTCCGCATGGGGGACACCAACGCGGCGTTGCATCCGCTCCTCATCGCGTCCGTGCTCGTATTCACACTGACTGGGACCTACTGGGGTCGGTTCAGATTCCCGATGCTCAAAAGCGGCGGAGCAGCCGACGAACGGTTAGGCCGGATCAACTTCGTACTGGTCGGGCTCCAAGGCGTTCTTGCCACCACGCTTCCTTTCGCAAACGGCAACCGGGGCTTCTCGCTTCTCGCTTTCACAGCGTCCACTCTGTTTTTCGCGGCACTGGGCATATACCGGCTCAAGCGACCCGACCTTCGGCTGTCCCGGTACGCGGGCACCGGAAGCCATGCCGATACGGACGCCCTGAAACGACCGACAACGCGTTGGCCCTACACGCTCACTTACATGCTCGGCTACTTCGCCCTGTTCGCCTACTTCGGAACGCTTGGCCTTCGCTAAGCAGACTGCTCGGCTGCGGCTGACCCGGGCCCTGCGCACACCGGTTCGCTACCTGGCTGCGGCAGGCTCCGCCGGGGCCGTTTCCTCCTCCGCAGTTGCGTCATTCCCGACGGCGGCACGTCCGGTATCCCGTCCCTTGCGTTCCTTAGAGGAAGACGCCCGGGATCGGGGTCTGCGGCGGCAGGGGCCGGGCGGGGCGTTCGGTGCGGATCGCGTCTTCCATCAGGGCCACAGGCCTTTCCCAGGCCCTCGAACCCGGTTCCATGGTGTCCACGGAACCGATCAGCATGGCGACCAGCCGGATCATGTCTTCGATGGTGATGTCCTTGCGCAGCGAGCCTTGGCCCTGGCCGCGGGCCAGCAGGACCGCCATCGATTCGACCAGCCCGCCCGTGATGCCCATCAACAGGTTGCGCCTTCCGGCGACTGCGCCCAGCAGGTTGGCGTCTTCGCTGGCGACCATGACGACGGCGTCGATCACCTTGATGAGTCCTTGCGCCGCGTCCATTCCGGCCAGCGCCTCTTCGGCCACGGGGTCCACATGGAGCCTCAGTTGGCGGGACAGCGCGGCGAGGACAAGCTGCTGCTTGTCCGCGAAGTTCCGGAATAGGGTAGCCGGGCCCACGCCAGCCGTGGAAGCGATGGTCTGCAGGGGCACATCCGGACCCAGATCGTGGAAGCATTGCCTCGCCGCGGTGATGATCTTGTCCACGTTCCGGGCGGCATCAGCCCGAAGCGGCTTGCGTTCAGGGGGCAGACTCATGCTGCCCAGATTAGCAACGCGGACGCCGTGAACATCTGAACTGATGCTGTGGCACTTTTTGTGACATGGCATGCCATGGAAGACTTGGCCCATGTTGCTCGCATTTTCCGTAGCCCCGTCCGGCCAGCCCGCCGAAGGTACCGGTGCCGCCGGTGCTGCCGATGCCTCGGTGCACGACGCCGTTGCCGAGGCCGTCAGGATCGTCCGGGACTCTGGCCTGCCAAACCGGACCGATTCAATGTTCACCACCATCGAGGGCGAATGGGACGAGGTGTTCGACGTCGTCAAGCGCGCCACCGAGGCCGTGGGCAAGTACGGCAGCCGGGTGTCCCTGGTCATCAAGGCCGATATCCGCCCCGGTTATTCAGGGGAACTCACAGGAAAAGTCGAGCGGCTTGAGGACGCCATTTCCGCACAGGAATCCTGAGGCGCGTCCCCGGCCTTCTGCGAGCCTTCTGCCTGGCCGGCGTCGTCCCGGACGTGCCTCAGCGGCGTTCGAACACTCCCGTGATCGTGGCGCGGGCCAGGGTGTGGCGGTCCAGCAACGGGCCCAGCACCGATGCCGGCGTGCCGGCCGCGAAGTTGAGTTCCGCCACGTCGAGCGCATGGACGGCCACGATGTACCGGTGCTGTCCGGATCCCCTCGGCGGTGCGGCTCCGAGGTAGTCGGCGGTGCCGCCGTCGTTCGCCAACTGGAAGGCGCCGGCGGGGAGCCGGTGTCCGTCCGCGGTGCCGGCGCCGGCAGGCAGGGACGCGGCCGAGGCGGGAATCCCGACGACGGCCCAGTGCCAGTACCCGCCGCGGGCATCCGGGTCGAAGACAGTGACTGCGTAGCTTTTGGTTCCCCCGGGTGCGCCGCTCCAGGCCAGTCCGGGTGACTCGTCCTTGCCGCCCGCGACGCCCAGGCGGGCGCTGGTCTGGGCCGGCGGCAAGGCGTGCCCGTCCGTGAAGGACCCGGACTCCACCGTGAAAGCGGGCAGGGATCCCGGCGTCTTGTATGGCAGGTGGGCTCCCATTGCTGCTCCTTCCCCGCGCGGGCCGCTCCGGCCGGGCGCAGTCGCGATTGTCGGCAAGATCCACTCTCCCACCATCCCGGCGGCCTTCCCAGCCTGAGGCCCGGGTGCCAGACTGGGGGCCATGTTCGAACACAGGGTCCAGCACGGCTGGGCAGAGGTCGAAGATTACTTGTCCAACGCCGTCGTGCGCCCCGGCCCCGAACTGGCCCGGGCGCTGCGCTCCGCCGTCGACGCCGGAATGCCGCCTATCGAGGTGGCGCCCAACGCCGGGAAGCTGCTGAAGCTGCTGGTGCAGCTGAGCGGCGCGAAACGCGTGCTGGAGATTGGCACGCTGGCGGGCTTCAGCACGATCTGGATGGCGCAAGGCCTTCCCGACGACGGCCGGCTCGTCACGTGCGAGTACCTGCCCTTGCACGCCGAGGTGGCCAGGAAGAACGTGGATGCCGCCGGCGTCGGGCACAAGGTGGACATCCGGGTGGGCCCGGCACTTGACACGCTCCCCCTGCTCGCGGATGGAGAGGCGTTCGATTTCGTCTTTATTGACGCCGACAAGCAGAACGACTCGAACTACCTCGACTGGGCCATCCGGCTCGGCAAGCCCGGCACCGTGATCGTCATGGACAACGTGATCTGGGAAGGTGCCATCCTGGACAACTCCATGGACGAAATCAACGCCCCGGGGATCACGGCGGCCCTGGAAATGCTGGGCCAGGATCCGAGGCTGGACGCCACCGCCATCCAGACCGTGGGTACGAAGGGCTGGGACGGCTTCGCGATCGCGCGGGTGGTGTGAACCGGCCATGACCTTTACCCTGCGGACAGCCACCCCCGACGACGCGGAAACCGTGCCGCGCCTGCACCTGGCTGCGTGGCGGGAGAGCTACGGGCACCTTCTCCCCAAGGAGTTCTTTGAAGCCCGTGAGGCAGCCATGGACGAAAGGGCGGAACGGCACCGGGAGGCCTTGGCTGGTTCCTATCGCCCGGTCCTCGCACACGACAAGGCAGGGGAGTTGGTGGGCATGGCTTTCGCTGCGCCTTCCCGCGACGAGGATGCACCGTGCAGCCTCGAACTCCAAATGATCTACGCCTTGAAGCGGGTCCATGGGACCGGCGTGGGCCAGGCCCTGCTGGATGCCGTGATCGGCCGTGAGGCAGCCTGTCTTTGGGTCCTCGAGGACAATCCGCGCGCCCAGGCGTTCTACCGGCGCAACGGCTTCGTCCCCGACGGGAAGCGCGAACTCCTCCCGCCCGAGTGGGAGGAACTGCCGGAGATCCGGATGGTGCGTCCCGCCGTCGGGAATTGAAGGGCTTGCAGTCAACTAAGGTTGAAACCATGACTCAGGCAGGACCCCGCTGATGGCCCGGCGCGGAAAACCCGGCCGGCAGGCAAGCAGCACCCGGCAAGCCAACAACACCCGGCGGGGGAGCGGCGTCGTCGAATTGCCTGAGGGCGCCCGGCCGAAGGGCCCGGTGGAGGGCGTCTACTACATCGATACCGGGGACTGCGAGTTGGTGGCCGATCCGGACAACTCCAACGGCTGGCTCCTGAAGGTCAACGGCGTGATGAGCTCGCACATCGACCTCGCAGATCCGCTTTTCCTGGACTTCGAATACATGCGTTGGATCGCCGCGCTGGTGGAATCCGTGTGGCCGCCGGAGGAACGGCCCAGGCTGCGCGCCCTGCACCTGGGCGGCGGGGCCTGTTCGATGGCCCGCTACGTGCACGCCGCCTACCCGGAAGCACGCCAGGTGGTGGTGGAACTGGACGGAAAACTGGCCGACTACGTCCGCGCCTGGTTCGATCTGCCCAAGGCGCCGCTGCTCCGGATCCGAGTGGGGGAAGCCCGCGCCGTCACCGAAACGCTCACGCCCGCGAGCCGTGACCTGATCATCCGCGACGTCTTCGCCGGGGCGTTCACCCCGCGCGCCCTCACCACCCGCGAATTCAACGCGCACGCCAGGAACGTGCTGGCACCGGGCGGCCTCTACGTGGTCAACTCGGGCGACAGCCCCGACCTCCGGAACGCCAGGCAGGATGCCGCAACCATCGCGGACACCTTCGCGCACACGATGATCATCGCCGACCCCGCCATGCTCAAGGGCCGCCGCTACGGCAACATGATCATGGCCGGCAGCGACACCCCGTTCGGCGACGACCCCAAGCTTGCCCGCACGCTGTTGGGCGGGGCGGTTCCGGCCCACATCTGGGACGACGCCCAGGTCCGGGCCTTCGCCCGCGGCGCCGAGATCCGCCACGATCCGCCGGCACCCGTGGAGCCGGCCCCGGAAACGCCGCCCGCCTAAGCGTTTGGCGAGGCCCCGCCCAGCAGCACGTCCCGCCGCGCCGCTGTCTCCTCCTGTAGTGCGCGCACGACGGCGGCAACGGCCGGGCGGCGCATCGAGTCCGGGCGGAGCACCATCCAGTAAGGGAGCAACTCGGCGAAGTCCTGGGGAAGCAGCCGCACCAGGTCCTCGTGCCTTCCGGCCATGAAGCACGGCAGGAAGCCGATCCCGGCCCCGGCCCGCGTGGCCTCCACATGCACGAAGACGTTCGTGGAGGACACGCCGTCCCGCATGGAAGGAACCAGCCGCCGCGGAGCGTCCAGGTCGTCCACCTGGAGCATTGAATCCACGAAGTACACCAGCGGGTGCGTGACCAGTTCTTCCACCGTGCGCGGGGTGCCGTGCGCGGCCAGGTAGTCCCGCGACGCGTACATGCCCAGCATGTATTGCCCCAGCCGCACGGATTCTGCCCGGTGCACCTGCGGCTCGCCCACCACCACCTCCAGGTCCAGGCCGGATCGCTGCTGCAGGGCCCGGCGCGTCACGGTGATGATCTCTACGCTGAGGCCAGGATGCTGCTTGCGCAGCCGGGCGATGGCAGGCGCGGCGATGTACGCGCTGAAGCCGTCGGTCGCGGTCATGCGCACGACGCCGGCGATCGGGTCCGGCGCGCGGTCCTCCGCTTCCAGCGTGCCGACCGCGGCCTCGATCCGCTCCGCCACGGCAGCGGCCTCGGCGCCGAGTTCGGTGAGCTCCCAGCCGCCGGCGGCGCGGGCGAGGGTCCTGCCGCCCAGCGCCTTCTCCAGTGCGGCGATCCTGCGCGAGACGGTGGTGTGGTTCAGCCCCAGGTGCTGGGCCGCCGTCGTGAATTTGCCGGTGCGCGACACGGCCAGGAGGACCAGGAGATCGTCGGGATTCGGGTTCATATCTGCAATTCTGCACATGTGCGGTGCTGATTTGGCCATTGAGCTGCGAGGAATGTGCAGCAAGACTCATCAGGTCATTCGTGTTGTGGATCACAGCACGTGTCAACGAGGACACAAAGGAGCTGGACATGGGCGTAGAACAGCGCTCCCTGGCAGAGGTGGGCCAAGCGGCGAAAGGCAAGGGCCTGCGGAAGATCGTGGCCGCCTCCATGGTGGGCACCGTGGTGGAGTGGTATGAGTTCTTCCTCTACGCGACCGCGGCCACCCTGGTATTCGGCAAGTACTTCTTCCCCAGCACCGGCAACGAGCTGGACGGCGTCATCCAGGCCTTCCTGACTTACGCGGTCGGCTTCGTGGCCCGGCCCTTGGGTGGCATCGTCTTCGGCCAGATCGGCGACAGGCTGGGCCGCAAGCCGACGCTCCAGCTGACCATCGTGATCGTGGGTGTCTCCACTTTCCTCATGGGCTGCCTGCCCGGCTTCGCCGAACTGGGCTATCTCGCCCCGGCACTTCTGGTGGCGCTGCGCTTCATCCAGGGCTTCGCACTCGGGGGTGAATGGGGCGGAGCCGTGCTGCTCGTGGCCGAACACAGCCCCAACAAATCCCGCGCCTTCTGGTCCAGCTGGCCGCAGGCCGCCGTGCCCGTGGGCAACCTGCTGGCCACCCTGGTGCTGTTCATCATGTCCAAGGTCCTCAGCAGCTCCGACTTCCTCAGCTGGGGCTGGCGCGTGGCATTCTGGCTCTCCGCGGTGATCGTGTTCGTGGGCTACTACATCCGCACCCACGTCACCGAGGCGCCCATCTTCCTGGAGGCCAAAGCCCAGGTGGAGAAGGAGCAGGCCGTCAGCTACGGCGTCGGCGAAGTCCTGAAGAAGTACCCCAAGGGCATCCTGCAGGCCATGGGTCTGCGCTTCGCGGAAAACATCATGTACTACCTCGTGGTGAGCTTCTCGATCGTCTACCTCAAGAGCGTGCACAAGTACGACACCTCCTCGCTGCTGCTGGCCCTGCTGATCGCCCACGTGGTGCACTTCGTCGTCATCCCGCAGGTGGGCAGGCTGGCGGACGCGTGGGGCCGCAAGCCCGTGTACCTGGCGGGCGCGGTTGCCGGGGCGGCGTGGCCGTTCTTCGCTTTCCCCATGTTCGATTCCCTCAACCCCGTGGTGATCGTCCTGGCCGTGACCATCGGCCTGTGCCTGCACGCCTTCATGTACGCGGGCCAGCCTGCCATCATGTCCGAGCTCTTCCCCACCCGCATGCGGTACTCCGGCGTCTCCCTCGGCTCGCAGGTCACGTCGATCTTCGCGGGCTCCCTGGCCCCGCTGCTGGCGACCCAATGGCTCAAGGACACCGGATCCTGGCTGCCCACCGCGGCCTACCTGCTGCTCGCCTGCGCGGTGACCGCCGTCGTCGTCCTTACCCTGCGCGAGACGCGCGGTGCCGCGCTGGAAGACATCGACGACGCCGACGCCCGCCGGCACGGGCTGCCCGCCGCGAAGGGAGCAGGCGCGTGAGTTCGGGGCGGCTGTGCGGGACGCTTGCGGGCCGCAAGGCGCTGGTCACAGGCGGTGCCGGTGGCATCGGGGCCGCGTGCGCCCGTGAGTTCGCGGCCCGCGGAGCCAAGGTGGTGGTGGCCGACGTCGACGCCGCCGGGGCGGAAGCGCTCGCCGACGAGCTTGGCGGCACCGCCTGGGCGGTGGACCTGCTGGACACCGAAGCGCTGGCGGGGCTCAGCCTCGATTGCGACATCCTGGTCAACAACGCCGGGATCCAGAAGGTGGCGCCCATCGAGGAGTTCGATCCCGCGGAGTTCCGGCGGATCCTGGCGCTCATGCTCGAGGCGCCGTTCCTGCTGATCCGGGCCGCCCTGCCGCACATGTACGCGCAGGGCTTCGGCCGGATCATCAACCTGTCCTCGGTGCACGGGCTGCGGGCGTCGGCGTTCAAGAGCGCCTATGTCTCGGCCAAGCACGGGCTCGAGGGGCTCAGCAAGGTCACGGCGCTGGAGGGCGGGCCGCACGGCGTTACGTCCAATTGCATCAATCCCGGCTATGTCCGCACCCCGCTGGTGGAGAAGCAACTGGCCGACCAGGCGCAGTTGCACGGCATCCCGGAGTCCGAGGTCCTCGCGAAGGTGATGCTCACCGAGTCCGCCGTGAAGCGGTTGGTGGAACCGGCGGAGGTTGCGTCGCTGGCAGCCTGGCTGGCCTCCGACGACGCCGGAATGGTCACCGGGGCCGGCTACACGATGGACGGCGGCTGGTCTGCGCGGTGAGACAAACAGGTGAGCCTCACGGAAGGTTGAGCCTTACAAAAGGCGCTGCGCGGAAATAGAGTGTGGCATGGCCAGGGTGGACTCGGTGTGGGGGCGCAGAGTGCTTGCGGCACTGGCGTTTCTTGTCCAGTTCCTGGTCGTCTTCCTGGGCTGGCTTCTCTTTGCGGGTCGCCCGCTGGATGCCGCCGTCAACGCGCTGCTACTGGTTGCCTTCTTCGCCGCGTACCCCTGGGCCGACGGCCTCCTCGCGAGGCGCCGCTTCAAGAGGATGCTGCGGCGCGGGCACACGGAGTGCTGGATCCGCTCGAATGACATGGCCCGGAGCAGCATCTGGACAGACTGGGAGCGTGGCTTTTTCTCATGCCGGCCGCCGAGCGTGGATTTCGTGCGGACGCAGATGTACCGGCCCCCTGGTGATTCGCCCTTCACGTTCCTCGTGTCCGGCAAGGCGGACCCGGCCCCCGGACAGCTGAGCCCAAAGCCGGTCCCGTACCTGGGCCGGGATGTCCGCTCCGTGCGGCTGCACACCACCCGGGGCGATATCGAGCTCGCGGCTTTCCCGGAGGCGCTCGACGTGCTGGAGGCCGAACTTTTCCCCCGGAACGACAGATGACGGCAGTGTCGGGGACACTGCCGTCATCTGTGTGCCTTGCGGGCGCTACTTCGCCGCGGGCACCTCCTGAGCCAGGGAGACTTCCTTGACTACCGGGATCGCCGCGGTCTCATCGACCAGCTCGGCGCGCAGGCGTCCGTCGCCGCGCACCCAGAGCCGGTAGGCGACGAACAGCAGCACCAGCCAGGCTCCGCCGACGTACAGCGCAACCCGGGTGTCCTCGAAGACGCCGAGGATGACGATCACCATGGCCATGAACGCGATGGCCAGCACCGAGGCCGCGGGCCACAGCGGGGACGGGAATTCCGAGGCAGGCAGGCCCTTTCGGGCGATCTCCCGCTTCATGGCGACATGCGAGGCCAGGATCATGACCCATACCCACACTGTGGCGAAGGTGGCGATCGAGGCGATGACGACGAACACGTTCTCCGGGATCACGGCGTTGAGGACCACGCCCACCAGGAGGATGCCGCCCATCAGGGCAACGGTCATGAAGGGGACCCCGTGCCGGGAAACCTTTCCGAAGCTAGCCGGGGCGTGGCCCTGCTGGGCGAGACCGTAGAGGATCCGGCCGGCGCCGAAGATGTCAGAGTTGATGGCGGAGAGGGCGGCCGTGATCACCACGACGTTGAGGATGTGCGGTGCGGCCGGAATGCCCAGGCCGTCGAAGATCTGCACGAAGGGGCTGCCGTTGCTGCCGATTTCGTTCCATGGGAAGAGGCTCATGAGCACTCCGAGGGTCAGGACGTAGAACAGCAGGACGCGTACGGGAACGGTATTGACGGCCTGCGGGATGACCTTCTTGGGGTCGGCAGCTTCACCTGCGGTGATGCCGATCGTTTCGATGCCTCCGAAGGCGAACATCACGACGGCGAACGCGGCCAGGATGCCGCCAAAACCGTTCGGGAACAGGCCGCCGTGGTCAACCAGGTTCCCGAGGCCCGGAGCCACGCTGCTGCCGCCGGCCTGGAAGCCGAAAACGATGATCGCCGCGCCGCCGGCGATCATGGCGATGATGGCCACGACCTTGATAAGGGAGAACCAGAATTCGAGTTCGCCGAAGACTTTGACGCTCAGCAGGTTCATGGCGCCGAGGAACAGGATGATGGACAGGACCCAGATCCAGCGGTCTACCTGCGGAAACCAGAAGCCCATGTAGATGCTGAACGCCGTGACGTCGGCGATGGCCACGATGGCCATTTCGAAGACGTAGGTCCAGCCGGTCACGAAGCCGGCAAACGGACCGAGGTAGCGGCTGGCGTACTGGCCGAAGGAGCCGGAAACCGGGTGGCGCACGGCCATTTCGCCCAGGGCGCGCATCACCATGAACACGGCGGCGCCGCCGATCATGTAGGCGAGGAGCGCGGCGGGGCCGGCCTTCTGGATTGCTGCCGCCGAGCCGTAGAACAGGCCGGTGCCGATCGCGGAGCCGAGGGCCATGAAGCGGATGTGCCGGACGTTGAGGCCCCGGTTCAGCGCGGTCGCCACAGTGCCGGCCGTCGCACCGGGAGTGGCCGTTGGGGCGGCGCTTGGTGCTTGTTGCATGCGAATAACCTTCTCGTCATTGGGAGGGGGATCGTTAACCAGCAGACCATTTTCGGGGGGTCTGTGATTGGTTTCACGGGCCCTTGGTGTCTTTGATCTCAGACGGTCGGAGAATTAAGGGGCGGGTCTCCCCGGGCAATCGGAATGAAAGGAACGGCGCCATGGGTGATTTCATTGCATACCTCGACACCTCGGAAGTCCTCCCCGGGAAGCTGGAGGAACTCAAAGCCGCGATGACAGATCTGGCTGTGTTCGTGGAGGAGAACGAGCCGCGGATCCTTGGCTACACCGTCCATTTCACCGAGGACGGAACGGAAATGAGCGTGCTGCACTTCCACGAGGACATGGAGTCCCTCATGTTCCACCTGGATGTGGCCGGCCCGAAGTTCCCGCCGATTGGCCCGTTCATCCGGATGAAAAGCATCGAGATCTTCGGCCACCCCAGCGAAGAGCTGCTGGCCCGTTCCAGGAGGAAGGCCGAAATGCTGGGCAGTGGGACGGTCATCGTCCGCGGGCTGCACGCCGGTTTTGCGCGCCTGGGAAAGGACTGAGCGGCCGGCGCGCTCCTGGCGCAGCCATGGCAACCCCGCAGTTGTCTGGAATTCAAGACACCGCTGCCCGGGCCGGTCTTCGGAATTCCGCACAACGGGCGCAAGCTTAAGTACGGGATACCGGACACTACACTTTTGACGAGGAACCATGACCGCACAGCCGCTGGCGCCAGGCAAAGCCACTTCCAAAGTCCCGGCCGCCGAAAACACCCTTCGAATCCTCAAACTGCTGGCCTCCCGCCGGGGGCCGATGGCGGCGTCGAACATCGCTACGTCGCTGGGCCTGCCGCGCTCCAGCGTGTACCACCTGCTGGGCGTGATGGAGGCCAACGGCTTCGTCATGCACCTGCACGAGGAGCAGCGCTACGGGCTGGGCATCAGCGCCTTCGAACTCAGCTCCGCCTACTCCAGGCAGGAGCCGCTCTCCCGCCTGGGCCGCCCGATGCTTGCCTCCCTCGTGGATGTGATCGGCGAGAGTGCGCACCTCGCCGTGCTGCACGGCCGCGACGTGCTCTACATCGTGGAGGAGCGGGCCAAGAACCGCCCCTCCCTGGTGACCGACGTCGGCGTCCGCCTGCCCAGCCACCTCACCGCCAGCGGCCGGGCCATCCTGGCCGCGTTGCCGAAGTCGCAGGTCAGGGCCCTCTATCCCAACGCGGCCGCGTTCACGGCCCGGCATGAGATGGAATCGCCCATCATGAAGTACTCGGCGCTGTCCTCGCACCTGGACCAAGTGCGCCAGCGTGGCTACGCCACCGAACACGGCGAGGTCACTCCGGGATTCGGCTCGGTCGCCGCCGCCGTCACCGACCACCTGGGATGGCCGACGGCGGCCGTCGCCGTGACCTTCCTTGAGGACAAAGTGCCGGCAGAGGAATGGCCGGCGCTCGCTGCCCGCATCCAGAAGGCCGCCGACGAACTCTCGAACCGCATCTACGGCCGTCCGGCCCAGTAGACACGCAGGGCAAAGAGATGCACTTTGATGCGTTGCGGGGCCCGCTCTACGTCGAATGAATCCCGGCAAGGACGTAGAGCAGGCCTCGCAACGCGGAGCCTCCGCAGAGCCTCCCGCGCCAGTCTGGAATCCCGGACACAACCCCCAGAAAAGCCATTCCGCGGCCGTTGCGGACAGGCTCTACTGGATACAGAAGATCTTTCCCCCACCAACCCTCCAGAGACGAAGGAGCCACCATGGCCGATTTCACTACCGGAGCCCGTCCGGTCAAAGCTGCCCGCGGCACCGAGCTCACCGCGAAGAGCTGGCAGACGGAAGCGCCGTTGCGCATGTTGATGAATAACCTGGACCCGGAGGTTGCCGAGCGTCCGGATGACCTGGTGGTTTATGGGGAGGTTGCCGAGCGTCCGGATGACCTGGTGGTTTATGGCGGCACCGGCCGTGCCGCCCGCAGTTGGGCCGCGTTCGATGCGATTACCCGCACCCTGGAGACGATGGAGAAGGACGAGACGCTCCTGGTCCAGTCCGGCAAGCCGGTGGGTGTGTTCCGCACCAACGAATGGGCTCCCCGCGTGCTGCTGGCCAACTCGAACCTCGTGGGTGACTGGGCAACGTGGCCCGAGTTCCGCCGCCTCGAGGCCGAGGGCCTGATGATGTACGGGCAGATGACCGCCGGTTCCTGGATTTACATCGGCACCCAGGGCATCCTGCAGGGCACGTACGAAACCTTCGCCGCGGTGGGCAACAAGCTCGCTGCCGAGGGCCGTCACCCGGCTCCGGCTGCGGAGGGTTCCACCGAGGGTCCGCTGGCCGGCACCTTGACCCTGACCGGTGGTTGCGGCGGCATGGGCGGGGCCCAGCCGCTGGCCGTGACCCTGAATGACGGGGCCTGCCTGATCGTGGATGTGGACGAGTCCCGGCTGCGCCGCCGGGCCGGCAAGCGTTACCTGGACGAGGTGGAGAC
>NZ_QRCU01000025.1 GCF_003369445.1 Arthrobacter silvisoli
GGCCCGGACCAAATGGTCCGGGCCGCCCCACGTCATTCCCGTCCCTCAGCTGGGACGCAGGCTCAGCACGATCTCAACGGAGGTTCCTCCCCCGTCGCGCGGGAACCACTGGATGCTGCCGGCCAGTTCGCTGGTCACCAGGGTGCGGACGATCTGCAAGCCCAACCCCTCGGAATAGGACCCCTCGGGGAGGCCCACGCCATCGTCCGAAATCGTCACCGTCAGCATTTCGTCGCCTTGGACCCCGGTGGACCGGTCGGCGATCAGCCACACGGTGCCCGCCCGGCCCTCGAGTCCGTGTTCCACGGCATTGGTGACGAGCTCATTGATCACGAGCGCCAAGGGTGTGGCGAAATCGCTCGGAAGCTCGCCGAACAATCCGGAACGCTCGGTCCTGACATATTGCGACGGCGATGCCACCTCCGCTGACAGGCGGAACTGGCGGCCAATCAGCTCGTCGAAGTCGACGCTCTGCGTGAGTCCTTGGGACAGGGTTTCATGGACGAGGGCAATGGTGGCCACCCGCCGCATTGCCTGTTCGAGGCCCTGCTTGGCTTCATCACTGACCATCCGGCGGGATTGCATGCGCAGCAGGGCAGCCACGGTCTGCAGGTTGTTCTTCACCCGGTGGTGGATCTCCCGGATGGTGGCGTCCTTCGTCACCAGTTCCAGTTCGCGGCGGCGGAGCTCGGACACGTCCCGGCAGAGCACCAGCGCGCCAAAGCGCTGGTGCTCGTCACGGAGCGGGATCGCCCTCAGGGACAGGCTGACGCCGCGCGACTCGATCTCGCTGCGCCACGGCATCCGGCCGGTAACCACGAGCGGGAGCGTCTCATCGACCATCCGCCGGTCCTTGAGCAAGCCCGCGGTCACTTCGGCGAGCGAGCGTCCCTCCAATGTCTCCACCTCGCCGAGGCGGCGGAAGGCGGAGACGCCGTTGGGACTCGCGTACTGGACGATGCCGTCGGCGTCGAGCCTGATCAACCCGTCACCCACGCGCGGGGCGCCGCGGCGGGAACCTGTCGGGGAGGCGAAGTCGGGCCAGAGCCCGAGGGTGCCCATCCTGAGCAGGTCGTATGCACACTGGCGGTACGTCAGCTCCAGGCGCGAGGGCATCCTGGAACTCGAGAGGTCCATGTGGGAGGTGACCACAGCCAGGGTTCTGCCGTTGCGCACCATTGGCACGGCTTCCACACGCAGTGCCATCTCGCTGCTCCAGCTGGTTTCGCTGGAGCGTTCGATCGAGCGGCTGTTCCAGGCCTTGTCGACCAGGGGGCGAAGATCTGAGCGGATCCCCTCCCCCACGAAGTCGGCGTGAAAGACCGTGTGGCTCGTCGACGGCCGGACATGCGCCAGGGCAATGTATCCGAACTCCGGATGCGGGAACCACAGCGCAAGGTCCGCGAACGCCAGGTCGGCGACCATCTGCCAGTCGCCGACCAGGAGGTGCAGCCATTCGGCATCTCCAGGCCCGAAATCAGCATGCTCCCTGATGGGGTCTGTAAAGATTGCCACTGCACCTCCATTTGCAGCGCAGGGTTTTCCCTAGCGCCGGACGATTGACCTCAAGAGCCTCAATGCTACCGACAGAGACGCCATGTCGTCGGCCTCGAGCGCGTTGACCTCGTCGAACATGCTCTTCGCACGGCCGAGCTGTTCGGCATTGAGCCGTTCCCAGGCCTTCAGGCGATCTTCAGCCACGGCATCGTTCTCGCTCGACTCAAGCACCGACGTCGTGATGTCCGCGACTGTCGAGTACAGATCGTCGCGCAGCGCAGCGCGGGCGAGGGCCTGCCAGCGGTCATCCCGGGGAAGCGCACTGATGCGCTCGAGCAGGGAGTCGACGTGGAAGCGGTTGAACACCGTGTAGTAGACGTTGCTGACGTCCTCCACCCGGCTCGAGCGGCTCTCCGCAATCCGGGCAATGTCCAACAGCACGAAGCTCTCGAAGAGCTCGGACCAGCGGTGGGCCAGGTCTTCGGGGAGGTTCCACTGGAGGCCGCGCTCAAGCCAGCCGCGCACGCGTTCCTTGTCGTCTCCGCGCAGGTACTCGAGCACCCGGGAGCGCATCGGGTCCAGCATCGGCTTGAAGGAGGCCACGATGTCGTCAATCGGCTTGCTGGCCATGCCCTGGGTCAGCAGCCAGCGCACGGCCCGGTCAAGCAGGCGCCGGATGTCCAGATGGACGGCGCTCCAGTGCTCGGTCGGGAAGGAAGCCGGCAGCGCGTTGAGCTCTGCCACCATCGAATCGAGTTCGTAGACCTCGCGCAGCGCGACGAAGGCCTTGGCAACCGCCACCTCGTTGGCTGAGGTCTCTTCCATGGTCCGGAAGGCGAAGGTGATGCCGCCGAGGTTGATCATGTCGTTGGCCACCACGGTCGCAATGATCTCGCGGCGCAGCGGGTGCGAGTCCAGTTCGGCGTCGAAGCGTTCGCGCAGCTGCTGCGGGAAGTACTCGCGGATGGTCCGCTGGAACCAGGGATCGTCGGCCAGGTCCGACCGCCCTAGCGCGGATGCCAGTTCGATCTTGGCGTAGGCCGCCAGCACGGACAGTTCCGGCGACGTCAGGCCCTGGCCCTGTTCAAGGCGTTCGCGCAGGCTTGCGGTGGTGGGCAGTGCCTCCAGGTCGCGTTTGAGGTCGGCGTGCTGTTCGAGCCAGTCCATCAAGCGTTCGTAACTCGGGCTCCAATCGGCCACGCGGGTGCGGTCGTTGAGCAGCAGGATGTTCTGGTCGATGTTGTCTTCCAGGACGAGCCTGCCGACCTCGTCGGTCATGTCAGCGAGGAAGGCCGCGCGCTCGGCGGAATCGAGCTTTCCGGCCTTGACCATGCGATCCACAAAGATCTTGATGTTCACTTCGTGGTCCGAGCAGTCCACACCCGCGGAATTGTCGATGGCGTCTGTGTTCAGGATGATGCCCTGCAACGCGGCCTCGATGCGTCCACGCTGGGTGAGGCCAAGGTTGCCGCCCTCACCGACCACCTTGACACGGAGCTCACGGCCATCGACGCGGATGGCGTCGTTGGCCTTGTCGCCGACCTGTGCGTTGGTTTCGCTGCTGGCCTTGACGTAGGTCCCGATGCCGCCGTTGTAGAGCAGGTCGGCGGGAGCGAGCAGAATCGCCCGAAGCAGTTCCGGCGGGCTCAGCTGGACGGTTCCTTCCGGCAGGCCCAAGGCTGAACGTACTTGCCCCGATACAGGAATCACCTTGGCCTGGCGCGGGAACACTCCGCCGCCCTCGCTGATGAGGGAGCGGTCGTAGTCGTCCCACGAAGAGCGCGGGAGTTCGAAGAGCCGCTGGCGCTCGGCGAAGGAAGACGCTGCGTCCGGGGTGGGGTCCAGGAAAATGTGCCGGTGGTCGAAAGCGGCGATCAGCCGGATATGCCGCGAAAGCAGCATTCCGTTGCCGAAGACGTCGCCGGACATGTCGCCGACGCCCACCACGGTGAACTCTTCGTTCTGTGTGTCGAGGTCCAGCTCGCTGAAGTGGCGCTTGACCGATTCCCACGCGCCGCGGGCGGTGATGCCCATGGCCTTGTGGTCGTATCCGACGGATCCGCCCGAGGCGAACGCATCGCCGAGCCAGAATCCGTACTCCATCGCCAGGCCGTTCGCGATGTCAGAGAACGTCGCCGTTCCCTTGTCGGCGGCGACCACCAGGTAGGAATCGTCGCCGTCCTGGCGGACAACGTTCGACGGCGGCACGATCGTCTCGCCATCGGCGTCGGTGACGAGGTTGTCGGTGAGGTCGAGCAGGCCCCGGATGAAGGTCTTGTAGCACTCGACACCTTCCGCCATCCAGGCGGCGCGGTCGACGGCCGGGTCAGGCAGCTGCTTGGCGTAGAAGCCACCCTTGGCGCCGGTCGGAACGATCACCGCGTTCTTGACGGTCTGGGCCTTGACGAGTCCGAGGATCTCGGTGCGGAAGTCCTCGCGCCGGTCGGACCAGCGCAGGCCACCGCGGGCGACCTTGCCGAAGCGCAGGTGCACGCCTTCGACGCGCGGTGAGTAGACCCAGATTTCGAACATCGGGCGCGGGAACGGCAGTCCGTCGATCTGCGTCGGATCGAGTTTAAAGCTGACGTGCGCCTTCTCTTGGAAGAAGTTCGTCCGGAGCGTGGACTCAATCAGGTTCACGAACGTGCGCAGGACGCGGTCGGCGTCGAGGGTCGCCACTTGGTCAATGGCCTCAGCCAGGCGGGCCCGTGCGCTCTCCTGGCGGGCATCGCGGGTGTTTTCTTCAACGGCGGGATCGAAGCGGGCAGCGAAGAGTTCCAGGAGGCCGTGGGCAACTTCGGGATTCGAAAGCAGCGTGTCGGCGATGAACTCGAAGGAGTTCGTGTTACCCATCTGGCGCATGTACTTGGCGTAGGCACGGAGCATGACCACCTGGCGCCACGGCATTCCTTCGCGCAGAACGAGGCGGTCGAAGCTGTCGGACTCCACGGCGGCGGTCACCGCAGCAGCAAAGGACTCCGCGAGGAGCTTCCCGGTGGCGAGGGGGTCCACGCCGGACGGGTACTTGAGCCCGAGGTCGTAGAGGAAGAAGTCGCGGTGATCGGCGGTTTCGATCTCGAAAGGCCGCTCATCGAGGACTTCGAGTCCGAGGTTGTGGAAGTACGGCAGGATCTGGCTGAGGCTCTTGGGTTCGAGCAGGTAGAGCTTGACGCGGGCGTCTTCCTCGAGAACCTCCCCTGCCCCCTTAGGCAGGTAGACATGGACTCCCGGCATTGCCTGGGCGGGTGCCTCGCGAAGTCCAGTAGCGGCGCCGTACTCCTCGAAGCGGGCAATGTCTTCCAGCGCGTCTTCGACTTCGTAGTCCACGCGGTAGCTCGGGGGGAAAGCTTCGGCCCAGACCGCGGAACGGCGGTCAGCTTCCTCGCCGCTCCAGCGCTCCCGGACAACTTCGGCAATGCCCTCGCCCCAGGAACGCGAAGCCAGGACAAGCCGCTTTTCGAGTGCATCAGCATCCACTTCGCCGAGTTCGGCCTCGCGCGGCAGGCGGATCCGGAAGAACACGCGTGCGAGGGCGGACTCGGTGATGCGGGCTTCGTAGTCGATGCTTTCGGCCGCGAAGGTTTCCCGGAGCTCCTGCTCGATCCGCAGGCGGACGTTCGTGGTGTAGCGGTCACGCGGGAGGTACACCACCGCAGACATGAAACGTCCGTAGATATCCGGGCGGAGGAACAGCTTGGTGCGGCGGCGTTCCTGGAGGCGCAGGATGCCAAGGGCTGTTTCCGCGAGGTCCTCGACCTCAATCTGGAACAGTTCGTCCCTCGGGTAGGTCTCGAGGATGCCCAACAGGTCCTTGCCGGAGTGGGAGTCCCGCGGGAAGCCGGCGGAGCTCAGCACAGCGTCGACCTTCTCCCGCACGATCGGGATGTTGCGCACGGAACCCGTATAGGCGCTCGTTGCGAAGAGGCCGATGAAACGGCGTTCACCGTTCACGTTGCCGGCGGCGTCGAAGCTCTTGACTCCGATGTAGTCGAGGTACGCAGGACGGTGGACGGTGGAACGGGAGTTCGCCTTGGTGATCACGAGGGCACGCTTTTCGCGCGCCTTGCGGCGGCCGGCGTCGGTCAGGTGCTGGATCTGGTGGGGGTGGTCGCCGGCACGAAGGAGCCCCAGGCCGCTCTCATCGCGCAGTTCCAGGACGTCCTCGCCGTTTTCGGTGATCAGTCCGTATTCGCGGTAGCCAAGGAAGGTGAAGTTTCCGTTGTCCAGCCAGCGCAGCAGATCCTGGGCCTGCCGCAGTTCGGCGATTTCCTCGGGGTGCGTCACCTTGTCCAGGGAGGAAGCAAGCTCGAGTGCCTTGCTGCGCATTTTCGGCCAGTCTTCGACGGCGACCCGGACGTCCCTCAGGACCCGCCGGATTCCATCGAGGAGCTCCTGCTGCGCGGTGTCCGGAACGCGGTCGACCTCGACGGCGATCCAGGACTCCATGTGCGAAGCGTTCAGTCCCTCTGCGAACAGCCGGGAAATGTCAGGAAGCGCAGCTGTGTCACCGCTGGAGATTCCGACGTTGGCCGGCACCCGGGCCACACCGGCGAGTTCGCCGTCGGCATCGCGGGAGACAACGAACAGGGGGTGCATCACCAGGCGGATGGCGCAGTTCTGGCGCACGAGTTCTGCGTTAACGGAGTCCACGAGGAAGGGCATGTCGTCGGTGACGATGTAGACGATGCTGCGGTCGGCCTCGTTGGCAATCTGGATATTGGCACTACCGGGATTGCGCTTCTTGGCAACCTCACGGTGGGCAATGGCCCTGGCATTCAGCCGCTCGGCGGAATATCCGCGCGCGTCCTCCTCCGCCAGATGTTCGTAGTAGTCCCCGAGAAAACCTTCACGGTCTACGCCCGTTGCGGAACGATCCTCCACACTGGATCCTGACGACATCGACACACGCCTCCATCACATCTTTTTTGCTGCGTCTTTGCAGCCCACATGGCGAGCCTAACGCTTAAGCAGACGCCTTGCTCTGGAAGAGCGTACAGAGGATCTTGAATTTCCCTGGACAGGCGCACAAACCAAGCCGGCGATCGCGTGACGCAATGGAGAATCCGGCGCCACTTCGAAGAGAACCGAGCCTGACAGCAGTGCCGCATCGCAGCCTTCAGGGTCCCAGGGGAGGAAGGCCTCGATCCCGTCTCCGGGAGCATAGCGCTGCCAGGCCTCACGGAGCTGGCGTTCCGGGGAACGGCCGGCCGCAGAGGCCCTGACCTTGTTGAGAATGATCCGTGGGGTGGACTGGGGAACGGCGTCCTCGAGTTCGGCGAGGCCACGTACAAGCCGGGGAATCCCGATTGCATCCGCCGACCCCACGGCGAGCACAGTGTCCGCGACTTCCAAGCTTCGCAAGGTGGCGGCATTCCGCCGCGGCGCCATGGTGTCGAAGCTCAGTTCTTCATCCGCTTCAAGGCAGAATCCGACGTCCACCACGACTACGTCGGCGACCTTCCGCGCCTGTTCAAACACCGTCGAAAGGGCGGCAGCACGGAGTTCCGTCCAGCGGTCTGCCCTCGTTATTCCCGTCAGGACCCGGAACTCGCCGGACTTGGTGAAGACGGCGGCTGCGACTCTCTTCAGGGAGTCCGCGTCCAGGAGCCCCTGGTCGGCGAGCCGGCATGCCTGGGCAAGGCCTGCCGATTCGTCGAGCAAGCCCAGGGTTGCGGCCACGCTGGCGCCGTAGCTGTCGGCGTCGATAAGCAGGACGACCTTGCCTTCGGCTGCGAGCTCGGCCGCGATGTTCACCGCAAGCAGTGTCCGGCCGGGAGCTCCCGCCGGCCCCCAGACGGCGATGATCTCGCCCGTGCCGCTTGGCGCAGGCGCCTCTTCCGTGACCGCAGGGGCAGCAGGTCGCAGCCCGGCGGCCGGATCGGCAAGGCCCGAGTCCCGCCGTTCCGAGGGCCTCGGTCCGCGTCCCGTCAATTGATGGACCGCGTCGGAAATCTTTGAGGCAAGACCCGCCGCATCGACGTCAGGAAGCGCGGTGAGCACTCCGATGGCGCGCAGCCGCGCCGTTTCCCGGGGGTCTGCAACGAGCCCGACGACGGCGACGCCCACTGCCGACAACCTGTCCACGAGGGAGGCTGTGAGATCCTCACTGCCTTCCGCGACAACGGCCGCCCGCGCCAGGCCGCTCTGGCAGGCGGCCAGGACCTCGGTCAGTTCGTCACAGCGACGCACCACGGTCACGGGACCGTGAAGTCTTTCGAGCCCACCGACGAGATCTTCCTGGGACTGTCCGACGGTGACGACCGGGATGCTCATTTCGTCGTCCCCGACGGGTTCCACACCACAGCAACCTTTGCCTTGTTCGCCTGGGCGCCAAGCAATCCCGGCATCTGTTCATCTGCGACAAGGACCAGCACCACAGTCTGCCTGGAGGCGCCCAGTGCAGATGACCCCTCGGTGACCTGAGCGATTTCCGCGCCGGGGAGGAGCAAGCGGGGTTCGGCGAAGCCGTTCCGGGCATCCGGCAGGGACACCCAGACGTCCACCCGGGAGCCGGGAACAGCCTGCGCCGGGAGCGAGTCTTCGACGGTGACGGCTACGGGCTTCCGGTCCAGGGCATCGGCATCACCCAGGCTCTCCTTGGGCAGCAACTGGTTCCTGGCAATACGCTGGATCGCCACTTTTCCCTCGGGCACGCCGGATTCGACAGTGACATAGCCCGCCTCTACGTCATCGAGCCTGACTTTGGCGATCGAGAGGTCATCCTTGCTCACCTTCTGACCAACGGCGATGCCCTCACGTGCGACGTAAACCTGGACGGTCCGGTCCGCGGCTCCCACCAGGGAAACAACACCGGCAACAGAAGCAAGCACGAGCAGAATGCCGACCAGGAGCCTCGGATCCTTCCAAGAAGGTTTCCTGAGCCGCGCTGCCGCGGCCGCCGTGTTCGCACTCATGATCATGATCCCCCTGGTCTTTCGAGCGGCCGCCGGGCCGGAAGCCGCCTTCATTCTGACTGCTGTTTCGCATCTGCCAAAGTCAAGACATCCAAAGCCCACCAAATTGTGGATAACCGGATCAAACAGGCCAGGAAGTGGCAAAATAGTGTCATGCCCCGATTCCTTACCTTGGCAGACGTCGCCGAACAGTTGCAGATCAACTCTCCTCAGGCCTATGCCCTGGTCCGGAGCGGCGAACTGAAGGCCATCCAGGTCGGCGGCCGGGGCCAGTGGCGGGTCGAAGAGACCATGTTGGAGCAGTACATCCAGGAACGCTACGCGGAAGCCAGCCGCATGATCGAAGAGGCCAAAGCGAAATCGTCGAACGCCTAAGGGAAACCGGCTAGATCTCCTGGCCGCGCAAGGAACGCAAAGCGGCCAGTGCGCCAAAAGGCACCGTGACGACAGAGCTGACATTCCTGTGCCGCCTGGCTTCCCCGGCCGCCGTGGTCGCCACGTCGAAGTGGTCCTTCCCCACGCGGTCGATCACCCCGAACAGCGCCCGTTCCTGGAGCATGCCCATCGTCAGGTGAACGGTGACTTCCGCCCGGTCCCTGGCCAACCCCCTCAAGGCGCTCGCTAAACCCAGCCGCGCCCGCACGCCGGCATCCTGAAGCACTCGGCGCCCTGCCCCTTGATAGCTGACAACAGCCGCATACGGCACCAACCACTGCTGTGGCGCCTCGTTCAAGACGATCCATTCGCTGCCGACATGTGCCAGAACGCCTGAGATGCGCATACCCGAGGAAAGCAGGACGGAAAGCTCACCGCCCAGCACACCCCGCAGGCGGTCAATCAGGGAGATGCCCGCCATCTCCGCACGGGCGCGCTCAGCGATCTCGGACTCAAGCGCCAGCCTTTGTTCGGCAGCGAGTTGCGCCTCCATATCGTCAAAGAGAGCGTCCCATCGCATTCCGCCAGCGTAGGCGGGCACCACAGCCGGGTCAATTATCTGCCGATGTTCTTGCAATGACTGGACAAAACCAGATAGACATGCTCAAAATTACTCAAAGCATAGCAAATGACATCAAACTGCATCAAATACGAGGAGACTCCGTGAACGAGACAGAAAGGCCCCTCCGGCACGACGCGGCGATGGCCGTGGTCATCCTGTTCCTGGGACTGCTGCTGCTGGGCCTCGGCCATGTCCTCCTCGAACGCTGGCGGACCGCTTCGACGCACAATCAAGGGCTCATGTTCGATGACATCATCGGCTTTGCCGCGGCGGGCGCGGGGTTGTTGATTGTCGCTTGGTGGCTGTCCTCGCTGCTGTTGGCCTTTGCCTCCGCAATATGCCAGAAGACCGGCCGTGCCCGAGGCGCGAAGGCTGCTGGACGGTTCAGCCCGGTGTTCATGCGGCGGCTCGCCTTGGCCGCGCTTGGACTGAACCTGCTCGGAGCACCCCTCGCGCAGGCATCACCGAACCTGGTCGAGGCCACTTGGACTCCTTCCGGCGGCTCCACCAGTATTTCCGCGGCCTGGGCCCCCCTTTACAACACGACGGATGCCACTGCATCAGGGAAGCATGCCACCGAGCGTGCCCCTGCGGTAGTTCAGGTGCGAACCACGACGCCCGATGCGGGCACCGCCGTCGACATCGTCCAACCCCAGTGGCAGCCCCGGCCTCCCGTGGTCGAACCCGGGCCCCTGGGAACAAGAGTCAACCGCGCCGCCCAGCAGACCGGCGGTGCCTCCGCGAAAGAAGTCGTGGTCTTGAACGGCGATTCACTGTGGTCGATCGCTGCCAGGGACCTCGGACCCACGGCCAGCGACGTGGAGATCGCCCGTCATTGGCCCAAGTGGTACACGGCCAACAAGGAGGCCATTGGAGATGACCCCGGGGTCATCCTTCCAGGCAGGATCCTCCAGGCACCGCCAAAGAACTGAGCGCCGCCAAAGAACTGAGCGCCGCCAAAGAACTGAGCATCACCAAAGAACTGAGCACCGCCAAAGAACTGAGGACCCCAAAGAACTGAGGACCACAGAAGAACCAAGCGGGCCCCGAAGCCCGGGATACCACCCAATCCGACAAGTCAGGACCCATATCATGAGCGCAGTAACCGCAATTGGCCCCGTTCCCGCAGTCACCCGCGTCAGTCCTGCAGGGGTCGGCCTCAACGGACCGTCCAGCGCGGAACAGGAGGTCAAAATGCACGCGCGGCGTATCGCCCAGGCTGCCATCGAGGTCCTTGCGGGCACCCGGCCTGTCCAGCAGCTTTCACGCTCCCTGGACCCGAAGTCCCTGACGTCGCTTCAGCACCGTGCGGCGCTCACCCGGGCGCACGCCCTGCGGAGCGGCAACGGCCAGTCCCGGCACCACCGCAATCCCCAGGTCCGCTCGGTGCACGGCTGCGCGGTCTCCGAAACCGTGTACGAGGCTTCGATGGTGGTGAATGAGGAACTGCGGTCCCGCGCCGTGGCCATGCGCCTTGAACTGAACAATGGCGCATGGAAGGTGACGGCCCTCCAGATCGGATAGGCCGGCCCGGCGCGTCGACATCCACAAGGATTCGCTGCTCACAAGGAAGGCCCTGGATGAGAACGGCAGCATACATCTAAGGACCGGAACAAACGTTCCGGTCCTTAGATGTATCCTGCGGCACTATCCCGCTGGAGCAAGGATCAGCGGCGCTTCTTGCGCGACGTCTTCTTTGCCTTGTCCTCGGCTGCAGCCTTGGCGGGGTTGCCGGACCGGCCGCCGCCGGACCGTCCCTCAACCCGGGTCTGGCTCGCGCCGTCTTCACCGGGGGCGGTGTACTGCAATTGGGCCGGGCGCTCGGGCGCCTGCAGGCCAGCCGCCCGGATCTGCGGATCGTGGTGCTCGGTGTGGACCCCTTCCGCGCTGTCGTCGGCGACCACCACGTCTTCGGCGGGGGTGACTTCGACTTCGAGATTGTACAGGAACCCGACGCTTTCTTCCCGGATGGCCTCCATCATGCTCTGGAAGAGAGCGAAGCCTTCGCGCTGGTACTCGACGAGCGGATCGCGCTGGGCCATGGCACGCAGGCCGATGCCTTCCTTGAGATAGTCCATCTCATAAAGGTGTTCCTGCCACTTGCGTCCGAGCACCGACAGGACCACCCGGCGCTCCAGCTCGCGCATGCTGTCAGGACCGATGGCTTCTTCACGGGCTTTGTAGACGAGCTGTGCGTCCGAGAGGATCTCGTTCTTCAGGAAGTCCACGGTCACCCTGGACTTGCCACCGGCTTCTTCGATGATGTCCTGCGCGGAAACGGTCACCGGGTACAGGGTCTTCAGGTTGGTCCACAGCTGGTTGTAGTCCCAGTCGTCGCCGCTGCCTTCGGCCGTGGCAGCGTCGATAAAGGCGTTGATGGTGTCTTCGAGGAAGAACTGGACCTTCTCGTGAAGGTCATCGCCCTCAAGGATCCGACGGCGGTCGCCGTAGATCGCTTCGCGCTGGCGGTTCAGGACGTCGTCGTACTTCAGGACGTTCTTGCGCTGCTCGGCGTTGCGGCCTTCGACCTGGCCCTGGGCGGAAGCGATCGCCCGCGACACCAGCTTGGACTCAAGAGCGACGTCGTCCGGCACCGAGCTGTTCATCAGCCGTTCGGCCGCGCCGGAGTTGAAGAGCCGCATCAGGTCGTCCGTCAGCGAGAGGTAGAAGCGGGACTCCCCCGGGTCGCCCTGGCGGCCGGAACGGCCACGGAGCTGGTTGTCGATCCGACGGGACTCATGGCGTTCGGTGCCGAGGACGTACAGGCCGCCGAGTTCCAGGACCTCGAGGTGCTCATCCTTGACTGCCCGCTTCGCTGATTCCAGGGCCTCCGGCCAGGCAGCCTCGTATTCTTCGGAGTTCTCCTCCGGGTCCAGGCCGCGCTTGGCCAGTTCCGCGATCGCGGTGAACTCGGCGTTGCCGCCCAGCATGATGTCTGTACCGCGGCCTGCCATGTTGGTGGCAACCGTCACCGCACCCTTGCGGCCGGCCTGGGCGACGATGGCTGCCTCACGGGCATGGTTCTTGGCGTTAAGGACTTCGTGCCGGATGCCTTCCTTGGCCAGCAGGCGGGAAAGGTATTCGCTCTTTTCCACGCTGGTTGTACCGACGAGGACCGGCTGGCCGTTCTCGTGGCGCTCGGCGATGTCTTTGACCACGGCCTCGAACTTCACGATCTCGTTCTTGTAAACAAGGTCCGACTGGTCGAGCCGCTGCATGGGGCGGTTGGTCGGGATGGGAACCACGCCAAGCTTGTAAGTGCTCATGAATTCGGCGGCCTCGGTCTCGGCCGTGCCTGTCATGCCCGAAAGCTTCTCGTACATGCGGAAGTAGTTCTGCAGGGTGACCGTAGCGAGCGTCTGGTTTTCGGCCTTGATCTCGACGTTTTCCTTCGCCTCGATCGCCTGGTGCATGCCCTCGTTGTAGCGGCGACCGGCCAGGATACGGCCGGTGTGTTCGTCGACGATGAGCACCTCGCCGTCGAGGATGACGTAGTCCTTGTCCCGCTTGAACAGTTCCTTGGCCTTGATGGCGTTATTAAGGAACCCAATGAGGGGGGTGTTGGCCGATTCGTAGAGGTTCTGAATCCCCAGGTAGTCCTCGACCTTTTCGATGCCGGCCTCGAGCACACCGACGGTACGCTTCTTTTCATCAACCTCGTAGTCGGTGTCCGCTTTCAGGCGCTGCACCACCTTGGCGAATTCGCTGTACCACCGGTTGGTGTCGCCCTGGGCGGGGCCGGAAATGATGAGCGGGGTCCTGGCTTCGTCGATGAGGATCGAGTCGACTTCGTCAACGATGGCGAAGTGGTGGCCGCGCTGGACCAGTTCGGACTTGTCCCACGCCATGTTGTCGCGCAGGTAGTCGAAGCCGAATTCGTTGTTCGTACCGTAGGTGATGTCCGCGGCGTACTGTTCACGGCGCACGGCGGGGTCCTGGTTGGACAGGATGCAGCCGCTGCTCAGGCCGAGGAAGCGGTAGACACGGCCCATGAGTTCTGACTGGTATTCGGCGAGGTAGTCGTTGACTGTGACGACGTGCACGCCCTTGCCGGTGAGGGCATTGAGATAGGCCGGAGCTGTGGCCACGAGGGTCTTGCCTTCACCGGTCTTCATTTCCGCGATGTTGCCCAGGTGGAGGGCTGCACCGCCCATCAGCTGGACATCGAAGTGCCGCATGCCCAGCGTGCGGGAGGACGCTTCACGCACTGCCGCGAAGGCTTCGGGAAGCAGGGCGTCCAACTGTTCGCCGTCCTGGTAGCGGGCACGCAGCACGTCCGTCTCTTCACGGAGCTCTGCGTCGGTGAACGTCTTGAAGGATTCTTCAAGGGCATTGATGGAATCGGCATAGCTCCGCAGCTGTTTCAGGGTCTTCTTGTCACCCGTGCGGAGAAGTTTTTCGATAAGTGATGCCACGTGAAGTTGCTCCCAGTCTCAAGCTGCCGAATTCTGGCGTTTTTAGTCTACGGGAGCGTACAGCACCACAGTGTGTTGTTCCCCTGAGAGCGGAGCGCGGAGCCGGGGAACGCCCCGTCGCGGACGCCCCACGCGGGAGCCTGGCCCGCGCCACCTCCCCGACGGCCAGCGCGACGCTCCCCTAGGACCGGCGCAGTGTGTCTGCCAGGCGGGCGGCGAGGTCACCTTCAGGGGACACGACGACGTCGTCCAGTTCCAACCAGCGGGCCATGAGCCGCAGTTCGGCGGCAAGCTCGCCAGCGGTGTCTGCCGGGGCTTCGGCTTCCGCGTGGGCGGAACGGACAAGCAGCAAACGGCCGGTGCGATCGGCCTTCAGGTCCACCCTGGCCACGATGCTGTCGCGCAGGAGGAAGGGCAGGACGTAGTAACCGAATTTCCGTTTCTCTGCCGGAGTGTAGATCTCGATGCGGTAGTGGAACCCGAAGAGTTCGTGCAGCCGCCGCCGTTCGAAGACGAGCGAGTCAAAGGGACTCAGGAGCGCCCGCCCAGCCGCGTTCCGGGGGTTTCGTGCTTCGGCGTGGCGGTAGAGCTCCCGGTTCCAGCCGCGCACCGTCACAGGTTCCAGGCGGCCCTGCTCCACGAGCTTGCCGACCGCCAGGGTTGCTGCCTTGACCGGGGTCCTGAAGTAATCGGCGAAGCACCTGACCGTCCCGATTCCGTGCGCCTGCGCTGCGGCGTCGATCAGGCGCTCCATGGCAGCTTCCCGGCTGGCGCCGTCGTCATCGGCGTTCCTGTGGTTGGCGTCCGGGAGCTGCACTGCGGCCGGAAGAACCCTGGACGTCAGGGTGTAGCGGCGTTCGAATTGTTCGGTGCGGGATGCCGCGCTGACCAGGCCCTCTTCGAACAAGTGCTCCAAAACCTGCTTGACGAGGTTCCAGTTCCAGCCCCATTGCTCATTCCGGCGGTCCTCCTGGTGGTCCAGCCGTGCGGTGAGCTGGGCCGCGGTCATCGGCCGTCCGGCAGCCAGTGCTTGCAGGATCCGCGCCGCCATGTCCTCGCGCAAGCCGCGGTCGAGATGCCCTGCGCCAACCCAGTTGCGCCGCTGCCACAGGAGCAGGTCCGCGAAATGGTCGGGTCGGATGAAGCTTGCCTCGTGCGCCCAGTACTCCATCATCCGGCGTGGGCTCCGTGCCGAGAGCGAGTCAAGGATCTTGCGGTCGTAGTCCCCGAGCCGGGAAAAGAAGGGCAAGTAGTGGCTGCGGGAGAGAACGTTGACTGAATCGATCTGCACCAGCTGCAGGCGGGCAAAGGTCCGGCCCACCGCCCGTGTTGTTACGGGACCGGTGGGCCGGACCTTGTCCAAGCCTTGGGCTGCCAATGCGATCCGCCGTGCCTGTTGGAGGCTCAGCGAAGCGACCATGCCAGTCCTTTCGTCATCGGAGACGGGGCAGCCTAGGCGGTAGCTGCATGGTCATCGGAGCGGTAGGCGTGGATCTTCTCCTCCACCGCTTCATTTCCGGGCTCGCAGTTCGAATCCAGGGTGATGACTCCATAGGTCCAGCCACGACGGCGGTAGACCACTGACGGAGTGTTGGTCTCCTTGTCCACGAAAAGGTAGAAATTGTGACCGACGAGTTCCATGTTGTCCACGGCATCATCGATGGTCAGGGATGCCGCGGGGAAGACTTTCCGACGGATCAACACCGGAGAGTCGCCGGCCGGGATGTCATTGTCGATATCGTACGGCGAAGCTTCTGCCCCCGGGGCGGCCGGTTCCTGGGTGTTGCTTGCCGCAGCGTAGATGGGCTCCTTAGTGCTGACGGGTTCGAGGCTAGCCGTGGCTTCACGCACCGCCTTTGGTGTGTGCCGACCATGGTGGACCTTCTTCCTGTCCTTGGCCCTGCGCAGTCGTTCGAGCAGCTTGCTGTATGCGAGGTCGAAAGCTGCGAATTTGTCAGCGGCACTGGCTTCTGCCCGGATGACTGGACCCCTGCCCATGACTGTCACTTCCACCGTGAGCTGGCCCGGGTTCTGACGCGGATTGCTTTCCTTGGAAACCTTGGCGTCGACCCGCTGGACCTTGTCCCCGAGCGATTCAATCTTGGAAATCTTCTCGCCCGCGTATTCGCGGAAGCGATCCGAAACGGTCAGATTCCGGCCGCTGATCATGAACTCCATGGTGCCCTCCAAATAACTCAGGTGACACGACAACGGCACTTTTGGGGGCTTTTCTGACGGACAGTCGAGCCCCTTTCCGAGCCGCTATCGACAGGTACATCTGTTCTTGGTACCCATCTCCGACGTTAGTTCATCGATACCGCTAATTCACCCCTTCGGAGCTTTTAATTTGTTTTGAGTCATCGTGACGGTCAGTTTCTTTCTCCCCACCGTAGCCCTGCCTGCCCGGAGCGCGTGTTGCCGCAAGGACGACGGCGCCGCGCACGAGTCCGCCAGCGGCTTCGACTGCCCTGGCGGCCTCGGCAAGGGTGGCTCCCGTCGTCAGGACATCGTCCACGATGATGCAGGGCCTGCCGAAGACCGCGTTCTTCATCGGCCCGCGCACGGCCATCGAGCCCCTGACGCGGCGCGCCCGGCCACCCCTGTCCAGTCCCTTTTGCCCGGTGCTTCCCGGGCGATCGGCACGCCCGCGGCCCACCACGCCGGCGCCCGCAGCCAGAAGCTCCGCCAGCGGACCGCCGCTGCCCGCCCCCTGAAGGGAAACAGCCACAGAGGGAAGGCCGCGCCGCTTACGCAGTACGTCGCAGAGCACCCATTCCCTTTCGTCCCGGCGCCGGGCCTGCCGGAGCAGCAAGTGGACCGGGCTGAACCCCCGACGGCGGAAGGCAGCGGCACTGCTCGGCACGGGTACCAGGCAAACGCTTGAGCTCTCCCCCGCGGCAGCGCACAAGCCGCGTTCCAGCATCCGCCCCAGCAACAGGGCGAGGCTGCGTTGGCCGTACTTCTTGAAGGACAGCAGGGCCTGGGCAAGTTCTTCCCGGTAAGGCCCCGCCGCAACCACCGGGACCAGCACCGCGCCCTCCACGCTGAGCAACGCCGGTGCCTGGGACTCGGCCCGGAACGGACGGGAACACAGCTTGCGGATCCGGCGGGCACAGGCACCGCAGACTTCGGTGTCCTCGCGCCCACAGCAGACACACTCCACCGGCGCGACAAGGGCCAGCAGCTCAGCCCCGGCCAAGGCAAGGGCCTCGAGCAGGCGCAACAGCGGCCGCACGTGGGCGCCCCGGTGACGGGCCGCATGGTCGGGTACGGCGATAAGGTCAGGGTCCCGCACACCAGGCACGCCGGCGTCGTGCTTCATGTCGCCCGCCACCATGGATGGCGGGCCTGACGTGGGTTTGTCCATGCACCCAGCCTCCGGCTGGGTGGGACAGCAGGGCCAGATGCGGGCCCGCCTATGTGGAAAAGCTATCCGGGGAAGGCGGGGTCGACCGGCCCTTTGAGCTGGAGTTCCCAGCCGTTCCCCACCCGCTGGAACAGGCCTGCCGCGGACTGGCCGTAGATTTCGTCCCCGCCGTTGCCTGCGCTCAAGCCGGTCAGCCCGGGCCAGGCCGGAAGTTGCTGCGGCAGACCGGTGGTCAGCGGAACCAGTTCGGGGGCGACGTTGCCGGAAGCCGAACCCCTCATCACGACGACAGTTGCGGAATTGACCCAGACTCCCTGGTCCACCCCGTTGCTCGTTTCAAGCGTGACCGGCGTGGTCAGGCCCCGGGGCGAGCCGTCCGGGTTGCGGACGATGCCCGTGACCTGGACGGATGTCCTGCCGCGCAGCTCCGAGATGACCAGGGCCCGGGTGCCCTCCCGCGATACACGGAACTCCTTGACCGAGCGTCCGGTGAGCCACCGCGGCGTGAGCGACACGGCAGGAACGGTTCCGCCCTTGACGGCCGCCGAGGGCTTGAAAGCCACCACCTGCGTACCGCCGTTTGCCCCCGGGCCCGCAGTCCAGACCCAGTCCTGCAGGCTGAAGGACGGCCGGGTCAACGTGCTGCGCGTGGTCAGGGGCCGTGGGTCCTGGCCCGGCAGCATCGAGTACAGCGTCGTGCCGGAGCCATTGAGGAATGCCACGGCCTTCGACACCGGCGATTCAGCAGGCTCCTGCGGCCCTAGTCCAGCAACGGGCTGCATGTCCGGCAACGGTGCGAGCCGGTTGTTTTCGTAGCGGGCGAGTTCACCGTTGCTCACCACAATCTGGCGCGAAGGCACGCTCTTCTCCAGAACCGGCGGAAGGACGGCACCCGTATCTTCAACCCGGACAAGGTCTTGGTCGGCGCGGAGTTGGACGCTGATCACGTCCGGCTGCGTGCGGAAGGTCAGCAGGAGCTGGTTCTGCATGCGTTGCCGGTCCTCCGCGGAGGCTTCCACCAGTTCCTTCGCGGACAGGTCCACCTGGGCCGCTCCGGAAACCACGGGCACGGACTCGCGGACAAGGCGGATGCCCGAGGGGAAGGCGCTGACGACGGCACCGCGCAGGTACGGTGCCGGCCCGGCAAGCAGTGCGCTCGTCATGGCCTTGACCGTCTTCTTCTTGATGAACCACCTATAATCGGGCACCGCGTAGTTGAATCCAAGGTCGTAGAAGTAGATCGGATACGCGCCGTAGATCACGCGGAAGGTCTGTTCGGGGATGGCCGTGCCGTCCGGCACCTGCGAGATCCGCCATTCGCCGTCGACCTGCTCGACGGTCACCGGGATGCTCTCCAGGGTGCCTTCCGGGTAATGCGTGGCGACGCCGTCGGCGTCAACGGCGTAAGCGAGGTCCAGTTCATAGCGGAATTCGTTCTCGACGCCGGTGCGGACCACCTGCGCCTTGCGGTACACGAGCGTCCGCTTGTCGGACTTCCAACTCACCGAGAGGGACTGAGTGAGGTACTGCCGTGCGACCGCATAGTCGTCCGCGTACCCACTGCCGGCACCGTAGAAGTCTTCGATGACGGTGTCCGGACCGGCCCCGGGCTGCGGCGGCGGCGGGAAGAAATCAGGCACGTTGAGGTTTCCGGCGCTTTCCTCCTTGCTCTTTCCGACCGGCCCCGAGCGCGGAATCTGGGCGCAGGAACTGAGCACGAGCGCAACCACCGCGAAGGCGGCGAGCAACAGCACCGGGAAGCGGCGGAGTCCCTTACGCATTCCCGGCCTCCCCCGCGCCGCGCGCGCCGTCGTCGTCTTTCCGGAGGGACCGGTCGGACGGCTGCGCTTCGGCAAGACGCCGCAGTCCCTCCTGCGTGTCTACCACCAGCACCTTTTGGTCCGGGGCGGTGCCGGGGAGCCTGAGATCATGCGGTTCGAGGTGGAGCGGCGATTTGACGATGGTTCCGCCCTTCTTCAGCGGCAGGGTGAGCCGGAAATTCGACCCCGCGCCCTTTTGCCCCCAGGCCTGCAGCCAGCCGTTGTGGAGCTTGGTGTCTTCGGCCGCAATGGACAAGCCCAGGCCGCTGCCTCCGGTGGTCCGGGCGCGCGCGGGATCAGCCCGCCAGAAGCGGTCGAACACCCGGGCTGCCTCTGCAGGTGTCATGCCGATTCCATGGTCCCGTACCGACACGGCCACGGCTTCATGGTTTGCGGCCACAGTCACGTGCACCGGTTTCCCTTCCCCGTGCTCCAAGGCATTCAACAGCAGGTTCCGCAGAATGCGGTCGATCCGGCGGGAGTCCATTTCAACGATGATGCTCTTGCTACGGGAGCTCAGCCTGACCTCGGAACCGTATTCGGCAGCTACCGGAGCCGCGCCCTCGATGACCTGTCCGATGAGCTGGAAAATGTCCTGCGGTTCGGCTTCCAGCACGGCGGCACCGGCGTCGAAACGCGAGATCTCCAACAGGTCTGAAAGCAGGGACTGGAACCGTTCCACCTGGTTGTAGAGCAGTTCGGCAGAGCGCCGGTTGATGGGGTCGAAACTGTCCCGGGCGTCGAACAGGACCTCGGCCGCCATCCGGACGGTGGTGAGCGGCGTGCGGAGTTCGTGCGAAACGTCGGAGACGAAGCGCTGCTGCATCTGGGAGAGCGTGGCGAGCTGGGTGATCTGCTCCTGGAGGCTGGCCGCCATGTGGTTGAAGGACGCGCCGAGGCGGGCCACCTCATCCTCGCCCTTGACGACCATGCGTTCCTGAAGCTGCCCTGCGGCCAGTTTTTCGGAGACGACGGCGGCATGGCTCACCGGGCTGACAACGTTCCGCGTGACGTACCAGGCGATGCCGCCGATCATGATGATGAGCGCCGCGCCGCCTGCCCAGAGCACGTTCTGGATCTGGTCAAGGGTTTGCTGGGCGTTTTCGAGGTCATAGAGCAGGTACAGCTCGTAGACCGTGCCGTTGAAGGTGACCTTGTTCCCGACGGCGATGCCCGGGTGGTCCTGGTTTCCCACCGGGAATTCGGTGGAAGCCCAGTACTGCTCCTTGCCCGACTCCTGCACGGCCTTGCGCAGTTCCGGCGGGATAACCCGCACGGTCAGCTGGTCGGAGGCGCGCGATTCCACCCAGCGGTTGCGCGGCTTGTTCTGTTCGGGGAGCGCCTCGAAGACGTACCTGCGCTGGATAACCGAGCCGTTGCCTTCCACCGCGTTAAGGGTGTCGTACACGAGTGTTATGACGCTGGACTGGTCGTTGACCTGGGCACCGTCGAAGGTGTCCTGCACCTGCTTGACGTAGTAGCGGCTTTCCGATTCCGCCTGGGTCAGCCGCTCCTGGAACAGGTTGTTCGCGATCTGGCTGGACAAATATGCACCAACAACCGCGAAGGAAATCACCGAGAGCAGGATGGTCATCATGACCGTCCTGAGTTCGAGGGAGCGCCGCCAGCGCCGGAGCAGGGACTTCCAGAGATAGCGCAGCCCCGGCCGGAGATGCCGCAAGGCCGTGACCACCAGGCGGGTTATCCGCAGCCCGAGGATCAGGGCGCGGCGGGTCCGGATCCGGCCCAGCAGCATGAGGCGCCGTACGGTGAGGGTCTGGCCCGTTGCGCGCTTGCCCGACGGCTCGTTCGGCCCGTGGCCCTGAGCCTGGCCGGGCTCCTGGCTTGAAGGGAAGGGCCGCTCGTCCGGTATCGCCTCGGACGGCGTGGTCCCGGAACCGGCCTTGCCGGAGGTTGGCTCAGGATCCCGCTTTGTAACCGACACCACGGACCGTCAGAACAACTTCGGGTGCTTCCGGGTCGCGCTCGATCTTGGAGCGCAACCGCTGGACATGGACATTGACAAGCCTGGTGTCGGCGGCGTGGCGGTAACCCCACACCTGCTCCAGGAGGAGTTCGCGTGTGAAGACCTGCCAGGGCTTGCGGGCCAGGGCAACGAGGAGATCGAACTCGAGCGGAGTGAGCGAGATCCGTTCCCCGCCGCGCGTGACCATGTGGCCGGCAACATCGATCGTCACGTCGGCGATCCGGAGCGTCTCGGGGGCCTTCTGCTCTCCCGGGCGCAGCCGGGCACGGACCCTGGCAACGAGTTCAGCCGGCTTGAAAGGCTTGGGCACGTAGTCGTCAGCGCCGGATTCCAGGCCACGGACGACGTCGGAGGTGTCCGACTTCGCCGTCAGCATGACGATCGGAACGTCCGATTCGCCGCGGATCTGGCGGCAGACCTCGATACCGTCCGAGCCCGGAAGCATGAGGTCCAGGAGGACGAGGTCCGGCCTCGAGGAACGGAAAACGTCAAGCGCCTGACCACCGTCTGCGCAGAAAACCGGATCGAAGCCGTCGTTGCGAAGCACGATGCCGATCATTTCGGCGAGTGCTTCGTCGTCGTCAACTACCAGGATGCGTGCCTTCATAGTTATATATTCCCCCATCGAATGGCCATTGTCCCGTTGACTGCCGCTCACGGCATGGCGGCCACCGCTGCTGTCCCTGCCGTGATCGCCCAAAGGGCTATGAGCGGCGACGGCGGAACTATAGGCTGGGCGGACACGGCACTTTTGGGGAGGATCGCGTGTCACAGCAGGAACCCGGGCCCGGCGCCCCGCCACCATGGGGGCAGCCCCAATCAGGTGCCCAGTCGCCGTGGGGCGGACAGCCACAGTGGGGCGGACAGCCACAGTGGGGCGGCCGGCCGCAATGGGGAGGTCCCGGTCAGCTGCCGGGCCAGCCGCAGGCCCCGGGGTGGGGCCCCCAGCCGGGTGCACCCTATGGCCAACCGCGCTACATCGCACCCCCCAAGCCAGGGATCGTCCCTCTGCGTCCCCTGCTCTTCGGCGAAGTCCTGGACGGCGCCTTCCAGACGGTCCGCCGGAACCCTGCCGCCATGCTCGGCTCCGCGCTCCTGGGCCAGTGCGTGTCCCTCCTGCTGGCGGCCACCTTGACATCAGGCAGTGCCGACTTCCTGGCCCGCCTCGAGCAGGCGGGCGGTAGCCGCTTTGACAGCGACGCTGACTCATCCGCGCTCATCGGTCCAGGCCTTGGCCTGATGGCCGGAGGGATCGGCGCATGGATGATGTCCACGGTCGTGTTATCCATCCTGAGCGGAGTCATGGCCGTTCCTGCGTCCCGCTCGTCCTTGAACCGCAAGACAGGGTTCAAGCAGATGTGGGTCCTTGCACGCCGCCGCGTACTTGCCCTCACCGGGCTGTCCGTTCTCCTGCTGCTGGTGCCACTGCTGCCGTTCGGGCTGGTGTTCGTGGTGTTGCTGGCCAGCCTCGCCTCAACGAGTCCGGCCCTCTTGATCCTTGTGTTTCCGCTCGGACTTGGGGCTGCGTTCGTGATCGCCTGGCTGTCCATCAAGTTCCTGGTGGCTCCGGCCGCCCTGGTGGTCGAGGAGGTCGGCATCCTCGAGGCCATTCGGCGTTCCTGGTCCCTGACCACCGCCAACTGGTGGCGGATCTTCGGCATCGTGTTGGTGGCTTGGCTGATTGCCTCGCTGATCGGCGTGGTGATCCAACTCCCCATCACCTTCGCAGTCGGCGGGATCAGTTCTGTCGTCTCGCCTCATGCCGGCGCCGAGCAACAAAGCAACACAGACCTCCTGCTCACGATTGTCAGCATGGTAGTCGGCGGACTGGTCGGTGCTCTTGGATTCGCTTTCCAGTCCGCAGCGGCCGCGCTCGTCTACCTCGATCTGCGGATGCGACGCGAAGGCCTGGATGTGGAATTCCAGAGGATGCTGGAATCCGGAAGCGACCCGGACGGAGTTCCAGGCCGCGGGCTGCCTCCGCGCCGTGCCCCAGGAGGATGGCAGCGTGGACAGGGCACGGGGTTCCCGACAGGATGATTGCCCTTTCCCTGCTTGCGGGCTTCCTGCCCGCCGAAACCCCCGTCGATCCGGACCGCAATGAGGCCCGTCGCTGGGCGATCGACGAACTCGGCAAACCCCGGTACGCAGAGGCGAAGCCAAGCTGGTTCGACGAGCTCATGGACCGTTTCGTGGAGTGGCTGCGCTCCCTGAATTCCGACGGATCCGGTCCGGGCCAGGACTGGACCTGGCCCATCGCCATCCTGCTCGCCCTCGCACTCGTGGTCGCGGCCGTCATCGTGGTCAGGCCGCGGCTCAACTCCGGGCGGAAGCGGCCCTCCGCCACCGTCTTCGACGAGGAAGCAATCCTCGACGCCGTGACTTTCCGTTCGCGGGCGGCCGCTGCAGCGGCGCAGGGTGACTGGAGCACCGCCGTCGTCGAGCAGTTCCGTGCGCTCGTGCGTTCGGCCGAAGACCGTACCGTCATCGATCCGCAAGCGGGCCGCACCGCTGACGAAGCGGCCGCGCAACTTGGGCGCGCGTTCAGTGGGAGCCAGGCCCAGCTGGACGAAGCAGCCAGGCTCTTCGACACCGTCAAGTACGGCCACGCCGCGGCCGAGGCGCAACACTACCGGGCCTTGCAGACCCTGGACAGGCATCTGGCCGCGCTGAAGCCGGACTACCAGGGCAGGACCGGCCACGGATTGGCGGTGCCGCGATGACGGCCCTCAGCCAACACCACGCGGATACCGCTCCTGGTTCGCCGCCAGCCTGGAAGGCCCGTCTTCGGCGGCGCATGGTCTGGATCGTGATCGGGTCCATCGTGGCCCTCACCCTGGGCTACATGGTGGTGTCCCGGCTGGGCACGGACCCGGACGGCGGGGCACTGTCACCCCGCAACGCGGCCCCGGACGGGGCCATGGCGGCTGCCGAAATCCTCCGCTCCCAGGGCGTGGACATCAGTGAACCCGGCTCTTTCGAACAGGCCCTGGCCATGTTGGAAGGAAGGGCCGGTTCAGCAACCCTGCTGCTCTACGACCAGAACGGATACCTCGGCGAGGAGGAACTCCAGGAACTCCGGGCTGCCTCGCACAGGGTCGTCGTGGTCAGTCCCGGCCGGCGGACCCTGCGGGGGCTGGACAATGGCCTCCGCAACGCCGGAGTTGTTCCGCAGGGGCACGAGGTTACGGAACCCGGATGCAGTCTCGAGGACCCCCGGGTGGCAGGGAACATCTCGGCCGGCAACGGCCAGCTGTATGCCGGAAGCGGCGAAATCTGTTACCGCATAGGAGATGGCGGCCTGTACGCGGTCAGCGATGACGGACTGGTGGTGGTGCTCGGCAGCGCTGCACTGCTGAGCAACGATCTGCTCGACGAGCGCGGAAACGCGGCGCTTGTCCTCCGCAGCCTGGGCGATTCCCCCGAACTCGTCTGGTACTTGCCGGGCCTCGGCGACGTACCGCTGGAGGGGAAGCCTGCCACCCTGTCCCAGCTGGCTCCGCCTTGGGTGGCGTTCCTCGGGCCGTGGCTCCTGGTCATCGCCCTCTTCGCAGTCCTGTGGCGCGGACGTCGGATTGGACCGCTGGTGTTCGAACCGCTCCCGGTGGTGGTCAAGGCGGCGGAAACGGCCGAAGGACGGGCCAGGCTCTACCAGGATGCCCGGGCTGTGGAGCGGGCGGCAGCGAACCTCCGGGCGGGCAGCCTCGTCCGGCTTTCGCGGGAGTTCCGGCTCGGTCCGGACGCAGGTATCGGCGCCTTGGTGGAGGCGGTTTCCCGGAAGACCGGCCGCCCGCCCGCGCAGGTGTGGGACATCCTGGATCACCGGCCGGATTCGCAGTCCGGCCTGGTGCGATGGGCACAGACTTTGGAACAACTCGAGCAGGAGGCGTCAGCCCGGTGAACGACAACGTACAGCAGAACACTCAATGGGACGGGTACACCGGCATGGCGCCTTCCTACGACACCGCATCCGGGGCCCCGGCTGCCCAGGCACCGGCCAACATCCCGCCCGCGAAGACCGCTGCATCCTGGCCGTCCCCTGATCGTGCACCCGGTGCGGTCGGCGACCCGGCCCGCCGGGCCCTCCTGGACGTCCGGCACGAGGTGGGCAAAGCCGTCGTCGGGCAGGATTCCACGGTGACCGGCATGCTGATCGCGCTGCTCTGCAGCGGCCATGTCCTGCTGGAGGGCGTGCCCGGCGTGGCAAAGACGCTGCTGGTCCGGGCTCTCTCCCAGGCCCTGAGCCTGGATACGAAACGGGTGCAGTTCACCCCTGACCTCATGCCTGGCGACGTCACGGGTTCACTGGTCTACGATTCCCACAGCTCCGAGTTCACCTTCCGGGAAGGCCCGGTCTTCACGAACATCCTGCTGGCGGACGAGATCAACCGGACGCCCCCGAAGACCCAAGCCTCGCTCCTGGAGGCCATGGAGGAACGCCAAGTATCGGCCGACGGCGTGTCGCGCCCGTTGCCGGTGCCGTTCATCGTCGCCGCTACGCAGAACCCGGTGGAATACGAGGGCACCTATCCCCTGCCCGAAGCGCAGCTGGACCGTTTCCTGCTCAAGCTCACCATGCCGCTGCCCGCCCGCGGCGAAGAGATCGAAGTTGTCCGGCGGCACGCCGAAGGATTCGATCCCCGGAACCTCGCGGCCGCGGGAGTCGGGGCGGTGGCCGGCAGCGGCGAACTGGAAAGCGCCCGGGCGAAGGTTGCCGCCGTGCGGGTGGCGCCCGAAGTCCTGGCCTACATCGTGGACGTGGTGCGGGCCACCCGGGCGGCGCCCTCGTTCCAGCTGGGCGTCTCGCCGCGCGGTGCCACAGCGCTGCTCACCACGTCCCGGGCCTGGGCCTGGCTCTCCGGGCGGGATTTCGTCACGCCCGACGACGTCAAGGCGCTCGCCCTGCCGTGCCTGCGCCACCGGGTGGCGCTGCGGCCGGAAGCCCAGATGGACGGCGTGCACGTCGACGAGGTCCTCGGCAACATCCTCGCCTCCGTTCCTGTGCCGCGCTGATGCCCGCCCACACGTTGATCCGGGGATCCTGAATGGCCATCACGGGAAGGCTCGTGCTGCTTGCGGCGGTCGCGCTCGTGCCGATGCTGTTGTTCCCCGGCTGGGGAACAGCCTGGCTGCTGTTCTCCGGGCTGTTCATGCTGGCCGTGCTTGACGCCATGCTGGCCATCTCCCCGCGGCGGCTGGTTTTGGAGCGCCAGCTGCCCGCAAATGTGACCTTGCATTCGGGGGCCGAGAGCCAGTTGCTGCTGACGAACAACAGCGACCGCACTCTTCGGGCCATCGTCCGTGACGCCTGGCAGCCCTCCGCCGGCGCGGTGGACCCGGTCCAGCGGATCACGGTCCCTGCCGGCGAACGGCGGCGCATGACGGTGCGGCTTGTTCCCACGCGCCGGGGCGATCTGTCCGCGCCCCACGTCACCGTCCGTTCCTTTGGTCCGCTGGGGCTGGCCGCCCGTCAGCGCACGCTGCCGCAGCCGGGCACGCTGCGGGTCCTGCCGCCGTTCCATGCAAAGCGGCACCTGCCCTCCAAACTGCGCAAGCTGCGGGAATTGGACGGCAAGGCCGCAGTGCAGATCCGCGGCGCCGGAACCGAGTTCGATTCGCTGCGCGACTATGTCCGGGGCGACGACGTCCGCTCCATCGACTGGCGCGCCACCGCCCGGCGCACCGCCGTCGTCGTCCGCACCTGGCGCCCCGAACGGGACCGCCGCGTAGTGATCGTGCTGGACACCTCGCGCACTGCCGCTGCTCGGATCGGGGACGAGCCGCGGCTGGATACCGGGATCGAGGCAGCACTGTTGCTGGCGGTGCTCGCCGAACGCGGCGGCGACAGGGTGGACTTCGTCGCCTTTGATCGCAGGGTCCGCGGCCGGGTTGACTCGGCGTCCAAGGGGACTCTGCTGGGCCGGCTCGTCCAGGCCATGGCGCCGTTGGAAGCAGAGCTGATCGAGATGGACTGGGGCCAGGTGCCGGCCCAGGTGCGGGCAGTGTCCGCGCACCGTTCCCTCGTGGTGCTGCTGACGTCCCTGGACAGCGGTGTTCCCGAGGAGAACCTCATCCCCACCGTGGCGCAACTGGCCCTCCAGCACGTGGTGGTGGTTGCGGCCGTGCGGGACCCGCTGCTGGGCGCGATGGCGGCGGAACGTACGACGGCGAGCCAGGTCTTCCGCGCGGCCGCGGCGGAACGTGCGCTGCTCGACCGGGCAGCGGTTGCCGCACAATTGAAGCAGGTGGGGGCCGAGGTAGTGGACGCGGAACCGCTGGACCTTCCGCCGAAGCTCGCGGACACCTACATCCGGCTGAAGGCCGCGGGCCGGCTGTGACGGCAGACCGCCACCGTTTCGGCCCGCCAAGCGCGGCCAGCACAGAAGGAGGAACCACGGTGGACACACTCCGGGAACGCACCCCGGTTTACGAGCAGGCACTGGGCAGCGCCTTCCGCCGCCTGCAGCCGGAGTTGCAGGACTACTTCGCCTTGGCCCCGGGGTCCGGCCGCTACGGAATCGGCGAGGGCGTGTTCGAAGTGGTGGGGTGCCGGCAGGCCTGGCTGCGGCCGCTGCTGTCGCTGGCGGCCGCCGAGGAGTCCCTGTTCCCCGAGTACGGCGAAACGGTGCCCTTCCGGATCGAGAACCACGCCCACCTTGACCCGTTCGGCCGTTCCAGCCTGACTGCCCGGCGCGAGATCTTCTTCCCCGGCCGCACCCGGCTCTTCCAGGACACCACCTCAGCCGTCGAGGCCAACGGCAGCACCCGGCTGGTCGACTACCTCGGCAAGCACCGGCGGTTGGCCACCGAGCTGCGGCTCGAGGTCACACCGGAGGGCAGGCTCCGGGGAATCTCCGGGTCCACGCGGGCATTCCTCGGCCCGCTCAGGCTCCGGCTGCCTGCAATGTTGGACGCCAGTGCCTACGCCGAACAATGGTGGGATGCCGGGGCGGGCAAGCACCGGATCCAGGTGAAGGTGCTGCAAAGGCACGTCGGCCTGGTGCTCGTGTACGCGGGGTACTTCGACTACCGGCTGGCGCCGTTGCTGCCGCAAGCCGCGGCGGGGAGCAGGGCCGCCGTCGGGCTCCCGCGTTACGCAGAGCCGGACCGCTGGGAGTCCCGCGTCTAGCCGTTCAACCAAGGGCGAGCTGGTTGAGACCGTCCGCGAGCTGGGTCAGCCGGCTGAGGATCTCCTTCGCCGCCGCCGGGCTGTGCCCGGCCAGGCCGTGCGACGGTGTCACCCGCAGCGAGACAAGGGACGACGCCGGCAGGCCGAGCTGACGCCACGGCCGCCAGACCGCTTCCACGAGCTCGGCCGTGCGGGGCAGTGTCCTACCGGGTTCGCCGGCGGGCAGCGCACCGGCCCAGACGCGTTTGCCGGACTCGACCGCGCCGGCCAGTTGTTCCCACTGGCGGGTGGTCAAGGCCTTGAGCGGGACAGCGACACCGTCGGCCCCGGAGGCGAGGATCTGCGCGAACGGGGCTTCGATCTCGGGCACGGCGATGACCGTCTCCGCGGCCCCGGCCGCCTTCAGGGCATCGACAACCCGGCGCCAGGCGGCAGTGGCTTCATCCTGCGGAATCGAACGCAACGTGCGGTACCCGCTCGCCGTTGGGATCGTTCCTGCGAGGACGGCGGCGATGTCCGGCTCGTCCAGTTGGACCACGACGTCGGCACCGGGCACCGCTGCACGGATCCGGGCGATGTGCTCGGCCACGCCCGCCGCCAGCGAGTCGGTGATGTCGCGGCGTGCGCCGAAGTCGAGCAGCGCCCGTTCGCCGTTGTGCAGGTAAAGGCCCGCGGCCAGGCTGAGCGGCCCCCTGAGCTGGATCTTCACCGCTTCCGCGGAGTCGTCTTCGGCGCCGGCCACATCCGCCAGCACATTGATGTCGGTAGCAAGCGCGGACCGGGCACGCTGCTGATCCTTGCCCGGGCGGTCCACGAGGCGCCAACCGTGCGGCTGCACGTCCACGGCGAGCTCAACGAGGAGCGACGCGGTCCGGCCGAGTGGGTCGGAGCCGACGCCCCGGTCCGGAAGTTCGGCGAGGAAGGGCAGGTGCGGGCTGCCGAGTTCACCGCGGATGGTACGCGTGGCTTCCAAGGGGTCGTCACCCGGCCAGGGCCCCAGGGCGGTGGCCGTCACCTGGCCCGGCGCGGATCCGGCCACGGAGCGTTCCTCCACGCCTCAGTCCCGGCCGGCCTGGTGGCCCTCGGCGATTGCCTCGTGGTGGCGGATCACTTCGCTGATGATGAAGTTCAGGAACTTCTCGGCGAAGGCCGGGTCCAGGTGCGCTTCCTCTGCCAGGCGCCGGAGCCGGGAAATCTGGGCGGCCTCCCGGCCCGGGTCCCCGGCGGGCAGCTTGTGGGTGGCTTTGAGCACGCCCACCTTCTGCGTCGCCTTGAAGCGTTCGGCCAAAAGGAAAACGAGCGTGGCGTCAATGTTGTCGATGCTGGAGCGAATCGAAAGCAGTTCTTCCATGACCGAACGGTCCACCTGGCCGGCCAGCGAGCTCGCGGCGGGATCGAAGGGGTCGGTCGTCTCGGAGGCGCCTTCGGAACGGGCGTCTTCGGAAAGTAAAGGCTTCGGCTCGGTCATTGCACCAGTCTATGGTCTGCCCGGGTTGCTTCGCCGGTGTTACCCATGGGACGAAGCCCGGGAGCAGAATGGTGCTGTGTTCCGCGCCCGCGGCAGGTCCCGGGCCAACCACACCGACGGATAAAGGAGACCATCTTGAAGATCGCAGTCCTTGGAACGGGAACGGTAGGCCACACACTGGCCGGAGAGCTGGTGGAGCTGGGCCATGAGGTGATGATGGGGTCCCGCGAGTCGGGAAATCCCAAGGGCACGGAGTGGGCCGCCGGGGCGGGACCGAACGCTTCCTCGGGCTCCTTTGCCCAGGCTGCCGCCATGGCGGAGGTGGTCATCAACGCCACCCCGGGTACGGTGTCGCTGGCTGCCCTCAGCGAAGCAGGCGAGGCCAACCTTGACGGCAAGGTGCTGCTGGATGTCTCCAACCCCCTGGACCACTCCTCGGGGTTTCCGCCCGCGCTGTCAGTCTGCAATACGGACAGCATCGCCGAGACCATCCAGCGCACGTTCCCGCGGGCCAGGGTGGTCAAGTCCCTGAACACGATGGGTGCACCGGTGATGGTGGACCCGCAACGGCTTGGCCGGGGTGAACACGACGTCTTCATGGCCGGCAACGACCCCGAAGCCAAGGCTGTGGTGGAAGGGATCCTGCGCGGCTTCGGCTGGCGGCCGGAACGTATCCGCGACCTCGGTGGCCTGGATGCCGCCCGCGGCTTGGAGATGTGGCTTCCCCTGTGGCTGCGGATCTTCATGAAGCAGCCGCAGGGGAAGCTGTTCAACCTTGCGATCGTCTCGGAAGACTGACGGAGAACTCGCGACGACGGGCCCGGTCGGCGTGGGCGGCAGGCATGCCGTGATCCGGCAGCGTGCGTAAAAAGGGGCCCCGCGCCCTTCGACAGGCTACTTAGCTGCCGAAGGGCGCGGGGAATAGCACGCAGAGGACTGCGGTATGCCGCCCCCAAGCACCCCGGCGTCAGCTCCCGAGCAAGGCTCGGTGCGCCTCCCGCCGCAGGGCTTGTTCGTCCGGGTCGGGGACCGGCAGCGAGGCGATCAGCCGCTTCGTGTAGTCCTGGGAAGGCGCGCCCATGATCTGGCTGCCGATGCCCTGCTCCACAAGGCGGCCTTTGAACAGCACGCCCACCCAGTGCGAGAGCATGTCCACCACGGCGAGATCGTGGCTGATGAACAGTGCCGCGAAGCCGTACTCCTCCTGGATGTCCTTGAACAGTTCCAGCACCTTCGCCTGCACCGAGACGTCCAGGGCGGAGGTCGGTTCATCGGCGATCAGGAGCCGCGGGTTCAGCGCGAGCGATCGGGCCAGCGAGGCGCGTTGGCGCTGCCCGCCCGAGAGCTCGTGCGGATACCGTGCGGCGTAGGCGGCCGGAAGCTGAACTGACTCGAGCAGCTGGGCCACTCTGAGCCTCGTCTGGGCCGGACTCGGATGGGTGTGGATCAGCAGGGGTTCGGCGATGCACTCGCCCACCGTGAGGTGCGGGTTGAACGAGGCTGCCGGGTCCTGGAACACGAAGCCGATGTCCTTGCGCAGCGGCTTGAAGCTGCGTTCCTTGAAGCCGAGCATCTCGTAGCCGAAGACCTTCAGGCTGCCGCCAGTGACCCGGTTGAGCCCGGCGATGGCCCGGCCGATGGTGGACTTCCCGGAACCGGATTCGCCCACCAGGCCGAAGACCTCGTTCTCCGAGATCGTAAAGCTGACCCCGTTGACGGCCTTGAAGCCCGGGGTGCCGAGGCGTCCCGGGAATTCGATAGTGAGGTCCTTGGCCTCCACCAGGACCTTGCCGCCCTGATGCAGCCGTTCCGTGGCCCCTTCCGACGCCGAGTCCCGGCCAAGGTGCGGGACCGCGGCCAGCAGCTTCTTCGTGTACTCCTGCTTCGGTTCCGCGAAGAGGGTCCTGGCGGTGGCCTCTTCCACCACATCGCCCTGGTACATGACCACGACGCGGTCCGCCAGGTCCGCGACCACGCCCATATTGTGGGTGATCAGCACAATCGACGTGCCGTACTTGTCGCGGAGGTCCCGGAGCAACTGCAGGATCTCGGCCTGGACCGTGACGTCCAAGGCCGTAGTGGGTTCGTCTGCGACGATCAGGCCGGGGTTCAGCGCGAGCGCCGCGGCGATGACCACCCGTTGCTTCTGCCCGCCGGACAGCTGGTGCGGGTAGTAGTTGACGCGGATCTCCGGATCGGGGATGCCCACCTTGCGCAGGGCCTCCGTGGCCCTGGCCTTGGCTTCCTTGGCCGAGATCCGGTGCCCGTCCGTGGCGTGGGCGCGGATGCCTTCGGCGATCTGCCAGCCCACCGTGAACACCGGGTTCAGCGCGGTGGACGGCTCTTGGAACACCATGGCGACGTCCCGGCCGCGGATTTTCCGCAGCGTGGCCGGGCTGACGCTGATGACGTTGTTTCCCTTGATGAGCACGGTACCGGAGCTGGTCGCGGTTTCGGGCAGGAGGCCCAGGATCGTCTTGGCGGTGACCGTCTTTCCGGAGCCGGACTCACCCACGATGGCCAGCACTTCCCCTGCTTTCACGTCGAGGCTCACGTCCTTGACGGCCTGGACGTCCCCGGCGTCCGTGGCAAAGGTGACCTTGAGGCGATCGATGTCCAGGACCAGTTCGTCCGCGGGCTTCGGCTCGTCCGAGATGTTTCCGAGGTTGATGGTCATGGCTTGCCTGCCTTCTTGGCCTTGCCGCCGGACCGCTTGCTTCCGGCAGCCCGGCGCCCGCGCAGGCGGGGATCGTTGAGGTCGTTCATGCTTTCGCCCATCAGGGTCAGGCCGAGCACGGACAGCACGATAGCGACACCCGGGAACACGCCCGTCCACCAGATCCCGGACGTGGTGTCGGCGAGCGCTTTGTTCAAGTCGAAGCCCCATTCGGCGGCCGAGGTCGGTTCGATGCCGAAGCCCAGGAAGCCCAGGCCGGCGAGGGTCAGGATCGCTTCGGAGGAGTTGAGCGTGAAGATCAGCGGCAGGGTACGGGTTGCGTTCTTGAAAATGTGCCGGCCCATGATGCGCCAGCTGGAGGCTCCCACCACCATGGCCGACTCCACGAAGGGTTCGGCCTTGAGGCGGATCGTTTCAGCCCTGATCACCCTGAAGTACTGCGGTACGAACACCACGGTGATGGAGATGGAACAGGCCAGAATGCCGCCCCAGAAGCTGGATTGGCCCTGGCTGATGACGATCGACATCACAATGGCCAGCAGCAGCGAGGGGAAGGCGTAGATGGCGTCTGCGATGACCACGAGGATTCTGTCCAGCCAGCCGCCGAAGTAGCCGCTGAGCAGGCCGAGCGCCACGCCTACGAAGATGGACATCGCCACGGACACCACAATCACGGTGGCCGCGGTCTGGGAACCCCAGAGCACGCGGGACAGCACGTCGTATCCGCCCACTGTGGTCCCCCAAGGGTGCTTGCCGCCGGGGGCGGCCTGCGCCGGGAAGGTTCCGGAGGCGTCCGAAATCTGCGCGTAGCCGTACGGTGCCAGCAGGGGGGCGAACACCGCGGCCAGCAGGAACAGCCCGGTCAGCGAAACGCCGATCAGCAGCATCGTGCGCTGCAGCCCGACGCTTTGCCGGATGTGCGAGGTCACGGGCAGCCGGTCCAGCAGCGGCGCCTTGCGGGGAGCTGGCGGCTGGAGGGCCGCCGTCGTTGTTTCAGACATCAGTACCTCACCCTCGGGTCGATGATCGCCGCAAGGATGTCCACCACGAAGTTGGTGACCGCTACGATCACGGCGAGCAACATCACGATGCCTTGAACGGCGACGAAGTCGCGGGCGGTCAGGTATTGCGCCAGCTGGAATCCGAGGCCCTTCCATTCGAAAGTCGTCTCGGTCAGCACGGCGCCGCCGAGCAGCAGCGCGATCTGCAGGCCCATGACCGTGATGATCGGGATGAGCGCCGGCTTGTAGGCGTGCTTGGTGACCAGACGGAACTCGCTGACACCGCGCGAACGGCCGGCCTCCACGTAATCCTTGCCAAGCGTGCCGATCAGGTTGGTGCGCACCAGTCGCAGGAAGACGCCTGCGGTCAGCAATCCGAGCGCGACGGCGGGGAGCACCGCATGCGCGGCAATGTCGCCGAGTGCCTGGAAGTTTCCGCTCCGGATCGCGTCCAGCCAGTAGATGCCGCTGGGTGCTGCGAGCTGGGACATGGCCAGTTCGGTGTTGGTGGACGCCCGGCCGGAGACCGGTAGCCAGCCCAAAGCCACCGAGAAGGTCAGCTTCAGGAGCAGGCCCGCGAAGAAAACCGGGGTGGCGTAGCAGAGGATGGCGAAGAAGCGCAGCACGGCGTCGGGCGTGCGATCCCGGCGGTGCGCTGCGACCATGCCCAGGGGAATGCCGATCAGGAGGGCAACCACGAGGGCGTTGATGGCCAGTTCGAGGGTGGCCGTGCCGAAGGTGGCCAGCATCTCGATTACCGGCCGGCGGTCCGAGAGGGTCACGCCGAAGTTGCCGGTGGCGATCTGGCCGAGGTATTCGAAGTACTGCACCAGGATGGGCCGGTCGTAGCCGGCCTCGTGGATCCTGGCATCGAGCTGGTCCTGGGGAAGGCGTCCGCCCAGGGCGGCGGTGATGGGGTCGCCGGTGATCCGCATCAGGAAGAAGACCAGCGTGACCAGGATGAAGATGGTTGGGAAGATCAGGAGGAAGCGGACGAGGATGTATCGTCCCACTCCCCCGGCACCGCGTTTGGGCGCGGCCGGGCCAAGCACGTCAGGTGTCTCGGCCTCGATGAGTGTTGCCATGAGGAATCCTTTGTAGACAGTCGTTTCGGGCGTTCGCCCTGCTCACGGCAGGAGGCGGGGCGAACCCCGCCTCCTGCGTGGACGAATTACTTCGAAACGCTGCCCAGACGGAACTTGAAGGATGCATCCAGGGTGGAATCGACACCCTTGACGCTCGCGCCGGCGACGGCGACCTGCGCACCCTGCAGCAGCGGCAGGGTGGAGATGTCCTCCGCGAGCAGCTTCTGGACATCCTGGATGTCCTTCTCGCGGGCGGCCTTGTCCGATTCGGTCAGCTGCTTGGCGATCAGCTTGTCGACCTCGGGGTTGGAGTAGTGGTTGTTCATGAAGCCGCCCTTGGGGAAGAACGGGGTGAGGTAGTTGTCCGGGTCGGAGAAGTCCGGGAACCAGCCCAGCTGGTGCACCGGGTAGGTGTCCGCCTTGGACGCCTTGTTGTAGGTGACCCATTCGGTGGACTGCAGTTCGACCTTGAACAGCCCGTCCTTTTCCAACTGATCCTTCACCATCGCGTATTCATCGCCGGAGGACTTGCCGTAGTGGTCCGGGTTGTACTGGAGCTTGATGGTCACCGGGGTGGTGACGCCGGCATCGGCGAGGACCTTCTTGGCCTTGTCCGGGCTGGGTTTGCCGTCCTGGCCGTAGAGATCCTTGAAGGACTCGTTGGCGCCGAGGAAACCGGACGGGACGTTGGACCACAGGGGCAGGTAGGTGCCCTTGTAGACCTGGTCGGCAATCGCCTGGCGGTCGACGAGGTTCGCCATGGCCTGCCGGACGGCGTGAGCCTTGGCGGGGTCGGCGTCGGCGGTCTTGGCACCGAACGGCATCACGTTGTAGTTGAAGACGATGTACCGCATTTCACCGCCCGGCCCCACATGCACCTTGACCTTGGAATCCTTCTTGAGGTCCTCGATATCCGTGGCGCTCAGGCTGCGGTTGGCAACATCGAGGTTGCCCTGCTGGACGTCGAGCTTCATGTTGCTCTGGTCGGTGTAGTACTTGATGGTGGCGCCGCCGTTGGCCGGCTTGTCCAGTACACCCTTGTAGTCCGCGTAGGGCTTGAGGCTGATGAGGGTGTTCTTGTTATAGCTCTCGATGGTGTACTGGCCGTGGAACGCCTTGGCCTTGACGATGTCCTCGTCGGAGAGGAGCTTGTCGGCCGGGAAGACTTCGTCGTCGACAATGGGGCCGGCAGGGCTGGAAAGGATCTGGGCGAAGGTCTGGTCGTTGGCCTGCTTGAGGGTGAAGACCACGGTCTGCGCATCCGGGGTGCTGATCGAAGCGATGTTGGTCAGCAGCGAAGAGGGTCCGCTCGGATCCTTGATCTTGACCTGGCGGTCGAAGCTGAACTTCACGTCCTTGGAGTCCAGGGTGTGGCCGTTGGCCCACTTCAGATCGCTCTTGAGCTTCACCGTGTACTCGGTGGGCTTGGTGAACGAGGCCGATTCGGCGATGTCCGGGACGGGGTCGGCTCCGCCGGGCTTGGAGTTAAGCAGGAACGGGAAGATCTGGTTCATCACCATGAACGACCCGTTGTCATACGATCCCGCCGGGTCCAGGGCGGTCACCTTGTCGGTGGTGCCGTAGGCGATGGTGCTCGCCGTGCTGCCGCTGCCGTTGGAGGTCGTACCACCCGTGGGGCCCGTGCAGGCCGTGAGAGCGAACGCAGAGACACCCGCGAGCGCGATGGCGCATTGCAGGGCTTTCTTGTTGATTGCCATCAGTGAACTTTCCGTTTCTGTGGATTTGGCTGTTCGGTGGGTCCTGCGTGCCGGCGTCGGTTGGTTCCCGGGCGGCGCGCACAGCTGATGTCCCGATTCAACCAGAACAATCGGTCGGAAAAGAGGGATTCCTGTGATTTGAAACACAAACTTTATTTTTGGGACTTGCGACGGCCCGGCTTGCCCATCTGGCGCCATCGCCCGCCTGGTCCATTGCCGCAGCCTGGTCCCGGGAATAAGGTTGAGGTGCGCTCCGTGGCCCGCCGCCGCCGTCGGCCTTCCGGCCCGCCCGGAGCAGGTTGTGCTCGTCGGCCCGCGTGCGGGCCGTCCTGGCGGCGGAGCTTGGGGCCGCCTAGCTGAATCCGCGCAACTTCCGGTCAAAGGACGCGCTCATGAACAAGGCAGCCCTCTGTGTGGGCATCAACGAATTCAAGTACCTTCCGCAATCCAGTTGGCTCCAGGGATGTGTCAACGACGCCAACGACCTGGCAGCCCTGCTGGAGGGGCGCTACGGGTTCCCTTCCTCTGACATCACGGTCCTGCATAATGCCGATGCGGACAAGGACGCTGTCATGGCCGAATTGTCCCGGCTCATAGACCTTGCGGTTTCCGGCACGATTGAGCACCTGGTCTTCACCTTCTCCAGCCACGGCACGCAGATCCCGGACACCAGCGGGGACGAAGCCGACCGATTGGATGAAGCATTCGCCTGCTACGGAATCAACAGCACCGGCGACGCATGGGACCCGGCGACGGTGATCGCGGACGACGAACTCCACGACCTGTTCACCAAACTGCCGGACGGCGTGCTCATGGAGGTCGTGCTGGACACCTGCCACAGCGGCACCGGACTGAAGTCGCTGGACCTCCTGCCCGGCCGGCGCCCGCGTTTCCTCCCCGCCCCGACGGCGCGTGCGGTGGCGGCCTCGGAATACAGCGACACACGGGTGCTGCGGGACCTGGTCAAGGCAGGGGACGCCACGAAGCCCGTGCTGATGGCCGCCTGCCGTGCCGACCAGACCGCCGCCGATGCCTACCTCGACCAGCGCTACAACGGCGCCTTCACCTACAACCTGGTGAAGGCGCTGGAATCGGACGGCACCCTCCCCCGGGTGGACATCCTCAAGGCGGTCAGCAAGGGACTGAAGGCCGGTGGCTTTGACCAGGTGGCCCAACTGGAGGCGTCGACGGCGGCCCGCAAGGCGGCGTGGGGAACACCCGGATAGCCGTGGTGTGGCCGGGGCCGGCCCGGTTCGAGCCTCAATCGCCCGCCCTGCCTCAGTCACCCGTGCGGTGGAACCTGCCTTGCACGCCGCTGGACACCTGCTGTTCGGCGGCGTGCTGCTCGTCCGAGACGAACATCGCCGTCTGCCGCTCCCGGGACATGACGGGCTTGAGCGCCGCGTAAACCAGCCGGCCTCCGGCGTCGAAACGCAGCAGTCCCCCGCCGCGGATGTCCACGTACTCGCTCTTGGTCTTCATGCCCAGCCTCACGAAGGCCTCGCGCCGGCTCATGCGCACGGTCTGGACGAAGGAAGCCCCGATTTCCGAGACCACGAAGCCGTCGGGCGATACGCGCTCGGACGTCCGCACCCGGGTGGAACTGAGCGGGGTGCGCCGTTCCAGGCGGGCGGCGTCGAGCAGGCGGGGGTTCTCCCAGACGAAGCGCTGGACCTCCTGCGGATCCGAACCCAGCGCGGCAAGCCGTATCGGATAGCGCAGGCCCCGGTAGTTTTCCACTCCGGAGATATTGGCCAGGGGAACCCTCCGGATCCCGATCCTGGAGAACTCCTCCTGGATCGCTTCCCGGTAGCCGTGCTGGTCTTCCGGAACCATGTCCAGGTCGGCGGCGATGATGCCCCTGAGGAGGTCCCGCCACAGGACATCGACGGGGGGCATGTAGGAAAGGCCCCGGATCACCATGCGGAGCACCCGGGTGCCCACGATCGAACCGGAATCGGCCATCTGCTGCAGGCTCTGCCCTTCGCCCATCCGGCGGTTCCGCTCCATCCACAGCCGGTGGACCGCCCGCAAGACGGCGCCCACCACCACGGTTCCCCTGACGTGCGGCTCAGGCTGCTCCTCCCAGTTGTCCGGGACGGTGCCGGCAAATGGCTCCCGCAACGGCCCGCGCGCATACAGGTCCCTGGCGAAGTCGAAGAGCGTGCGCATCAGGGCGTCGTCGTCGAGTGCGGTATCCGAGCCGGCCTTCCCCGCCGCGGCGAGCAGTTGCCGGTACACGACGTCCCTGGAGGAGAAAACGGAGAGGATCGCCACCAGGTCGGCCAGGGCCTCGTGGATGGCGAGCTGTTCGATCCCCGCGAGCTGGTCCGCCCAGGCTGGCCGGAACCCGTCAAGGATCGCGTGGGTGACCTCGTGCGCCACAATGTCCCGGAACAGCGCCGTGGGGACTTTGTACCCCATGCGGTCGATGGAGCCGAAACGGATGATGTTGGTGCCGCGTTCGTATCCGGTGTCCGTGACGGTTACCAGGTCGCGGGCCTTGAGGATCAGCCGCCCCTCGGGGTGCCAGGGCATGCGCCGGCCGAGGGTCGATTCGAAGAGATGCAGGGTGGAGGCTGCCACTCCGTACACGTGCTGGGCCAGGAAACGCGAATCGTCCAGCAGTTCCCGCAGTTCGGCCGGCGGATCCTCCGAGATGAACTGCCAAGGGTTTCCCGGCACGGTCAGCGACACCGGGACCACGTTGGTGCCCCGCCATTTCCTGATGTGCACGCTCAGCCGGTGGCCGGTGGGTCCCCGGCGCAGCCGCTCAACGGGAATCCTCAGCTGCGCGGTGATCGGAGCCAGGCCGTTGCTGCCGATCGGACCCTCCGCGAGAACCGTCAGGGGGACCATCTGCCCGGCCTTGATGTCCCCCGGGGCCTTGTCCTGAAACGCCACAGCCATCGCCGCCCCCTGCGCGGAACCCCAGCAAATCCGCAGCGGAATGCTGCATAGCCAAGTATCTGCCCGTCAGCAGCCGGAGGCAATGGTGCTCGACGCCGGCAGGCAGCCCCGTACTTAGAGTGCGGCGCGCTGCAGCGAGCGGGCGGCGTCGATGGTTGCCTGGCCCAGCACCCGGGTGCCCTGGTACAGCACCACGGTCTGTCCGGGCGCGACGCCGCGCAGCGGCTCGTTGAGGGTGACCACCAGGCCTTCGCGCTCCACGCCGGAATCGTCCAGGACGGCTTCCACACGGGCGCTGGCAGGCACGGGGTCGCCGTGGGCGCGGACCTGGGCGTGACAATCGAACTCCGCACCGGTGCCGACCTCGGCGATGGGCAGGCCGGCCCAGGAAACCTTGATTCCGCGGATCTCGTCGATGGCGAGCAGGGCCTCCGGTCCCACGACCACCTTGTTTTCCTTCGGGCGGATCTCCAGGACGAAGCGGGGCTTGCCGTCTGCGGCGGGCGTGCCGAGCTTCAGGCCGCGGCGCTGACCCACGGTGAAGGCGTTGGCCCCCGGGTGTTCGCCGACCTTCGCGCCGGTCTCATCGACGATGTCTCCGGTGGTCATCTCGATCTTCTCGGCCAGCCAGCCGCGGGTATCGCCGTCGGAGATGAAGCAGATGTCGTGGCTGTCCGGCTTGTTGGCCACGGAGAGGCCGCGGCGCTCGGCCTCGGCGCGGACTTCGGCCTTGGACGGGGTGTCTGCCAGCGGGAACATGGAGTGCTTGAGCTGTTCGTGGGTCAGCACACCCAGCACGTAGCTCTGGTCCTTGGCCCAGTCGGCGGCGCGGTGCAGTTCCGGGTTGCCGTCCGCGTCGTTGATCACCTTGGCGTAGTGGCCGGTGCACACGGCGTCGAACCCGAGGGCGAGCGCCTTCTCAAGCAGGGCCGCGAACTTGATGCGCTCGTTGCAACGCATGCAGGGGTTGGGCGTCCGCCCGGCCGCGTATTCGTCGATGAAGTCCTGGACGACGTCTTCCTTGAAGCGTTCGGAGAAGTCCCACACGTAGTAGGGGATCCCCAGCACGTCGCAGGCGCGCCAGGCGTCCCGGGAGTCCTCGATGGTGCAGCAGCCCCGGCTTCCGGTGCGGAGGGTTCCGGGCATGCGGGACAACGCCAGATGGACGCCGACGACGTCGTGCCCCGCCTCGACGGCGCGGGCGGCGGCAACGGCGGAATCGACTCCGCCGCTCATGGCTGCAAGTACTCGCATGCTGGCTTTCTGCTGGATATAGGGAGGAAGTTGCGCCGGAAGACACCGCACGCCCGTCCATTCTACCGTCTGTGGGTTCGGGTCAGGAACCCGGCTTCGGGGCCGTTCAACGGAGCCGACGTTCCGGTTCCCCGCCGGTAACCCTTGACCGTTCCCGCCCACGATTCTAAAGTCAAAAATGACGGTTTTAGATGCAGTGACGAGCCACCGACAGGAATCGAGGCATCATGGACACCGGACACTTCGTTATCGCGGGCGGGGGCCTGGCCGGCGCCACCGCCGCCAGGACCCTCCGCTCGGAAGGCTTCACGGGCACCATCACCATCGCCTGCGCCGAATCCCAGGTGCCCTATCTCAGGCCGCCGCTTTCGAAGGAATTCCTGCTCGGGAAGGACGGCGAAGACAAAGTCCCGGTGGTACCGCCGGACTGGTACGGGGAGAACGGCGTCGAACTCCTGCTTGCCGATCCCGTGGTCGCGGCGCATCCGCAGGCACATACCGTCCGCCTCGCGTCCGGGAAGGAACTGGAATACTCAAGACTTCTGATCGCCACCGGCGCCCAGCCGCGGAGGCTGCCTCTCCCGGGCAGCGAGCTGGCCGGTGTCAGCACCTTCCGTACCTTGGACGACTCGCGCCGGCTGAAGGCTGAACTGTCCGGCGGCGGACGGCGCCTGGTCATGGTCGGCTCCGGCTGGATCGGAATGGAGCTCGCAGCCGCCGCGAGCAGTTACGGCAACGAGGTCACCCTGTTGGGCCTGGAAGACATCCCGCTGTCCACGGCCATCGGTCCGGAGCTGGGAGCATTCTTCCGTGACTTGCACGAATCCCGCGGCGTGCGGTTCCGGCTGCCGGCGAGCGCCAGGGAGATCAAGGGCACCGACGGCCGGGCCGGCACCGTGGTCACCGATTCCGGGGAGGAGATCCCCGCAGACCTCGTGGTCATCGCGGCCGGGGTACTGCCGGACACCACGCTCGCTGAGAAGGCCGGACTGAAACTGGAGAACGGGATCCTGGTGGACGCGTCCCTGCGCACCAGCAGTCCCGATGTGTTCGCTGCCGGGGACGTCGCCAACGCGCTGCACCCCTTCACCGGGGAGCACTACCGCAGCGAGCACTGGTACAACGCGCTCATGGGCGGAAAGGTGGCCGCCAGAGCCATGCTGGGCCAGGACGCGAAACTGGACATGGTGCCTTACTTCTATACGGACCAGTTCCACGTCGCCATGGAGTATTCCGGCTTCCCCACCTTGGCCGCCGGCCGGAAGCCCCTGCTGCGCGGCTCGATGGACGACGGCAGCTTCCTGGCGTTCTGGCTGAACCCGGATCCTTCAGGCAAAGCCGCAGTGGTCGCGGGGATGAGCATCAACCGGGCCAAGGTCCACAAAACCATCAAGGCCCTGATCAGCGGGCGCGTTCAGCTGGATCCCGCGCGCCTGGCCGATCCGGACGTGCCCTTGGAGGAGCTCCTTCCGGAAGGCTGAGCTACGCGGTGCCCTGCTCCGGGGAGGCGGGCCCCGCGGGCACCGAACCCGAAGACCGCGCCACAGTGGCAGCTGTCTGGATACTGGACTCGTGCCCGGCCATGCCTGCCTGCTTCGCGCGGGCATAGGCATCCGGCAGCGCCCTGAGGAGAGCGTCGACGTCGTCCTCGCTTGAGGTGTGGCCCAGGCTGAAGCGCTGCGCCCCGCGCGCGGTGTCTTCGTCCAGTCCCATCGCCAGCAACACGTGCGAAGGGCGGGGAACCCCGGCTGTGCACGCCGAACCCGTGGAGGATTCGACGCCGGCAAGGTCCAGGAGGAACAGCAGGGAGTCGCCCTCGCAGCCAGGGAAGGTGAAGTGGGCATTGTTCGGCAGCCGGCCGTCGCCAGGTGCGCCACGGAGCACGGCTTCGGGCACCACCGCGCGGACTCCGTCGATGAGCCTGTCCCGCAGGGCCGCGATGCGCGCGCTTTCCGCTGGCAGTCCCGCGGCCAAGGCACCGGCCGCGGCGGCGAAGGCTGCGATGGATGCGGTGTCGAGGGTTCCCGAGCGCACGTCCCGCTCCTGGCCGCCGCCGTGCTGCACCGGAGTCAGCTTGACCGCGCGGCCCAGGAACAGGGCCCCCACGCCCACCGGCCCGCCGATCTTGTGCCCGGAAACAGACATCGCCGCCAGGCCGGATTCCCGGAAATTGACCGGAAGGGCGCCGAAGGCCTGAACGGCGTCCGAATGCACCGGAATCCCATGCGCCGCGGCCAGGTCCACGATCTGCCGGACCGGCTGGATGCTGCCCACTTCGTTGTTGGCCCACATGACGGTCACCAGGGCAACGGATGAAGGGTCGCGTTCCAGTTCCGCCTTGACCGCGTCGAGTTTGACCACGCCGTCGGCGTCCACGGGCAGCCAGACGGCTTCGGCGCCTTCGTGGCGTTCCAGCCACTCGACGGTGTCCTGCACCGCATGATGCTCGACGGCGGAGCAGAGGATGCGGGTCCGGCGCGGATCTTCATCGTGGCGGCTCCAGAACAGGCCCTTGACCGCGAGGTTGTCCGCCTCGGTCCCTCCGGAGGTGAAGATGACCTCGGAGGGGTGCGCGCCGGCGGCCGCGGCCAGGATTTCCCGGGCGTCCTCCACGGAGCGCCGGGCGCGCCGGCCTGACGCGTGCAGGGACGAAGGGTTACCGGTCCGTGCAAGCTCGCGGGTCATCGCCTCGAGGGCGGCCGGAGCCATCGGGGTGGTGGCGGCATGGTCCAGGTATACAGGCACCTTAAGAGTCTATCGACGGCCCGCGACGCCGGCAGGCGGGCCCGGCGGCTCACTCATCGGGCAGGATCCGGGCACAGCAGTGGCCGGGGCGTTCGTCCCCGGCGATCCGCCGGCTGTCGATGCCGCACGCATCCGCCATTCCCGCCAGGAAGGCGCCGTTCATCGCGCACACGACCTCAGGGTAGCTCCGGGAGAGCTTGCGGAAGGGGCAATTCAGCAGCGCGTGGCCGCCGTCGTCGTCCGCTTCCGGCTGGTACCCCTGCCCGGCGAGGACATCCAGGAAATCCCTCCCGCCGGCACCGGCCTCCGTGCCTTTGGCGCGGGCCGTGCGGAGCAGCGCCTCACGCGCCGCTCCTCCGTCCCGCATCACGGAGTTGACCGCCGAGGCCAGCACTGCGCCGGCCAGATCGTAGTTGCGCTCGGGGACGGAAACGCCAATCTCGGCGAAGAGCGGAACGTAAAGCTTGGCAGGGCGCCCGGACCCGGGTCCGCCCTTGCCTGCAGGCTTGCGGAACTCGACGCCGAGCAGCCCGTCGCGCACCATCCGGTCCAGGTGGAACGACGCCGTGCTGCGCGGCATACCCAGGGCCGCAGCGGCATCGTCCCGTCCGGTGGCGGCACCGACCGAGCACACGTACTCGTAGAGCCGGCGGCGGTTGTCGTCACCGAGCGAAGACAGGGCGGACAGACGCTCGCGCCAGGAAAGTCCGGTCATGGGATAAGGGTAACTCTAAAAAGGCATCCGTTGATTAAATCTTGTCAGGATTCTAAAATCAAGCTATCCAATTTTAGAAATTGGCCGGCAGCAGCAAAGGAAGGAAGAGCCATGAAAACCCAGGAAACCGCGGTGCACGCAGGCACCGGCAGGATTGCCGCCATGGACCCGGCACGGCAGGGATTCCTGCTCCTCAGGACCGTCTTCACGGTCGCACCGATCCTCTTCGGCCTCGACAAGTTCGCCAACATCCTGGCGGACTGGACGAGCTACCTCGCACCGGCGGCCACAGCCGTGGTTCCGGTGACGCCCCAGGTGTTCATGTACGGCGTGGGCGTCGTGGAAATCATCGCGGGCCTCGCCGTCGCCGTCCGCCCGCGCTTCGGCTCGCTGCTGGTGGCCGTATGGCTGCTGGGGATCATCGTCAACCTGCTGGTCCTTGGCGGTTTCTTCGATGTCGCGCTCCGGGACTTCGGCCTCATGGTGGCGGCTTTGGCCCTCAACCGGATCGCTGGAAGCACGGCGGCATCGGGCCCGCGCCGGGGGCGTTGAGCAGCAGGTTTGCAGGGCGGCCTGGCCGGATCGAATCAGTTACCGGGCGGGATGAGCGGAAGGTAGTTCGCCACGTCGGCTTTGGCCGTCGCCAGGGCGGCCGGTGAGGGGCAAGCCGCCGAGACGTAGACCGAGGAGCCGGCGCTGGCGAACATCCGTGCAAGGACGCTGAACGAGGTGCCGTCCGCCGCCGGCCGCGCGTTGAAGGCGAGCACCTCGACCTTGCGGCGGGGCTTGTCATTGTCCCCTCCCCAGCGCAGGGTTTCAGACTTCAGCGACGCCGGTTCGATGCTCGGATCCACATAGGCGAACAAGGCCTCCGTGGAGGCCCTGTCGTTGCCCGCAACGGCAAGCGCACCCTGGTTGAGGCTCAGCCTGGCCGTCACCTTGCAGCCGTCCTTGCGCACATAGCTGCTCTGGCCCTGGATGTTCTCCTGCACCAGCTTCCAGCCGGGAGCCTCCCGGAGTCCGTCCGAGATCTCCACCGGAACACCGGCGGCCAGCGTCCCTCCGGCACTGAGCGGAAGGTCCTTGGCGGCGACGGCGTCGGCGTCGTGACCGGGGGTCACGGTGGGCGTGGCCAGGACAGAGGGGGCCGGCGCCGGCGTGGTCACCGCGGGGTCGGGAACGCTGACACTGCAGGAGGCCAGGGCAGCAGCTCCGATGATCACGGCACCAAAGCGGGCGGGCCATGCCGCTGCCCGCCGTCCGAACGTCTCCAAAACGCGTCCCCCATCATCTTTGCGGCCTTTCGGTTGCCGCCTCCGAGTCTAGCCCGCCGGTTCCCCTGCCTACTCGGGGAACCTGTTGGAGGCCGCGGTTCGTTATCCCTGAAGGCTGGCTAGACTGGCCCCGAACCCAGACCTCCAGAGAAAGGGCCGTGCTTGGCCGAGGGCAGCAGTTCCCACTACCAGATACTCCGGGTCTCCGTTAATGCCACGGAGCAGGAGATCAAGCGGGCGTACCGCAAAGCGGCGCGGCTGGCGCACCCGGACCACGGCGGAGATCCTGCGGTCTTCCGGCAAGTCACCCTCGCCTACGAGACCCTCGTAGACCCCCGCCGCCGGGCCGAGTACGACCGCCGCTATGCCACCATGCGGCCCACGACGCCCGCGGACTACGGTGGAAACGACGTCCCGCGGCCGGCCAGCCGCACCACCGTCCATCGCCCCAACGTTCCGCGCAACACCGCCGGGGATGCCCCCGTCTACGTCCCGGCCTTCGATGATCCGCTCGAGGTTCCGTTGCTCTCCCCGGCGGAGGCCGCCCTGCAGGTCCACGGCATGCCGCGAAGGCGCGGGATTTTCGGTGCCGAGGCCAGGATCCAGCGGGAGATGCGCACCGTTCAGCTGATCAGCCGGCAGGTCCTCCCGGCGATCCCTTCGGCCCGGCTCATCAACGGGCTCCGCTCCCCCTCGGACGACAGCCACATCGACCATGCCGTGCTGGCCGGCTACCGCCTTGCCCTGGTTGGATCCATGCTGCTGCCCAAGGGCGCCTACGCTTGGGACGGGGTTGCCCTGAGGCATGGAGGGCGGGCCGTGCCGCCGCCGCGGCTGGACGTGGTTGCCCGCCATATGCAGGACATCTTCCCGGAGCTTAACGTCACCGCCTGGGTGGTGGTCCACGGACCGGATGCCAACCCGCACGAGCCGGTGATCGACCGCTACCGGCACGCCGACGACGGCGGGGGCATCCAGGTGGTCAACGCCGCAGGCCTTGCCAAGGGGCTCAAGCAGTTCCTGTCCTCCGGGCCGGTGCCCAACACCGTAGTGGTCCCGGTGCTGGCGCGCCTGCTGCGCGGCATGCACTGAGGGTTCCGCGAACGGCCGGCGGCGGACGCCGGCACCGGAAGCCGCGGCGGCTGGCTAGGATTGATCCGTGTTCCGCATCCTCTTCCACACCCCTGAAATCCCGGGCAACACGGGCAACGCCATCCGCCTCGCCGCCATCACCGGCGCCGAACTGCACCTCGTGGAGCCCCTGGGCTTCGACTTCTCCGACGCCAAACTGCGCCGGGCCGGCCTCGATTACCACGACCTTGCCGTGGTCACCGTGCACAAGGACATCGAAGCAGCCTGGGAGGCCCTGCAGCCGGAACGCGTCTTCGCCTTCACCTCCGACGGCGACACCTCCTACACGGACATCTCCTACCGGGCCGGCGACGTGCTGCTGTTCGGCCCGGAATCCGTGGGCCTGCCTGACTGGTTGAAGCAGGACCCACACATCACGGCCCGGCTGCGCCTTCCCATGCTGCCATCGCTGCGCTCACTCAACCTCGCCAACGCCGCCTCGATCGCGGTGTACGAAGCCTGGCGGCAAAACGGCTTTTCCGGCGCCAGGATCTGATCCTGCGCAGGCCCTTGACCTTGACGTAACGTCAACTTCTACGCTGGAACCATGAAGCAGGAAGAAGGCACCTGGAGCATCTCCGAAGTGGCGAAGGCCAGCAAGGTTTCATCGCGGACCCTGCGGCACTACGACCAGCTCGGACTCCTGGAACCGGCCTACACGGCGCAGAACGGCTACCGCTACTACGGGGAGCCTGAGCTGCTGCGCCTGCAACGGATCCTCCTGCTTCGCGAACTTGGCCTTGGGCTCGAGACCATCGGCGAAGTTCTTGATGGCCAGGCCGACCCCGTGGAAGCACTTGCCGTGCACCGGAATTGGCTGCTGGCCGAGCGCGACCGGCTGGACCGCATGTCCAGAACGGTTGACGCCACCATCACAGCACTACGCCAAGGAGCACCGATGTCCGCGGAAAGCATCTTCAAGGATTTCGACAACAACCCCTACGAAGCCGAAGCCCGCGAGCGTTGGGGCGACAAGGTGGTGGACGAGTCCAAAGCCCGCCACGCAGCCATGACCCCCGCCCAGAAGCAGGAGTTCATGGAGCAGGCCGACGCGGCCAACCGGGCCGTCCTGGACTGCCTGAACGCGGGACTGCCGGCCGACGATGCCAGGACCCTGGCCGCCGTCGAGCTCCATTACCAGTGGATCCTCCGCAGCTGGACGCCGGACCGGGAGTCGTACGCCGGCCTTGGCCGCATGTACGTCGAGGATGCGCGCTTCAAGGCGTTCTACGACAAATACGACGACCGCCTCGCCGGGTACCTGAGCGATGCCATGACGGCGTACGCGCAGGCGCGCCTTAGCTGACCCCGCCCTGCGCGGCGTCGCTGGCCACGAGTTCCAGGCGCTCGATGACCTCCTGGGCCTCTTCGGCCGGGGACGCGGACACGGACAGCGAGATGTGGTTCTCGTCCGCGCCCGGCTCTTCGAGGGCGTCGAACTGGGATTCAAGCAGCGACGGCGGCATGAAGTGCCCGTGCCGGGACGCCAAGCGGTCCGAGATCTTGTCCCTGCTGCCTTGCAGGAACACGAACACCACGTTCTCACCACGCAGCACGTCGCGGTACGTCTTCTTGAGCGCCGAGCACGTGATGATCCCGGGCTCCCCCGCCTCGGTGCGGGCGCGGATCCAGCCGGCGATCAGTTCAAGCCAGGGCCAGCGGTCCTCGTCCGTGAGCGGCTGGCCGGAATGCATCTTCGCCACGTTGGCTTCCGGGTGGAGGTCGTCGCCCTCGGCGAGGTCCCAGCCGAGGCGTCCGGCCAAGACACCTGCAACGGTGGATTTGCCTGAGCCGGAAACGCCCATGATCACCAGGACGGGTTGCTGCGCAGTCTTCGCCATTGAAAGCCTGTCTTCCTTATAAATATGATTTAACCGGCTTCAAGCATATGACACGGGTTACAGCTCGGCAATATCAGAAGCCGGCGATGGTCTGGGACCCGTTAACAGGGACGACATGGAAGGCTTCCGCGCTGCTGCCCTCCGGCAGCCCGGCCCGTCGTCCGTTGTGCTGCAGCATGCCGCGGACCGTGCGTTCCATGGCGGCAAGGTCCGGATGCTGGCTGGCGTGGACCCGGATCGCCTCGAGCTTTTCCTCCACCTGGCCGCTGACATCGACGAAATGGTTTTCGCGCGACTCCGGGCCGGCGAACAGCCAGAGCCACGGCAGCTTGTAAGCCTCGAGGCCGGCCTCGGCGAGTTCCGGGTAGGCGAAAGGATTCTCCAGCGCCGGGTACACGGCGCGGGTGACGATTTCGCCCACGGCGAGGTGGTCCGGGTGGCTTTTCTGGAGCCGGTCCCAGTTCCGTTCCGGGTGCATGGCCAGCACGATCTGCGGGCGGATCTCGCGGATCAGCTTGACCACCTGCTTGATGACGCCGTGGTTCACTTCGAGGTAGCCGTCGCGCTCGTGCAGGTAGTGGATGTCCTCGACGCCGACAATCGCCGCAGCACGCCGCTGCTCCTGCGTCCGGGTGTCGGTGATCGCGTGGTGATCGTCGGCATCGAAGCCGCCGGCGTCGCCGTCGGTCATGATGCAGTAGCTGACCTGTACCCCGGCAGCCGTCCAGGCGGCGATGGTGCCGGCGGCGCCGAAGTCGATGTCGTCGGGGTGGGCGGTAAAACAAAGCACCCGCTCAACGCGCTCCATGGAGGCGTTGAACGGGCTCTTTGCTGACGTGGCGTCAGTGGTCAAGGATCAGCCTTTCCGCTTCTTGATCTCTTCGGTTGCCTGCGGGACCACCTTGAAGAGGTCGCCGATGATGCCGAAGTCCGCGATTTCGAAGACGGGAGACTCCGCGTCCTTGTTGATCGCGACGATCACCTTGGAAGTCTGCATCCCGGCCTTCTGCTGGATCGCGCCGGAGATGCCGACGGAGATGTACAGCTGCGGCGAGACGGTCTTGCCGGTCTGCCCCACTTGGAAGTCGTGGCCGATCCATCCGGCATCAGTGGCCGCGCGGGAGGCGCCCACTGCGCCGCCCAGGGCGTCGGCAAGTTCCTCAACGGGGCCGAAGTCGCCGTCGACGCCACGGCCACCGGCCACGACCACGCGGGCTTCGGTGAGTTCCGGGCGTCCGCTGGCGGGACGTTCATTGCGCGCCGTGATGCGCGCGGCCGTGGCCGTGGCGTCCGCCGGAACCTCAACAATGATGGTCTCCGGTGTGCCCGCGGCGGGTGTTTCGGCGACGTCGACGCTGTTCGGCTTGACCGTCAGGACGGCCACGGCGGTGCGTGCCTTCGCGGTGGTGGTGTACGCGCCGGCCAGGACCGACTTGTGGGCGGTGCCGTCGGCGTCGACACCCACGACGTCGGTGATCACACCGGCGTTCAGCTTCACTCCCAGCCGTGCGGCGATTTCCTTGCCGTCCGAGGAGTTCTCCAGGAGGACGGTGTCGGCGCCGGAAGCAGCAACCGCGGCCGCGAGGTACGCAGCCTTCGGGGCCACCAGGTAGTCATCCAGGTCGGCGGCCGAGGGGCGGTAGACGGCGGTGGCCCCGTGGGCGGCGATGGCCGCTGCGACGCCGTCATGGAGTTCGCCGTTGAAGGCCACCGCGCTCTCGCCCAGCGAGCGGGCGATGGTGAGCAGTTCGCGGCTGCTCTTCTTCAGTGCGCCGCCCGGGTTGTCAATGAAAACAAGTGCTTTTGCCATGTGTCTTGGTCCTCTTAGAGCAGCTTCTGGGCGGCCAGGAAGTCAACCAGCTTGATGCCGGCGTCGCCTTCGTCCGTGATGATGGTGCCGGCGGTGCGCGGCGGGCGGGCAGCGGCGGTCTCGACGGCGGTCAGGGAACCGGCGGCGCCGACCTGCCCGGCGTCGACTCCGATGTCGGACAGGGCCAGGGTGGTGATCTTCTTCTTCTTGGCGGCCAGGATGCCCTTGAAGTTCGGGTAGCGGGGCTCGTTGATCTGGTCGGTCACGGAAACGAGCGCGGGCAGCGATGCCTCAACGGTGTCCGAGCGGCCGTCGCCGTCGCGCCGGGCGGTGAGGGTGGTGCCGTTCAGTTCCAGCGCGGACGCGAACGTCACCTGGGGCAGGCCGAGGCGTTCGGCGAGCTGCGCCGGCACCAGGGAGGTTTCGCCGTCGGTGGAGGCCATGCCGGTCAGCACCAGGTCCACGGGGCCAAGGTAGCGGATCGCAGCGGCCAGCGCGAGCGACGTGGCGGCGGCATCGGAGCCGGCGAGGGCGTCGTCGTTCAGGTGGACGCCGGAACTGGCGCCGATCTGGAGGGACTTCTTCACGGAGTTCACGGCTCCGGCCGGGCCCATGCTCAAGGCGATGACTTCGTTGCCGGCCTTGGCACCGCCGCGGGCTTCACTCAGCTGCAACGCGGCCTCGAGGGCGTACTCGTCCAGCTCCGAGAGGATGCTTTCGTCACGGTCGACAGTGTTTCCCTGGCCCGTGAGGTGTCGGTCGAACTGCGCGTCAGGGACGTGCTTGACCAGAACAACAATCTTCAATGTCTCTTCCACTGTGTTCGAGGCAGCCTTCCTTGCTTGAGGATGGCCAGCGGCTGGGGCGCATGGCCATGGGCGCCCGGCTCGCGGGCTTCGTCCTAGCTAAGCATATTGCGGCGAAATACGACGTGCCCGCGTTAACGCCTGTTTCGGCACCGGGAACGCCGAAGCGGGCGGCACCGCTTGGTGCTGCCCGCTTCGGCGTCCTGCTTCTGCCTTACTGCTGCGGGGCGGAGTCCAGGGTGACGTCGATTTCGCGTTCCTGGCCGTTGCGCAGGATGGTTGCCTTGACACTGGCACCGGCGGCCTGCTCGCGAACGGCGGCGGTCAGCTGGTTGGGGTCGCTGATGACCTGCCCGGCGAACTTCACCACCACATCGCCCACCTTGACCCCGGCCTTTTCGGCAGCGGATCCCTTGGTGACGCTGGCGACTTCGGCACCCACCGAGAAACCGGAACTGCTTCCGGTGGCCGACTTCGCCTGGACGCTGACGCCGAACTGGCCGTGGCTGGCCTTGCCGTTCTTGATGATCTCCTCGGCGACCCGCTTGGCGTGGTTGATCGGGATGCTGAAGCCAACGCCGATGTTGCCGCTGGAGGAATCCGTGGTGCCGCTGCCGGCCGAAGCGATGGCCACGTTCACGCCGATCACTTCGCCCTTGCTGTTGACCAGGGCGCCTCCGGAGTTACCGGGGTTGATGGCGGCATCGGTCTGGATGACGTTGATCGAGATGGACCCCTGGTCCGCGCTGGGCTGGTTCCGGCCTTCACCGGGAGGGGCGAATTCGAAACCGCCGTCGCCGTTTCCATTCGAGCTGTCCGGTGCTTCCTTCGGCGCGGCGGAGGATGCCACGCTGATGGTGCGGTTCAGGGTGGAGACGATGCCGTCAGTCACCGTACCGGTGAGGCCAAGCGGTGAACCGATCGCGACGGCGGTGTCCCCCACGTTGATCTTGCTGGAATCGCCAAGGGTCGCCGGGACGAGGCCGGACGGATCCACGACCTTGATGACCGCCAGGTCGGACAGGGGATCCGTGCCGACCACGGTTGCCTTCAGGACCCGGCCTTCGTGGGTGCGGACTTCGATCGAGGCGTTGGCGGTGGCGCCGTCGAGGGTCACCACGTGCGTGTTGGTGAGGATGTGCCCCTGGTCGTCGATGATGATGCCCGAGCCGGTGCCGCCTTCGCTGCCGCTGGAGGCCTTGATGGTGACCACGCTCGGGGACGCCTTGGCCGCCGCGGCGGTGATCACGTTGACGTCGTCCTTGTTGTTGACGATGACGGTGCCGCCCTGGCTGCTGGTGCTCGCCGCCGGGGCCGGGGTGTCGAAGAGCTGGTTGCTCGCCGCCACGACCCCGCCGCCGACGAGTCCGGCCGCGAGGATGCTGGCAACGAGGGTTCCGACGCCGAACACGGGCTTGCGCTTGGTATCCGGCACCGTGCCACCCTGGGCTCCAGCCGGACCGCCCATGATGTGCGGGAACTGCTGGGTGGGGTGTTGCCGGGGCGCGGGATGGTGCGGCGCAGGGTAGCCGCTGCCGGGGTGGTTGCCGCCGCCCGTGCCGTAGAAAGGAGCATGCTGCGGGTAGGAAGGGCTTGCCTGCGGGGACTGGCCCGGGGCCTGCTGACCGGCCGGTTGTCCGGAGGGAGAGGGCTGGCCGTTTTGCACGGGCTCGTTGGGCTGGACGGGCTCACCCGGCTGGTAGGCGGGCAGCCGGGTGGTGGGCTGCTCTCCCGGGCGCTGTTCACCTCCGGCAGGGTTGCCCGCAGACTGGCCTGTCTCCGCGCCGTACGGGACCTCGGCGTTGTTCCATCCGGCGTTGTTCCGTTCCGGGGTCTCGCGTTCGGGTCCCGGCCCCTGCACTGGGTTCTCCGTCATGGGACTTCCTTTCTCCTCGTCTGCATTAACTATGGCCGCTTTTGCTGGATCAAAATCGGATGTTTGCTGAGAGCTTGCTGAACGCCCCGGCGCCGGCTTCGGAGGCGCCCTGGGGACGCCCGGACACTGGCCGCAAAATTGCCTACAACGCGGGAAGTTCCGGCTTTTCTCCGCGTTTCGCTCGCGGCATATTCGGCGCTGTGGACGCCTTTTTGGGTGCACCATAGAATCACAATGGAATTGCCTCAGCGACCCTGCGGCTATGTACACCATGCGTGGGGGCGCTGCTGCATTCTGTGACGATTGGTCCGGCCTGGACCGGTCGCAGACGTGCTGAAGGGTTGCGCATGCGGTCAATGTTGAAACGAGTCCTCGCCGTCGTTGGCCTGACCGGATTACTGGCCTTCCCGGCCGCATCCGCATGGGCGGAAGACCCTGTGACGATCCCCTCCGGCCAAAACATCGTCGACAACGCAAACGTCCTCGGCAGCCGCAAGGGCGAAGTCCAGGACGCCATCCAGAAGCTTCTGAAAGACCACAAGTACAACCTCTACGTTGTCACCGTTCCTTCCTTCACCAATCCCACCGACCCCAAGGCGTGGACCCAGGCGACGGCGACGCAAAAGGGACTCGGCAAAGCCGACGTGATCCTGGCGATTGCCACCGAGGGTAAGTACTATTTCGCCCCGAACTCGGCCAGCGCCATTGCTTCCAAGACCTCCAACATCACCCAAAACGCAATCGTTGCGAATCTCGCAGGCGGCAAGAAGGACTACGCCCAGGCAGCCATCGATACTGCGGCCGCGATCGGCGACGCCGCCGGTGGCGGCAGCGGCAGCGTCCCCAGTGGGGGCTCCGGCGCTGCCGTGCTCGTCGGGGCAGGCATTGTCGCTGCGGGCGGCGTGGGAACCTACCTGTACCTGCGCAACCGCAGGAAGCGTGCGCAGGGTGCGGTAGCTTCCGGCGGATACTCCCCGCAGCAGGGAGAACCCGATCCACTGGCAGCCATGAGCGTCGAAGAACTCCGTCGCAAGAGCGGTCCCCTGCTGATCGAAGCCGACGACGCCATCAAGTCCAGCGAGCAGGAGCTGGGCTTCGCCCAGGCACAATACGGGGACGCCGCCGTCGGGAACTTCACCAAGGCGCTGCAGGATGCCAAAGGTCACATGGCGGAATCCTTCAAGCTGCAACAGCAGCTCGATGACCACATTCCGGACACCGAAGAGCAGCAACGCAGCTGGCTCGGCGAGATCATCCGCCGTTCCGAGGCCGCCCTGGCCTCGCTCCGGGAACAGAAAGCCGACTTCGATTCCCTGCGCGAGCTGGAAAAGAACGCCCCGCAGGCGCTCGCCACGGTAGGCAAGGGCGTCACTGAGGCGGAGGCGAAGATCGCCAGCGCTGAACAGACCCTCGACGGACTCCGTGCAAAATACGCCGAAGGCGCCCTCACGCAGGTTGCCGACAACATCACGCAGGCCAAGGAGCGCATCTCGTTCGTCCACAACGCGGAAAAGACCGCGGGCGAAAAACTCGCTTCCGGTGAAAGCAGCCTCGCTGCAGTCGCGGTCCGCGCCGCGGAAGAAGGACTGCACCAGACCAACGTACTTCTGGACGCCATCGCCAAGGTGGCCGGCAACCTGGACGAGGCCCGGGCAGCGCTGGAATCGGCGGTGGTGGACACCAGCCAGGACCTCGCACAGGCGAAGGCTATGATCCAGTCCGGAGAGCACCCGGAACTGGCCGGACCCGTCGCCGGCGTCGAGTCCGCACTTGCCCAAGTGAAGGGCGAGATCCAGTCCGGGAAGATCGATCCCATCGCCACTTTGGACAAGGTGGAGAAAGCGCACCGGGCCTTGGACCAGTCTCTGGCCGGCATCCGCGACCAGCAGGAGCAGGCCCGCCGCGCGCAGGCTTCCCTGCAGCAGACGATCATGGCGGCCCAGGCCCAGATCAGCGCCACGTCCGACTACATCACCGCCCGTCGCGGTGGCGTGGGCACCGAAGCGCGGACCCGTCTGGCCGAAGCCCAGCGGAACCTTGACTACGCGCTTTCCATCTCCCGGAACGATCCCGTCACGGCGCTGGCCTACGCCCAGCAAGCCCACGCCCTGGCGGCCCAGGCCGCGCAGGTGGCCCAGTCTGACGTAGAGCAGTTTGGCGGCTACGCCCACCAGGGCTACAACAGCGGCGGCATGTTCGGCGGCGGCGGGGGCGGCGGCCTGGGCGGTGCCATTCTTGGCGGCATCCTCATCAACTCCATCTTCAACAGCGGTGGCGGCTGGGGCGGCGGCCACCATGACGGCGGAGGCGGGGGCTTCTTCGGCGGCGGAGACGGCGGCGGCTGGGATGGCGGCGGCGGCGATTTCGGAGGAGGAGACTCCGGGAGTTTCTAGCCCACGGGGCCGTTTCCGACCCAACAGACTAGGCGGGGCCCATGCCCCACGTAGAAGCGGTACAACAACTGATCACTGGATTCAGTGGGACCCACTGAGCAGGACGAAAGGCAACACCATGGTTAAGCAGTCCATTTTCGGCAGGATCGCGCAGCTCGCCAAGGCGAACATCAATGCCTTGCTCGACCAAGCTGAGGACCCGCAGAAAATGCTGGACCAGATGGTCCGTGACTACACGAACAACATTGCCGAGGCCGAGTCGGCGGTGGCCCAGACCATCGGCAACCTCCGGATGCTCCAGGCGGACTACAACGAGGACATCAAGAACGCCCAGGACTGGGGCAACAAGGCTCTCGCCGCCTCCCGCAAGGCCGATGAATACCGTGCCGCGGGCGACACTGCCGACGCCGAGAAGTTCGACAACCTGGCCAAGGTCGCCATCCAGCGCCAGATGACCGCGGAAAGTGAAGCCAAGGCCGCGGAGCCGAACATCGCCTCCCAGACCGAGGTGGTGGACCGGCTCAAGTCCGGCCTGGACCAGATGAAGAACAAGCTCAACCAGCTCACGGCCAAGCGCAACGAATTGGTGGCCCGAGCCAAGACAGCCCAGGCCCAGTCCCAGGTGCACGACGCCCTCAAGAGCATCGACATTATGGACCCCACCAGCGAGGTGGGACGCTTCGAGGAGAAGATCCGCCGCGAAGAGGCCAAGGTCCTCGGCCAGCAGGAACTCGCTGCGTCCAGCCTTGACGCCCAGTTCAACCAGCTTGAGGACCTCGGCGAACAGACCGAGATCGAGGCCCGCCTTGCGGCCCTGAAGTCCGGTGGCTCGACGGCGGCCATCGGCAGCGGTTCCAATGCTCCTGCCACCCCTGCGATCAACGAAGCGGACTTCGACAAGCTGTAACCCGCAACACTGCAAAGAGCCCGGCGTCCGTCCGCAAGAACGGGCGCCGGGCTCTTTGCCTTGCCTGGTTTCAGCGGTGTTTTGCTTCGACGGCCAGCCGCCCGACGATCAGCTTCATGATCTCGTTGCTGCCTTCGAGGATCTGGTGTACCCGGAGGTCCCGGAGGATCTTCTCCAGCCCGTATTCGGAGAGGTAGCCGTAGCCGCCGTGGAGCTGCACAGCCTTGTTTGCCACGTTGAAGCCGGCGTCGGTGGCGACCCGCTTGGCCATGGCGCACAGTCGCACGGTGTCCGGCGCACCGCGTTCCAGGGCGTCAGCGGCGCGCAGCAGCAGCGTCCTGGCCGTTTCGAGTTCCGTGTCCATGTCCGCGATGTCGAACAACAGTGCCTGCTGGTTGATGAGGGGACCGCCGAAGGCCGAGCGCCCGCTCAAATAGGCGATGGACTTTTCCATTGCCGCCTGGCCGCCGCCCAGGGAACAGGCACCGATGTTGAGCCGGCCTCCGTTCAGGCCCTTCATCGCGATGGCGAATCCGCTGCCCTCCTCCCCCAGCCGGTCGGCGGCGGGCACGCGGACGCCGTCGAAAATCACTTGCCGGGTGGGCTGGGCGTTCCAGCCCATTTTCTTCTCGTTCGGTCCGAAAGACAGCCCCCGGGCGTCCCCGGGCACCACGAAGGCGGTGATCCCGTGGCTGCCCGAATCGGAGGTGCGGGCCATGACGACGTACACCCCTGCGGCCCCGGCCCCGGAGATGAACTGTTTGGTGCCCGTCAGAAGGTAGTCGTCGCCGTCGCGCACTGCTTTGGTGGTGAGCGCGGCGGCGTCGGAGCCTGCGCCGGGCTCCGTCAGGCAGTAGCTGCCCAGGGCTTCCATGGAAGCCAGCTGCGGCACCCACCTGGCGCGCTGCTCCTCGCTGCCGAAAGCGTCAATCATCCACGCCACCATGTTGTGGATGGAAATGTAGGCTGCAATGCTCGGGTCAGCCTTGGAGAGCTCTTCGAAAATCAGGACGGCATCCATCCGGCCAAGACCGGAGCCGCCGAATTCCTCACTGACGTAGATGCCGCCCATGCCGAGCCCGCCCGCCTCCTTCAGGACGTCCACGGGGAAGTGCTTATGTTCGTCCCATTCGGCCGCATGCGGGGCGATGGCTGTTGCCGCGAAGTCGCGCACCATCTCGACGACCGCTTGCTGCTCTTCGTTGAGCTCGAACATGGGCACTCCTTATCCGGGTTGGCCGGCTAGCTGCCAGGGGTTATTTGCTGACCTTCCCCGTCAAGGATGCGATGGGGCGAAGGAACAAGGGCCTGGCCAGGAACCAGGCGGCCACGATCACGGCGAGTGAGGCGGCGAAGATCCCGAAACCGATCCAGTTCTCGTCGCTGCTGCCGCCATACATGTGGTTCAGGTTGCGCAGTGCTCCGGTCGCGAGGACCAAGGTGACATGGACGAGGGTGAAAGCGACGAAGTAGATCATCACCGGGAAGTGGACGGCGCGGGCAATTTCGATCGGGTAGATCTTGTTGACGGCGGCCTTCTTCGGCCAGGCAGAGGAGGTGCGGAGGCCGGTGAGGATGGCCAGCGGAGCGGCGATGAAGACCGTCACGAAGTAGGTCAGCAACTGAAGGGCGTTGTAGTTGACCCAGCCATCCTCGACGGGCCAGTTGAGGGAGAGGTACTGGATTCCCGCGGAGACGGCGTTCGGGATAACGTCCCAGCTGGTCGGCACGATCCGCATCCACTGGCCGGTAGCGAAGAGCAGGATGATGAAGATCAGGCCGTTGAGGACCCACAGGGCGTCCAGCGTGAGGTGGAACCACAGGTCCAGGCTCATTTTCGTGGGCGCATTCCTGGTGCGGATGAAGCCCTTGTTGTTGCGGGTCCAGTATGCCGGGGGCCGCTTGGCGGTGCGTACCTGCCAGCCGGAGCGCACGATGAGCACCAGGAAGAAGACGTTCAGGAAGTGCTGCCAGCCCAGCCAGGCGGGAATCCCCACCGGGGCACCGGCCGGAAGTTCGGAGCGGCCAGGGTAATCGTGCAGGAAGGACTGTCCGGCGGTGCTGCCCGTGAACCACTTGGCGAGCAGCACGAGGATGAGAAGCAGCAGCAGGGCGCCGGCAACGGCCAGGACCGGCCGGAGCCATTTGCTTTGCTGTGCTGACGGCTTCTTCGTGGGGGCGGACATCTTCGCAGACACCTCTCGGGGAACTTTGGCAATCATGGACGCATCAAGCTAACAGGCTTTCGCCTGCCGCAGCCAACGCCTGTTACGCCAGTCTTCGGATATGGCCCTCGGGTGCCCGTTCCTGCTGGCTTTACCTGCCGTCCGGTCGCCCAAAACCGAGAATACTAGGAAATCCAACTATTCTCCATGGGCCGAAAACAAAAGATCCGGACCAGTTTTCACTGATCCGGATCTTCTTCCAGTTGCGGGGACAGGATTTGAACCTGTGACCTCTGGGTTATGAGCCCAGCGAGCTACCGAACTGCTCCACCCCGCGTCGCGGTCTCTACTCTACCCTACTTTCGGCGGGCTCCTGACCACCTGCTTCGCAGTGGCCGCGGAGTCTGCCGGAAAAACCAGGCGCTCCCGAAATCACTCCCTGGGAAAACAAAAGATCCGGACCAGTTTGCACTGATCCGGATCTTCTTCCAGTTGCGGGGACAGGATTTGAACCTGTGACCTCTGGGTTATGAGCCCAGCGAGCTACCGAACTGCTCCACCCCGCGTCGCATGAACTACATTACCGTCCGGTGAATACAGGGCCAAATCCAAGCGACGTGACGTCCGTCTCCCCCGCCCGGAATCGAGTCATGAACTACATTACCGTCCGGTGAATACAGGGCCAAATCCAAGCGACGTGACGTCCGTCTCCCCCGCCCGGAATCGAGTCCGGGAACGGACTCCGCCGGGTACGAAAGGAGGCGGTGTCCGCCGCTTCCGGCGGACACCGCCTCTCTCAAAGGGTTCCGTCGCTGGATCCTAGCCGCTCTGCGTCGGGGTCGGCGTCACAGTGCTCGACGGCGATGGCGTCGGGGACGTCGTCGGTGACGGTGTCACCCCAAGCCGGGCTTCGGCGTCGAGCGCCTTCTTCAGCGCGGCAGCCAGCTTGCTCTGCTGCGCGCCGTACCCGGCGAAGTCGCCCTTGGCCAGGGCTGCCTGGCCGTCCTGCAGCGCCTTGTTGGCCTCGTCGAGGGCATTCTTCAGGTCGGCCTTGGCGTCCTCCGCACCGGACGGCGGCTTCGGGTTGTTTGGCGTGGTGGGCGTCTGGCCGTTGTTGGCCGAATCGCCCGCCTGCGCACCGGAGTCGCCGCCGAACAGTTCGTCCAGGGCCTCGTCAAGGGTGGCGGCGAAGCCCACCTTGTCGCCGAAGGCAACCAGGACGCGCTGCAGCGTCGGGTACGAGGTTTCGCCCGTGGACTTCAGGTAGACCGGCTGGACATAGAGCAGGCCGCCGCCCACCGGGAGGGTCAGCAGGTTGCCGTTGAGCACATCGGAGGCACCCTGGCGCAGCAGGTTCAGCTCCCGTGAAACCTCGGGATCGGAGTTGAACTTGTTCTGCGCCTGGCCGGGACCGGGCACCTGCGTGTCTGTGGGCAGCTGGAGCAGCCGCAACTGGCCGTACCCCGGGTCCTTCACACCCTTGGAGCTTCCGGCATCGGAATCAGCCGACAGGAAGCCATACAGGATGTTCCGGGCGTTGCCGTTGACGGTCTGCGGGATGAAGGAGGAAGTCAGCTGGAAAGCCGGCTTGCTCTGGCCCGGCATCTGCAGCGACATATAGAACGGCGGCTGCTTCACGGCGTCGGTTCCCGTCACAGTGGGATCGTTCGGCACGCTCCACGCGTCAACGTTGTTGTAGAAACGGTCCGGGTTGGTGACGTGGTAGCGGCCGAGCAGTTCGCGCTGCACCTTGAACAGGTCCTCCGGGTACCGGACGTGGCTCATGAGCTGCCCGGACATTTCCGAGAACGGCTTGATGGTGCTCGGGAAAATCTTCTGCCAGGTCTTCAGGAGGGGGTCCTGGTCGTCCCAGGCGTAGAGGGTCACCGAGCCGTCGTAGGCGTCGACTGTGGCCTTCACCGAGTTCCTGATGTAGTTGACCGTGCTGTTGGGCAGCACCGCGGTGCGGCCCGTGCTGGTCTGCGTGTCCGCCGTGACGTTCTGCAACTGCTGCTGCTGCGAGTACGGGAAATACTGGCTCGTGGTGTACCCGTCCACGATCCACTTGACGCGCCCGTCGACCACGGCCGGGTAGGCGTTGCCGTCAACGGTCAGGTACGGAGCCACCTTCTCCACGCGTTCGCGCGGCGTGCGGTCGTAGAGGATCTGGGACTTCTCGTTCACGCCGTCGGACAGCAGCAGGTCCGAGGACTGGAACTTCATGGAGTACAGGATGCGGTTGAACCAGTTGCCCACGTTCGGGCCGCCGTTCCCCGTGAAGGTGTACTGGGTGTCAGTGGAACCGTCCTTGCCGGCAGGCCGGTCCTGTTCGCGGTGCGCCGATCCATCCGGGGCGCCGACCACCGAATAGTCAGTGGTGTTCTCACCGAAGTAGATCCGGGGCTGGTAGTTCGAATCGTTGCCGAGGACGCCGCTGGAGGGGATGCCCGACAGCAGGAAGTCGGGCTTGCCGTCCACGGTGAACTTGTTGCCCTTCGCGGCCACCACGCCGTAGCCATGGGTGTACACGATGTGCTTGTTGTACCAGGTCTGTTGGCCTGTGCTGATGCCATCGGCATTCAGTTCGCGGACCGCGATGACGGTGTCCTGGACCTTGCCGTTCACGGTGTAGCGGTCCACGTTCAGGGCCTTGGGGAACTGGTAGTACGGGCGGTACTGCTCCAGCTGGCCGAATGCCGAGGACACCAGGTTCGGGTCAAGCAGGCGGATGTTCGCCGCCGTCTGGGCGTCCTTCGCGAGGGCGCCGGTGCTGGCGGTGGTGGTGGCCTTGTACGGCTGGACCTGCACTTTGTCCAGGCCGTAGGCGGCCCGGGTCATCGAAATGTTCCGCTCGATGTACTTGTTCTCGAGGGTCTGCTCGGAGGGCCGCACCTGGAATTGCTGGATCACCCACGGGTACACACCGCCCGCGAGGATCGAGGTGATGATCAGCATCGCCGTGCCGATCACCGGCAGGCGCCAGCGGCCGATCACCGCGGCGACGATGAAGAGGATGGCCACCAGGCCCGCGGCAACCGCAAGGATGGACTTGGTAGGCACGACGGCGGTGACGTCCGTGTAGAGGGCACCGGCCCAGCGGCCGCCGTTGTTCTGGACGGTGCCGTAGACGTCGAGCCAGAAGTTCGCGCCGAGCAGGAGCAGGAACAGGGCACCGCTCACAGCGAGGTGAATCTGTGCCGCACGGCTGGTGAAGACCCCGCGTTCCATGAGCCGGATGCTGCCGTACAGGTAATGGGTGAGGATTCCGGCGATGCCGGCCACCACCACCACGCTGATCAGGAACCCGGTCACGAAGCCGAGGAACGGCAGGCTCATGACGTAGAAGCTGATATCCAGCCCGAACTGCGGGTCCTGTTGGCCGAACTGTTCCTGGTTGAAGAACATCAGCACCTTCTGCCACTGGCTCGCGGCGGCGCTGCCGGCGAAGAGACCGAACAGGATGGGCAGGCCGATCATGACCACCCGGCGGACCGGCTCGAGCTGGACCTGGTACCGGCTGAGGTTGTCCCGGACCTCGGAGTCCGGGGCGTAGACCGGACGGGCGCGGTACGCCAGGCGGATCGACGCGTAGACGGCGCCGAACATGATGATGAAGCCGCCCACGAAGGTCAGGATCCGGGCAAGGTTCTCGCGGACGTAGACCTCGAAGAAGCCAAGCTGCTGGTACCACAGGACGTCGGTCCAGACGTTGGAGAAGAACACGAAAGCCACGACTGCGAGCGCCACGACGATCAACGTGGGAGTCAGGGCACCCCGTCTCAGCGGCGGTCTTCCGGGCGGGCGGGTGCTTGCAGGACGGGACAAACCAGGTACCTCATAGCTCGATGTCAGAATTACGGGTCAGTGCGGGTGTTCGGCGGCCCGTCCCGCACAACACAGTCCAGCCATGCTGAGCGGTCCGGGGCCGTCAAATATGCCACGAGTGGCGGCGGAGCTAAGTTCCTTCGCCAGTCTAGTTCTTAGTGCAGGCCGGCAGCCCGGAGGTGTCCTGCCCTTCGGCGAGCCGTTTCACGGCCGCCTCGGCGTCACCGAGGGTCTCCACTTTGACCACCTGGAGGCCGTCGGGAACATGGCCCACCACGTCATCGCAGTTGGCCGCGGGGGCCAGGAACAGGCTGGCCCCCTTGTCCCGCGCACCGTGCATCTTCTGTGCGATGCCGCCGATCGGCCCCACCGTGCCGTCGGGGGAAATGGTTCCGGTTCCGGCGATGTGCTTGCCGCCGGTGAGGTCTCCGGGGGTGACGGTGTCGATGATTCCCAGGGCAAACATCATTCCGGCGCTCGGCCCGCCTACGTCCTCAAGGGAAATCTTCACCTGGAACGGGAAGGTGAACTTGTACTGCAGGGCCACGCCCAGCAGCCAGCGGTCGTTGTCGCCCTTGTTCGGTTTGATGCTGACCGCGACGGCCTTGCCCTGGCGTTCAACGACGACGGCGGCCGGCGCCCCCGCGGTGGCCGCCAGTTCGCTTTGGATGACGGCGAGCGATGTCACGGCCTTGCCGTTGATGGAGGTGAAGGTATCCCCTTCGCGGAGCTTACCCTCGGACGCGGAATTGCTGCTCAACCCGGCAATTTCGAGCTTCTGCCCGAAGGGAATATCCAGTTCTTTCAGGGCGGCGGCCACGGCGTTCTCCTGGGAGGAGGTCATGGCCTGGGCACTTTCCTGCTCGGATTCCTCCCTGGTGATGCCCTTGGGGTAGATCAGTTCCTCCGGGTAGACGGCCTTGGAGCCGTCCAGCCACGCTTGGAAGGCTTCCACCAGGCTGACAGGGCCGTTGGGGCCGCCGTTGATGTAGACCGTGGTCAGATCGAGATTGCCCTTGGCGGGGAAGCTTTCGTGCCCGCTGACGGAAATCACCGGCTTTCCGCCGTCCTTTCCCAGCGTGTTGAAGGTGGGGCCGGGAGACTCCACAACATAGGGAACGGGCAGCGCGACGGCGGCGACCCCGAGGAGGATCGCGAGCGCCCCCGAGATAAGCATCGCGGTGTACCTGCCGCCGCGCTGGCGGGACTGCTCCGTGCCGTCAGGTCCCGGGCCATCGGAATCGGAACCCTCAAAAGGTGCCGGCACCCGGAAACGCCGCCCGCCGTCGTCGAAGCTTCCGGTACCCCGGCCGTCCCAGGGGTTCGGCGATGTGTTCAATGAAATGGCCTCTCCGCGCGCACCGCCGGGTGCGCAATGTCGTGTCGCCGGGCGCTTCGCTTCCGGCACCCTTCTCAACGTCCCACCCTACGACGCCGTGCCCTCCGCGTGCTGCTTTGCCTAGAGCGAACGGGCCTGCCGCAAGGCAGACAGCCCCGTCCCTGCGCGGTAACTTGAAGATGATCACCAGTCAGCAGCGACGATCGGCGGCACCATGACTTCGAACCCCAATACCCCCTCGAACGGGGACGATGCACCCCAGGATCCTTTGGCGGAAATGCTGAAGAACCTGATGGGCGGACAGGGCATGGGCAACATCGACCCGGCGGAGCTGGCCAAGGCGGCGGGACTGCCCAACGATCCTGCCCTGCTCCAACAGATGTTCTCCCAGGTCCAGGCCATGATGAGCTCGAGTTCCGAAGGCCCGGTCAACTGGCAACTGGCCCACGAGAACGCGCGCCGTGTGGCCGCGGCCGGCAGCGATCCCTCAGTGACATCGGCGCAGAGCCGCGCGATCGATGAAGCGCTCCGGCTGGCGGAGCTCTGGCTGGATCCGGTCACGGACCTTGAAGCCACGGGGCTGATTGGCCACGCGTGGTCGCGGGCTGAATGGGTGGAGGCTACCCTCGGCACCTGGAAGCGCCTGACCGAACCGGTGGCGAACAGCATTGCCAACGCACTGTCGGATGCGCTGACGCAGCAGATGCCCGAAGAAATGAAATCCATGATGGGCGGCGCCTCGTCCATGCTGCAAAACATGGGCGGCGCGATCTTCGGCATGCAGTTGGGCCAGGCCATCGGCGCCCTCTCCGCGGAGGTTGTCAGCTCCACCGACATCGGCGTCCCCCTTGCCGACCTGGAAATGGCGCTGCTTCCGGGCAACGTCGCCACGTTCGGCGAAGGGCTCAGTGTCCCCGAGAACGACATCCGGCTCTACCTCGCCGTCCGCGAGGCGGCGCACGCCCGCCTGTTCGTCCAGGTTCCGTGGCTGCGCGGCCACCTGCTCGGGGCCATCGAAGCGTACGCCCGGGGAATCCACATCGACATGAGCCGGATCGAAGACCTGGCCCGCGACCTCGACCCCAGCAACCCCGAAGGCATCCAGGAAGCCCTGTCCCAGGGCGTGTTCACTCCGGAGCGCACCCCGGCACAGTCCGCTGCCTTGGAGAAGCTGGAAACGGCCCTTGCCTTGGTCGAAGGCTGGGTGGACGAACTGACCGCTGCCGCTACGGAGAAGATGCTGCCCTCGGCTGCGGCCCTGCGCGAAACCGTCCGCCGCCGCCGTGCCACCGGCGGGCCTGCCGAGCATGCTTTCTCCTCGCTGGTCGGCCTGGAACTGCGGCCACGGAGGCTCCGCGAAGCGGCCACACTGTGGGCGCAACTGAAGGAAGAGCGCGGAATCGCCGGCCGCGATGCCATCTGGCACCACCCGGACCTCCTGCCGACGGCCGAGGACCTGGACGATCCGAAGGGCTTCTCCGAGCGCCGCCGACTGGCCGAGGCCAGCGACAGCGAAGTGGACGACGCCCTGCAGAAGCTGCTCAACGGAGGCTACGACTCCCCGGCGGATTCAGCCGACCCGGGTGCCGAAACGGAAGCCGGCGGCGCCCCGGACGGAGGCGCCTCCGACGGCGGCACTGACAACGGCTCCGACAACGGCTCAGGCGAAGCGAAGGGCTAGCAGCCGGTTTCCCCTTCGGGGCCTTCCGGTTCCCTTCCCAGACCGCGCGACGTGGCGAAGGCTACTCCTTCAAGGAAAGCCTTCGCCCGTTGCGTTTCCGGGTAGGCCTCCAGGAGGCGCCAGAACGCACTGTTGTGCCCTGCCACCAGCAAATGGGCCAGTTCGTGGAGCAGCACGTAGTCAACCACCCATTGCGGCATGGGCTTCAGCTTGTCCGACAGCCGGATGCTGCCTTCGGCCGGGGTGGCCGAGCCCCAACGGGAGTTCTGGTTGCTGACCCAGCGGACCGACGTCGGGACCGCCCGCCCGGCGAGGTACCTGTCCGAAAGCGCCGCCGCGTGTGCGGCCAGTTCGGCGTCCCCTGAGGGCCGGCGGCGTCCCGCGCCGTGCGCGCGGCGCTCCCCCTGGCGGTGGAGCTTGTCCAGCATCCGCTGCACCCATTCACGCTCCTGCGCCCGGGTGAACGACGCCGGGATGGCGACGACGGCGTTTCCGTCCTCCCAGAAGGCGGCCACGGTGCGGCGGCGCCGGGCCGAGCGGCGCACGACGACGGGAGCGCCGTCGCGGGTGGTCAGCTCGTGGGAGGTCAGGGGGATGGCACGCTCACGCATCGCCGTGCCCGCTTTCGGCCAGCACCGAGAGGACGGCTTCGCCGTACTTTTCGAGTTTCGAAGGGCCGACCCCGGCCAGCGTGGCCAGTTCCTCGAGGCTCGCGGGGCGGGCCTCGGCGATGGCGGTCAGGGTCGCATCCGTGAAGACGACGAATGCGGGAACCTCTGCCGAGCTGGCTTCGTCCTTGCGCCACTGCCGCAGCGCCTCGAAGGTCTGTTCTTCGTAGCTAGGCGGGCACTGCCGGCACCGCCCGATCTTGCGTTCGGCGCCGGTAGCGAGCATGCTGCCACACACCCGGCAGGACGCCGGGGCAGCTGCCTTGCGCCGGGGCACCGCGCGGCTGCGGGCACTGGCCGGGCTGATGGACTCAGGGCGGAGCCCGTCGAGGAAGCGGGACGGCTTGCGGTTGGCCCGGCCGCCGGGCGTGCGGGCCGTGGACCAGGACAGGCTGAGGTGTTCGCGTGCACGGGTGATGCCGACGTAGAGGAGGCGCCGCTCTTCGTCCACGGCTTCCGGCGTGTCGGCGAAGGAAATGGGCATGAGGCCTTCGCTCAGGCCCACCAGGAATACAGCGTCCCATTCCAGGCCCTTGGCGGCGTGCAGGGACGCCAGGGTAACGCCCTGCACCGTGGGGGCGTGCTGGGCCACGGAACGTTCCTGGAGTTCGTTGACGAATTCGGCGAGGCCGAATTCGGCTCCGCGGTTGGCGACGAGTTCGTCGGCGAGGGCCACGAGCGCGGCCAGGGATTCCCAGCGTTCCCGCAACGCGCCGCCGCCGTGCGGGGCGGAATCGGAGTAGCCGAGCGATGCCACGATGTCCCGGACCAGCTGGCCGAGCGGTTCGCCCGCGGTTTCCGCGGCGGCACGAGTGGCGGCACGCAGCTGCAGGATCGCGTCGCGCACTTCCTTGCGGGCGAAGAAGCGCTCCCCGCCCCGGAGCTGGTAGCCGATGCCGGCGGAGGCGAGCGCCTGCTCGTAGGCTTCGGACTGTCCGTTGGTACGGAAAAGGACGGCGATCTCGCTTGCCTGCACGCCGGCGTCGAGCAGTTCGCGGATCCGTCCGGCAACCACGGCGGCCTCTGCCTCGTCGTCCGGGCATTCCATGAACCGGGGTTCCGGGCCGCCCGGGCGCTGGGCCACGAGCTGCAAGGGCTTCGCCCAGGCGGCGTCGGCAGCAGGCCCTCCGCCGCGGCGGGAACCCAGCAGCTCGTTGGCGAGCTTCACCACCTGCGGGGTGGAGCGGTAGTCCCGGACAAGCTTGACGACGGTGGCCTCCGGGAACTTCTTCTTGAAGCCCAGGAGGTGCTTGGGTGATGCGCCGGTGAAGGAGTAGATGGTCTGGCTGGCGTCGCCCACCACGCAGAGCTCGTTGCGGTCGCCGAGCCACAGCTCCAGGAGGCGCTGCTGCAGCGGGGAAACGTCCTGGTATTCGTCCACCACGAAGTGCCTGTACTGTTCCCTGACCGTGGCCGCCACCTTCGGGTCTTCCTGGAGGATGCCCACGGTGATCAGCAGGACGTCCTCGAAGTCGATGACGTTGCGGTCCGTCTTGACGTCTTCGTAGGACTGGAAGACCCGGGCGACGGCGGTGAGGTCGAACCCGCCGGGAGTGCCCCGGCCCTGGGCGTTCTCCAGGTAGTTGGCCGGGGTCAGCATCGAGACCTTGGCCCATTCGATCTCCGCGGCGAGGTCACGGATCGACGCGCGGTCGGTGCTCAGCCGCAGCCGGCGCGCAGCCTCGGCGATCATGGTGGCCTTGTGGTCCAGCAGGTTCGGCAGCGTACCGCCGATCGCCTGCGGCCAGAAGAACTGCAACTGGCGCAGGGCGGCAGCATGGAAGGTGCGGGCCTGGACGTTGCCGGCGCCCAGGTCCCGGAGGCGGCTGCGCATCTCGGCGGCCGCCCGGGCGGTGAAGGTCACCGCCAGCAGTCGCTGCGGGCTGTACACGCCCGAGTGCACGCCGTAGGCGATGCGGTGGGTGATGGCACGGGTCTTTCCCGTTCCGGCTCCGGCAAGGACACACAGGGGTCCGGTCAGGGTGCTGGCAACCTCGCGTTGTTCGGCGTCGAGGCCGCCAAGGATGCGGTCCTCCAGGGAGCCGCCAAGGACGGGCAGGGCAGAGGTCACTTCTGGAGGTCCTCGATAGTGCCGCCGTACCAGTGCTCGATGAGGGAACGCGCGATCGACAGCCGGGACGGAATGGTGATCTCTCCGGAGAGGACAGCCGCCTGGAGTTCCTCAGGGCTGAACCAGCGCGCCCGGGTGACCTCGACGCCGTCGGGCCTGGCTTCCGTGTCCTCGGTGAAGGCAGTGAACCCGAGCATCAGGGACGCGGGGAAGGGCCAGGACTGGGAACCGAGGTACTGGCAGCTGCTGACCCGGACCCCGACTTCCTCAGCGATTTCACGGACCACTGCCTGTTCAAGGGACTCCCCCGGTTCCACGAAACCGGCCAGCGTGGAGTGGTTGATGGAACCGGCCGGCCCTCCGCCGCCCAACAGTACCCGGCCGTCGGGTCCGACCACGGTAACGATGATCGCCGGGTCCGTGCGCGGGTAGTGTTCGGAGTTGTCCCGGGGGCAGCGCCGGACCCACCCGCCGGCTTCGCTGTCCGTTGGCGTGCCGCATTGCGGGCAGTGGGTGTGGGTGGCGTGCCAGTTGGCGATCGCGCTTGCCTGGATGAACAGCGCGGCATCGGTGGCGTCCAAACGGGCGGCGATTTCCCGGAAGCCGACCCAGAAGGCGCTTGCGGGGACGCCCAGGGTGCCGGGTTCCAGGGGTGCCGCGGGTACCAACAGCAGCACCGGGGTGTCCCGCGGGTGGGCCGCATCCGTCAGTGTCCTGCCCAGGTAGACGGCTGCGGGTGGCACCCCGGAGGCTTCCCGGAGGGAGTTGAAAAGTGTTCCGGCATCGCCAAGCCACAGCGCGTCGCCATCGACCAGGGCCTGCCTCTCCGCCAGGACCATGGCCTTGGCGGTCCCGGAGGCGAGGAGCTCCTCGACCGTCCCGGGCTTGATGCGTTCAGCCGAAGCCCTGTCCACCATGGCCGGACGGACCGGAAGAAGGGTGTCCGTCAGGTGGTTCGCCGGTGCCCGGAACTCGGTAAAACTCATGTACCTACCGTACTGACTCGCACCGACAAATAACATTTGCCCTGTTCAGGGCGCCGCGGCCCCCACGGCGGTCTCCGGGGCAGCTTTTCGCGGCCGATCTGGAGACTCGCCGCGGGGCATCGCCCCGAGCGGCGCCCGTGACTCTACCGTGGGAGGTGTGAGAAGAACACCGCTCGAACTGGCCGCAATTGCAACAGCGGCAGTGCCCGGCCTGGCGCCGACAGCCACTGCATCCGCCCCGGACGACGCCGCTGATTTCGATTCGGCGCTCCTGCTCGACTCCGAAGGCAAGCGCTGGCGGGTTCGCTCACCGAGGCACGCCGAGGCCAGCACCCGCCTGGAGACCGAGTTCATGGTGCTGCGGACGTTCTCGCCCGCCATCCGCGCAGAACTGCCCTTCCTGCTCCCCAGCGTTGCAGGCACCGTACGGCAAGGCGGCTTGAGCACGTTCGTCTACACGCACCTGGCCGGCTCAACCCGCAGCATCGAGGAACTGTCGGGCTGCACTGACGCCCTGGCCAAGGAGATCGGCATCGCTCTGGCCGCCGTCCATGACCTGCCGCAGTCGCTGGTCAACAACGCCGACCTCCCCAGCTACACGGCCAACGAATTCCGCCAGCGCAAGCTCAATGAGCTCGACCAGGCGGCGACCACGGGCAAGATCCCCACGCTCCTCCTGCGCCGCTGGGAGCACGCGCTGGAAGACGTTGCCCTGTGGCGCTTCAACCCTTGCGTTGTGCACGGCGACCTGCACGAAGACAACCTGCTGGTGGACGGCGACCGTGTGACCGCACTGACGGGCTGGACCGATCTCCGCATCGGCGACCCCGCAGACGACTTTGCCTGGTTGGTTGCTTCCAACGAGCAGTCCTTCGTCGGGGCGGTCCTGCGGCACTACACGGAGGCCCGCCGGGACAAGGCCGACAGCCACCTGCTGCGCCGCGCGGCGCTTCTCGCAGAGTTCGCCCTGGCCCAGTACCTGGTGAAGGCAATCGCAGCGGGCCATGCCGAAATGACCGCCGAAGCCGAAGCCATGCTGAAGTCCCTGGCGGAGGACATCGGCGAGCAGGACGCGGCCGACGCCGAAGCTGCCGCCAGCGAAGCAGCCGCGGCGGCCGCCGCGGGCCCGGTCACGGACGGCGGAGCGGCAGACAAGCCGGCAGCTGCCGGGCACCCGGTTGTCAGCTCGACGCCGGCGGTCACTGTGAGCGCGGTGCCTACCCCCGCCGTCAGCGTCATTCCGATCCCGGATGCCGGCGCAGACGCTGCGGTAACTCCTCCGGCGGGCGATGCACCGTCAGCCTCCGACACTTCGACGGCGGCCATCCGGATCGTGCCTCCGGCCCCCACGGATGCACCGGAAGACAGTTCCTCCGCGGGGGCGGACGGCCAGCCGGGCAACCCGGACAGGTCCGTGGAAAGCCCTGCCGAGGATGACCCGTCCGCGGCAGGCAGGACCGGGCTTCAGGACGCCGACAAACGTTAGCCCGGAACCGGTTCCATCCTTGAGGGCGACGCCGGCGCCGTCACACCGGCCGGGAAAGCGCCTCCGTGATGATCGCTTCGAGTTCCGTCTCCGAGCCGAGATCGTGCGGACGGACCACGGCGTCGTCGGGGACGTAGTAGAAGGCCGCGCTCACCGTTTCCAGGGGCACTCCCTTCAGGCGGGCCCAGGCGAGGCGGTACACCGCCAGCTGCACGGAGCGGCTGGCGAGGCGGCCGCCCGAGGGACGCCTGCCGGTCTTCCAGTCCACCAGTTCCCAGGTGCCGTCGGCATTGCGGAACACGGCGTCGATCCGGCCACGGACCACCACTCCGGCGATGCTGGTTTCCACCGGTACTTCGACGAAGGCCGGTGCCCGGTGGGCCCATTCGGAATGCTTGAAAGTATCCACCATGTCGTCAAGGCCATAGGCGGCATCGATGTGGGCGTCGGCGCCCGCTTCTTCGCCGAAGTCCAGCATGCCCGTGGTGCCGAAATACTCCTCGACCCAGGAATGGAACGCCGTTCCCTTGCGGGCCGCGACACCGGGTTCGCGGGGCACCGGACGCCTCAGCTGGGCGAGCACCGCGTCCGGATCGTCGCCCAGTTCCACGAACATCGACGCCGAAATGTGGCCCGGCAGGTGGATGTCCTGGACCGGTTTCCGCTGGCGTGAGCGCTTCAGGAGAAGATCGGCTTCCTCCGCCCACCCGGCAGCGGTCCCGCGGAGCGGCCTCCGGGCCGTCCCTGCCGCGTCCCCGGAGGGATCACCGGGTCCGCAGGGGCCGGCGGAGCCAGCAGGCACCTCCGGCAGGTACAAGGGGTCGCCCGGGCGCAGCGCATCGATGGCCCGCCTGACGCGGTCGGCCGCCGCATCCATGGCGGCGCGGCGGCCCGGCACATTGCGCAACCGTTCCCCGGTCCGCGCGTCGCAGGGACCTTCCAGCGGATCGTAGGGGAACACCGCCAGTTCGGCGGCAACGGTCAGCGGGCTTTCGGCAGGGAGTTCGTCTTCGCGCAAGGACGCCGGATGGATTCCTGCGGAGGTTCCGGCGTCGGGCACTCCGGGAGTGCCGGCGGCCTCCACCGCTTCCGTGAGGGAGGCGAGTTCGGCAAGGAACGGTGAGACCTCGGCGATGCCGGACCGCGACCCGTTCCAGGCCGCGCTCGATACCCACAGCACGAACTTGGCACGGGTGTAGGCGACATAGGCCAGGCGCCGTTCTTCGGCTTCGCCGTGGTGCTGGACCTCCGACTTGAACACCTTTTCCGCATCAAGCCAGCCCTTCTGGTCCGCCTGGTCCAGGTCCCATTGCGGCAGGTCGGCACGGTCGCCGCGCAGGGGCCAGGGAAGCGCTGCTGCTCCGCTGCTCCAGCGCGAGTCCCGGTTGCTGGGGAAGGAGCCGGCATTGAGGCCCGGAACGAAAACGACATCCCATTCCAGGCCCTTGGAGGCGTGGACCGTGAGCAGTTGCACGGCCTCGTGGTTGACTTCGGTGGCGGCGGCGTCGAGTCCGCCTTCCTCGGACGCGGCGGCCTCCAGCCAGGAGAGGAACGCCAACAGGTCCAATCTGTGCGAGGTCTGCAGGAATCCGGCGGCGGCGTCCTGGAAGGCGTCAAGGTTCCGGCGGGCCTGGTGAATGCTGGTCCCGGGCTTGGCTGCCACTTCGACGTCGAGCAGCATGGCCCGTTCGACCTCGCCCAGCAGGGTGGTGAGGTCATCCCCGAGGAAGCTGCGCAGCCCCCTCAGCTCCGCCGACAGCCTGCCGAGACGCTCCTGCGCGGCGGCGCTCAGTGACCGGCCGTGGGCCGACGTCCACCCCGGGCGGGGCAGGAAGTCCAGGGCTTCCACAAGGCTCGCGGCATCGGTGATATCGCTTTCCACAACCACGCCGCCCGCGTCCTCGTCCGCGGCGAGGTCCGCCATGAGTGCTTCCGGACTGGAGCTGCCCTGCGACCGTCGCCGGGCGAGGAAGCGCGACCAGTCATGGAAAGCCATGAGGTCGGCCGTGCCGATCCGCCACCGTGCCCCGGCGAGCAGACGCATCAGGGCGTCCGAGCGGCCCGGGTCGGCCAGTACCCGCAGCGTGGATACGAGGTCTACGATCTCGGGGGTGTCGAGGAGCCCGCCGAGGCCGACGATTTCGTAGGGTATCCCCTGCACTTCGAATTCCCGCCGCAGGACCTCCATCTGCGCACGACGGCGGCAGAGAACGGCCATGCTCGGCAGGACGGCGTCTCCGGACTGGCCCGTTTCGAAGATAGTGCGGCGGTACCGCAGGACATCGCGGGCGACCGCCGCCGCCTCGTCCTCGTCCGTAGCGAAGCGGCCAAGGATGACGTTGCCTTCGACGGCTGCCGGGCTTGGCCGCAGCGACGGGACCGACACGGCGCTCCCCCGTGTCCTTTCGCCGGCGGACCCGCCGGAGGCCGCTTCCTTATTCAAGGGTGCGGCGATGACGTTGGCAGCGCCCAGGATGTTGCGTCCGTTGCGCCACGCGGTGGTCAGGTACGACACCGGTGCCGGAACGAACGACGCCGGCTGGCCGCCGTCGTCGTCGCTCCTCGCCGGAAACTCCTGGACGAAGTGGAACAGCTGGCCCGCCGATGCGCCGCGGAAGCCATAGATCGACTGGTTGGGGTCCCCCACCGCCGTGACGGCATGGCCTTCACCGAACAGCCGCGAGAACAGCACAAGCTGGGCGTGCGACGTGTCCTGGAACTCGTCGAGGAGCACCACTTTGTAGCGGGACCGTTCGGTGCCGGCGGCCACCGGGACGTCCCGGGCGATCCTGGCCGCCAGGGCCACAAGGTCGCCGAAGTCGAGCACGCCGCGTTCGCGCTTTGCCGCCTGATAGCGACCGACCATATCCGCCACGCTGGCACGGGTCAGCAGCATGGCGTTCAGCTCGGCGGCGGCCTGGGTGGGGTTCTTCTTGGCTCCTGCCTGGTAGGGCAACTGGCTGAATTCCGAGACCCGCGCCATCAGCCAGGATTGCACTTCGGCAGGCTCCCTGAGGTGCTCCGCGCATTCTCCCGCCAACTGCACCACGGCGTTGACCAGCGTGGATTTCGCCGCGGTGAAGTGCTCGTAGGGGCCGTCATAGCCTTCCACGACCTCGCCGGCCAACTGCCAGGCCTGGGCTCCGCCGAGCAGCACCACATCACGCTCGATGCCCAGGCGCAGGCCGTAGTCCGAAACGATGCCGCTCGCGTAGGAGTGGTACGTGGACACCTTGGGCTCGAGCTCATCCGAACCCGCCAGCCAGTCCGGGAAGCCATGCCGCCCGGGATCCGCGACGGCGATCCGCTGGAGGGTTGCCAGCTTGGCCCTGATGCGGCTGGCCAGTTCCCCGGCCGCCTTCCGGGTGAAGGTGACGCCGAGGACCTCTTCAGGCCGGACCCAGCCGTTTGCCACCAGCCACACAACACGGTCTGCCATGGTGGCGGTCTTGCCGGATCCCGCGCCGGCAATGACGAGCCGGGGCGACAACGGCGACGCGATGATGGCTGCCTGTTCATCGGTGGGGCGGTTCTTCTCGCCCATGATGGCTGCGAGCTCGCCGGGACTGAAGCGAGCCGGCGGCGTCCCTGCACCGGGTTCCGGGCCGGTCCCGCCGAGCGCCGGCGCGAGGGTGTCGAGCGTCATTCGGTTACCTGCTTTCCTCGGGCACAGAGCGGGCAAATCTCCGGCAGGCGGCACCCGTGGCCACCGTGGCCGCCCTTGGACGGATCATGCCTGGCTTCGAAGGTGGCCCCCGACATCAACGCCGCGGCTTCGTTGACCAGGTCCCGGGCCCAGTTGTCCCCGGCTTCGAGGGGCTCTTGGACCTGGATGCCGGGAGACTTGGTCTTGGTGCCTAGCTGGGCCAGTACGGCTCCGCCGGGAACGGCCGCGGACCCGGTCGCCGTGCCGTCTGTTGCGGCGTCGAAGGCGCCCTCGAGGACGGCAGCCTGGTAGGCACCGAGCTGCGGGTGCCGGGCGAGTTCGGCCTTACCGGGCTGTCTCTTGCCCGTTTTGAGGTCCACGATCACGAGCCTGCCCTCGGCGTCGATCTCCAGGCGGTCCACCTGCCCACGGAGCATGGCGGCCCGCTCACCGACCGCAGGCAACGGGACCTCGAAATCGAGCTCGACGCCCACAAGGCGCCGGCCCTCGCCGCGCATCACCAGGATGTACTGCGCAAGCTTGCGGACCATGGCCTCGGCCCGCTGGAAATCCAGCCGGCCTTCCCAGTTGTCCTTCATGCCAAGGGCAGGCCAGCGCCGGGCCAGTTCCGCCAGGTACTCGGCGCCGGAGGCGTCGGGAAGGTCCTGGGCGATGGCATGCACCAAGGTTCCCAGGCTCCTGGCGAAGTCGGTGGCGGCCTCGCCGCCGGCTGCCTGCACAAACCAGTCCAACGGCGACTTGTGCACCGATTCAACCTTGGACGGTGACACCATCACGGTCCCGCCTTCGGGAACCACGGGGGCCTCGCTGCTTAGCGGGGCCAGGCCCCACCAGCTGTCCGGATGGGCGCCGGGCACGGGGGGTTCGGCCGTGGCCAGGTGCGCCAGGACCCGTGCGGCCTCGGCGGCGTCGTCGGGTTCCTGTACGTTCTGATCCGCCTGAACCTTCTGGCGGAGCTCGGCCACGAGTGCACGCAGGGTCATGGGGCGCTCCACGGGGGTATAGCCACGGCTGTACTGGCCCGCTTCAAGGGGCGCCACGTAGTCCAGGAACGCCGAAGGCTGTTCGTCCTCCGAGGACACAGCGGTGCAGATGAGCAACTCCTTGGCGCGCGAAACGGCGGTGGAGAAGCTGCGCAGTTCGTCGTGGCGGATGTCGCGGAGCCGGCTGAGCGGACCGCGCTGCAGCGCATGCTCCACCCCATGCTCGACGGCGTCCGCGAACAGGGTGCTGCCCAGCAGTTCGCCGCGCAGCCGGGTGTTCGGCCACACCCCTTCCTGAAGGCCTGCCACGATCACCACCGGCCATTCCAGGCCCGCCGCGCTGGCCGGGGTCATCAGTTCCACGGCCTCCTCCAGCTGGGCCCGCGCCGCCAAGGTGTCCATCGGCAGTTCCTGGTTCATCAAGTACTCCAGGAACTGCTCGGCGCCCGAGCCCGGGAGCTGGTCGACGTACCGTTCCGCAGTGTGGAATAGAGCCATCATCGCGTCCAGGTCGCGGTCCGCGCGGGCACCGGCCGCGCCGCCGTCGAGCGCCAATGACGTCCACCGGGCCGCCAGGCCGCTGCTCTGCCACAACGCCCAGAGCACGGTTTCGGCGTTTGCCCCCGTTTGCCCCAAGGCTTCGCCGCCAGCCCGGATCATCCGGGCGATGCGCCGGGCGGAGCTGCCCTCGATCCCCAAGGAACCCAGGGCCCCGGGCTGGAGCAGCGCTTCGACAAGCAAGGAATCGCTGGCCCGGCCGCCGCCGCCGAGCAGCTCGTCCCGGCGCAGCGACTGCCGGAGCCGCCGCAGTTCGATGGCCGTGGCCCCACCGATCCGGGAGGTCAGCAGGGACACAGCGAGTTCGGGCGTGAGCTTCGCGGGCTCGAGCACCACGCCGTAGAGCTCCAGCAGGGGACGTACGGCGACCTCGTCGCGGACCGCGGCGTCGGCCACCGGCACCTGCACCGGGATTCCCTGCCCGGACAGGTAGCGCTGGAGCTGCGCGAGCTGCCCGCCGTTGCGCACGATCACGGCGATGTCGCTGAACGCGCGCCCTTCCCGCAGCTGTGCCTCGAGGATGCGCTGGGCCACGTAGCGCAGTTCGTGCGCGGGGGACGGCAGGAGGTGCGCCTCTGCCCTGCCTTCTTCTTTCCGGGCCTGGGCGGGGGTGCTTTCGAGGCGCCGGGCCAGCTGGCCGCCCTGGCGCTGCGAAATCCGGGCGGCGACGCCTTGCCAGGCCTTCGCGACGGCGGGCGCCTGCCGGTGGGCGGTCGACAGCGGAAGCTCCAGCACGGTGTCGCCACCGCCCAACAGGCGGGGCAGCTCTGCAACGAGGTCCGGGCGCGCACCGCGGAATCCCTGGACTACGGTGTCCGGGGAAGACGTGATCACGGCATCCTTGCCCTCGGCGATATCGGCGAGCAGTTCGAAGACCGCCGGGTTGGCCTCCTGGATGTCGTCGACGAGGATCAGCTGGAGCCGTTCGCGTTCGGCTGCCAGGAAGCCGGGCGCGTCCTGGAAAATCTGCCGCGCCGCCGTGATGATCCCGGCGGGGTCGAAGGCCTCGGGCATGCGAAGGTCCAGCACGTCGCGGTATTCCGAATAGAGGCGGGCCGCGGCCATCCAATCGGGGCGGTCGCACTCGTAGGCGAGCGCCGACAGGTCCTCGGCGGTGCGGCCGGATTCAATGATGCGGTCGAAAAGCTGGCGGATCTCCTGGCGGAAACCGCGCGTGGGCAGGGCCGCGGAAAAGTCATCCGGCCAGGGCAGTTCGAGGCCTGGGCGGCTGTGGCCCTCGAGCAGTTCCTTGATGATGAGGTCCTGCTCGGGACCCGACAGGAGCTTCGGTGGCCGCGGCAGCGGAAGGACCCCTTCGGCCTTCGCCCGCCGGATCAGGTCGAAAGCGTAGGACGCCCAGGTGCGGGCCGGCGTCGTGCTCAGGGTCCGCCCGAGGCGGGCGGTGAAGCGGTCCCGCAGCGCCGAGGCGGCGTGCCGGCCCGGCGCCAGGATGAGGATGCGGCCGGGGTCCACACCGTCCCGTTCCACCCGCCGGACGGCTGTTTCGACCAGGACGGTGGTCTTTCCCGTGCCGGGCGCCCCGGGCACCAGGACAGGTCCGGAGCCGTGCGGAAGCCCGACGACGGCGGCCTGGTCCGCGGACAGCGACGGCGCCGTGCAGATGTTTTCGCGCGGCGGCACAAGCCTGAGGCGCGGGTTTTGCCGGGGGGCCTGCGGGGTTCCTGCTGACGCTTTGCTGGCTGGCTGGCTGCTGAGGGGGACGCTCACACAGTCATTTCATCATCGGGCACTGACAATTGATGGAGCTGACGCTCCAGCTCCTCCGAAATTGCGTCGATCCGGTCGAAGTCCCCTTCGCCGGGGGCCCAGCGGGCGGCGGCGATGTCGACCCGCCAGCGGCCTTCGCCGGTCCGCAGGAATGCCTCATGGTCTCCGTGCAGCGGGGTTCCTTCGGCGAGGTAGTGACGCAGCGCTTCGGCTTCATGGCCGGGCGGGGCTTCGCCGCTGGCCCGCAGGACCCGCCACCAGGCAACCGCACTGCCGTAGTGGCTCATGACGGAGCCCACCTGGCGGGGGCCGCCGCGCCCGAGCAGCTCGGCGACGTCCCCGTAGGCAAGGGCCGCGCCTGGAGGCACGAGGTCCACGACGGCAAGCACCGCCCCCACAAACTCCGTCCGCATGTTTTCAAGCCTATCGGCTGCCGCCGCGGTGTCGGTTTCCAATCTTGTCTGTGGCTGCCGGTAGCGTGAAGGCATGAGCTCCTGGAACACCCTCCCCCGCGCCGCGTTCGACCTCGAAACCACAGGACGGAACTCCCGCGCCGCGAGGATCGTGACGGCGTCGATCACCGTGGTGGACGGCCAGGGCAACGTCATCAAGGAACGGGAATGGCTGGCCGATCCCGGCGTCGAAATCCCCCAGGAAGCCAGCGACGTCCACGGCATCACCACCGCGAAAGCGCGCGCGGAGGGCCGCCCGGCCGCCGAGGTCACCCGTGAGGTCGCGGCCACCTTGCAGGAATTGTTCGACGACGGCGTTCCCGTCATCGCGTTCAACGCCAGCTACGACTTCACCGTCCTTGCCGCCGAGTCCGCCCGCCACGGAGTCCCGCAGCTGAGCCGGTTCCCGGTGCTGGATCCGTACATCATGAACAAGCAGGTGGACCGCTACCGCAAGGGCAAGCGGACCCTCGGAGCATTGTGCGAGGAATACGGGGTGGATCTCGAGAACGCCCATACCTCCGCCGCGGACGCCTTGGCGACGCTGCGGGTCCTCGACGCCATGGCGGGCAAGTTCCCCAAGCTGCACATGCCTGCGTCCAAGCTCCACCAGCTCCAGGTCGATTGGGCCGCTGCGCAGGCCGCCGACTTCCAGTCCTACCTGCGTCGCAGCAAGCCCGCCGCCGTGATCGAGGGCGACTGGCCGGTGCTCCCGCCGGAAGACGCGAGCCGCGGCGGTTTCTAGCCGCAACCTGGTTTGCCAGGAAGAATTGCCTTCCAGCGTGCGTTCACGCACTTTCCGCACAGGCCCTATAGCACTCCACCGAACATGACGCATGTCACAGGAACCGCCTTCCGGAGCAGCCGCTCCGGGCGCCGGACACAATTCATCCATTACGTTTTCTTACGAGCCTTCCAATGATGGTTCGTGACTTTACGTAATAAATCTTCGGAATATTGACCACTGTTGCGAACTATGTTCGGAATCTTTGAGCGGTGGGGCCGGGTGACATAATTATGTTTGGCGGGTTGAGTTCTGCTAGAGCCCACGAATGAACCTGTGGCCGCATCCCCGCCCGCGTCACCGAGATCCCAGTAATTCCAATGAAAGTGAACGCTTGATGAGAATCAATGCTCTGAAGTGGCTGTCTACTGTCCCCGTAGCCGCCGCCCTCGTCGTGTCCCTCGCCGCATGCGGCGGTGGAACGTCCCCGGCTGGCACGGCTTCCCCCACCGACGCCCTCGCCGGCGCCCAGAGCGCCGACAAGTACACCACTGCAGACGTCACGCCCCTGGACAAGATCGACAAGAGCAAGCTGGGCCTCCTGACCGACGGCACCATCAAGGTCGGTACCCTCTCCGACGCACCGCCAAGCATCTTCATCGACAAGTCCGGCAACTTCACCGGCTTCGACAACGAACTGCTCAAGGCCATGGGCGAGAAGCTGGGCCTGAAGGTCGAATTCGCGTCCACCAAGTTCCAGAGCCTCCTGGCCCAGGTCAAGAACCAGCAGTTCGACGTCGGATCCTCCTCGATCTCGACCACCGACGCCCGCCGCAAGACCGTTTCCTTCACCAATGGCTACGACTTCGGCTTCATGGCCCTGGTGTCCAAGACGGACAGCCCGGTCAAGAGCATCGCAGACCTCAAGGAGGGCGTCCGCGTGGGCGTGGTCCAGGGCACCGTCCAGGACGACATGGTCACCAACCAGCTGGGCCTCGACCCGGTCCGCTACCCGGACTACAACACCGCCTACGCCAACGTGAAGAGCGGCCAGATCGACGCGTGGCTGGCCCCGTCCCAGCAGGCCGAAGGCCAGATCAAGGAAGGCGACGGCACCAAGATCCAGGAGAAGAAGGTCGCCACCCAGAACTTCTCCGCTTTCGCCGTCGCGAAGGACAACACGGCCCTGGTCGAGGCCCTGAACTCCGCCCTCGACGCTGTCATCAAGGACGGCACCTGGACCACACTGGCCAAGAAGTGGTTCCCGGAGCGCAAGACCGACGCCGAGCGCATGCCCGATGGCTGGAAGCCGGGCAGCAAGGCTGTCCAGGTCCCGGCCGGCAAGTGAGGACCGGCCACCAGCCGAACCGCAGTAAAACCACCGCTCAAGCCCGGGCCCGGATTCGGGTCCGGGCTTGAGCCGCTAAGACCGAGGAGTCATATGGACGCATGGAGCCGCCTTGCGGACACCTTTCTGAACTGGGGCTACATCGCCGAGGTGCTGCCCACGATGTTCTCGTACGGCTTGCTGAACACGATCGTCCTGGCGCTGAGCTCCGGGCTCATCGGCACTTTCCTGGGCATCCTGCTGGCGTTGATGGGCATCTCCAGGAACCCCGTGGCACGCTGGATCGCCCGCATCTACACCGACATCTTCCGCGGCCTGCCCGCCGTGCTGCTCATCCTGGTGATCGGCCTCGGCTTCGGCCCGCTGCTGAAGGAGCTCACCGGGATCCGCAGTCCGTATCCCCTCGGCATCCTCGCCCTGAGCCTGATGGCCGCAGCCTACATCGGTGAAATCTTCCGCTCGGGCATCCAGAGCGTGGACAAGGGCCAGCTCGAAGCCTCCCGCGCGCTGGGCTTCGGCTACGGACCCTCGATGCGCATGATCGTCGTCCCGCAGGGCATCCGCCGCGTGCTCCCGGCCCTGATGAACCAGTTCATCGCCCTCATCAAGGAATCCTCCCTGGTGTTCACCCTCGGCCTGATGAGCCGTGAGCGTGAACTCTTCCAGATCGGCCAGGACTTCGCGGCCAACAACGGCAACCAGTCCCCCTTGGTCGCCGCGGCGATCTTCTACCTGGTGCTGACCATCCCGCTCACCCACCTGGTCAACTACATCGACAACCGCCTGCGGACCGGCAAGGAACAGAAGCACGAACCTGACGAGGCCGCGGCCGTCATCGGGAAGGGAGCCCACGCATGAGCCAGTTCACCTCCGGATCCCTCACCGGCAAGAACCTGCACCTGGCCTTCGGCAGCAACAAGGTGCTGCGCGGCATCGACATCCACGTGGAGAAGGGCACCGCCGCGTCCGTGATCGGCCCCTCCGGCTCGGGCAAGTCCACCCTGCTGCGCGTCATGAACCGGCTCATCGAGCCGGACCAGGGTGACATCCTGCTGGACGGCCGATCGGTCCTCAAGGACAATCCGGACGAACTCCGCCGCCGCATCGGCATGGTGTTCCAGCAGTTCAACCTCTTCCCGCACAAGTCCGTGGGCGAAAATGTGGCCTTCGCGCTGCGGAAGCTGCGGAAACTCCCCAAGGACCAGGCCTGGGCCGAAGCCCTGGAACAGCTGGACAAGGTAGGCCTGAAGCACAAGGCCGGGGTGCGTCCCTCAACCCTTTCCGGCGGCCAGCAGCAGCGTGTGGCCATCGCCCGTGCCCTGGCCATGAAGCCGGAAGTCATGTTCTTCGATGAGGCCACCTCCGCCCTGGACCCCGAACTCGTCAAGGGCGTCCTGGCCCTCATGACGGACCTTGCCAACGACGGCATGACCATGGTGGTGGTGACCCACGAAATGGGCTTCTCACGCAACGTGTCCAACCAGGTGGTCTTCATGGACGGCGGCGTGGTGGTGGAGAACGGCAGCCCCGAGCAGCTGTTCACCGAGCCGAAGACCGAACGCCTGCAGAAGTTCCTCTCCGACGTTCTCTAGCCGGCCGGTCTCCAAACCAACCGGCGCAGATCCCCGGCAGCTGACCCGCTGCCGGGGATCTTCAGTTAACCCGGGGATCTTCAGTTGACCCGGAGATCTTCCGCTTAAGCAGGGCAGCTACTGCCCGGCCTTGACCCGGAGCACGGTGAGCGCCGCGGCGTCCACTGCCCTGCGGAAGGCAGGTTCCGCCGTCGCGCGCCGCAGGACCTCGTTGACCATCGCCGGAATGTATCCGGTGTTGGCGCACAGCACCATGGTCCCGCCGGCCGCGATGAAGTTGCCGGCCCGCTCCCCCACGCTCCAGGGTGCCAGCTGCGCGGCGTTGCACAGATCATCGGAGACGATGACGCCGGTGAAGCCGGCATCCGAACGCAGCATGGTGCCCATGACCACAGGCGAGAACGGTGCAGGCCGGGTGGAGTCGATGAGGTTGTAGTAGGCATTGGAGACCATCACCCAGCGTGTGCCGTTGCGGATCGCCGCCGTAAAGGGTGCCAGGTACGGGTCGTTCCTGGTGGTGGCGGTGTCGCGGACGTTGGAGCTGACGTCGGTGTTGAGGGTGACCCTGCCAAGGCCCGGGTAGTGCTTCACCACGGGGGCCACGCCGGAGTCCCGCAGGCCCGCCGCGAAAGCGTTCCCGTAGGCGGACACGGCGCCGGGTGTGTAGCCGTATTCCCGCTGGAAGTAGCCGATCGGCGCATTGGACGGCGCGAATGCCGCCCCGGGGACGGTGTCCAGGACCGGCGCGAGATCGACGTTGACGCCGGCCCTGAGGAGTTCGGCGCCCCAGATTCCGGCCTGTGCGCGCAGCTGCGCCGGGGAGTAGGCGGTCTGGGCCAGGGCGGTGGGGATCTCGGAGAAGCCGGGTCCGCGCAGCACCTGCACGTAGCCGCCTTCCTGGTCCGTGGCCACGGAGAGCGGCACGGTGTTTCCCAACTGCCTGGCAGCGGTGCGCAATGAACCGACTACTGCCGCCGTTGCGGCGACGCCTGCCTGGCTGCGTCCGGCCAGGTAGATGCTCCCGATGTGCTGGCCGCCCAGCAACCCGGCCACGACATGTGCGTCGCTGCCCCCGGCGTTGGCCGCGACCATGAACAGCTGGCCCACCCGCTCCTTCATGTCGAGGGCCGCGAGCTGTTGCTCAGGAGTGGGCACGGCGGGCGGGGCGTGGGTGGGCCGCGGTGATGGGACGGGCGTGGTGCCGGGCGGCGGGCCCGCGGTGGAAGGCGGCGGGGTGGGCAGCGTGGCCGTGGGTGTTGCGGACGCCATGGCGGACGAGGTCGTCGCCGACGGAGAAACGGACGACGCCGGGGCCGCACCGGGGCTGGACGGCGTGCCGCGGGTGCCGCCCAGGACCGGAAGGTCCGACCGGACGAATGCCGTGAAGAGCGCGGCAGCGATGACGGACACGATGACGAAGACGGCGCCGGAATGCAGCAGCCTGGCCCCGCGGCCGGCTGCCGGCTTCCTCGGGTAATCGGGTGTGTTCTGTTCGGGTGGATGGTTTCCGGACATGGATCACTGCCTGGCTGGCGCTTGCTGTCTGTGGGGCCAGCCTACGCCTGGCACGGCCGGCAGCGGTGGAAGCGCCGCCGGCCGTGCGGGCCCTGCGGCTATCAGGCGGAAGCTTCGGCGGGGACCGCCTGCGCCGCGGCCTTGGCGGCGGCCGGAAGGGCGTCGAAGATCCGGTTCATCGCGGCGTCGTCGTGCGCGGAGGACAGGAACCAGGCTTCGAAGACGCTCGGCGGCAGGTAAACGCCGGAGTCCAGCATGGAATGGAAGAACGGCGCGTAGCGGAACACCTCCTGGGCCTGCGCGTCGGCGTAGTTGTGCACGCCCTTGGCGGAGGTGCCGAAGGCCACGGAGAACAGGTTTCCGGCACGCTGGATGGAATGGTCCACGCCTGCCGCGTCGAGGGCGGAGGACAGGGCCGCGGAGAGTTCCAGCGAGCGGGCGTCCACGAAGGAGTAGACCTCCGGCGTCGCATGCGTGAGGGTCGCGACGCCGGCCGCCATGGCCACCGGGTTACCGGAGAGCGTGCCGGCCTGGTAGACGGGGCCGAGGGGAGCGAGATAGTCCATGACGTCGGCACGGCCGCCGAGGGCCGCCGTCGGCATGCCGCCGCCGATCACTTTGCCGAAGGTCAGCAGGTCCGGGGTCCAGCCCTCGGTGGCGCCGGTCAGCCCCCAGTAACCGGCGTAGCCGGTGCGGAAACCGGTGAGGACCTCGTCCAGGATGAGCAGGGCGCCGTGTTCGCCGGTGATGCGGGAAAGCGCGGCGTTGAAGCCCTCGCCCGGGGTGACGACGCCCATATTGGCCGGTGCGGCTTCGGTGATGACGGCCGCGATGTGCTCGCCGTGCGCGGCGAAAGCAGCCTCGACGGCGGCGAGGTCGTTGTAGGGCAGCACGAGGGTTTCGGCGGCGGCGGCCTCGGTGACGCCGGCCGAGCCGGGAAGCGCCATGGTGGCCAGGCCGGAACCGGCGGCGGCCAGCAGTCCGTCCAGGTGGCCGTGGTAGCAGCCGGCAAACTTCACGATGAGGTTCCGGCCGGTGAAGCCGCGGGCCAGGCGCACGGCGGTCATGGTGGCCTCGGTGCCGGTGGACACCATGCGGAGGCGTTCGACGGCGGAGACGCGTTCCTTGACCAGTTCGGCCAGGCGGGCCTCATCCGGGGTGGACGCACCGAAAGAGAGGCCCCGGTCCACGGCGGCGTGGACAGCCTCGAGCACGGCAGGGTGGGCGTGGCCGAGGAGCGCCGGGCCCCAGGAGCAGACCAGGTCCACGTAGTCCTTGCCGTCGGCGTCGGTGAGGTAGGGACCTCGCGCAGAGACCATGAAACGCGGAGTGCCGCCCACGGACCCGAAAGCACGCACGGGCGAATTGACGCCGCCTGGCATCAGGGTCTGGGCATGGGCGAAGAGATCATCCGAACGAGTCATGCCCCTATTCTTTCATCCCGCAGGGGCAGCACATTGCGCCCCTGCGGGATGAAGAGGGTCACTTCACTTGCGCCCTCAAGGACAGCAGTCCGGCCACGCGCGGGGCGACTTCGGATCCGAAGAGTTCGATGGAGCGCATCATCTTCGCGTGGGCCAAGGTGCCGTTGCTGTATTTGAGTTCGAAGCGGTCGGCGCCGAGGGTTTCCTTGAGCCGGGCGACCTTGGCAGCCACGGTGTCCGGCGAGCCGACGAACAGGGCGCCGTCCTCCTCCACGAGGGCCTCGAACTCGCCGCGGCCCGCCGGGCCCCAGCCGCGTTCGGCCCCGATCCGGTTGCGGGTGGCGAGCCAGTGCGGGAAGTACTCTTCGCGGGCCTGCTCATCGGTGTCGGCGACGTAGCCGGGCGAGTGCACCGCGAGCTGCCTCGGGTCGTGACCCGCCTCGGCCAGGCTGCGGCGGTAAAGCTGCGCGAACGGGGCGAAGCGTTCCGGCTGCCCGCCGATGATCGCCAGCACCATCGGGTAGCCGTACGCTGCGGTGCGGACCACGGACTGCGGGGTGCCGCCGACGCCGATCCACGTGGGCAGCAGCCGGTTTTCCAGGTGGGGATACACCATCTGGCCGTGCAGCCCGGCGCGGGTGCGGCCATCCCAGTTCACGGGCTTCTGCGAGCGGACCCGGTGGTAGAGTTCCAGTTTCTCCTCGAAGAGGACCTCGTAGTCGGCAAGGTCGTAGCCGAACAGGGGGAAGGATTCCGTGAACGAGCCACGCCCCAGGATCACCTCGGCGCGTCCGTTGGAGACGGCGTCGAGTGTGGCGAAGCGCTGGAAGACCCGGATGGGGTCGTCCGAGCTGAGCACGGTGACCGCGCTGCCGAGGCGGATCCGCTTCGTGGCCGAGGCGACGGCGGCCAGGACCACTTCGGGGGCGCTGACGGCGAAGTCCCGCCGGTGGTGCTCCCCCACACCGAAGGAATGCAGCCCGACGGCGTCGGCCAGCTTGGCCTGTTCCACCACTTGGCGCAGGACGACGGCGTGGTGCTTGGGTTCGCCGGCATCGTCGAGGTCGACGTCACCGAAGGTGCTGACACCCAGCAGCATGGTGTCCTGGCCTACGGGCGCGGTGGGATCAAAAGCGGCTACAGGGGACGGACCGGTTCCGGAAACTTCGCTATTTTCATGCATACGCATACAAACGGCGAAGCTCCCGGAATCATTCCCCGCCGTCGGGCGAAGGAGCCACTAGCCTTCTTTGAGCCAGCCCGCGAGTTCGGACGCCCAGTACGTCAGGACCATGTTGGCCCCCGCGCGCTTGATGCCCAGCACGGATTCGATGATGGCGCCGCGGCGGTCAATCCAGCCGTTGGCGGCGGCGGCTTCGATCATCGCGTACTCGCCGGAGATCTGGTACGCGGCCACCGGCACAGGGCTCATGGCGGCGACGTCGGCCAGGATGTCCAGGTAACTCATGGCCGGCTTGACCATGACCATGTCCGCGCCTTCCTCGAGGTCCAGTTCCACCTCGATGATGGCCTCGCGGCGGTTGGCGGCGTCCATCTGGTAGGTCCGGCGGTCACCCGTGAGCTGCGAATCCACGGCTTCACGGAAGGGGCCGTAGAAGGCCGAGGCGTACTTCGCGGCGTAGGCAAGCACAGCCGTGTTCTTGTGTCCGGCATCTTCTAGCGCCTGGCGGATCACGGCGATCTGGCCGTCCATCATGCCGGAGGGGCCCAGCACATGGGCACCGGCATCGGCCTGGGCCACTGCCATCTGTCCGTAGATCGCCAGGGTGGCGTCATTGTCGACGTAGCCGTTGGCGTCCAGCACGCCGCAGTGGCCGTGGTCGGTGAATTCGTCCAGGCACACGTCGCTCATGACCACGAGCTCGTCGCCCACCTCGGCGCGGACATCGCGGATGGCCTTGTTCAGCACGCCCTCGGGGTCCAGGGAGGCGGAGCCGTTGGCGTCACGCTCAGCCGGAACGCCGAACAGCATGATGCCGCCAACCCCCAGTTCCACTGCTTCCGCGGCCGCCCGCCTGAGCGAATCCGTGGTGTGCTGCACGACGCCGGGCATGGAACTGATGGGCGCGGGCTCGCTGAGGCCCTCACGGATGAAGGCCGGCAGGATCAGTTCCGCGGGGGCCAGCCGGTGTTCGGCGGTCAGGCGGCGCATGGCCGGGGTGGTGCGGAGCCGCCGGGGGCGGTGGTTGGGGAAGCTCATGTCTTACGTCCTTTCCGGGGCTGATGGCTGAACGGAGGCGAACAGTTCGGTGAGGGCGGCGACGATGCCGTCCGGGGTGGGTTCCTTGGCGGTCGCGGCGACGGTGAGCCCGAGGGTGCCGGCCTCCGCCGCCGTCGAGCGTCCGATCGCGATGAAGCGGCAGTCCCGCAGAGGCACCAAGGTTGCGGCGATCCGCCGCGCGGCACTGGGTGAGGCGGCGACGACGGCGGCCAGGGCGCCGTCGTCGATCATCGTCCGGGCGCGTGCGGGCTCCAGCAGGGGCAGCTCCTGCTCCCCCGCCACGTCTGTCCCCGGAGCCGGCCAGGCGGCGGCCTTGGCCAATTCCGTGTCCAGCCGTTCCTCCGGGCGGGCCGGGAAGTCGACGGTGCGGTAGGCGGTGACGACGGCGACCTCCGCGCCCTTGCCGGCCAGGCCGTCCGAGAGCAGGGAGTCGGCAATGTCCGCCTGCGGCAACAGGACCCGGCCGGGGCCGCCGGGCCACACCTCGAGCAGGCCCGCGGCGGACTGGCTGCCTTCCGGCGCCAGGTCCACCCGGATGCCTTCGGCTTCCAGGATCCGGCGCGAGGACGGACCGATCGTCGCCACCCGCACGCCGGACGGAAGAAGCGCCGAAAGTTCCGTGCCCCGCTCCGCGGCCTTGGCCTTCAAAGCGCGGACGGTGGTGATGCTGCTGACCACGAGCCAGTCGTAGCGTCCGCCGGCCAGCGCGTCCAGGGCCACCTCCAGTGCCTGCTGGTCCGCTGCGCGTTCGAAGTCGATGAGCGGCAGCAGCAGCGGTTCGGCGCCGGCCGCGGACAGGGCCCGCGCCAGGGAGCCGGCACGGTCGGGGCTCCTCGTGATGAGGACCTTCCGGCCGTGCAGCGCGCTGTCCCGGGAAGCAGGGTCGCCGGAAACTCCGGCAACATGCCCGTCCACGGACTCAGGACGCGGCAAGGTCGGTGATCTCCGCGGCGCCCGCGGCCAGCAGCAGTTCGGCCACTTCGATGCCCAACAGGGTGGCGCCGACTTCATTCAGCCCGTCGGTGGCCTTCTTCTCGCGGACGGTCTTGCCGCCGTCGACGGAGCAAACCACCGCTTCGAGGTAGAGCATGCTGCCCTTGCGGTAGGCGAAGGCGCCCACCGGGGCGGCGCAGCCGGCTTCGAGGCGGGCCAGGACGGCACGCTCGGCGGTCACCGCGAGGCGGGTGTCCTCGTCGTTCAGCGCGGCCAGGGCCTGGGCAAGCGCTTCCTGCGAGCCGCCGCTTTGGGCGTCGGCGGTGCGGCATTCAATCGCCAGGGAGCCCTGGCCCGGCGCCGGGAGCATGGCGTCGCTTTCGAAGTATTCGCTGACCGTATCCAGGCGGCCGATACGCTCCAGCCCGGCGGCGGCGAGCACCACCGCGTCCAGGTCGCAGCTCTTGCCGGGCACCACGGCGTCGGAGGCATTGCCTGGCAGTCCGGGGACGCGGCCCAGGCGGGTGTCCACGTTGCCGCGGATGTCGATGACCTCGATGTCCTGGCGCAGGGCGCGGAGCTGGGCGGCGCGGCGCGGGGACCCGGTGCCCACCTTGGCTCCGGCGGGGAGCCCTGCCAGGGTGAGGCCGTCACGGGCGCACAGCACATCACGCACGTCCACGCGCTTGGGGGTGGCCGCGATGGTGAGGCCGGGCTCGGCGCCCGTCGGCAGGTCCTTGAGCGAGTGCACGGCGACGTCGCAGCGCTGGTCCAGCAGTGCTTCGCGCAGGGCGGCCACGAACACACCGGTGCCGCCCATCTGGGACAGCGAGCCGGTCTTGACATCGCCTTCCGTGGTGATGTGGACCAGTTCGACGTCGAAGCCTCCGACGGCGGCCAGCCGGTCCGCCGTCTGCTGGGTCTGGGTCAGCGCGAGCTTGCTGGCCCGTGTGCCGATCCGGACGGTCACTTGCTGGCCTCCGGGGCGGGGTAGGCGTCGTGCCCGGTGCCGATGGTGGAGCCGAGCTCGGAGATGACGGGCTTGGCGCCGCGGAAGTTCTCGCAGCAGTTCGGGCGGCACACGTCGTACCAGGGGCCGAGGTCCGTCACGTGCGGGCGATCGGCGATGTTGTTGTTCACCGTGCGTTCGCAGATGAGGTCCACCAGGCCGGAGACGAAAGCCGCGTGGGTACCGGGGGTTGGGACGCGGGTGGCTTCCATGCCGAGGTTCCGGCAGGTTTCGAGCGCTTCGGTGTCCAGGTCCCAGGCGACTTCCATGTGGTCGCTGACGAAGCCGAGCGGCACGATGACCACGCCGCGCACGCCTTCGGGGGCGATCTCCTCGAGGTGGTCGTTGATGTCCGGCTCCAGCCACGGGATGTGCGGGGCGCCGGAGCGGGACTGGTACACGAGGTCCCAGGCCACGTCCGGAGCCACGACGTCCATGATGGCCTTCGCGTTTGCCAGGTGCTGCGCGGCGTACGCCGAACCCTCGGCGAAGTCGCGCGGCTCGTCTTCGGACTTGCCGGCGGCCTCGGCATCGCGGGTAGGGATGGAGTGCGTTGCGAAGAGCACGCGGATCTTCGAGTCCGGGTCCGCCTCGCCTGCCGCGGCGAGCTTGCCGCGGATTTCCTCAAGGCCTGCCGCGGTCCCTTCCAGGAACGGCTGCACGACGCCGGGGTGGTCGAAATACTGGCGGATCTTGTCCACCTGCAGCTTGCCGTCCAGGCCGGTCTCAGTGAGCGCGATACCGATGTCCTCGCGGTACTGGCGGCAGCTGGAGTAGCAGGAGTAGATGCTGGTGGTGAGCATCAGCAGGCGGCGGTGGCCGGCGTCGTAGGCGTCCTGCAGCACCGGCGCGATGTAAGGGTCCCAGTTGCGGTTGCCCCACAGCACGGGCAACTCGATGCCGCGGGCGGCGAGTTCGGCCTCGATGGCGGCCTTCAGCTCGCGGTTCTGCTGGTTGATCGGGCTGATTCCGCCGAAGGCCCGGTAGTGGTGCGAGACCTCTTCAAGACGCTCGTCCGGGATACCGCGGCCGCGGGTCACATTGCGCAGGAAGGGAATGACGTCTTCCTGGCCCTCCGGGCCGCCGAAGGACGCGAGCAGGACGGCGTCGTACTGTAGCGGCTCCTGGCGGCCGCGCTCGGTGACGTCGTTCAGTTCCGTGGAGGCAGCCAGGTTTACCTTGGGACTGCTCACGCGAGGACCTCGGCGATCTCGGCGGCGGTGATGCGGCGACCCGTGTAGAAGGGGATCTCTTCACGGACGTGGTTGCGGGCGTCGGTGGCGCGCAGGTGGCGCATGAGGTCCACCAGGTCGACCAGTTCGGGGGCTTCCAGGCCGAGGATCCATTCCCAGTCGCCCAGGGCGAAGGAGGACACGGTGTTGGAGATGACCTGCGGGAAGTCGCGGCCCAGCAGGCCGTGGTCGCGCAGCATTTTGCCGCGCTCGTCCGCGGGCAACAGGTACCACTCGTAGGAGCGCACGAAGGGGTAGACGCAAAGCCAGGTGCTGGGCTCGACGCCGCGGGAGAACGCCGGGGTGTGGCTCTTGGCGAATTCGGCTTCGCGGTGCACGCCCATGGCGGACCAGACGATGTCGGTGCCTGCGAAAAGACCGCTGCGGCGGATGTCGCGGACGGCTGCCTGCAGGGCCTCGGGCTTGGCGCCGTGCAGCCACACCATCACGTCGGCGTCGGCACGCATCGCGGAGACGTCGTAGCTGCCGCGCAGGACGACGCCGTCCTCGGCAAGCTTGGCGGTCAGTTTCTCGAACTCAACAATAGCGTCGGCGCTGCGCTGGAGGCCTGCCGAACGCTTGAAGACAGTCCACAAGGTGAAGAACTGTTCCTCGTTCTCAGCAGTTTTAGTGACAGATTCGGCAGAAGTGTGGCTCATGGTTCAAGTTTGCCCCCTGCGGGGCACTAAGTCGAAACCGGAGACTTCTACAAGACGTAGAAGTGCGTCATCTCACAATTTCAGGGCTTTTCGCCCGCCAAGGCAACGGGAAGGACAGCCTCGAGCTGGGCCGCGGTATCGGCCACGACCGCGGCGAGTCCGTTGCCGGCAAGCCAGCCGCCCACCAAGAGAAGTCCCCCCGCCTGGCCGGCGATTTTCCGGACCTCCGCCACGCGTTGCTTGTGCCCGACGGCGGCAAACGGCAGGGCGCCGGCCCAACGGACCACGTCCCAATCCAGCACGTCCTCCGCGCCGAGCGGCACGCCAAGCAAGGTGGAGGCATCGTGCAGCGCGGCATCGAAAAGGGCTGTGTCATCCAAGGCCGCGGGATCGTCCGTGGATGCCGCAGCCGTTCCACCGTGCGCCCGCCCGTAGGACAACCTGAGCACGTGCGTGCCGGGACCGGCCTCCTCGGCGAGCCAGTCCCACTTCGCCGTGGCATGAGTGAGGGCCTTGGCCTGGATTCCCGGCGCCTGCGGTGCCACCAGGATCCCGGTGCCGCGCGGCCGGGAATCGAGTTCGGGTTTGTCGACCACCAGGCTCACCAGGCTGACCATCGGCCCGGGTGCCGGCCGGAGTGCCGCGAGATCCGGCAGCGCGGACTCCAGCAGCCCGACGGCGGCCGGGCCGTCGACCGCGACAACGAGCACGCCGGCGTCATACTCCCGCTCGTCCGTACCGCTGGCGGTGACACGCCAGGCGGCCCCGGTGCGCACAACCGCCTCTGCCCGCGTTCCGGCCAGCAGGGTGACGCCGCGGGACCGCAGATCGGACACCAGGGCGGAAATGAGCGTGTTCATGCCGCCGGTGAGTCCGGCGACGGCGGAGCCTGCCTTCGTGGTCCCGGCGGGGTCGGGTGCGCCGACCACCCGGCGCTGCTGCGCGACAGCGGCCGCCAGGGAACCGGTGGAGCGCATGGCCGCGCGGAGGCCGGGGGCGACCATGTCGACGTCGAGCAGTTCAGGGTCGGCCGAATGCACGCCGCCCACCACCGGTGCAACCAGCCGGTCGAGGACGCGGCGGCCCATCCGGGCCCGGACGAGGGAGGCGACGCTGGTGACGTCGCCGCCGGCACCCCAGAAGGCGGGCAGCCAGCGGTCAAGGGAAGCGCGGAGCGCTCCGGGCAGGCCCAGCGAACGACGGACCTCGGGGTCCCAGGGATTGGCCGGGATGCCGAGGACGCCGGTCTTGGGAAGTTCCTGCGGGCCGTCCGGCAACTGAACCCAGGCACCGCCGGGATGCGGGGCCACGATGTTGCCGCCGAGCCCGAGCCCGCGGGCCAGCTCGGCCACCGCGGTGGAGCGGGTGGCAAACGACTCCGCGCCGCTGTCCAGGCCCAGTCCGCTGAGTTCATGCCTGCCGACGCAGCCGCCCCATTCCTTGCGGGCTTCCAGGACGGTGACGGCCAGGCCTGCCGCTGCGAGCCCGCGGGCCGCGAGCAGCCCGGAAATTCCACCGCCGACGACGACGGCCGTCGCCTTGAGGTCAGGGGTCACCGGCGCTGCCGGACGGCCGCGCACGGGCTACTCCGCCGGGATCGAGTGGATGAGTTCCACCACCCGGGTCAGCACGGTGGGGTCGGTTTCGGGAGGCACGCCGTGGCCGAGGTTGAGCACGTGGCCCGGAGCCCCGGCACCGGCGGCGATAACGGCGCGCACGTGGGCCTCGAGGATGTTCCAGGGCGCCGAGAGCAACGCGGGGTCGATGTTGCCCTGCAGGGGGACGGTGCCGCCCAGGCGCCGGTTGGCCTCGTCCAAGGGCAGGCGGTAGTCCACGCCCACGACGTCGACGCCGACGTCCCGCATGGCCACGAGGAGCTCGGACGTTCCGGTGCCGAAGTGAACCAGCGGCGCGCCGAGGTGGCGGACGTGGTCCAAGGCGCGGGCCGAGGCCGGGGCGACGTAGTTGCTGTAGTCGGCCAGGCCCAGGGAACCTGCCCAGGAGTCGAAGAGCTGGCCGGCGGAGGCACCTGCTTCCAACTGCGCGCGCAGGAACATGCCGGAGGCGTCGGCGGCCCAGTTGGCCAGCGCGGTCCAGGCCTCCGGGTCGGCATGCATCATGGTGCGCGGGCCGAGGTGGTCGCGTGACGGCCGGCCTTCCACCATGTAGGCGGCAAGGGTGAAGGGGGCGCCGGCGAAACCGATCAGCGGGGTGCTGCCGAGTTCGGCAACGGTCAGACGGACCGCTTCGCGGATGGGTTCCAGCGATTCCCAGGTGAGCTGCGGCAGGGCGGCCACGTCCGCTGCGGTGCGGACGGGCTTGTCCAGGACGGGCCCGACGCCGGGAACGATGTCCACGCCGACGCCTGCCAGCTTCAAGGGGATGACGATGTCGGAGAAGAAAATTCCAGCGTCCACGTCATGCCGGCGGACCGGCTGCAGGGTGATTTCGGAAGCCAGCTCCGGGCGCAGGCAGGAGTCCAGCATGGCCACGCCCTCGCGCACCTTGAGGTACTCCGGAAGGGAGCGGCCCGCCTGGCGCATGAACCACACCGGACGCCGGCTGGGCTTGCGCCCGCGGTATGCCTGGATGAGCGGCGAATCCGCGGTGCGGCCGTCCATCAGGGGGTGGCCGGCGTCGAGTCCGGGAGCCACGGCGTCCCCGGCAATGGAAGGGGCAGGCTGGGCGGAACCCGGCAGGGCAGAGCTGGAAGTCATGCCTTCGATTGTGCCGAAAATCGGGTGCAAAAGATAACGACAGTCTGTCTCCGGCACCCTCCATGGCGCGTGTCACACCGGTCAGTGGCAGGAACCATCCCGTGTCCGTTGTTCTACGCGGTACCGAAAAAGCTATGATGTCTCTGCTGTGGTTCTTTTTTCACTGGTGGCAACCCATGCCGACATCGACCTTGAAACCGTTGCTCAGCTGAGCAACGGTTCCTCCGTGCTGGCTTCCTCCGCCCTGGCTGAGAACGGCCTCGTCTCCGGTGCCGTTGTCCTTGCCACCTGCAACCGTTACGAAATCTACGGGGAAACCGCACACGCCGAGGACCTCGAGGCGGCCCGTTCCGCGCTGGTCGGGAAGATCAGCGGGCTGAGCGGCCTCAACGAGCAGCTCGTCTCCAAGGCCTTCAGCACCAACAGCGGCTCCGAAGTCAGCCGGCACCTCTTCGCCGTCAGCGCGGGCCTGGATTCAGCCGTCGTGGGCGAACGTGAAATCGCCGGGCAGGTCCGCCGCGCCCTCATCACCGCGCAGCACGAAGGCACCGCCAGCCCGGGCCTCGTCCGCCTGTTCCAGGCCGCGTCGAAGACCGCCAAGGATGTCGGGGCCCAAACGGCCCTCGGCTCGAGGGGCCTGTCGATCGTGTCCGTCGCCTTGGACCTCGCCACCGATCTTTCCGACGACAGCAGCTGGAGCAACAAGAAGGTCGTCGTCTTCGGCACGGGCGCCTACGCCGGCGCCACCATGTCACTGCTGCGTGAACGCGGCTGCAAGGACATCTCCGTGTACTCTTCCTCCGGCCGCGCCGAAACCTTCGTGGCCACCCGCGGCGGCACCGCGCTCGACGCCGACAAGCTGCCTGCCGCCGTCGCCGCGGCCGATGTGATGATCGGCTGCAGTGGTTCGGACAACCGCGTGGAGGCCGCCGAGCTGGCGCGCATCCGCGAGTCGTCCACCGGCACCCTGATCGCGATCGACCTCGCGCTGACGCATGACTTCGATCCCGCCGTCGGGGAACTCGACGGCGTGGAGCTGCTCACGCTCGAATCCGTCCGCCTCGCCGCCCCGCAGGAGCAGGCAGAGTCGCTCGCTCAGGCCAGCACCATCGTGTCCGGGGCCGCTGCCGCTTTCGAGCAGGAACGCGAAGCCCGCTCGGTCGACGCCGCGATCGTCGCGTTGCGCCGCCACACCATGAGCGTCCTGGACTCCGAAATGGAGAAGGTCCGGGCCCGCCACGGCTGCACGGCTGCCGCCGAAGAGGTGGAGTTCGCGTTGCGCCGCATGGTCAAGCAGCTGCTCCACATCCCCACTGTCCGGGCACGGGAACTTGCCGCCAACGGCCAGCAGGACGATTATGTGTCGGCCCTTGAGGCTCTCTACGGAATCCAGGTGGAGCAGCCTGCCGCCCCGGCCCGCCCGGCCGAGTGCCCGGTGGACCACCAGTCGGCCGAGGCCCGGAGTACCACGCTGCCCCGCGCCGAAAGCGCCTGACCCCCTCCGCAACGACTGCCCCGCTTGTTACAGCGCGGCCGCGCCTGTCCCTGGCCGCGGGGATCCTGGCTGCGTACTACTTTGCCCGGGCCCGCGTCTACGTCCTGGAGGGGCCGGAAGGGCCCGCGTTCACCACATACTTCAGCTCAGCGTTCACGAGCATGATCACCATCGTGATGCTGGTGACCAGTGTCCTTCAGCATGACGGCGCTCAGCAACGAACAACTCATCAACAGGCTCGACGAACGCGCCAGCCGTGACGGACTGACCGGCCTGCTCAACCGCACCACCTTCATGGAACAGGCGGCCCGGGAGGTCCGGCGGCTCCACAACACCGGCTCGCTTTCAACCGTGATCCTGGCCGACCTGGACAACTTCAAGGCGGTCAACGATGACCAGGGACATGCCGCGGGCGATGCCGCCATCCGGGTTTCGCTGACGCATGCCTTGCCTCGATCCGTCACACGGACCTGGCCGGCCGGTACGGCGGAGAGGAATTCATCGTCCTGCTCCCGGGCGCCGGCCAGGAAAGCGCTCGCGTCATCACCGAAACGGCATCGCCACCACGGTCACGGGCGACCTCACAGGGATGATCGGTGCTGCGGACAGCGCCCTCTACGAGGCCAAGATCCTCGGCCGGAACCGGATTGTCATCTCGCGGCCCGACGCCCGGAAGCGCTAGGGCGCGTCGCCCAGGCGGGGCCGGAAACCCGCCCCGGGCTCAGTACACCGCCTTGTGCGGTTCCACGTCGCGCACCCACGCCAGGATGCCGCCGTCGAGGTGGCTGATCCGGGTGTATCCGGCTTTGCGGGCGGCAGCCATCACGGACGCGGAGCGGGCTCCGCTCTTGCAGTGGAACACGATGTCCTTGTCCTGCGGCAGCTCGGCCCAGGCCTCCCCGGCCAGGATCCGCCCTTGCGGGATCAGAACGGCGCCGTCGATGTTCACGATGTCGTGCTCGCCGCTCTCCCGCACGTCCACCAGCTCGAAGTCCCGCTCCCCCGCGTCGCGGGCTTCCAGCATGCCCGCGAGCTCGGTGGCGGTCACGGTGGGCACGGTGCCGGGGTCCGCCGCGGGGGTGATGCCGCAAAAGGCCTCGTAGTCGGTGAGTTCAGTGACCGGTTCGGCCTCGGGGTCCTTGGCGACCTTGATCTCGCGCCAGCTGCCGCCGAGCGCGTCGAAAAGTGCCACACGGCCCAGCAGGGAGCGCCCGACGCCGGTGATGAGCTTGATTGCCTCCGTCACCATCAGGGCGCCAACGGCGGCGCACAGCATGCCGAAGACCCCTCCCTCGCCGCAGGAGGGGACGGAGCCGGCCGGAGGGGCCTCCGGGTAGAGATCCCGATAGCTGGGGCCGTGCTTTGCCCAGAAGACGCTGACCTGCCCGTCAAAACGGAAGATGGAACCCCAGACGTAGGGCTTGCCGAGGATTTCGGCGGCGTCGTTGACGAGGTAGCGGGTGGCAAAGTTGTCGGCACCGTCGAGGATGAGGTCGTAGCCGGCGAAGAGGTCCAGGGCGTTCGAGGAATCCAGCCGCTCGTCGTGGAGCTGAACGGTGACCAGCGGGTTCAATTCCCGGATGGCGTCCCGGGCGGACTCGATCTTGGGGCGGCCGACGTCGGACACGCCGTGGATGATCTGGCGCTGGAGGTTGCTCAGGTCCACGACGTCGTCGTCGATGATGCCGATGGTGCCCACGCCGGCGGCGGCCAGGTAGAGCAGGGCCGGCGAGCCGAGGCCGCCTGCGCCGATGACCAGGACTTTTGCGTTCTTGAGGCGGCGCTGACCCACCGCACCGATCTCCGGAATAATGAGATGGCGCGAATAGCGTTCTACTTCTTCGGTGCTCAGTTCCGCGGCGGCTTCCACCAAGGGAGGCAGCGGAGCGGACGTGGTGGGGGCAGCAAATGCGGTGGCCATACTTCAATGTATGCCCGCCACTGCCGACAGGTCATATTACCGGGACGTAAAGTGGTCATAACTGCAAAGGAAAGGCGGCAGACAAGTGGCTGAAAGCGCACGCACACAACAAGTGGTACCTGGCAAGCAGGAGCGGAGCGGCGCGGCGCGTTCCGCCAGGCTTCCGAGGGACGAACGCCGCGCGCAGCTGCTCAATGCCGCCCTTGAAGTGTTCGTGGCCAACGGTTTCCATGGCGCGGCGATGGACGAAATAGCCGAGACCGCGCGGGTCAGCAAACCGGTCCTCTACCAGCATTTCCCATCCAAACGAGAGCTCTACATGGCCCTGCTGGACAGCCATCTGGCCACGCTCACGGAGTTGATGCTCGGCGCCCTGAACTCCACCACGGACAACAAGCAGCGCGTGCAGGCCGTCATGCGCGCCTACTACCAGTTCATCGCCGCCGACGACCAGGCCCACCGGCTGGTGTTCGAGTCCGACCTCATCAACGATCCCGATGTCAGCTCCCGCCTGGAGACGTTCAACCGCACCTTCGCCGACGCCGTCGCGAAGGTCATTGCCGAAGACACCAAGCTGCCGCCCATGGAGGCCCAGCTGCTGGGCCGCGGCCTGGCCGGGATGGCCCAGGTCAGCGCCCGGTACTGGCTGGAGACTGACGGCAGGCTGGACCTCGATGTGGCCAGCGAGTTGATCTACCGTTTAGCTTGGCGCGGAATCAGTCGCTTCCCCAAAGAGTCCTAGGCTAGAAATAGAGAACTGAGTAAACCCTTAAACCGGCTGGGAGGCCTTGCTGTGGAAGTAAAGATCGGCATTCAGAACGTTGGCCGTGAGATCGTACTGGAATCTGCGCTCGATGCCGAGGCCGTCGCGAAGATCGTCAGCGAAGCCATCTCCAAGGGCAGCGACCTGCGCCTGAGCGACGAAAAGGGCCGCCAAGTCATCGTTCCCGGCAACGTCCTGGGCTATGTGGAGATCGGCGCCGAGGAAGTGCGCCGCGTGGGCTTCGGCGCCCTCTAGACCTTTCCGCCAACCAGCCAGCCGGGAGTAAACATGCTTTCACTTGTCATCGTGGCCTTGGTCACCATTGCCGCGGGCTTCATCGTCTGGGCGAATGACAAACGCCACAGCAAGTACGGCATCGCGCTCCCGGCGGGCGTGGCGCTGGGCGTCGGCATGCTGGGCTGGACCATTTTCATCTGGCTCGGCTTCGGCTACCAGCCCGGTCTGACCTGGATCCCCTGGGTGCTGCCCATGGTCCTGGGAACGGCCGCCGCGATCGCCGTCGTCGTCTACCTCGGACGGACCCGCACCGCGCACGATACGGCGAAGCTTACCGCCGCCCTGCGGCTCTAAGAGCACCAGAAGTATGGCCACCAACCGGAAGGTTGGTGGCCACACTTCGTTCAGGGGTCAGCATTCAAGGGTCAGCCGACGGGCGGGTAGCGCTCCGGCTGCGGCGTGGCGCCCAGGGACGCAGCTGCGTCGCTGCAGCGCCGGGCGGCCACGACATCGCGCCCGGTGAGCCGGGCGCCGGCATCGTGCGAGGTGAAGCGGAGGAACACCCTGTTGTAGCGCCAGTCCAGGTCCGGGTGGTGGTTGAGGTCCTCGGCCACCTGCCCGACGGCGGCAATCAGCTCCAGCGCCGCCGCGGACGTGGGCACCTTATAGACCGTCACAAGCCCGCCGGAGCGGTACTCCCAGTCGGGCAGGCCGGGCAGGGCGCCATCGATGTCCGCCTGGCTGAGGATGTCCTTCGCTTCGCCCATGGCACTCCTTGCAGAACCCGTCGCTGGCAGAACCGTCAGAGGAACTCGGCGCGGCCTTCCATTGCCGAGGACGCCAAGGCGTGCTCACGGCGCGGGATCCGGCCGGCCTGCTTGGCCAGCCTACCGGCCACCACTGCGTGTTTGAAGGCCTCCCCCATCTGCACCGGGTTCTGGGCCCGGGTAACCGCCGTTGCCAGCAGCACGGCATCGCAGCCGAGTTCCATGGCCAGTGCGGCGTCGGAGGCCGTGCCGATTCCGGCGTCGAGTACCACTGGCACGGACGCACGGGAGACGATGAGTTCGATGTTGTGCGGGTTCAGGATGCCCAGGCCGGTGCCGATCGGTGCGCCCAGCGGCATCACCGCGGTTGCCCCGAGGTTTTCCAGGCGCAGGGCGAGCACGGGGTCGTCATTCGTATAGGCGAAAACCTTGAAGCCGCGGTTCACCAGTTGTTCCGTGGCCTCGACCAGTTCCACGGCGTCCGGCAGCAGGGTGTGTTCGTCGGCGATGACTTCCAGCTTGACCCAGTTGGTTTCGAGGGCTTCGCGGGCCAGTTCGGCGGTCAGCACGGCGTCCTTGGCGGTGAAACAGCCGGCGGTGTTGGGCAGCACGCGGATGCCGTTGTCCAGGAGCAGCTGGAACAGGGAGCCGGTTTCGGCGGGCGAGTACCGCCGCATGGCCACGGTGGTCAGCTCCGTGCCGGAGGCAAGCAGGGCGGCGCCCAGGCCGTCCAGGCTGGGTGCCCCGCCGGTGCCCATGATGAGCCGTGAGCCGAATTCGACGCCGTCGATCACCAGGGGATCGTTCTGGGTCTGGATGCTTGTGGGTGTCATGGTTCAGCCTCCCTGTACCGCGGTGACGATTTCGAGTTCGTCACCCTCTGCGAGCGCCGTGGCAGCCCATTGGCTGCGCGGCACCACTTCGGCGTTGCGCGCGACGGCGACGCCGATCTTCCGTCCGTCCGTCGCCTGGCCGCTGGCGTCCAGGCCGCGGCCGGTGAGTTCCGTGACGAGGGTAGTCACCGAGGCGCCGTCGCCGATTGAACGGTGGTCCCCGTTGAGTTTGATGTTCATGCGTGATCCTTGATGGTTGCTGGTGCGCGGTGGTGGGGGTTCGGGAAGCGGTCGGGCCGGAACTTGGTCCAGCGTTCGTCGTGGCGGCCTTCCATGAGGCCGACCGCGATCGAGGCAGCCGCCGGGGTGAGCAGGACGCCGTGCCGGAAGAAGCCGGTGGCAACGATCAGGCCGCGCACGTCTCCGCCGTCGCCGGGCATCCGTACCCTGCCGAGGAGGGGTGCGTTGTCCGGGGTGCCGGGCCGGGCACGGGCCGTGCATTCGAGCAGTTCCAGTTCGGCGACGGCGGGAAGCAGGACCTGGGCGTCACGGAGCAGCTGGTATACGCCGCCGGCCGAGACGGCATTGGCGGAACTGGGTCCGTCCTCGCGCTGGCTCGCCCCGATGACCACCGTGCCGTCGCCGCGGGGCACGATGTACACGGGCACTCCGCGGACCAGGCCGCGGACAGTGGCTGTGAGCAACGGCTGCAGGTGCCGTGGTACGCGGAGGCGCAGGATGTCGCCGTACACCGGCCGCAGCGGCAGGGCGAGCCCTTCCGGCAGGCCTTCCAGCGCCGGGGCGGCCAGGCCATTGGCCACCACGGTTTCGCCCGCGAGGACCCGGCTGCCGTCGGCGAGGGCCACCCCCGCCACGGCGCCGTCCTCCCACAAGAGGCATGACGCGGCGGTGTTGAGGAGGAAACCGTCCGCGAGGCGGGGGTCCCCGGTGCCTCCGACCCAGCTGTGGTCCGCAGGTGAATGCCGGCCAAGGCTTTCGAGGACGGCTGCTGCCAGCCTCCGCGGGTCCACCTGGTGGTCGCCGGGGATATCGAAGGCGCAGGAAATCTGCGGGCTGAGCAGTGGTTCGCGTTCGCGGGCTTCGCGCACCGGCAGGGCCTGGATCTCCAGGCCCAGGCCCAGCTGCACGTCCCGGAGGTCGGCGAAGGCCCGGCGGTCGGCGGCGTCCGCTCCCACGGCAAGGGTCGGCGTCGTGCGGTATCCGGTGCCACGCTCCGCGGACTGCAGGCCTTCCGCGAACCCGGGCCACAGCTGCGAGGACGCAAGCATCAGTTCGAGGAGGCCTTCCTCCTGGTAATGCAGTTCGCTCACCGGGGCCAGCATGCCCGCAGCGGCGAAGGTGGCGCCGCTGGCGGGCGCGGGATCGATGACCACCACGGAGCGGCCCGAGCGGCGGGCCTCATGGGCGATGCCGAGGCCGATGACGCCCGCGCCGATGACGGCGACGTCGGCGGTGATGGCGGGATTCCGGGGCGCCGGTTGAAGTGTGTCCATGGGTCCTTCCCTACGCCGGCATTAACCGGATCAGGTCAAGCGGTCGGCGCTGAAGCCCTCTCAGCCGGACGGTCTTATTACGATCGGTCGCGGCTCCCGCAGTACCAGCCCAGTTTAGGGGAACTACTCTGGTTTCCATGACCCAGCATGTTCTGCACACCACTGCCCGCCTCTACCTGTGCACCGACGCCCGGAAGAAGCAGGGCGATTTCGAGCAATTCGTCGACGCCGCGTTCGAGGGGGGCGTGGACATCATCCAGCTCCGCGACAAGACGATCGAAGCGGCCGAAGAGCTCGAACTGCTGGAAGTCCTGCACGCGGTGGCCCAGCGCCACGGCCGCCTGTGGGCCGTCAACGACCGTGCGGACATCGCGTCGCTCTCCGGTGCTCCCGTGTTCCATATCGGGCAAAAGGACCTGCCACTGCGCTCGGCCCGGAAGCTGTTGCACGACCCCACGGTGATCGGCCTGTCCACCCACACGCCGGAGCAGGTTGACGCCGCAATCGCCGCGTCCCCGGGCCGCAGCGGCCTGGACTACTTCTGCGTCGGGCCGGTCTGGGCCACGCCCACCAAGCCCGGCCGGGACGCCGTCGGCCTGGACCTGGTCAAATACGCCGCAAGCGCAGTGCGCGCCGCGGACGAGGAACGGGTGGGCGGCGTGAACCTGCCATGGTTCGCCATCGGCGGCATCGACCACGGCAATGTGGACGAGGTGGTGCAGGCCGGTGCCAGCCGGATCGTGGTGGTCCGTGCGATCACCGAAGCGAGCGACCCGACGGCGGCCGCGCAGTCGCTGCTCGCAGCCCTGCCGTAAAACGCCTTCCCGGGGGCCGGTCACAAACGGTTAAAAGGCGACGGCGGCCGCCGCCAGGGTGCTCAGGGGCACCGGGGCGACGGCCGCCGTCGTTGTTTCAGTGGAGAGCTCAGGCGCCGTAGCGGGCACCTTCGGGCTTGGACTCGAGCGCGGCGAACACCAGGATGATGATGGGGCCGACGAACGGAATCAGGCCAAGCAGGACGAACCAGCCGCTGCGGCCGGTGTCGTGCAGGCGGCGGACGATCAGTGCCAGGTTCGGTACCAGGTGGGCCAGGCCCCAGATGCCGCCCAGCGCGCCGAAGAGCAATGCTGCGGCCGGAAAGGCCTGGGCTGCCGCTTGCTGCTCAGCCACGGTGGTGGCAGCGGCAACTGAAGCGGTGTAGCCGCCCAGCACAACGGAATACGGAATCCACAGCACAAAGCTGACGATGGCCTGGTAGAGCGCGACCCACCAGTACTCGCTGCGGTTGGAGCGGCCACTGAATTCGGCGTAGCGGCGGTAATACTGCTTGATGGCCTCGACGAAGCCGACCTGTGCGCGCGGGGCATAGGCCCGCGGTGCCGCATATTGGGGCGGGACTGCGCCACCGTAAGGCTGGCCCGCCGTGTTCTCGTAACTCATTGAAGGATCTCCCTCGGAAAATGGATGCGATGTTTGGCGAGGGAAGTGCTTCTTTATCCCCCACCCGCAACATTAGACGCACAGGCATCATGAGTGAACCGTCTTCGTTATCCATTGACGCGGGAGGCAATACTGCGTAGCAGGGGCCACCCTGGCTTTCGTTTCCAGCCCAATCCGGATCGATTACCCTGATTTTTGTGCCACATCATCGGATAGCCCCGAATGTCAGCGATACATCGAACCAGCTGGCGGCGGCACTGGCTGCCCTCAGGACGGAACTCGAGCTGCCCGGGGACTTTCCGCACGACGCACTCGCCGAGGCGAAGCAAGCCGTTGCTTCGCACGCCCTGCCCCCGCTCGACCTCGAACACATTCCGTTCGTGACGATCGACCCGGCCACTTCCACGGACTTGGACCAGGCATTGCATATAGAACGCGACGGAGCGGGCTACAAGGTCTTCTACGCCATCACCGACGTGCCTTCTTTCGTCTCCCCAGGTGGCGCCTTGGACGACGAGACGCGGCACAGGGGGCAGACCTTCTACCTACCGGACGGCCGGATCCCGCTGCATCCCGAGGTCATCAGCGAACACGCAGGCAGCCTGCTGGCGGGCCAGCGCTGCGGCGCATTCGTCTGGGAGTTCACGCTGGATGCGGCGGCCGAAGCCCAGTCGGCACTGGTACGGCGCGCCAGCGTCCGCAGCCGGGCCAAGCTCAATTACCGCGATGTCCAAGCCGAAATCGACGCCGGCACGGCCGCCCCCGTCCTGCAATTGCTCAAGGAGGTGGGCCTGAAGCGCGTCGAACTGGAACGCCGCCGCGGCGGTGCCAGCCTGAACATGCCTGAGCAGGAGATCGCGCCCCTGCCGGCGGGCGGCTACCGGATCGTCGCCGCGCCATCCCTGCCGGTGGAGGACTGGAACGCCCAGATTTCCCTCATGACCGGCATGGCTGCCGCGGAACTGATGCTGGACGGCAAGGTCGGCATCCTGCGCACCATGCCGTCCCCGGACGAACGGTCACTGCTCCATTTCAAGCGCCAGACGGCGGCCCTCGGCAAGCCCTGGAACAACGGCGGCGGCGGCATCAGCTATGGCGAATACCTCCGTACGCTGGACCCCACGGATCCGAAGCAGCTGGCCATCCTGCATTCGGCGGGTCTGCTGTTCCGCGGCGCCGGTTACACCCCTTTCGACGGCGAGGTTCCCAAGGACGTGCTGCAGTCCGCCATCGGCGCCCCCTACGCCCACGCCACCGCCCCGCTGCGCCGCCTGATCGACCGCTTCGTCCTGGTCATCTGCGAGGCCCTGAGCAACGGCAGCGCGATCCCGGCCTGGGCCCGCGAGGCGCTGCCGGCTTTGCCGGCGATCATGGCGGCATCGGACCAGCTGGCGGGCAGGCTCGAGCGTTTGGCCTTGGACACCGTGGAGGCCGCCCTGCTGGTGAGCCACGTGGGCGAGGAGTTCGACGCCGTCGTCATTTCCGGATCCAAACCGAACGGGACCAAGCCGAACGGCGGCAACGGCAACGGCAACGGACGCCCCTCCGGCGTCGTGCAGATCGCCGAACCTGCGGTCACCGCACGCTGCGAGGGCGAGATGGAATCCGGCACGAAGGTCCGCGTGCGGCTGCTGGGCGCCGATATCAACACGAGGAAGATTTCCCTCGAGCTGATCGCCTGACATCGGTGCCTTCAAGCGGGCAAACCGGAGGAACCGTTACACTTGACCCGTAGTAATGGATGCCCGGTCGTTGATTCATTTCCTTTTTGACTCAACAAGCCCGCACCTACGCGATCTTGAGATTTGCCCGCTGGTCACCAGTGCCAGTATTCAGATAGCCCGCGATCGGCTTCCACTGGACCTGCTTGCGCCCGTCCGTGCTCCGGAACGGCTCCGCCGACCGTTGAGCATGCAGCGCAGCCCAAATGAATAAGGAAACTCCCCTGTGAGTGAATTGCACACCCATGAAGTCCTGAGTGACGGCGTCGAATCGATCGAGCCCGAGGAAACCATCACCTCGGACGAAACGCCCCACGAGATCGAAGAGAAGTCCTTCGCAGACTTCAACGTCCGTGCCGACATCGTGGAATCGCTGGCCGACGCCGGCATCACCCACCCCTTCCCCATCCAGGCCATGACCCTTCCGGTTGCCCTGGGCGGCCACGACATCATCGGCCAGGCCAAGACCGGTACCGGCAAGACCCTCGGCTTCGGCATCCCGGCACTGCAGCGCGTGGTCGGCCAGGACGACCCCGGCTACGACAAGCTCCCCATCCCGGGCGCCCCGCAGGCACTGGTGATCGTCCCTACCCGCGAGCTCGCAGTGCAGGTGGCCAACGACCTCCAGACCGCCTCGCGCAAGCGCAACGCCCGCATCGCCACCATCTACGGCGGCCGCGCCTACGAACCTCAGATCGAGGCGCTGCAGAAGGGCGTCGAACTCGTCGTCGGCACCCCGGGCCGCCTGATCGACCTCTACAAGCAGCGCCACCTGAGCCTGAAGAACGTCCGGATCGTGGTCCTCGACGAGGCCGACGAAATGCTGGACCTCGGCTTCCTGCCCGATGTCGAGACCTTGATCGCAGGCACCCCGGCCGTGCGCCAGACCCTGCTGTTCTCCGCCACCATGCCCGGCCCGGTCATCGCCATGGCCCGCCGCTACATGACCCAGCCGACCCACATCCGCGCCGCCGACCCCAACGACGAAGGCCTCACCAAGCGCGACATCCGCCAGCTCATCTACCGTGCGCACAGCATGGACAAGACCGAGGTGGTGGCCCGCATCCTGCAGGCCCGCGGACGCGGCCGCACCGTCATCTTCACCAAGACCAAGCGCACTGCCGCGAAGGTGGCCGAGGAGCTGGTGGACCGCGGATTCGCGGCCGCTGCCATCCACGGCGACCTCGGCCAGGGTGCCCGCGAACAGGCATTGCGTGCCTTCCGCAACAACAAGGTGGACGTGCTCGTGGCCACCGACGTCGCAGCCCGCGGCATCGACGTCGAGGACGTCACCCACGTCATCAACTACCAGTGTGTGGAAGACGAGAAGATCTACCTGCACCGCGTGGGCCGTACCGGCCGTGCCGGCAACAAGGGCACCGCCGTCACCTTCGTCGACTGGGACGACGTTCCGCGCTGGGCCCTCATCAACAAGGCCCTTGGCCTGAACGTGCCCGAGCCAGTGGAAACCTACTCTTCCTCCCCGCATCTGTACACGGACCTGGACATCCCGGAGGGCACCAAGGGCCGCCTGCCGCGCGACAAGCGCGTGCTGGCCGGCGTCGACGCCGAAGTCCTGGAGGACCTGGGCGAGACCGGCAAGAAGAACTCCCGTTCCGGTGGCCGCGGCGGAAAGCGCGACGGCGGACGCCGCGAGGGCGCTTCCGGCAACTCCGCTTCGGGCGAAGGCAAGCCGGCCGGCGAGGGCGGCGGCCGTACCCGCAGCCGTCGTCGCCGCAGCGAAGGCGACGCAGCACCGGCGGAGGGCACAGGGCGTTCCACAGCTATCTCGGAAAGCGGCGAGGCCGCCGGCGAGAAGCCGGCACGCACCCGCCGTACCCGCACCCGCCGCCGCAACGGCGAGGTTGTCTCCTCCGCGGCTGAGAACGCCGAGGCATAAAAGCCTCAATGACTGACATTGTTTGGGCGCCGGACGGCAGCAACCTGGTGGTGCATGCGGACAACGCCGCGTACCTCCCCACGCTGCCGGACGGCGCCTTCACACTGATCTACGTCGACCCGCCCTTCAACACGGGCAGGGTGCAACGCCGCCAGGAAACCCGGATGGTCCGCAACGCCGACGGCGAAGGCGACCGGCTCGGCTTCAAGGGCCGCTCCTACGACACCATCAAGGGTGCCCTGCACAGCTACGACGACGCCTTCAGCGATTACTGGTCCTTCCTGGAGCCCCGGCTGTTGGAAGCCTGGCGGCTGCTGTCCGACGACGGCACCCTGTACCTGCACCTTGACTACCGCGAGGTGCACTACGCCAAGGTGATGCTCGACGCGATCTTCGGGCGGGAATGCTTCCTCAACGAAATCATCTGGGCCTACGACTACGGCGCGCGGGCAAGGAACCGCTGGCCCACGAAGCACGACAACATCCTCGTCTACGTGAAGAACCCGTCGAAGTACCATTTCGACAACGACGAAGTGGACCGGGAGCCCTATATGGCCCCCGGCCTGGTCACCGAGGCGAAGCGGAAGAAAGGCAAGCTGCCCACCGACGTCTGGTGGCACACCATCGTCTCCCCCACCGGCAGGGAGAAGACCGGCTATCCGACGCAGAAGCCCGAGGGGCTGGTGCGCCGGATCGTCTCGGCCTCAAGCCGCCCCGGGGACTGGTGCCTGGACTTCTTCGCAGGTTCCGGAACGCTCGGCGCCGTCGCCGCGAAACTTGGCCGCCGTTTCGTCTGCGTGGACCAAAACGCCCCCGCGATCGACATCATGCGCAAGCGGCTCGACGGCAAGGCCGGGTTCGTGGAACTCCTGAGCGACGAAGCCGCGGGTTGATCACGGCGAACGGTTCACGCGGCAGTTCACACGGCTATTGGCATGCCACCTGGATGCCGTGCTCGGTCTGGCGGTTATCCACGACAACGTTGGCGCACCTGTTCTGCAGCAGCGTCAGGCCGTCACCGCCCAGATAGTTCCCTTGCTGGCCGGCCGGGGTGACGTGCTGTGTCACGCCGATGAGCTTCAGCGATCCCGGCGGCACGAAAATCCACACATCGGGCTCAAAGGGGAGCACCACCCAGTTTCCCTGCACATAGACGGTGCCGATATCAGTCTGCACAGCCGTGGCGTGGGAGGTATCCACGGGCCGGCTCGCATTCTCGCAGTGCAGGGCCTGCGCCGCGGGGGCGATGAACATCAACGCGAAGAACGCGGCGCCCACGGCAATGAATTTCCTGATCACAATGACTCCTTGGGGTGCGGAGACCAACGGTGTCCTGCCTCGGCCGGTTGGCCGCTCCCCAGCATCGCAAACACTACTCAGGCGCGCCCGGTAGTCAAGACACTTTCCCTAGGCCCGCACGATTCGGCAGCCGGTGCCCAGTTCCTCGATCCGCGCCAGCACCGCCGGGCTGGTGACGTTCTCGCCCAGCAGGTTGACCTTGCCCGCGCCGTGGTAGTCGGAGGAGCCTGTCATGAACAGCCCGTTTTCCGCGGCAAAGCGCCGCAGGAACGCCCTGCCCGCTTCGGGGTTGTCCCGGTGCTCGACCTCCAGGCCCAGCAGACCGGCGTCGACCATGTCCCGGTAGGTGCGTTCGCCCACCACCCGTCCCCGGGCGGACGCCACCGGGTGTGCGAACACCGGCACGCCTCCCGCGGCCCTGACGAGTTCGACGGCGAACGCCGGCTCGGGCGCATAATGCTGCACGAAGTAGCGCGAACGCGCGCTGAGGATGGCGGTGAAGGCCTCCGTGCGGTCGGCGACGGCGCCGGCAGCCACCAACGCGTCGGCGATGTGCGGCCGGCCCACCGTCGCGCCCGGTGCCACGTGGTGGATGACGTCGTCCCAGCTCAGCGGATAGTCCTCCGCCAGCAGGCTCACCATGCGCTGGGCGCGGGTCAGCCGGGCGTCCTTGGATTTGGTGATTTCCTCCAGCAGGCCCGGGTGCGCGGGGTCGTGGAGGTAACTCAGCAGGTGCACGCTGATTCCCTCCGCCGTGCGGCAGGAGATCTCCATGCCGGGCACCAGTGCCACGCCGTGTTCCACGGCCGCCACGGAAGCCTGCTCCCAACCGTCGGTGGAGTCGTGATCGGTCAGGGCCACGACGTCCAGTCCGGCGGCCGCGGCGGAGCGGATCAGTTCGCCCGGCGACTCGGTTCCGTCCGAAACGTTGGAGTGGGCGTGCAGGTCAATCTTCACTTTCCCAGCCTAATCCCCACCGCCTCCCAAACCTCGCTGCGCTCGGATCGGGCCCCTCGGCGGCGTGGGCCCACCCACCGCCTCCCAAACCCCGATCCCGGCCCGGACAGCCGCGTTGGCCCCCGCCCTGAACAGATGGGAACATGGGAGCGTGAATGATGCAGAAACCACCCAGAATTCAGCAGCCCAGCCCCTGGAAGAACGCGTCAACAACCGTTCCCAGCGGCCCACCTCCGATGCCTTCAAGGCCTTCATGGCCAGCAATTGGGCTCCCGCCGCGCAGGTGACCCCCGCGCGCGATGCCGTTGCGGACCACGCCGCCGCCCGCCGTCGGGCCATCTCCGGCAAGTTCCCGGGCGTCCGCCTCGTCATCCCGGCCGGACCGCTGAAGGTCCGCTCGAACGACACCGACTACCGCTTCCGCCCCCACTCAGCTTTCGCCCACCTGACCGGCCTGGGCCTGGACCACGAGCCCGACGCCGTGCTCATCCTGGAACCCGTCGAGGAAGGGACCGGCGACGACGGCGGCAACCACCGCGCCGCCCTCTACTTCCGTCCGCTGGCCGGCCGCGACACCGAACAGTTCTACGCCGATGCCCGCTCCGGCGAATTCTGGATCGGTGCCCGCCCCACCCTCGCCGAATTCGAAGCGCGCCTGGGCCTGCCCACCGCGCACATCGACGAACTCGAGGTGGCCATCACCAAGAACGTGGGCGCCCCGGAAATCGGTGGCATCGCCATCCGCCTGGTCCGCAAGGTCGACGAGAACATCGACGCCCTCGTGGACACTGCCCGCTACAACACGGCGAAGGATCCCGAAAACCTGGACCTCGCCGAACTGGACGCCTTGGACGAGCTCCTCAGCGAAGCCCTCTCCGAGCTGCGCCTGCTCAAGGACGAGTGGGAAATCGGGGAGATGAAGACCGCAGTGGCCGCCACGGTGGCGGGCTTCGCCGACGTCGTCCGTGCGCTGCCTCGTGCCCTCACCCATGAGCGGGGCGAACGCGTCGTGGAGGGCGCCTTCTTCGCCCGCGCCCGCGAAGAAGGCAACGAACTCGGCTACGACACCATCGCCGCCGCCGGCAACAACGCCACCGTGCTGCACTGGACCCGGAACACGGGCAAGGTCAACGCCGGCGAACTGCTGCTGCTGGACGCGGGTGTGGAGGCCGAGTCGCTCTACACTGCCGATATCACCCGTACCATCCCGGCCAACGGCACGTTCTCGGATGTGCAACGCAAGGTCTACGAGGCCGTGCTGGACGCCGCCGACGCCGGTTTTGCCGCCGCACAGCCCGGCGCGAAGTTCCGCGACATCCACGCCGCCGCCACCAAGGTCCTTGCCGAGCGCCTGGCCGAATGGGGCCTGCTGCCTGTTTCCGTCGAGGAGGCCATCAGCCCTGAGGGCCAGCAGCACCGCCGCTGGATGCCGCACGGCACCAGCCACCACCTCGGCCTGGACGTCCACGACTGCGCGCAGGCCAAGCGCGAGCTGTACCTGGATGGCATCCTCACCGAGGGCATGGTGTTCACCATCGAGCCGGGCCTCTACTTCAAGAATGAGGACCTCGCCATCCCGGCGGAGTACCGCGGTATCGGTGTCCGGATCGAGGACGACATCCTCATGACGGCCGACGGCCCCGTCAACCTGAGCGCGGCCCTGCCCCGCAAGGCCGAGGACGTCGAAGCCTGGATGGCCGGCATCTACGAGGACGCCGAATAGTCCCTACGGACATGTCCGCTGGGGTGTGACTGGACCAGAAAAGGGCGGGCCACCGGTGAATCTCCGGTGGCCCGCCCTTTCAGTACGGCAATGCGCGACGGCGGCTACTGCTGCCGGGGCGCCTCTTCACTCTCGGCACCGTGTGCACCGTTGCCGTGGCCGTCGTTGTCATGGTTGCCCGGCTGCGCGTGTTCCGGCTGCGCGTAGCCCGTCTGTGCGTGCTCTGGTTGTGCCGGTGCGGCGGGAGCCTGGCCGGGTTCTACGCGGATGCCGTACTGCGGCCGACCGTCCGGAAGGTCCGGGTAGTGCGAGGAGACAGGCGCAGATGCGGCGGCGGGCTCTGCAGGCGGCGGTGTTTCCGGCTGTGCGGCGCCGCCGTCCTGCTGGGCGCGCTGGCCGTAGGGGTCGTGCCAGCCGGCTGGCCGCTCCGGAGCCTGGCCAGGCTGCTGGTAAGGAGGCTGGTAGGGAGGGGTCTGCTGGGGGTGCTGGCTGTAGGGCTGCGGCGCGCCGGCGGCCTGCGTCGGGTTCATCGGCAGCTGGTGGAGCAGCCGGCGGGCCTCCTGTGCCGCCTCGTAGGCCACGATGACGTCATAGTTGCTGGCAACCACCTGGCTGGTGGAGGTGAAGTCGCGCTTGCCGCGCTGCATGGCATAGGTGACGATCCCGAACAGCATGAAGAACGCCGCACCCATCAGCACCGAGGTGATGATCGAGAACGCGCCCCCGGTCGGGGAGAAGAAGGACAGCATGACGCCTACGAACAGGCCGAACCACATGCCGCTCAAGGCACCGGAAAGGGCCACCCGCGGGTAGCTCAGCCGGCCGGTCACCCGTTCCACCATTTTCAGGTCGTTTCCCACGATCGAGACAAGCTGGACCGGGAACTGCTGGTCCGCCAGGTAGTCCACTGCCTTTTGGGCATCAAGATACGAGGTGTAGGAGCCCACGGTGTCGCCTTGGGGGACGCTCCGGGACTCCTCCGTGGCCTTGGGTGCACCGAAAATGTTTGCCATAGCCCCATTCTGTCGCATGCACATGTGCGTCGGCTGAAATTCAGCTAAAAGAGAGCAGACTCGGTAGCCTGTAAAGGTGAGCACACAGCCTTCCCGCGTCTTTGTCGCGCGCCTGCTCGGCCTCGATGTCTTCGACCCCTTGGGTGATCGTCTCGGCCGCCTGCGCGATGTTGTCGTGCTCTCCCGCGGGACCCGCGGTGCACCGCACGTGGTGGGCATCGTCGTCGAGGTTCCGGGGAAGAAACGGGTCTTCGTGCCGATGACCCGCATCACCTCGATCGACCAGACCCAAATCATCTGCACGGGCCTGGTGAACCTGCGCCGCTTCGAACAGCGCGGTGCCGAAACCCTGGTGGTCGCCGAAATGTTCGACCGCCGCGTCACCCTCGCAGACGGCAGCGGAGACGCCACCATCGAAGACATCGCCATGGATCAGCACCGTTCCAAGGACTGGTTCGTCAGCAAGCTGTTTGTCCGCCGGGGCCACTCCCTGTCCCCGCTTAGCCGGCTGCGCCGCAACGAGACCATGATCATCGACTGGGCTGACGCCCAGCAGGGCGCCCGCACCGAACCGCAGGCCGCCACCCAGTTCGTGGCCACCCACGAGGACCTCAAGCCGGCCGACTTCGCCGAAGCCCTGCAGGAAATGAGCGACAAGCGCCGCCTGGAAGTGGCCAGCGAACTCCAGGACGAACGCCTTGCAGACGTCCTCCAGGAACTCCCGGAGGACGACCAGGTGGAGATCCTTTCCGCCCTCGACGTCGAACGCGCCGCCGACGTGCTGGAAGAAATGGATCCGGACGACGCCGCCGACCTCCTCGCCGAACTCCCCACCGCCCAGGCGGAGGAACTGCTCCAGCTCATGGAACCGGACGAGGCCGAGGACGTCCGCCGCCTGCTCGAATACGACGAGGACACCGCCGGCGGCCTCATGACCCCGGTGCCGGTAATCCTTCCACCCGAAGCAACAGTGGCCGAGGCCCTGGCCCACGTCCGACGTGAGGAGCTCTCCCCCGCCCTGGCGTCCTCGATTTTCATCACCCGGCCGCCCCTGGAGACGCCCACGGGCCGCTTCCTTGGCGTCGTGCATATCCAGCAGCTGCTGCGTTTCCCGCCACCGGAACCGCTCGGCAACCTGGTGGACAAGAACCTGGAGCCCCTGTCCGACCACGCACATATCAGCGAGGTCGCCCGGACCCTGGCCACCTATGACCTCAATTCCCTTCCGGTCGTTGACGACGCCGGCCGCCTGGTGGGGGCGGTGACTGTTGATGACGTGCTGGATCACCTGTTGCCCGATGACTGGCGCGCCCATGAGGATGACGCCCCTGTGAAGAAGCTTGGAGGCCGGATTGGCTGACAACACACCGCCCAAGCCCGGCTCCCGCAGCAGCAAGCTGTCCTCTTTCGGAGGCCTCGACACCCCGCTGAGCGGCCGCAAACGGATCCTGCCTACATTCCGTCCCAACCCGGACGCCTTCGGCAACGCCACAGAAGGCTTCGCACGCTTCATGGGCACGCCGCAGTTCCTGGTCTACATGACTGTCTTCTGTCTGTTCTGGCTGGGCTGGAACAGCTTCGCCCCGCAGGAGTGGCAATTCGACCGCATGGACCTGGGTTTCACGCTCCTGACCCTTATGCTGTCCCTCCAGGCCTCCTACGCCGCTCCCCTGCTGCTGCTTGCCCAGAACCGGCAGGATGACCGGGACCGCGTCTCGCTGCAGCAGGACCGCCAACAAGCGGCACGCAACCTGGCCGACACCGAATACCTGACCCGGGAACTGGCGTCCCTGCGCATCACGCTGCGCGAAGTCGCCACCCGTGACTACGTCCGTGCCGAACTGCGCTCCATGCTGGAGGATTTGCTCGAAGCGCAGGAAGAACTCCTGACCAGCGATACTCCGGAACGCGCCGACGGCGAAGGCCCGCGCGAAAAAGTCCGGGAGAAGCTCAAGGAGAAACGGGACAAGCAGCGCAACCCGAGGACCCAGCAGATACCCAAGGTCCGCCCGCAGCAACCCGCCCGCAGCAACCCGCCGGAGCCGTCCGGCAAGAACCAGCCTGAAAGCCGCATCTGAACTTATGAGCTCCCCCGCGCACGAAGAGGCACCGTCCCCACAGGCACCTGGCCAAGAGGCGCTTGATGCCGCCCTGGCCACCGTCATCGACCCCGAACTCCGCCGGCCCATCACCGAACTCGGGATGCTGGAATCCGTCAGCGCCGATGCTTCGGGCACCGTCCGCGTGGCCGTGCTGCTGACGATCGCCGGCTGCCCGTTGCGGGACACCATCACTGCCGACGCCACGGCTGCGCTCTCCCGCGTGCCCGGCGTCACTGGCGTCGAGGTTGAGCTGAAGGTCATGGACCAGGCCCAGCGCGACGCCCTCAAGGAACGGCTCCGCGGACCCGGCGGGCAGCGCGGCATCCCATTCAACCAGCCGGGATCCCTCACCAAGGTTTACGCCGTGGCGAGCGGCAAGGGCGGCGTCGGCAAGTCCTCGGTCACCGTCAACCTCGCCTGTGCGCTGGCAGAGCGCGGCCTCCGGGTGGGCATCGTGGATGCCGATGTCCACGGCTTCTCCGTTCCCGCGCTCATGGGCATCACACAGCCTCCCACCCGCGTTGACGACATGATCCTGCCCCCTGTGGCCTACGGAGTGAAGGTCATTTCGATCGGCATGTTCGTCGAAGGGAACAAGCCTGTGGCCTGGCGCGGCCCCATGCTGCACCGCGCCCTCGAGCAGTTCCTCACCGACGTGTACTTCGGCGACCTGGACGTCCTGTTCCTGGACCTGCCGCCGGGCACCGGGGACATCGCCATCTCCGTCGCCCAGCTGTTGCCCGGCGCGGAAATCCTGGTGGTCACCACGCCGCAGGCGGCCGCAGCTGAAGTCGCCGAGCGTGCAGGCACCATCGCTGCCCAGACGGGCCAGAAAGTGGCCGGCGTTGTGGAGAACATGTCTTTCCTCGACATGCCCGACGGCGGCAGGATGGAACTGTTCGGAAGCGGCGGCGGGGAACTGCTCGCCAAGCGGCTCGGCGCCGTGGTTGAAGGCGACGTCCCGCTGCTGGGCCAGATCCCGCTGGACATCCGACTGCGCGAGGGCGGGGACGCGGGGCGCCCAGTGGTACTGGCAGCCCCGGAAACGGCGTCAGCCCAAGCCCTCCAGGACATCGCCGGCAGGATTCAGGCCCGGCCGCGCGGACTGGCTGGCATGCCCTTGGGAATCCAGCCCCGTTAGGCGGGCATTCCCCGAAGCCGGATGGGGCGCCTAGGTGGCTTCGCTGTCGAAGGGGGCAGCTTCGCCCTCGGCGAGCCGCTCCACCACGCGGGCGGGCGGCTGCGGGGCCGGATCGGCCGAGACGGCGGCAGCCGCGACGGCGGGTGCGCCCGCGCTGACTGGCTTTGTGTCGTCGTCGAGCAGGGCTTCCTTGATGATGCGCCGCGGATCGTACTGGCGGGGATCGTACTTCTTCCAGTCGACGTCGTCGATGTCGATGCCGACTTCTTCCTTGATCTGTTCGCGCGCACCGGAGGCCATCCGGCGGACTTCTTTGACCAGGTTCGCCAGTTTTTGGGTGTATTCGGGCAAACGGCTGGGACCGATCACCAGCACACCGATGATCAGCAGGAGCAAGAACTCCGGGCCATTGATTCCAAACACGCTACGAAGATTACCTTGTCCGTTGCCCTGCTCAGAAACCAGCGAGATTTGCCAGGGTGCGAAGGCCGCGCCGGACCCTGTCCTGCCAGTTGTCCGGAGTTGCAGCCGCGGCAGGAAGCACGGATTCACCGGCGCGCACGAGCTCGGGGACGGCGTCGTCAGCCTGTTCCGCGGGCAGGTCGGACGCGTAGCTCAGCATGGCGGCGGGAGAGCGGTAGACCGCCTCCCAGCGGCTGCCGCGGCTGACTGAGAGCCTGGCGCCGGAGGTGGTGGTCCCTTCGAAATGCTGCTCCACCAAGGTTGCGTGATGCGTGCCGTCCGTCAGTTCCAGTTCGACGGCGGGATGGCCGCCCCGCATGGACGCACGGGCGGACACCACACGGAAGCCCATGCCGGAAAGTTCGGGGCAGGCCCAGCCCTTGCTCCGCAGCCCGGCCAGTTGCGCCGCGCTCAGGGCCACGCTGCCGTCCTTCACCGCGGTGTCCGAGGGGACGTTGCCCGGGACGGCGGACTCGAGGGAGAGATTGCCGCTCAGGGACGCTCCCACGAGGCTGCGCACCTCGCGGTCCGCGGCACTGAAGGACTCGGGACGGACGTCGCCGCCCACCACGTAGGCAGCGGCAGCGAGGGCGCCGGCGCTGACCAGCAGCCCTCCGGCGGCAATCCCAGCTGTCTTCAGGAAGGGCACTGCGCGGCGCGTCCCCGCCGGCTCAACGCCGGCATCGCCTGATTCGGCGATCCTGCGTGTGTGCTCGATAAGCCGTGCCGTCAGGTCCTGGCTGGCCTCGGGCACGCTCGCCTTGCGCAGCCGCTCCAGGTACTGGCGTTCGCGGAGCACCTCAGCCTGGCATTGCGGGCAATCCCCGAGGTGTTCCGGTGTCCGCTTGTGCCGCAGGCCACGCCCGGGCGCGGGCTGCCGCCCGTTCAGCAAACCCATGGCAACCTCAATGCAGTCCGGCGATCCGAGGCATCTTCAGCCGCGGCGCGCGGGCCTTGGCGGGTCGGGGGTCGCGGTGCGCGAGCTTCTCGCGGAGCATGGTGCGGCCGCGGTGGATCCGCGACCTGACGGTGCCGAGCTTGACGCCGAGCGCCTCGGCGACCTCGTCGTAGGAAAGGCCCTCAAGGTCGCAGAGCACGACGGCGGCCCGGAAGTCGGGCGGGAGTTCCTCCAGGGCGCGCTGGACGTCGAGGTCCAGGTTGTTCAGTTCGAAGCTCTGCTCCGGCCCAGGTTCCTGGCCGGGAAGACGCGATTCGGCGTCCTCGGCCAGTGCGTCGAAACGGATCCGGCTCTTGCGCCTCGCCTGGTCCAGGAAGAGGTTGGTGGTGATGCGGTGGAGCCAGCCGTCCAGGGTGCCCGGCTTGAAGTTCTCCAGGGAACGAAACACCCGGACGAAGACCTCCTGGGTGAGGTCCTCGGCGTCGAACTTGTTTCCAGTGAGCCGGTAGGCCAGGCGGAAGACCTTGGCGGAGTGGTTCTCCACCACTTCCTCCCAGCTGGGCGCAACCCATTCCGTGGTTGCCTGATCTGCGCCGGTGGTTTCCGCGGCTGTTGTACGGAATTGCGCAGCAATTGATGCCGGCATCGTCCGCTCCCCTCGCACCCTGTGGTCACCCGGTGCTATGGTGCCGCCACCGCTCGGGTGGCCGGACAAATATCATCGCAGGATTCGCTGGGAGTTTCCTGACCGCGCCGGGATTTCCCCTCAGGGCTGATTTCCGGGCCCGGGTCCGGGGACCCAGCTGCACCGGACACAGCGGCATTGCAGCCGGCGGAACCGGTTCCGCGGCTCCGTAGGAAGTAGTCTTGGATGGACAATCCCCCTTTGCCCGGAAAGCGACATCCCATGAGTGCCGACAAGTCAAGCAGCTGGTCCTACGCAGAAGACTTTCCTGCCGAAGACGAGGTGCTCCTGCGCGCCCGGGAACGCTCCTTCGAACTCGGGGTAAGCGCTGTCAGCGCAGGAGTCGGCGCGATGCTGACCGTCCTCGCCGCCGCGTCGAAGGCCCAGACCGTGGTGGAGGTCGGCTCGGGAGCCGGCGTCTCGGGAGTCTGCCTGCTTCGCGGCCTCGGTCCGCAGGGCGTGCTGACCACCATTGACACCGACGTCGAACACCTCAAGGCCGCCCGGGAGGCCTTTCTGGAGTCCGGCAGCCCGGCGAACCGCACACGCACAATTTCCGGCCGGGCCGCGGACGTGCTCCCCCGTTTGACCGACTCGGCGTACGATCTGGTCTTCATCGATGCCGACAAGGCGAACTTTCCCGTCTATGTTGAGCAGGCCGTTCGGCTCCTGAAGCGTGGCGGCACACTGGTGGTCAACGACGCCCTCGACAAAGACCGGGTCTCCAACCCCGCTGCACGGGATGCCACGACGGTTGTCCTGCGGCAGATCGGCAAGGCCATCCGCGACGACGAGCGCCTCGCCTCCGCGATGCTGCCCACCGGCGACGGCCTGCTGGTCGCCGTGAAGAAGTAGCGCGCAAACACAGGCCAACAAAAAAGCAGGGCTCCGGCTCTTTGCCGGGCCCTGCCCTGTGAAACTTACTCGGTAACGCCTACCAGGCATTCCTTGAGGTTCGCCGCTTCCGCTGCGTTCAGCTCGACAACGAGCCGGCCTCCGCCTTCGAGCGGCACACGCATGATCAGGCTGCGGCCCTCTTTGGTCACTTCCATAGGGCCGTCGCCTGTACGTGGTTTCATAGCCGCCATTAGGAAAATCCCCTCCAGTTGTCCCAAATCTGCCAGCCCGGCCGGGCTGGTTCCGCGCGGCAAGTGCAGCTTCCGCGGCCACGGCTTCCGGGGCCGTCGTCGCCGGGTGCCCAAAGGCACCCCCTGACCTTGCTTGTGTCCATTATCCCGTAATTACCCGCGCGTAGCTAATCGAATGGATTTACTGAGCGCGCCGTCAGCGCCGGGTGGGGCCCCTGATCGGCGCCGGTCCTACGGCGGATAGTCGCCTCCACCAGGCAGTTGCGCCCACGCCCACAGCCACACGATCCAGACAATCTGGAGCAGCATGAACATCACCAACACCGTTCCCCGGTACGCACGGGAACGCGACAGCAGCGCGGCAGCGAGTGCCAGCGGGAACAGTGGAAGGAGCAATCGGAAGGTGCTCGTCTGCGGGTGCAGGAACACCAGCAGGTAACCCAGGTAGCAAGCACACCAGAGGCGCAATTCGGTGCCGAGCGCCCGCGCCGGCGGGCTCATCAGCAGAAGGGCGAAGAGCACAGCGAAAACGAACGGGGCAATGATGCCCAGGACCGGGCCGAAGAGCGCCTGCCCGGTATCGAACCATGGTTTGAAAGGCACCAGGTCATCGCCGCGCCATGCGGTTTCCGTGCGCGTATAGGCCCGGATGTCACCGGTGCGCACCCAGGCCAGGACCGGCCAGGCAAGCGCGGCGGCACCGCTGACGACGACGAGCGCCGCGAGCGCCGCCAGCTCCTTGGCGCCCGGCCGCTCCTTCATTCCCGACTGCAATGTGACCCCCGGCCGGACGGCGCCGCCCGGTGCGGCAGCCGGGCCACGGACAAACGTCACCCAGCACCGGTAGGCAAGCAGCAGCCCGACCATCGCCGCGAATGGCACGCCCGTGGGCCGCGACAAGCACATCAGTACCACCACGGGCATGGCGGCCAGATACCTGCGCCGCACCATCAACAGGAGCGCGGCCGCCAGCAGCAGCAGGTTCAGCGGTTCGGCGTAGGGCACCTGCAGGACCGCCGAAACGGGGAAAGTCGAGAAGAATGCCACGCCCCACAGGGCAGCGCCAGGTTCCGCGACTTCCCGGAAAAGCAGGAACACCACCAGTGAGGCGCCGAGCCCGGCCAGCATCGCAACGAGGGTGAGTGCCGGCAGGATGCCGAGTCCCGTGAGAACCGAAAAGCCCCGCCCCAACGCCGGGAACAGGGCATAGAAGGCCCAGGTGTTCTCCGCCACCGAACCGTCCGCGTTGAGCGGGAGAACCGCCGGATAGCCCTCTTCGGCGGCCCGCGCATACCAATGGCCGTCCCAGATGCTGATGAAGTCCCAATACCCCGGTGACGGCGGATACCAGGGGTTGACGCCTTGGTGCAGCGCTGCCGCCATGAAGATGCAGGCGCTGACTATCCGGGCGGCGATGTAGATCAGGGACACCTGGAGCCACCAAGGCCACATGGCCGCGCGGCGCAGCAGGCCGCTTCCCGGCCGGAAGCCCTTACCCGGAAGGTGCGTCCGGAAGGAGCGGCTCACGCTTCGGTGTCCCCGTCACGGGGAGCGCGTGCCTCCAGGGTCCGCTTGAGGCCGCTGATCTCGGCGTCCTTCGCGGCGAGTAGCCCGCGCAAGTCATCGAGGACCTGGTCCACCTGGTCCATGCGGTACCCGCGCAGCGCGAGGCCGAAACGGACGGCGTCGACGTCGGAAGGGCTCGCGTTTTCCGGGAGCAGCACCGGCGGGAGGTTGGGCACCGTCTCATCCAGCCCGACGGCGGACCGGCCGCCGCCGCGCAGCGTGGCAGTCGCAAGGAACGCCGCAGCGCCCACGACCACTACCGCCAGGAAGACCAGGAAGAAACTCACAATCCCCATCGTGCCAGACCTTGGCCGGACTACTCCGGCCGCTGGTCGCCGTTGCTCGACGGCGGACGCGGAATCCCGTGCAGCACGCGGTGGACGGCGTCGGCGGGGTCGTCCACCAACTGGATCAGGTCGACGTCCTTTTCGGACACCATCCCTTCCTTCACCAGGGTCTCCCGGATCCATTCGATCATCGGGCGCCAGAAATCCACGCCCAGCAGCACGATCGGGAACGAGGTGACCTTGCGGGTCTGCACCAGGACCATCGCCTCGAACAGCTCATCAAGGGTCCCCAGCCCCCCGGGCAGGACAATGAAACCCTGGGCGTACTTGACGAACATGGTTTTGCGGGCGAAGAAGTACCGGAAGTTGATGCCCAGGTCCACCCAACGGTTGAGGCCCTGTTCGAACGGCAATTCAATGCCCAGGCCGACCGAGACTCCGTTGCCCTCGACCGCGCCCTTGTTGGCAGCTTCCATGGAGCCCGGACCGCCGCCGGTGATCACGGCAACGCCGGCCTCGGCCAGGTGGCGGCCCACCTGCACACCCATTTCGTAGAAGGAACTGCCGGGCTTGGTGCGTGCAGAGCCGAAGACACTGACGGCCGGTCCAAGTTCGGCGAGCGCGCCGAATCCTTCGACGAACTCGCTCTGGATCCGCAGGACGCGCCAGGGATCGGTGTGGATGAACTGGTCGGGTCCGCGGGTGTCCAGCAGCCGCTGGTCGGACATCGGCGCCGCGGCCTGTTTGCGGCGGAGCTCCAGGGGGCCTTTGTGTTTCGCAGGCGCTTCGGCGATGAAAGCCGGCGCGGGTACCACTGCACCCTGTTTGCCGTTGGCGTCGGGGGCCGGAGGCGGTGTCTGTCCTGAAGGCTGGCTGGTGCTCATTGACCAAGGCTATTACTTCTTCCGGCCCCGCAAGTTCCGGCACCATAAGGGTGTTGCGGCACGCCGGGAGCGAGGTATCCATTCAGTCACGATCTGCGGAAAGTTCCTGTAAGCTGGATCAACTTTGGACATTTCTTCGCTAGATTCGAGCTATGACTACTCAAGCGTCCGGCGATGCGCTCGTCTCACTGAATGGCGTCAACAAGCACTACGGCCAGCTGCACGTCCTTAAGGACATCAACCTCCAGGTCCGCAAGGGCGAGGTGGTGGTGGTCATCGGACCGTCTGGTTCGGGCAAGTCCACCCTGTGCCGCGCCATCAACCGCCTGGAAACGATCGACGCCGGTGACATCTCGATCGACGGAAAGCACCTCCCGGAGGAAGGCAAGCAGCTGGCGAACCTGCGTGCCGACGTCGGAATGGTCTTCCAGTCCTTCAACCTCTTCGCGCACAAGACGATCCTGGAAAACGTCACGTTGGGCCCCATCAAGGTCAAGGGCGTCAGCAAGGCGGAGGCCGAAAAGGAGGCCATGAAGCTCCTCGAACGGGTCGGCGTCGGGCACCAGGCACCCAAGCTGCCAGCCCAGCTCTCCGGCGGCCAGCAGCAGCGCGTCGCAATCGCCCGCGCTCTGGCCATGAAGCCGAAGGTCATGCTCTTCGACGAACCCACCTCGGCCCTGGACCCCGAAATGATCAACGAGGTCCTGGACGTCATGGTCCAGCTCGCCAAGGAAGGCATGACCATGATCGTGGTCACGCACGAGATGGGCTTCGCCCGCAAGGCAGCGGACCGCGTGGTCTTCATGGCCGACGGCCAGATCGTCGAGGACTCCACGCCCGAGGAATTCTTCACCAACCCGCAAAGCAACCGGGCCAAGGACTTCCTCTCCAAGCTGCTGACCCACTAGTTCCGGGCTCCCGGATCCCTTCCACATTCGCACCCAGGCCGCATCCCCGGCCCAATGAAAGGAATGTCATGAAGTCACTCATCACCCGGAGGAAATCCCTCCTGGCCGCCGCCGGTGCGGCACTCGCCCTGACTCTGAGCGCCTGCGGCGGCGGAACCACGCCCGGCGGTGGCACGTCGTCTGACGGCACCGCCCCGTACAAGGTTGCCGAGAATGTCTCGCTCACGGGCAGCCCCACCTTCGACAAGATCAAGGCAGCTGGCAAGGTCCGGATCGGCGTCAAGCAGGACCAGCCCGGCCTGGGCTTCAAGGACGCAGCCACGGGCGAATACAGCGGCTTCGACATTGAAATCGCCAAGTGGGTAGCCGCTTCCCTCGGTTTCTCGAAGGACAAGATCGAATTCAAGCCGATCCCGTCCGCAAACCGTGAGTCGGCCATCACCAATGGCGACATCGACTACTACGTGGGCACCTACTCCATCACGGACAAGCGCAAGAAGCAGATCGACTTCGCCGGGCCCTACTTCATCACCGGCCAGGGCCTGCTGGTGAAGAAGGACAACACCACCATCAACAGCGAGAAGGACCTGGACGGCAAGAAGGTCTGCTCCGCCACCGGCTCCACGCCGATCCAGAACATCAAGGCGAACTTCCCCAAGGCGGTCCCCCAGGAGTTCGAGACCTACTCGCAGTGTGTCGACTCCCTCAAGAGCGGCACGGTTGACGCCGTCACCACCGACCAGGCCATCCTGATCGGCTACGCCGCCCAGGATCCCGACAACCTGAAGGTGGTCGGCGAACCGTTCACCACCGAAAAGTACGGTGTCGGCCTGACGAAGGGCGACAAGGCGCTTCGCACCTTCATCAACGACATGTTCACCAACGGCAAGGACACCTGGAAGAAGATCTACGACTCCACCCTCGGTACCTCCGGCACCAAGGTTGAACAGCCTGCCGTAGACAACTACTAAGATCCGACGGCGGTGGCGTGGCCAGTGCGGCCACGCCACCGTTTCCTCCCCTGAGCGAAAGCGATTAGCTCGTGAGTACTCTGCTCGACAACATGGACCTGTTTGTCACCGGGTTCAAGAACACACTTATCCTCTTCTTCTTTTCGGCGATTGCGGCGCTCATCCTCGGGACCATCGTCGGAGCCATGAGGGTCTCCCCCGTCCCCGCCGCCCGGGCCACCGGCACCCTGTACGTCAACGTCGTCCGCAACACCCCCCTGACGCTGGTGTTGTTCTTCTTCGCTCTCGGCTATCCGAAACTCGGCCTGCCGCCCATCGACTTCATCACCGCAGCCATCATCGGCCTGAGCCTCTACACCGCCACCTACATTGCCGAGACGCTGCGCTCGGGCATCAATACCGTGCCGTTGGGACAGGCCGAAGCGGCCCGCGCCATCGGCCTCACCTTCGGCCAGACCCTCACCCTGGTGGTCCTGCCCCAGGCCTTCCGCTCCGTGATCCCGCCGCTCTTCAGCGTCCTGATCGCACTGCTCAAGAACACCACGGTCGCGGCCGGTTTCTCCGTGGCCGAGGCCGGTGCCATCCGCGCCAACCTCTCTGAACGAGGCGAGCCGGCCCTGGTGGGGCTGTTGTGGGTTGCACTGGTCTTCATCGTCCTGGTGGCCGGGCTCTCCCTGCTCCAGCGCTACTTCGAAAACAAATGGAGGGTTGCGCGATGACCTCGGTACTCTTTGATGCCCCGGGACCCAAGGCGAAGACCCGCTATTTTGCTATCGGTGTCCTCGCGACGCTCGTTGTCCTCGGGATCCTCGCCTTCATCATCATCCGGCTCGTCGAGTCGGGCCAGTTCACGGCAGCAAAGTGGCAGATCTTCACCTTCCCGTTGGTTCAGCGGACCATCCTCGAGGCCACGGTCGCCACCCTGAGCGCGTTCGCGACCGCTGCCGTGCTCAGCCTGATCGTCGGCGTCATCCTGGCGGTGGGCAAGCTCTCGGACCACAAGTGGGTCTCGGTCCCGTGCTACTGGTTCGTTGAACTGTTCCGGGCTGTTCCCCTGCTGATCCTCATGATGATCATCTACTACGGCCTGCCCACGGTCGGGATCCAGGGCATTACGCCGTTCACCGCCGTCGTGGCCGGCCTGACCCTCTACAACGGCTCCGTCCTCGCCGAGGCGTTCCGTGCCGGCATCGAGTCCCTGCCCAAGGGCCAGCGCGAGGCCGGTATGGCGATCGGCCTGCGCAAGTCGGGCGTGATGATGCACATCCTGTTCCCGCAGGCCTCCCGGGCCATGCTCCCGGTGATCATCTCGCAGCTCGTCGTGATCCTGAAGGACACGGCGCTTGGCTTCATCGTGACCTACAACGAGGTGCTGTTCCAGGCCAAGTACTTCGGCTCCCAGGCCCAGTACGGCTCGCCGATCGTGCCCGCGGCGATGGTGGCCGCGGTCATCTACGTCGGCCTTTGCCTGATCCTCGCCGGCATTGCCAAGTACGTGGAGAAGCGGCTGAGCCACAGCAAGAAGCTCGCAGGAGGCGGGGCAACCGCCGTCGCGGAAAAAGTCAACATCGAGTCCCAGTAGTCGCCGGTTAAACAGAAAGGCTCCCGCCACCAAAGTGGCGGGAGCCTTTCTGTTTAACAACTGGTCAGTCAGCCAGCCACAGCCGCAGCGCGCGGAAGCATTCGCGGACGGCATCGGCGTCGACGTGTTCATTGTCCTTGTGCGCCAGCAGCGCGTCGCCGGGGCCGAAGTTCACCGCCGGGACGCCCAGTTCGCTGAAGCGCGCGACGTCGGTCCAACCGTACTTCGGTTTGGGTTCGGCCCCGACGGCGGCCACGAAGGATGCGGCGGCGGGGTGGTTCAGCCCGGGCCGGGCGCCGGCGGCGGCGTCGGTGCGGACCACGTCGAAGCCTGCCAGAAGCTCGCGGACATGGGCTTCGGCCTGGTCCGGGTTCTTGTCCGGGGCGAAGCGGTAGTTGATCTCCACCACGCAGCGGTCCGGGATCACGTTGCCTGCGGTGCCGCCGTTGATCTTCACCGCGTTGAGGCTTTCGCGGTAGTCCAGGCCGTCCACGCTGATGGTACGGGGTTCGTAGGCGGCCAGCCTGGCCAGAATCGGCGCGGCGTCGTGGATGGCGTTGTGGCCCATCCACGCGCGGGCCGAATGAGCGGCCTCCCCCACCGTGGTCACGTCAAAACGCATCGTGCCGTTGCAGCCGCCTTCCACCGTGCCGTCTGTCGGTTCCAGGAGGATGGCGAAGTCGCCCCGCAGCAGTTCGGGGTAGTTCCGGACCAGCCGGCCCAGGCCGCTCTTCTCGGCTTCCACTTCCTCGTGGTCGTAGAAGACGAAGGTGACGTCCTTGGCCGGCTCCGCACCGCCGTCGAACATGGTCGCTGCCAGCGCGAGCTGCACCGCTACGCCACCCTTCATGTCCGTGGCACCGCGGCCGTACAGGAGGCCGCTGCCGGGCACGCCGGAGTCCCAGCTGGACGGAACCGTGCCGCGGGCGCCTTCGGTAACAGGCAGCGGAACGGTGTCCAAGTGGCCGGCCAGGATAACGCGTTCGGGGCGTCCGAGCTCGGTGCGGGCGACGATGGCGTCACCGTCCCGGACGATGTGCAGCCCCGGGATGGCGCGGAGACCGTTCTCCACGGCGTCAGCCAGGGCAGCCTCGTTACCGGACACGCTGTTGATGTCCATGAGCGCGGCGGTGAGCAAAGCGACGTCTTGTCGCAGGTCAAGAACAGGAACGGATTCTACGGTCACCCGTCCACTGTATCCGGTGAAATACGACCACCCGGGCGGATTCACGGTTTCTACCGGGCGAGCCCGCCTGACTAAACTTGGGGCCATGACTGAAACAGCCGCGCCTGCCGTTCCCGACAACACTTCCGCCGATCGTGCCGCTTACGGCTTCGGCCTGGCAACCATCGCCACCAACGCCGCCGGCGAAGCCACCGTACTGGACGCCTGGTTCCCGGCACCTGCGCTGGGTGTGGCAGCCGAGTCCCTGCGTTCGGTCGAGAACGCCGACGAGTCCCTGACTGCTCTGGCCGCAGACGGCGACGACGCCGCCCGGGGCACCCAGCAGAAAGTGGTCTTCGCCCAGATCAACCTGGACGAACCGCCCGCCGACACCGTGGACGCCTACCTTCGCCTGCACCTGCTTTCGCACCGCCTGGTGAAGCCGAACAGCATCAACCTGGACGGCATCTTCGGCAAGCTCCCCAACGTTGTGTGGACCAACTTCGGTCCCGCCGCCGTCGAGGGCTTCGAACTGACCCGCGCCCGCCTGCGCAAGCGCGGCCCCGTCACGGTCTACGGCATCGACAAGTTCCCGCGCATGGTGGACTACGTCGTCCCCGCCGGTGTCCGCATCGCCGACGCCGACCGCGTCCGCCTGGGAGCCCACCTCGCCGACGGCACCACCGTCATGCATGAGGGCTTCGTGAACTTCAACGCAGGCACCCTCGGCACCTCGATGGTGGAAGGCCGTATTTCCGCGGGCGTCGTGGCCGGCAACGGCACGGACGTCGGCGGCGGCGCCTCGATCATGGGCACCCTGTCCGGCGGCGGCAAGGAGCGGATTGCCTTGGGCGAACGCGTGCTCCTGGGTGCCAACTCCGGCGTGGGAATCAGCATCGGCGACGACTCCGTGGTGGAGGCCGGCCTCTACGTCACCGCCGGCACCCGCGTCCGCGTCCCCGGACCGAAGGACGAAAACGGCGAGGACACCTCCAGCATCGTCAAGGCCATCGAGCTGTCCGGCATGCCGAACCTGCTGTTCCGCCGCAACTCCACCACCGGTGAAGTGGAGGTGCTTCCCCGCAAGGGCCAGACCGTGGAACTCAACGAAGCACTCCACGCCAACTGACCGGACCGGATGCGCCGTCTCCGACGCACCCTCACGCTGCTGCTGGCGCTGGCCCTCGCGGCGGGCGCCGTCTATGCAGTCACAACGGTCCTGCAGCGCTCCGAGACCCTGGTCACGGAGCGCTGCACCGCCGTCGTCGGCACTGCCTCCTTTGAGCTGGCAACCGACCAGGCCGCCAACGCGGCCCTCATCACTTCCGTTGCAGTGCGCCGCGGGCTGCCGCCGCGGGCTGCGACCATCGCGCTGGCCACGGCCATGCAGGAATCGAAGCTCCGGAACATCGACTACGGCGACCAGGCCGGCCCGGACTCCCGCGGCCTCTTCCAGCAGCGTCCGTCTCAGGGCTGGGGCACCGAAGCGCAGGTCATGGACCCCGTCCACGCGAGCAACTCCTTCTACAACGGCCTGGTGAAGGTTCCGGACTACCAGTCCATGGAAATCACCGAAGCGGCCCAGACCGTGCAGCGCTCCGCGTTCCCGGAGGCCTACGCCCAGCACGAAGCCATGGGCCGCGCCTTCGCGTCCTCCCTCACCGGGCAGTCCACCGCTGCGCTGGACTGCACCCTGCGGACCGCGGACAGCGCCGGAGACCCCGACGCCGTCGTGGCAGCGATGACGAAGGCGTTCGGCCCCGTTTCCGCAGCTAGCCAGGGGCGTACCGTGCGGATCGAATCGGGGCGCTATTCCCGCGGCCCCGCGGCGTGGGCGCTGGCCCAATGGACCGTGGCGAACGCGAAGTCGCTCTCGGTCACGCAGGTGGAACTGGACGGCCACACGTGGAACAGGGACAACCACGAAGGCTGGCAGGAATCCAAGGCTCCCGCCGGGGCCCTGACGGTCACCGTCTCCGCGCCGCGCGGCTGAACCAGGCCCGCCTGCTCAAACGCCCCGCCTGCTTAGGCGAGCATCTCCACGACCGGTTGCACATAGCTGCGGAAGATCTCCGGTTGGGAGAGCAATTTGTCGCTCATGATCATCTTGTCCGGTTCCAGATACCAGGCCCGGGGTTCGTTCAGGGGCAGTTCGATGATGCTGAGCCGGAAGTCCCGGGAGCCGCGCCCGACCTCCAGGAGCCGGTCCTGGACCAGATCGCCCAGCATCAGAGTGGCGCCGCTGGCCTCCCGTTCGGCTTCGATCTCCTGATACTCCGCCACACGTTCGCGGGCCCAGCTCAGGGCGGCGCCGAAGTGCGCCTGTAACACCCGCTGGAGCGCCGGGGAGTTTGCGAAAGCCTTGAAGTCCGGGGGTGACAGCTCGGGGGCTTCTTCGGGGTAGGCCTTCAACAGCTGGTGCCACCAGGCTTCCCATTCTGTCTTGAGGGCGCTCATTCCCCCCACCTCCGCCGTCAGGTGGCTGTGGTCCGCGTGCCTGACTTTCGGGGTGGCATGGGAAAGGGCAGGCGTTCCCGCGCCGTCCAGTCCTGCGACATCCCTCAGATACAAGGCAATGAGAATCGGAGATGACGTATCCATGGTTATCCGCCATCCCTGACCGCCTGCGTCATGCATCCGAATGCCTCCTTTGGCCGGTGCCTGTCCGACTTCCAGTCTATTCCTGTTGACGGCGGAGGTTAACGGCCGTTGTAAAGCCCGCTGAGGTGCGCTTCGAGGACGTCCCGGCACATCTGTGCGGTCATCCATTCGGACTGCAGCAGGGCGTGCAGGCAGAGTCCGTCGAGCGTCGCGAGAAGCCTTTCGGCTTCGGTCACGAGCACATCCTGCTGTTCGGCGCTGTCCGGCAGCAACTGGATAACCAACTGCCCGACGACGGCGGCCACCGCCCGGTGGCTGCGTGCGGCTTCCGGCGCGAACACCGCTTTGATCCGTGCGGCAGTGCGGAAAGCCAGCCAGACGCAGACGTCAACGGCCTTTTCCTCATCCAGCGGCAGGAGTTGTCCCAGGAGCTGCAGCACGGCTTCATGGTGCGCAGGGCTTCCCGGGGCTTCCCGCAGCACCGATTCCAGCGCGGCCTGGAGCCGTCCGGCGATCCGGTCGATCACCACGGAGAAGGAGTGCACGAGCAGTTCGTCGCTGCTGGCGAAATAGTGCCGCACCGAGCCGACGGCCAGCCCTGCTTCGTCGGCGACTTCGCGCAGGGATGCGCGCTCCAGCCCGTCGGAGGCGATGATCCTGAAGACGGCGTCGACAACGTCCTGGCGCCGGGCATCGGCGTCTACAATTTTTGGCACATGCCTTTTTAGCACGATCGTGCTTCATCTGCCGGCAACCGTACCGGCCGATTCACAGGTGTGACCAAGGAAACACGGAACGGAGCGCTCCGGAGTTCGGCTAGCGTTGTGACCATGAGAATTCTTGTTACCGGTGGCACGGGCTATATCGGTTCGCATACGGTCCTGTCCCTGCTGGAGTCCGGCCATGAGGTC
>NZ_QRCU01000023.1 GCF_003369445.1 Arthrobacter silvisoli
ATCCACGTCGTGGACCTCGCCGAGGGGCACGTCGCGGCCCTGGACCACATCACCGCCCGCCCCGGGGTGCACCGCTGGAACCTGGGCTCCGGCAAAGGTACCTCCGTGCTGGAAATGCTGCGCTCCTTCGAAAAAGCCGTCGGCCACCCCCTGCCGTACGAGATCACCACCCGCCGCGCCGGGGACCTGCCCGCCTTCTGGGCCGACGCCTCCTCCGCCCTGGCAGACCTGGGCTGGTCCACCACCAAAACCATCGACCAAATGACCGAAGACCACTGGCGCTGGCAAAAAAACAACCCCCACGGCTACAACGCCCCCTGATACCGGGAAAACCAGGCGCAACGAAAAGCGCACAACGAAAACGGCCGCCCACCAGGGCCCACAGCAGGCGCAACGAAAAGCGCACAACGAAAACGGCCGCCCACCAGGGCCCACAGCAGCGCGGGACCCGAAGCACGCGAAGCGTGTTTTGGGAGCTGCAGGGGGACAAAGGTGGGCGGCCGCCGTCGTACGGTGTAGGAGCTAGCCTTCGGCGATCCGCAGTTTCCCGACGCCTTCGGCCAGCACCCGGCGCGCTTCCTCGCCCAGCCCAGGGTCGGTGATCAGCTCGTCGGCGTCTTCCAGGCCCGCGATCGAGGCGATGCCCACGGTTCCCCACTTGCTGTTGTCGGCCAGGACCACCACGTTGCGGGCCGAAGCCATGAAGGCCTTGTTGGTCTCCGCTTCCTGCAGGTTCGGGGTGGTGAAGCCGGCCTGGGCGTCCATGCCGTGCACACCGAGGAACAGGGTGTCCAGGTGCAGCTGCTTGAGCGCCGACGTCGCGATCGGACCCACAAGCGCGTCCGACGGCGTGCGCTCTCCGCCCGTGACGATTACCGAGGTGCCGCGCCGGCCGGTGCCGGGATCGTGGTGGAACAACTCGGCGATCCTGATCGAATTGGTGACCACTGTGATCCGCGGGCCGTCCAGCAGGAGCTTGGCGAGCTCATAGGTGGTGGTTCCGGCGCTCAGGCCGATCGCGGAACCCTCCTTGACCAGCTTGGCTGCCTCGTGTGCGATGGCCTGCTTTTCCGTGATGGCCTGGGTGGACTTCTGTTCGAAGCCGGGCTCGTGGGTGCGGGCATCGCCCGGCAGCTTGGCGCCGCCGTGGATGCGCTCCACGAGCCCGGCCTCTTCAAGGCTTTCGATGTCCCGCCGGACGGTCATGGCGGAGACGCCAAGGGCCTGGGCCAGGTCCGTGACGCGCACGACCCGTTCGCGCTGGACGGCGTCGACAATGGCAGTGTGGCGTGCGGCCTGGAGCATCGGAGCCTTTCTGGACGGTTCGTGGCGGGCTAGCTGGAAGCTTCGACGACGGCGACGCCTCCGGCAGCAAGGTTCAGCGTACCCCCGGTGGGTGCCCCGGCCAGCAGATCGACGCCGTCGAGCGGCAGCGTGACGTCCTGCACGCCGTGGTTGATAACGAATGTCCAGTCCTTGGCGCCGTTGCTCCGGCGGACGATTTCCACATCTTCCGGGGGGCGGATGCCGAGCACCGGCTCCACGCCGGCGTCGGCGCAGAGCAGTTCGACCAGTTCGGACAATCCGTCACGGCCGAGGCTCGTGGCCACATAGTAGGCTGCGCCGCGGCCGGCAGATCCGGCGCGGCGCGTCACCGCGGGGGAGCCCCCGACGCCGGTGGGCGCGCCGCCGTCGAACGTTGCGAGGACTTCGGCGCCGGCCGCGGTGCCCAGCTCGCTCCACAGCGTCCCGGAACCGAAGCGGCTCAGCCCCACGGCAGCGCCGGAACGCAGGGGGAAGAATTCCTCGATGCTTACGCCCAGGAGCTCGGAGAACGCCCCGGGGTAGCCGCCGCCGTTCACCGGGTCCATCCGGATGTGGTCGCTTTCGTCCACGATGCCCGAGAAGTACGTGAGCACCAGGGTGCCGCCGCCCTCCACGAAGCGGTGGAGATTGGCCGCGCCCTCATCAGTGACGAGGTACAGCATCGGCGCGACCACCAGTTTGTAGCCTGAGAGCTCGTCCGTGCTTTGCCGGATGTCCGTGGTGATGCCGGCCCGGTAGAGGGCGTCGTGCCAGCGCCGCGTTTCGGGGAGGTTCCGTGCGTCCTCGCTGGGGTGCGAGTCCAGTTCGGTGCCCCAGCGCGCATCGGTGTCATGGATGATGCAGGCCTCGGCCTGGACCGTGGAGCCGGCCACTGCCGAGATGCTCTCCAGGACGCGCCCGAGCTCCACCACCTCGCGCCACACCTTGGTGTCGCGGCCCGCGTGCGGGACCAGCCCGGAGTGGTACTTTTCGGCCCCGGCCCGGGAGGCCCGCCACTGGAAGAACAGCACGCCATCGGTCCCGCGGGCCACGTGCTGCAGGGAGTTGCGCAGCATTTCCCCCGGCGCCTTGGCCACGTTGCGGGGTTGCCAGTTCACCGCCGAGGTGGAGTGTTCCATGAGCAACCACGGCTTCCCCTGCGCCCAACCGCGGGTGAGGTCCGCCGTCATGGCCAGGTCCTGGAAATTCCGTTCGTCGTCCGCGATCAGGTAGTGGTCATTGGACACCACGTCCATGTGCCCGGACCAGCGCCAGTAGTCCACGGGAGCGGCCAGGCCCATGCTGAAGCCCATGAAGTTCGTGGTGACGGGGTGCTTGGAGCGGGCCCGGATGATGTCGGCCTCGGCGCTGAAGCATTCGAGGAGCGCATCGGAGGAGAACCTCGCGAAGTCCAGTTGCTGGGTGGGGTTCACCCAGGTTCCGGAGCGGCGCGGCGGCAGGATCTCGGCCCAGTCGTAGTAGTGCTGCGACCAGAAGGCCGTGCCCCAGGCATCGTTGAGGGCGTCCAGGCTGCCGTACTTGCGCTGCAGCCACTCCTGGAAGCCGCGCTCGGCGTGCGGGCCGAAATCCGGCTGGTTGTGGCAGCCGTATTCGTTGTGGACGTGCCACATCACGACGGCGGGGTGCCCGGCGTAGCGTTCGACGATCGCCGTCGTCAGGGCTGCTGCCGCCCGGCGGTAGTCCGGCGAGCACGCGGCAAAGGCCTGCCGGGAACCATAGCTCTGCCGCACGCCGTCGGCGTTGACCGGGAGCGAATCGGGGTACCTGCGGCTGAACCACGGCGGGGGAGAGGCGCTCGCATTGGCGAGGTCCACGCTGATCCCGTTGGCGTGGAGCAGGTCCAGGACCTCATCCAGCCAGCCGAACTCGTAGCGGCCCTCCTCGGGCTCCAGCAGGGCCCAGCTGAAGATGCCGACGCTCACCAGGTTGACGCCGGCTTCCTTCATCAGGGCGACGTCGTGCTTCCAGACCTCCTTGGGCCACTGCTCGGGGTTGTAGTCCCCGCCGAAGGCGATCCGTCCGCCCAGTTGGTCGACGATGTAATCCATGGTCATGCGTTCTTATCCTTTGCTGGAACCGAGTGTGAGACCGGCCACGAATTGGCGCTGCAGCACGAGGTAGATGATCAGGGTGGGTATGACGGTAATGGTGGCGCCGGCCGCCAGCAGGTTGTAGTTGCTGAGGAACTGGCCCTGGAGGTTGTTGATGGCGGTGGTGACGGGCAGCCGGTCGCCGCTTTGGATGAAGAGCAGGGGCCAGAAGAAGTCGTTGTAGATGAAGATGACTTCCAGCGTGCCCAGGGCGGCGAGGGCAGGCCGGCACAGGGGAAGGATGATGTTCCAGTACTGCCGCCAGATCCCTGCACCGTCCACGAGTGCAGCCTCGGTCAGGTCCGAAGAGAGGGCCTTCATGTAGTTGGACAATACGAAGGTGCAGAAGCCGATCTGGAAGGCGGTGTCCACGGCGATGACCGAGATGTAGGTGTTGAGCAGGTTGCCCGAATCGCTGAACGAATACGGCAGCGTGAGGTGCTTGAACATTTCGAACAGCGGTGCGGCAAGGACCTGCGGTGGCAGCAGATTGCCGGCAGTGAACATGATCAACAGGGTGATGTTGAACTTCCAGCTCACCCGGGAGACCGCGAAGGCCATCATGGAGGCGAAGAACAGGGTCAGCACCACGGAGGGGACGGTGATGAGCAAGGAGTTCATGAAGTACTTCGAGAACCCGCCCTGCGTCCACGCCTGGATGAAGTTGTCGAAGTTGAAGGTGCCTCCGACGCTGAAGTAGCCGTATTTGTCAGTGTCCGCCTTGGGCCGCAGCGCCGTGAACAGGGCCCAGAGGAGGGGAACCAGCCACATGACAGCCATGACCGCCAGGAAAATGTGGGTGCCGTAGTGGCGCTTGCCGGCCTTGCGCGGGATCGCGCCGGGCGCGGTGGTGCGCGGTGCGGGGCTGGCGAGGGTGCTCATGCCTTGCTCTCCTTGCCGAAGGTGCGGATGAGGTAGAAGACGATCGGGATCAGCGAGATCACCAGGAGGATCACCGCGAGGGACGAACCGACGCCGATCACCTGGCCTTCGCCCACGAGGTTCTGGATGACCAAGGCGCTGATCAGTTCGAGTCCGTTGGTGCCGCGGTTGATGATGTAGACGATGTCAAAGGCCCGCAGCGACTCGATGATGGTGATCACCACGATCACGATGTTCACGGGCCGCATGGCGGGGAAGACCACGCGGAAGAAGGTCTGCACGGCGTTGGCCCCATCGATCGACGCGGCTTCGCGCAGCGACGGGTCCACGCCCTTGAGCCCGGCCAGGTAGAGGATCATGACGTAGCCGGCGTGGCGCCACGTGGCCGCGACCATCGCGGCCCAGATGTTGACGTTCGAGTCGCCGAACCAGTCCACGGCCGCGGGGGTGCCCGCGGTGCCCAGGAGGTAGTTCAGCAGTCCGCTGTCGCGGTTGTAGAACAGCTGCCAGATGATGCCGATGAGGGCCAGGGACAGCATGACCGGGGTGAAGAAGATGCTCTGGTAGATCTTGGTGCCGCGGATCTTCTGGTCGAGCACCACGGCCAGGAGCAGGCCGAGCGGGGTGGCGATGAGGGCCAGGAAGGCCAGCCACAGGATGTTGTGCTGCATGGCGGGCCAGAAGGGCGGGTAGTCCTCGACCACGAAGCGGTAGTTGTCGGTCCCGGCGGCTTTGATGTCCTTCAGGTCCAGTCCGTTCCAGCGGGTGAAGCTCAGCGCGATCGAGAAGAGGGTGGGCAGCCAGACCAGCAGCAGCTGGATCAGGGTGGGCACCCCGACCATGACCGCGAGGACCAGCTTGTCACGTCGCGTGAGCCGGCGGACCCGGCCTGCCCTGATGGTCCGCCGTCCGACGCCGCGGCGTCCCAATGCGGCCAGGGACGGGCCGGCAGTGCCGGGTTCCCTGTCCGGGACAGCCGGCTTTTCGGCGGTAGTGCTCATGGGGATTCCTTCGGTTTTCGGGAGGGGCCCGACGACGGCGGGCGGGATCCGCCGTCGTCGTACCTGTCCTGGGGATGCCGGTGCGCGGGGTGACCCGCGCGGTGGTGTGGCAGTTACTGGGCGGCGTAGAGGGCCTTGGCCTGCGCTTCGAGGTTCTTGACGTCCACGGTGCCGCCCTTGATGAAGGATTGGAGCGCGGGGATCATCACGTTGTTGGCCATGGCGGGGAGGGCGTCGCGGTCGAGGAACTGGCTGATGTACTTGGCGTTGGCGATGGTGTCCGCGCACTTCTTGTTCAGCGGGGTGAACTTGGAGGTATCGGCGCCCTTGGCGGTGGCGATGTTGGAAGTATCCACAGCGGCGTAGGCGTTCTGGCCCTCCGCGGTGCCCATGAATTCCAGGAAGTCGTGGGCTGCCTTGTTGTCGCCGCCCTTCTTGGACAGGAGCAGGCCGTCGATGGGGGCTTCGACGGCGTCGGTGCCTTCCACGGCGATCTCCGGGAACGGGAAGAAGTCGATGTCCGCGAGCACGGCGGGATCGGTGAACTGCTGCGTGACGAAGGAGCCCAGGAGGTACATGCCGGTCTTCTTGGCTTCGAGGGCCTTGGCGGCGTCCTGCCAGGTCTGGCCGAGGGCGGCGGGGTCCTGGAACGGCAGGAGCGCTTTCCAGGTGTCGAAGACGTCGCTGACCTTCTTCTGGTCCCAGCTTTCCTTGTGGGCGGTGAGGTCGACGTGGAACTGGTAGCCGTTCAGGCGCATGTTGATGTAGTCGAAGGTGCCCATGGCCGGCCAGCCGTCCTTGTCCGCGAAGCCGATCGGGATGATGCCGTCGGCCTTCATCTTGGCGGCCAGGGTCTTCAGCTCGTCGAAGGTCTTGGGAACCTCATAGCCCTTGGCGGTCCAGAGGCTCTTCCGGTAGAAGAAGCCCCAGGGGTAGTTGTAGTTGGGGACCAGGTACATCTTGCCGTCGGGGCCGGTGGAGGCCTTCTTCATGGCGTCCGAGAAGTTGCCGCCGATTTTCTCCCACACGTCGTCGACAGGGGCCAGCAGTCCCTTGCCCGCGTAGTACTGCATGCGGTACCCGGCGAACCAGGTGAACGCATCGTCCGGGCTGCCCTGGAGGTAGGAGTTGATCTTGTTCTGGAAGTCGTTGTGCGGGACGACGTTGGTGGCTACTGTGATGCCGGTCTTCTTGGTGAACGCATCGGTGACTGCCTTATAGGCATTCTTGGGTACCTCGTCCGAGGAGCCCGAGCCGAAGGTGAGGCTGTTCGAGGTGGCTCCGGGAGCCGGTCCGGAACCGCCGGTGCAGGCGGCAAGCAACGGAATTCCGGCCAGCCCGGCAGCACCGATACCGAGCGTTTTAAGGATGGTCCGCCGTCCGGGACCCGCATTGTGGGCCGCCTGGAACGGGTCAATGTTCGCTGCCATGTTCTCTCCCTTGAAAGCGTGGTGCTTGTGAGGTATCTCACTAGGCTTCGACTATATACGCTCAAAAGAGAACAGGAAAGAACTAAATATAACATTCTGGTTTGGGGCCCTTAATCGCGAAAGCGGCGGCTTCCTCCGTGGGGAAGCCGCCGCTTGGTGGCGCTGTTCAGGGTGCCGTTCTGCGCCGCTACTTCCGCAGGGATTCGGCGATCTGGGACATGATCGTCGGATCGGAGAGGGTGGTGGCGTCGCCGACCTCGCGGCCCTCGGCGACGTCCTTGAGAAGGCGGCGCATGATCTTGCCCGAGCGGGTCTTGGGCAGCTCGGGAACCACCAGGACGTGCTTCGGCTTGGCGATGGGGCCGATTTCCTTGCCCACGTGGTTTCGCAGTTCCTGTACCGTGGCGTCGCCGTTGTTGACCGCGTCGCCGCGGAGGATGACGAACGCCACGACGGCCTGGCCGGTGGTTTCGTCCGCGGCCCCGACGACGGCGGCCTCGGCCACGGCGGGATGGCTCACCAGCGCCGACTCGATTTCCGTCGTCGAGAGCCGGTGTCCGGAGACGTTCATGACGTCGTCCACGCGGCCGAGCAGCCAGATGTCGCCGTCCTCGTCCTTCTTGGCACCGTCGCCGGCAAAATAGGTGTTCTCGAAGCGGGACCAGTAGGTGTCCTTGAAGCGTTCCGGGTCGCCCCAGATGCCGCGCAGCATGGAGGGCCACGGTTCGCGGATCACGAGGTAGCCGCCGTGCCCGTCGGGTACGGATTCGCCGGTTTCGTCCACGACGTCGATCGCGATGCCGGGCAGCGGGACCTGCGCGGAGCCTGGCTTGGTGGCCGTGACCCCGGGCAGGGGCGCGATCATCTGGGCACCGGTCTCGGTCTGCCACCACGTGTCCACGATCGGGGCCGGGTTCTCTTTCTTCTCGCCGTTCTTGCCGGCGTTGGCGCCGATGACGTCCCGGTACCACATCCACGCTTCGGGGTTGATGGGTTCGCCCACGGAGCCGAGCACACGGATGGAGGACAAGTCGTACTTGGCCGGGATGTCCCGGCCCCACTTCATGAAGGTGCGGATGGCTGTGGGGGCGGTGTAGAGGATGGAGACCTTGTACTTCTCCACGATCTCCCACCAACGTCCCTGGTGCGGGGAATCCGGGGTGCCTTCGTACATGACCTGGGTGGCGGCGTTGATCAGCGGCGCGTAGGCGACGTAGGAGTGCCCGGTGATCCAGCCGACGTCGGCGGTGCACCAGAAGACGTCCGTCTCAGGGTGCAGGTCGAACACGGCCTTGTGGGTGTAGGCGGTCTGGGTGAGGTAGCCGCCGGTGGTGTGCAGGATGCCCTTGGGCTTTCCGGTGGTGCCGGAGGTGTAGAGGATGAACAACGGGTGTTCGGAATCGTGCCCGACGGCGGTGTGCTCCGCCGGGGCGGCATCGACCGTGTCAGCCCACCACCGGTCGCGGCCCTCCACCCAGTCCACGGGCTCGCCGTTGCGCTTGACCACCACGACGTTCTGGACGGTATGGCCCTCTTTGGCCAGGGCTTCGTCAACGGCCGGCTTGAGCGGGCTGGGCTTGCCGCGCCGGTAGGTGCCGTCCGCGGTGACCACGAGCTTGGCCTCGGCGTCATCGATCCTCGAGCGCAGGGCGTCGGCGGAGAAGCCGCCGAACACCACCGAGTGCACCGCGCCGATCCGGGCGCAGGCCAGCAGGGTGATCACGGCCTCCGGGATCATCGGCAGGTACACGGCCACGCGGTCGCCCTTGGCCACGCCCAGGGCTTCGAAAGCGTTCGCGGCTTTCTTGACCTCCTCGGTCAGTTCCGCGTACGTGATGGTGCGCGTGTCCCCGGGCTCGCCCTCGAAATGGATCGCCACCCGGTCCCCGAGCCCGTTCTCCACGTGGCGGTCCAGGGCGTTGTACGCTGCGTTGACTTCGCCGCCGACAAACCACTTCGCGAACGGCGGCTCTGACCAGTCCAGGGCCTGGCTGAAATCCTTGTGCCACGTCAGCAGCTCACGGGCCTGCTTCGCCCAGAAAGCCGGCCGGTCCGCGGCGGCTTCGGCGTACTCCCCGGCCCCGGCTACCGCGTTCGCGGCGAATTCCGCCGACGGCGCAAACTTCCGGTTCTCGTGCAACAGGTTTTCCAGGGCGTCACCGTTCCCGGCAACGGTGGCAGTGGCAGTGCCGCTCGCAGCGGGGGCAGCGGTGGCCGTTGATTCCTTGGCGTCCTGGGACATGTGGACCTCATCTTCGTCGATCTTTTCGCTGCGGGGAGGCTGCCGCCGGGACGCACGGCGGCAGATCACGTCGCTGTGTGTTCCCGCGGAAATTCCGCAGAATGCTTTCCGCCATACACATTATCGCTTCGGCTGCGCCGGGAGTGTGCCCGGTCACACTGTGGCCGTGAGCGGTGGGGATTTAGCGCTGAGCGGCTAGGGGCTGTCAGGGCCGTGGCATAGGCTGAAAGGGTTCCGGGGCGTGGACCGCCGGCTTCAGCCGCGCGTCCGGCCTGTGCCGCCGCAAGCGGACGGAACACTGCCGTACCCGCACAGCAGTGCAAAGGAGAACTTGTCATGACCCAGATGAACCCCGCCCCCGAAAACGGTGCGGCGAAGCAAGGGGCACCGACGCCAGGTGCCGGGCAGGCCTCCCCGGCCGGAGGCGCTCCCGCCTCCACGCAGACGGCCGGTCCCGTGCAGAGCGGCACCCCGGCGCAGGACGGTTCTTCGGGGGAGAACGGGACTCCCGCGCAGGGCGGTCCTTCGGTTCAGGGCGGATCGTCCGTGCAGGCCGCTCCCGCGCAGGATGCTCCTGTTCAGGCCGGCCGGCCGGCGGCCACGGCGGTGGCAGGTCCGTTCACGGCCCGCGACCTCCTGGTTTTCGGCTCCGCGCTGTTCCTGTTCGTGGCTTCCCTGCTTCCGATGTTCGGCCGCTACAACCTCTGGAACCTCGGCAACCTCTTCTTCCTGGGCCTTGGCATCATCCTGCCCGTGACCGTCACCGGGCTGTTCGTGGCCCGGCGCCTGCAGCCGCAGAATCCGCTGCGGATCGGTTCGCTGTCCGTCGATCAGTTCGCTTCCGTGGTGGCGTCCTTTTCCGTTGCCCTCTACTTCCTGAGCATGGCCGCCGACTTCAGCGGCTACCTGCTGCTGGGCTTCATCGGGTCGCTCGGCCTGTTGGCGGGCACCGTCCTCGCACCGCACATCCCGGTGCTGCGCGACGACTTCAAGGACCGCGCCGAGTCAACCGCCCACGTGGTGGCGCGTGACGCCGTCGTACCCTTCCGGAAGCCCGCCGCCCCCAAACCGGCTGCGCCGAAGCCCGCCAGGAAGACCGCCTTTCCGGTCCCGGCCGGCCCCGTTGCCGGTGCGCCCGCCTCGGGCGGCCCGTTCGCGGTGGTCCCGACGCCGGCCGGCTCAGCTGCGCTGCCGGCTCCCGTTACTGGCGGGGAAAACAGGACGGAAGCGCCCGAGGGCGGCACCCCTGCTGCCCCTGCACCTGCTGCCCCGGCACCTGCGGGTCCTGCACCTGCGGGCCCGGGCCAGGACATCCCGGCGACGATGGCCCACCCTGTGGTCGACCGTTCCCAGGACACTGCTGCCTTCCCCCAGGCGGCCCGCAAGGTTGAACCCATCGGCGCCACCGTTGATCCGGCCAGCCGTCCGGAGGAATCCCCGGAACAGGCCTACGAGGCGTTCTGGTTTGCCGTGCCCCAGTCGCGCGTTGCGGTGGACGAGCACAGCGGGGCCCCGGCCTTCACCATCGAACCCGGTGGCTGGGTGCTCGCGCTCCAAGACAGGGGCGGGGAGTTCCTCGTCCAGAACACCGACGGAAGGCTCGGAGTCCTGCGCGACCTCAGCCACATCGAACGCGGCTGAACAGGACCGCCGTGCCCGCCGCCGTCGAAACTCCGCTGGCCCTCAAGCGCCGCGCCCGCAGGATCAACAAGGAACTCGCGGAGAAGTATCCGTATGCCCATGCGGAACTGGATTTCCGCAACCCGTTCGAGCTGGTCATAGCCACGGTGCTTTCCGCGCAGACCACGGATGTCCTGGTCAACCAGGTCACCAAGATCCTGTTCGCCCGGTATCCGGATGCGCGGGCGATGTCTGAAGCGGACCCCGCCGAGCTGGAGGCGATCCTGCAGCCGACGGGCTTCTACCGGGCCAAGGCGAAGAACGTGCTGGCCTTGAGCACCCGCCTGGTGGACGAGTTCGACGGCGAAGTGCCGGGCAGGCTCGAGGACCTGGTGACACTTCCCGGCGTCGGGCGCAAGACGGCGAACGTGGTGCTGGGGAACGCCTTCGGCGTCCCCGGCATCACGGTGGACACCCATTTCGCCCGGCTCGCCCGCAGGTTCGGCTGGACGGACTCCGAGGACCCCGTGAAGATCGAGTCCGATGTCGCGGAACTGTTCGAACCCAAGGACTGGACTATGCTGTCGCACCGGGTCGTCTTCCACGGGCGCAGGATCTGCCATGCCCGGCGGCCCGCCTGCGGTGCCTGCCCGGTGGCGAACTGGTGTCCCAGTTATGGCACCGGCGAGACCGATCCGGCCAAGGCCGCCAAGTTGCTCAAGTACGAGCTCGCACCGGGCCAGGAAGCCCTGCTGGGAAAGTTGCGTGCCGAAACCTCCCGCGCCGCCGAGATCCGCATGGAGTCCCAGTTGGAGCTGAGGAAGGTGCGCAAGTGACGGCGCTTGGGGATCTGCTGTACCTCGTTTCCAGGATTGAGTCCGGGGACCACCCGACGCCGGATCCGCGCATAGCGGTCGGCGAGGTCGACGCGGATCTGGCCCGGAAGGCCGCGATCCTCATGCTGTTCGGGGTGCTCGACGACGTCCCGGCGAAGTCCACCCAGGACGTGGTGCCCGCTGACCTCGATGTCCTGCTCCTGGAACGCGCCCACACTCTCGGCGACCATCCCGGACAGGTGGCCTTCCCCGGCGGGGGCATCGATTCCGGGGACGAATCGGCGGTTGCCGCTGCCCTCCGGGAAGCTGTCGAGGAAACCGGCCTCGACGTCGGCGGGGTGCAGGTGCTCGGCGCCATGCCGGACGTCGGGCTGAGCCGCAGCAATTTTGTGGTGACGCCCGTGCTGGCGTGGTGGGCGTCGCCGTCGCCGGTCCGGGTGGTGGACTACGCGGAATCTGCGCAGGTCTTCCGGGTTCCGGTGCGGGATCTGTTGGACCCGGCCAACCGCTACATGGGCACCCTCAGCCGCGGCGGACGGACCTTCACCAGTCCGGTGTTCCTGGTTAACGGCGTGGTGGTGTGGGGTTTCACGGCGATGGTGCTCAACGGACTCTTCGAGGCACTGGGCTGGACTATCCCGTGGGACGAAGAGCGGCTGCACCGGATCCAGCTGTGAGTGGTTACTTCGTGCAGTCCACGATGAGCCCTGTCGCGGCGTTTTCGCGGACTGCGTTGATCCCTGCTACGACCGCGCTGAGCTGCTTGAATTGCGGAGACTCGGCCACCAGCGTGCCGTCAGCCGCAGTAAGCCTGAAACGGTACGAACCGTCGTTGCCCCTGAGAATTTCGAATCGTCCAGCCACGTTGCTGTCCCCCTTGCGTGGTTGATGAATGCCCCGCGGCCGGTTCCTGCGGTCCGCGTCCTTCGAGGCTAGCGAGTAAGAGGGGGCTCCGAAAGTTACTGTGACGTAGCCTACTCTCGGGGTCACGGGCCTGGTCTTAACCGGTCATTGACTGGCGTCCGCGGGCGGATGGGAGTTACGTTACGGGCTCTGCTTCCGGGGCCGCAGCGTGGAAGTTCAAGGCCCGCCGGGGCGCCGGAATGGGATATTCGACGGCCGCGCGGCGGAATTCCTCTTCCGCGCGCGCCTGCCGGCGCACCTCCACGTCCACCAGAAGGTGCAGGTCCCGCGCGTCGACCCCCGGCCCACCCTCCAATGAGGCGAGCCATTCGCCGGCGACGACGGCGTCGTGCTGTTCGCCGAGGAGCCGCTGCAAGGTAATTGCCGGTTGGATGATCGCCGACGCGTCGGGACCGAACACCTCGGTGACGGCTTCCGCGGCATATCTCAGCCGTTTGATGTCCTTGCGGGCCTCATGCAGGCCGGCATTGCGGACGGCCGGATCCGTGCCGGCGGCACCGCCGTCCAGCTGCTCGCGCATGCGGTCCCATTGACCCTGCAGGCGGGAGGCCAGCACCGGTTTCCGGACCCTGGGTGCCTGCCCGGCAGCCAGTGAAGCCCGGACCGCGTGCACCACACGGCGGGCCCGCTTCTTCCGGCCGAGCCTGGCGGCGGCCCGCCCGGCCGCGGTGTCCAGCCGCTCCACCGAGCCGTAGAGCGCGTCCGGGGCTTCCCAGGATTCCTGCGCACCGATGGACAGCCGCATCCTTTGCGCCAGTACGTGCGCATCACGGGCTTCGCCCAGCGAGGTTGCCAGCCACCGGACGTCCTTGCGGACGGGCTTGGGCAGCTTCGTGACCAGCCCGTGGTAGCAGGCGAGGACGGAACGGAGACGGCGGATTGCCAGCCGGCAGCGGTGGACCGCCTCATGGTCCGTCGAGGCAAGCAAGGGCAAGGCGTTGTCCAGCTCATTGAGCTGCGCCGCCGTGTAGGCCGCCAACGCCTTTCGGGCTTTCTTTCCCACGCGCCCATCGTCCTCCGGCCGCCCGGCCGGTACAAGGGGCCCGCCTACTTGGCCTGGTCGTAGGAATCGACGACGGCGACGCTCACCGGAAACTCCAAGGGAACCGTCCCGAAGAGCAGCTCCGTCGCGGCGGCTGCCGCTTCTTCCACCGCCCGGACGCACGCCGGAACGGCCGGCACAGGGGCGTGGACCATGACCTCGTCGTGCAGGAAGAAGACCAGCTCGCCCGTCGGCGATCCTTCCGCCTCCAAGGCCCGGAGCCGCCGTCGCAGTTCCGCAAGCCAGCAGGACGCCCAATCCGCGGCCGAACCTTGCACGACGAAGTTCCGCGTGAAACGGCCGCGGGAACGGGCGATCGTGTCGGCACGGCGCTGCTCTTCAGCCGTTGTCGAACGCTGGCTGCGCACCCAGCGCTCCGAGGGCGGCGGGCTGCTGCGCCCGAGGCGGGAAGTCACCGTCCGGCCGGCTTCGCCGTCGCGCGCTGCCTGCTCCACATAACCGACCGCCCGCGGGTAGGTGCGGGCGAGCTGGGGCATGAGCCGGCCGGATTCGCCAGTGGTGGCGCCGTACATTGCCCCGAGCATCGCGATCTTGGCCTTGGATCGGTCGCCGCCGAAACCCTGGGCAGCGATGCCGGCGTACAGGTCCTTGCCGCGCGCTGCTTCTGCCAGGCGCGGATCCTGTGCGAGGGCGGCGAGGACACGGGGTTCGAGCTGCGCGGCGTCGGCCACGATCAGCTTGTGCCCCGGGTCCGCATGCACCGCCCCACGGATCTGCTTCGGAATCTGCAGGGCTCCGCCGCCCCGGGAAGCCCAGCGCCCGGAAACCACCCCGCCCACCACGTACTCGGGCCGGAAACGGCCGCCGCTGACCCACGCGTCCAGCCAGGCCCAGCCGTTCGCCGTGAAGAGACGCGAAAGCTTCTTGTACTCCAGCAGTGGCCCGATCGCAGGATGCGTGGATTCCTTGAGTTCCCACTGCCTGGTCGAGCTGACTTCGATGCCGTTGCGGTGCAGGGCGCGGATCAGTTCCTGCGGGGAATCCGGGTTCAATCTAGGGGAGTTGAGGAGCCCGCGCAGCTCGGTGCACAGCGCTTCGAGGGCGGCCGGGCGGTGGCCGGGTGCGGGCCGCGGGCCGAGGTAGTGGCGCAGGATGTCCTCGTGCAGCGGTTCGCGCCAGGGCACGCCGCTATGCTGCATTTCCGCGGCGATCATCGCCCCGGCCGACTCGGCCGCGAGGAGCAGTTGGAGCCGCTGCCGCTGGCCGTCCGCTGCCTCCTTCACGGCCTGTTGCTGAGCGGCGAACTCGGTCCGGAGCTCGTCGAGTCCGGGTGCCCGGCTGCTGCTCTCCGCGGTGTCGAAAAGGGCTTCCTGGTTCGTCGGCGGCGGAGGTGGAGCAAAGGCCTTCACCACGCCGCTGTCCTCGTCGACGGCGGGCTGGGCGGCGGTCCGCGCGTAGTCGGTGTGGCCCGTGAACTCAGAGAAGGCGAGGATCGTGCGGCACAGTGTGAGGTCGTGGCAACGCTCCAGGCGTACCCCGGCGGTAAGCAGCGCCGGGTACCAGTCCTGTGTGCGGTTCCAGATCCAGCGCGGCCTGCCGGCTTCCATGCCGCGCACGACGGCGGGGAGTTCCGTTGTGGTGACAAGCCGCGCCGCGGAAAGCGCGGTTCCCGCGGCGCTGGTTTCCTGGATGGCTGCCCCCTGCGGGTCGGCGGCGAGCAGCAGATACATGATGACAATTTTGCCCTGCGTTCCGGGGCCTTCATGCGCATTCAGGACACATACCGTCCTGATCCGTCACTGTTCCTCCACAAGGCTGCGTCCGGGAGGTTGTCCACATAGGCGGATGCGGTCCTTCCGGGGTGGATTCATCCCGCGGACAGTGGGTCCATGAGCAGGCAGCACATTGAGGACGGGAACGGTTCCGGCGGGTATCCGGCTGACATTTTGCGGGCGGAATCCGGGCGGGCGGAATCCGGACTGCTTGCGGCCGGCCGGCCGGCCACGGAAGCCTCCGGCAGGCGCAGGGGCACGCGGTGGGATTCCCACGCCGACCGGGTTGAGCCGCCTTGGCTGCCAAGCGAGGGGACCGACGTCCTGCTGGTCACGGGAAACCCCAGGCTCCAAGCCGAAGCGGAAAGGATCGTTGCCGCCCTCGGGGTGGAGCTGCGGACGGCTGCCAGCGCCGAGGAGGCTTTGCCGCACTGGGACTCGGCCGGGACCGTCTTGCTCGGCAGCGACATCCGCGAACTCCCGCCCCGGCGTCGGGCTCCCGCCGTTCTGCTCGGGCTGGCCGCAGAAGGGGACCGCTTGTGGCAGTTGGCCGCAGGGCTTGGAGCGGAACGCGTCGCCGTCCTGCCTGAGGGGGCCGCTTGGCTCGCCGAGCACCTCAGCAGGTCGCAGGCCCCGGACCCCGGTGGACTTGTCCTCGGGCTCACGGGGGCGTGCGGCGGGGCCGGTGCCTCCACGGCGGCAATCTGGCTGGCCCAGGAAGCTGGCGCGCACGGCATCCGGACCCTCCTCATCGACGGCGACCCCCGGGGCGGCGGGCTGGAACTGAGCCTGGCCGCCGAGGACACCCCGGGCCTCCGCTGGCCGGACCTTGCTGACGCAAAGGGCAGCATCGACCCCGAGCAACTTGCCGGCTCCCTGCCCACTGCCGGCGGCTTTGCCTTCCTGTCCTGGCCGGGCACGCGGGACAGGGCAGCCCAGCCCGACGCGCTTGCCGTGGCCGCCGTCATGGATGCCGGGCGACGCGCTTTCGAACTGGTCGTCGTCGACATCGGCCGGGGAACCGAACCGCTGCGGGGCTTCGCGTGGGATTGCGACCGGATCCTCGTCGTTTCCCCGGCACAGCTGCGTGCGGCCGTCGCCGCGGCACGGCTCCTCCAGGACCTACCGCCGGTAGACGCGGCGCTGGTGGTGCGTGGCGGAAAGGGAAGCGCCTTGGACGCGGGCGTCATCGCGGAATCCCTGGGCCTCCGCCTGCATGCGCTGCTGCCCGAACTGCGGGGAACCGCGGCCGCCGCCGAGACGGGCCGGCTGCTGGACTTCGGCAAGCGCCGCGCGGTGCGCCGTTTCGCCGCCCCGGTTCTCGACCTCCTCGAGGACGGTGCGGAATGACCCCCGAACGCCGTGGCGAGCGACTCCGCCGGGACAGGCGGCTTGATGCCGCACTTCTTGAAAGCGTCCGGGAAACAGTGATGTCCGACGCCGGCCCGGTCACCCCGTCGCGGGTGGCAGCGGCGGTCCACGCCACCGGCAGGCTGCTCGGCACGGCCGGTGCCTTGGCCGCCGTCGACACGATCAGCGCCGAGCTCAACGGACTGGGCCCACTCCAGCAATTGGTCCGCGATCCCGCGGTCACTGACATCTTCGTGAACGGTCCTGACTCAGTGTGGTTCGATCGCGGGCACGGGCTGGAACCGTCCGTTGTCCGGTTCGACGGCGAGGAACAAGTCCGTGCCCTTGCCTCGCGCTTAGTCTCGGCGGGCGGGCGGCGGCTCGACGACGGTTCTCCCTGCGTGGATGTCCGGCTCAAGGGCGGGTACCGGGTGCATGCGGTGCTCCCGCCGATTTCCACGGCGGGAACCTTGCTCTCGGTGCGCATCAGGCGGGAAGAGGTCTTCACCATGGAGGAGCTGCGGGTCGGTGGCATGTTCGACGCCGGGACGCAGCGGATCCTCGAAGCAATCGTGCAGCGGCGGTTGAGTTTCCTGATCAGCGGTGCCACCGGATCCGGCAAAACGACGCTCCTTTCCACCTTGCTGGGTCTGTGTGCCGCCGGGGAGAGGCTTGTCCTCATCGAAGATGCCGCAGAGCTGAATCCTGTGCACCCGCACGTGGTTTCCTTGGAATCCCGGCACGGAAACCTCGAGGGCGGAGGCGTCCTGGACCTCGGCGAACTGGTCCGGCAGGCCCTGCGCATGCGGCCCGACCGCCTCATCGTCGGCGAATGTCGCGGCGCGGAGGTCAGGGAACTGCTGACCGCGCTCAATACAGGCCACACCGGAGGTGGCGGCACCATCCACGCCAATACTGCTTCCGCCGTTCCCGCCCGCATCGTTGCCCTCGGCGCCTTGGCCGGCCTGAGCCAGGAAGCCGTCAGGCTCCAGGTGGCCAGCGCGCTGGATGTCGTCGTCCACGTGGAGCGCACGCTGGCCGGCCGGAGCGTCAGCTGCATCGGGGTGCTGATGGAAACGGCCGGACGCCAGTCGGTGGTCCCTGCGCTGGAGATGAACAACGGCACAATGACGGCAGGGCCGGCCTGGCCGCACCTTTCCGGCCGGCTGGGGCTGTCGATCATGGAAACCGTGACCGGGAGCGGGGCGGGCGGGTTGGAGTCCGCGGCGACGGGGACGGGGCCGGTGCCGGGCTTGGAACCCGCTGCGGCCGTGGCGGAACCCGCAGCATGACAATCCTGCTGCTCATGGTGCTCGCCGCCGCGGTTTGGCTTGCCGTCGGCCATCTGCCAGGGCCGGGGCACCGGATGGACCGGGTGATGGGCAGGGAGAAGACGGGGAGAGCGAGGCGTTGGCACCGGCGCAGCAAGGAGGCGGAGCTCCCGTTGGCCGTGCTGGTTCAGCAATTGGCCGCCCTGCTGCGTGGAGGGCGTTCCGCGTCCCGGCTCTGGGAAGAGGCGTGGACCGTGCACGGTCGCGGCGTCGTGCCGGATGGCGTCAGTCCCGGCGGCGGGCAGGCTCTGTCGGACGGCTCCGTCGCTGTTCTCTCTGCGGCGCGTACCGCGACGATGCTCGGCGTTTCGGCTGCCGCGGCCATCCGGTCGGCCTCTGCGGCGTCCCGGCTCGGTGCGAAGGAGCAACGGATCTGGGGTGAGCTTGCGGACTGCCTGGACATCGCCGAAGCGAGCGGCTGCCCCCTTGCGGAAATATTCGCTCGTTATGCGGCGCACCTTGAAGCCGAGGACGACGCCGAGGCTGCCAGGCAGACTGCACTTGCCGGGCCGAAAGCCACCGTGCGCCTGCTGAGCTGGCTCCCCGTGTTCGGGCTCGTCCTCGGCACCGTGCTGGGCGTCGACCCGCTCGGCATACTCCTTGGAAATCCATTCGGCATGGCTGCGCTCGGGGCAGGACTCATACTGACGGTTGCCGGTCGGATGTGGTCGGTGCGGCTGGTCCGGGCGGCAACGGGGGAACACGACGCACTGCGTGGGAGAAGCTGATGGGCGAGCTGCTGCCCGCTGCCATAGTCGCCGCCGTCCTGTTCATGGCGGCAGTCCTGGCCTTTCCCGGTTCGGGAAGGACCCGGCGTCGGGCCGTCATCCGCCGGCTGCGAAGCCCGGTGGCGGGAGCAAGTCCGAGCAGCTTCACAGGCTCCGGCCCGGATTACGGACCGGGCCCGGATTTCAGCCCTGGGTCCCGCGCGCTGGATGCCGGACATTTGGGCCGCGGCGTGCCGGGCCAGCACCTTTTCGCCCGGTTCGCCCGGTTCGCCTGGTTCAGGCCGGGCGGAACCGGCAGCGGAGTCCGCAGATACGCGGGGTTGGAAAGCACCGCGATCATGCTCGAACTCGCAGCAGCAGCCCTCGACTCCGGTGCCGGGCTCGGCCGGGCGCTGGACCTGATTGCTTCATGTTCCGCTCCCGCGGTCCGGGATTCCCTGCGGCCGGTGGTGGCCGCATTGGCCATCGGGGCCGATTGGGAGACGGCCTGGCGAAGCTCCGCCGTCCAGAACCAGGGGGCCCTTCGGCTGCGGGATTCGCTTGCCTTCGCTGCCCGTACCGGGGCGCCTTCGTCCGCGGTCCTCTACGCACAGGCTGCCCGTCTGCGGCGGGAGGACTTCCGGTCGGCCGAACGCCGGGCCGCGGCCCTGGGCGTGAAGCTTGTGGTGCCCCTGGGCCTGTGCTCGCTCCCAGCCTTCATCTGCCTAGGCGTGGTTCCGGTGCTCCTCGCCATGCTCCCATCGGGCAGCTGAAACCTCCGCCAGTTTCCCTCCACAAGGGAAAGTCGAAGGAGTTTTCCACTTACGGAAGCCCCCTTCTTACCGCAGAAAGTCATACAGGGAAGAGTCGGAATCAGCCGGCAACACCGCCTGGCACAGAGAAAGGAAGCACCATGAAAGCCCAAACTGTCACCCGCACTGCTCCACTCCCGGACGGTCGCCCGGGCAGCGAAAGAGGCGGCCGCGATGGCGATTGGATGGCCCCGGCCGGCGCCGTACGGGCGGAGATCCGGACCGGCCAGTCCGCGGCCGAAAAACGCGGCCGCGCCGGCGTCGTCGAGCTGTTCCCCGGCTCGTCGCGTCCTACCGGCGATTCCCCCACGTCCAAGCGCCGGGTCGGCGCCATGGCATCGGAACTGGGGATGGCCACTGCAGAGTACGCGATCGCAACGCTGGCCGCCGTCGGTTTTGCCGGCGTCCTGGTCGTCCTCCTCCGGAGCGAGGAAGTCAGGAGTTTCCTGCTGAACCTTATCCGCACGGCACTCGCCCTGCCATGAGCCCGCGCCCCGGCCACGTACAGGCGGGCCAGCAGTTTCCCTGGGTGGCGGCCAATGCCCGTCGGCCAAGGAAACAGCGGCGCTCCGGCCCGGTGAAGGACCGAGGGGCTGTCACGGCCGAGTTCGCGGTTGCCCTTCCCGCAGTACTCCTCCTTCTCGCCTTGCTGCTGGCCGGGGCCGCGGCGGGGATCACCCAACTCCGGATCGAGGAAGCCGCCAGGGCGGGTGCGCGGGCCTTGGCCCGCGGCGAAGGAACCGCAACCGTGGAAGGCATTGCCAAGCGCCTGGCCGGGGACACGGCCACTGCGGCCGTTTCGACGCAAGGGGAGTGGCTGGACGTGACAGTGTCAGCCCGGGTCGGCGGGCCGTTTGGGGCCGTGATTCCGTGGACACTCACGGCGAGGGCCTCGGCCCGGACCGAGTTGCCCGACCGGGCGGCAGCTTCGCGCCCGCGCATCCCCGGTCCGGAGGGAAGCGTGGATTTCCTCGTCCTCGGTGGGGACCTGCGAGGCAAGGACTTGCGGGGCGGCGGGCTGCGGGGCGACGACGGGCGGCAGTGGGACGGCGATCCCACGCAGCTGCGTTTCGGCGGGGCCGTGGCATGACGGGCGGGGCACCTGGCACGGGGTGCGGGTACCTTGGCCAGAACACAAGCCGGAACACAAGCCGGCACACAGACCGGCACGCCGACGCCTGCTTCCCGGAGCGCGGTTCGGGGACCATCCTCGCCGCTGGCTTGGGTCTCCTTGTCATCAGCCTCATGATCGCTGCAGTCCTTCTGGCCCAGGCCGGGGTGCATGCTCAAAGGGCCGCGGCGGCTGCGGACATGGCTGCGCTCGCAGCGGCGGATGCAGCGCGCGGGCTCAAGCCAGGCGACCCCTGCACAGTGGCCGCGGAGACGGCCCGGCAAAACAATGCCTCGCTGACCTCCTGCCTGCTTGCCGGAGGAGGCATCGTAGAGGTCCGCACACGGCTGATGCAGGGGTCGTTCCTCGGGAGCGCCACCGGCCATTCGCGGGCGGGCCCTCCACCATGAGCCGGCGGCCTGGTGCCACCCAAGGCCCCTATTTCAGGGAACCGCAGCTCTTGGTACGCCTAAACCGCGTCCTTGAGCAGTACGTCGAGGAGGGTCACAGCGGCGTCCTTGTCCAGAGGGTTGTTCTTGTTCCCGCATTTGGGCGACTGGACACAGGAGGGGCAGCCGCTCTCGCATTCGCAGGCCTTGATCGCATCGCGCGTAGCGGTCAGCCAGACGCGGGCTTTCTCGTAGCCGCGTTCGGCGAAACCGGCCCCGCCAGGATGGCCGTCGTACACAAAGATGGTCGGCACTCCGGTGTCGGCATGGAGCGCGGTGGAGACGCCGCCGATATCCCAGCGGTCGCTGGACGCTACAAGGGGAAGGAGCCCGATTGCGGCGTGTTCTGCGGCATGGAGCGCTCCGGGGAACTGGGCCTCGATCAGGCCTGCGTTCCGGAGCGTGCGGCCGTGCACCACAAACCAGACCGCCTTGGTGAAAAGGTCCCGGGCGCCCAGATCCAGCGGTTCCTCGCCCAGCACCTCATTGGAAACCAAGGCTTTTCGTTGGAAGGAGACTACTTGGGTCGTCACTTTCACTTCACCGAAGTAGACCGAGATGTCGCCCCAGTCCACTGTTCGCAACGTTTGCAGCACTTCAATCTGGGTTACGTCCCGGGCAGTGGTGTAGTAATCGGGATTCGTCCGCCGCACCACCACACAGTGGTCCTGCTCGTTCAGTTCCTCCACCAGGTAGCTGTCGCCTTGGTGGACATAGATCGCCCCGGTGTGCGCCTGGTAGTGGGTCTGGGGCGAATCCATGGTTCCCAGGAGGGTTCCCGCTTCCGCGTCCACAATGCTTACCGGTCCGCCGCCGTCGCTGCGCAGGTTCACCATCCCGGCGGCGCTTTCGGGATGTGTCCAGAACCAGCCGGCAGCTCGCCTCCGGAGGTAGCCCTGGGCGACGAGCTGGCCAAGCAGACCCTCGGCCGTTGGGCCGAACAGGCCGTGTTCCGAGCTTCCGATGGGCAACTCCGCCGCGGCGGCGCAGAGATGGGGTCCCAGCACATAGGGATTGCCGGGGTCGAACACCGTAGCCTCAACCGGGACGTCGAAGATCGCCTCGGGGTGGTTGACCAGATACGTATCCAGGGGATCGTCGCTGGCCACGAAGGCTGCGATGGCGTCCTGGCCGGCACGCCCGGCCCGGCCGATCTGTTGGAACAGTGAGGCACGGGTTCCTGGCCAGCCGGCGACGAGCACGGCGTCCAGCCCGGAAATGTCGATCCCAAGCTCAAGGGCTGAGGTGCTGGACACTCCCAGGAGTTCTCCGCTGCGCAGCGCCTTCTCGAGGGCACGGCGTTCCTCGGGGAGGTAGCCGGAGCGGTACGCGGCCACGCGGCGGGGAAGGCTCGGGTCCACCTCGTCAAGCAGCCTCTTGGTGATGGACGAGATGCTTTCGGCTCCGCGGCGGGACTTGATGAAGGCGATGGTCCGGACCCTCGAGGACACCAGGTTTGCCATGATGTCAGCGGTTTCCGCCACAGCCGTCCGCCGGGTCCGGGCCCCGTTTTCGCCCTTTAGTTCGGTCAGGGCAGGTTCCCACAGAGCCACGGTAGTGGCGCCGTGCGGGGAACTGTCGTGGGACACCTCGCGGACAGGAGCCCCTATGAGGCGGGAGAAGGAGGTGCCCGGGTCCGACGCGGTGGCCGATGCAGCGATGAAGACGGGTTCAGGGAAGGAGGTGCCCGCCCCGTAGTAGGCGCAGATGCGTCGGAGCCGGCGCATCAGGTTGGCTACATGGGAACCGAACACGCCGCGGTAGCTGTGGGCCTCGTCCACGATCACGTAGCGCAGGCGGCGGAAGAAGCGTGCCCACCATTGATGGTTCGGAAGGATGCCGAAGTGCAGCATGTCGGGGTTGGCCAGGATGAAATTCGCGTGGTCCCGGATCCAGCGCCGGGCTGAAACGTCGGTGTCACCGTCGTAGCTTTCGGCCCGGACCGTGGCCAGGCCGAGGGCACGCAGGGCCGAGAGCTGGTCGGCGGCCAGAGCCTTGGTGGGGGCGAGGTAGAGAGCCACCGCGCCGTCGTCGTGGATCCGGCCGGGCTCCGACAGGACCCGGAGTTCCGACCGGTGGATCGCATCCAATGCGGGCAGTTGGTAGGCGAGGGACTTGCCGGACGCCGTGCCCGTGGCGATCACTACGTGTTCGCCGGCGTGGGCGAGATCAGCGGCTTCGATCTGGTGCCGGTACGGTTCTTGGATTCCCAGCGAACCGTAGGCTTCGACGATGTCGGGGTGCACCCACCCCGGCCAGGGTTCGTGGACGGCTTTGCGGGCCGGAATAGTGTGGACATGGCGGAGCTGCTCCGGGTCCGGGCTGCGGCCCAGCAGGGAGATCAGCGATTCGGCGTTATCCACCAGAACATTCTGTCACCGGCGCCAAGGGGGTGGATCACGGAACGCGCAGTCCAAGGAACGGGAAGGAGTCAGTCCACCGAGAGGTCGCCGTCCTGGTCGGACGACGTGGACAGCATCAGGACCCCACTGATGCTCCGCCAGCCGAGGTGCGAGTAGAGCTTTTGGCCGTCCAGGGATGCCAGGAGGAGCCCGTTCTCGACGTCGTGCTCGAACGCCTGGGCCGCGAGGGCCTTCATGATGAAGCTGCCGAGGCCGCGGCGCTGGAATGCCGGCTCGGTGACAATCTTGTCGAAGACGGCAGTGGTGCCCACTACGCACACGCGTCCGCTGGCGGCCAGGTCCTCACCGGAACGGACTTCGGCGTAGTGGACGCCCCCGCTCTTGGAGGTCGAGAGCTTCAGGGATTCATCGGAGAGCCAGGGGTCCTCGGCGTCCTGGGTCTCCATGTCCACGATCATCATGGTCTGGGATGCGGAGGTGATGTGCAGGCGGTGCTCGTTGGCGAGGAAGGTGTAACGGGCGAGGTCGTTGCTGAGGATGGTCAGGATGCGGGTCGGAGCCTCTGAAGTCTTTGCTGCCAGTTCGGCGAATTCCGCATCCGAGGGGTTGTGGGCGAAGTATTCCCAGTCCCCGGTTTTGTCGGCACGCAGCACCGCGGGGAACCGGCCTTCCTTGCGCGTTTCGTAGCCCCGGCAGCCGGCCCAACCGGCCACCCAGACCTCCAGCAGATGCGTGATGTCTTCAACCAAGGCGTCTGGACTCATGTAGAGAGACTATTCCCAGGGGGCAGGGGAGCAACAGGGGGAGGCAGTAACAGCTGGGTTAACACTCCGGGCCGCAGGTCAAGGGGCGGAAACCCCCGGAGGGCGGGGACCCCCGGAGCGCCTGGTTTGCCGCGGCCCGGTACCCTTAAATCCGTGGCTTTAAACAAGATTGTGCTCTTCTATGGCTTTACCCCGATCACGGATCCGGAGGCCGTGCGCCTGTGGCAGCGTGCCCTCTGCGAGAAGCTCGGGCTGACCGGGCGCATCCTGATCTCGAAAGACGGAATCAACGCCACGGTCGGCGGCGAGATCGGCAACGTCAAGCAGTACGTGAAGACCACCCGGGAGTACAAAGGCTTTCGTGACATCGACTTCAAGTGGTCCGAGGGCGGCGCGGACGACTTTCCGCGCCTCAGCGTCAAAGTCCGCGACGAAATCGTCTCCTTCGGGGCACCCGGCGAGCTGAAGGTCGACGCGAACGGTGTTGTTGGGGGAGGTGTCCACCTCAAGCCAGAGGAACTGCACGCCATGCTGGAGGAGAAGAAGGCCGCCGGCCAGGACGTGAAGTTCTTCGATGGCCGCAACGCTTTCGAGGCGCAGATCGGAAAGTTCAAGGACGCGATCGTTCCCGACGTGGCAACCACCCACGACTTCATCAAGGAACTCGAGTCAGGAAAATACGACGGGCTCAAGGACCAGCCTGTCGTCACGTATTGCACCGGCGGGATCCGCTGCGAGGTCCTCTCCAGCCTCATGGTGAACCGTGGCTTCAAAGAGGTGTACCAGCTGGACGGCGGCATCGTCCGCTACGGAGAAAAGTACAAGGACCAAGGGCTTTGGGAAGGGTCGCTCTACGTTTTCGACAAGCGGATGCATGTGGAATTCAGCGAGGACGCCAAGACCATCGGACAATGCGTCCGTTGCGAAGCCCCGACCAACAAGTTCGAAAACTGTTCCAACCCCAGCTGCCGCAACCTCACTCTCTACTGCGCCGAGTGCGCAGCCAGCCCGGAAACACTGCGCTGCCCGCAAGGTTGCGCGGCCTAGGCAGCCTCGGAAGACGGCTGAACCAGCTCAGATCCTGGTCACCCGGTAGGCGAAATTTGCCCGCCTGACGGCCTCGATAGTGACGTCGAGCACCGTGGACTTGGGCAGCTCGACGACGTTGATGCGGGTCTCACCGCAATCCATCGTGAGTTCGATGATCGCGTCTTTGCCGTCCCGGACGGAGTAGGACGCCTGGCGGGCGCCCCGGCACGCCAAAGCGACCGAATACGTTCCGGCCGGTAGCTGGACTGTCCGTTCCGTGCGCGATTCACCGGAACCAAGGAAGCCGTAACTGGTGAAGAAAGCCTGCCCGATGTTGGCCGGCAGCGCCTGTTGCGCCCACGCAGCCAGGACCTCGCCGGTAACGGTGCGGTCCAGTCCCGGATCCCGCGGCAGCACCGGGTCGGTAATCACCGGAGCGGGGCGCACAGGCAGCGGGCCGCGGCCGTCGTCGTAGCTGTATTCGCAGGCGGCCAGCCCGGCGGCCGCCAGGCCGCAACAGAGCACGACGGCGGCAACAACCCGCCGTTTCCGGGGCACCTTGAGGCCTCGCCACCGGCCCATATTCCGACTTTACGCCCGCACGCGGGCTGTCGTGAGAGTGGCGCCCTACGGTTTACCAGGCACCTTCAGGACGTGTACGCCTCCAGCGGACCCGGTACCGGGCGTCTTCCCCCGGAGCCTGATGGTGACTGGTCCCTGCGCGAGTTTGTAGTCGGTTTCATCGATTTCGCCGCAGCGGATCGTGCGGGGTGCAACCGGGTCTCCTTCGTGAACGACGATGAGGAAGGCCTCTTGATCCCCGAGGCAAGTTGTCCTGAACAGGTATTTGCCAGCATCGACCCGTGAACTCGCTGCCATCCCGCCGTATTGCGAAGCAGGATCAATGCCCGAAGGGGCGATGCCACCAACCGATTTCGTCACGGTTGCCGGAGATACCTTGCCCAAGGAAGAGCTGACCCGGTCTAAGTCCCTTTGCGCCCGTTTCAAAGTTTCGGGATCCGGGGCGGCCCCCGAAAGAAGCACGTCCGGCTGCACCGTCGAAGGGGAACCTGGCCTCGCGCTGGGCGGCGGCTCGCCTTCTTCCGTGTATTCACACGCCGCCAGGGCAGCCAGCAATGCCACTACCGCGATTGCCCGTCCCCACACAGCCATGGGGAAAGCCTAACCGACGGCGTGCTACCTGGCCGCGGCCAGCTGGTAGGCGTAAATGAGGGGTACGTCCACGCTGCTCGCGGTGACCTCCACCGTCCCGCCGGACGGCAGGTCCACCCGCGCGGTCTCGTAGCTTCCGTTGCAGGCCGCGCCGGCTTCGGTAATCTCCCGCCCGTCGGCGGACACGGTGAAGAAGGCCTTGCCGCCGCCGTCGCAGGCAACGGTCAGGGTGTAGTCGCCGGCGGGAACGGCCGTCGACTTGACCAGGGGTTCGCGCTTGAGGATCTTCCCTGAATCCTCCAGGACAACGCTGGAAGCGGACGGCAGCACCTTGGCCTTCCAGGCCGGGACGTCGGCGTCCTCCACGGAAGGAGCTGCGGAACAGGATGCCAGTGCCAATGCGGCCATGAGGCCCGGCGCCGCGCAACGCAAGACGGCACGGGCTGTGGAGGGAAGGAAAGCCATGTTTCCACGCTACCCGCTCCCCGCTGTGCCATTTTCCACATAACAGACCAGCTTTCCACATAGCAGACCAGCGGTCGGCCCGGGCATGTAACCTCCCTCTAAACTTTCAAGGTGACCGATTCCGCAACGCATTTCACCGCTGGCAATACTCCTGACGCGCCCCGGAGCGACCTCCCGGAACTGCTCACTTCCCTTGCCGGGGATCTGCGTGCTGCGGGGTTCACCCTGGACGGCGTGGCGGAGCTCCTTGGAAGCTCCGCCCACGACGCCCTCGGCCGGGACCAGCTCGTCCCGGCGCTGCTCGCCACCGAGCCGGCTGCGCTGGAAGGCAAGCCGCGGGCGGCTGCTGCGCTCGCCGTCGTCGTGCGGTTGTGGCTGCTTGCCGTTCCGCAGTCCGCGGAAGACGTCGACGCCGCGCTGCCGGGAACCGGTACTGCCGGGCTTCTGGAGCTCGGCCTTGCCGAGATGCTCGACGGCGGTGCGGTCGCCGCCAAGGTGGACCTGCGTCCCTACGGTTGGGAAGCCGGCGACGGCCGGACGATTGAACTGTGGGTCTCCAGCGACCTCGCCGCGCACCAGCGGCCGGGGGTCCTGCGGCATGACCACGTGCTCGGGATCGGGCAGGCATCCACCACCCTGGTCCAGAGCACCATCCGCCGCCCGGCGGCCCGCGCGCTGGACCTCGGCACGGGATGCGGCATCCAGACCTTCCATCTCCTGGAGCATTGCGGGCATGTCACGGCCACCGACATTTCGGAACGGGCGCTCGCCTTCACCCGTTTCAACCTGCTCCTCAACGCAGCGGCCCTGGGCCTGGACCCGGACCGGCCGGAAGAGCGTGTCAGCCTGCGCCACGGTTCGCTGCTTGACCCTGTGGCCGGTGAGCAGTTCGACCTGGTGGTGTCGAACCCGCCCTTCGTCATTACGCCGCGCAGCAGCGGCGAGGAAGCGTCAGAACAGTTCACCTACCGCGACGGCGGCCTGCCGGGGGACCAGATCGTCTCCGTCCTCGTCCGCGCCCTTCCGGAGGTTCTTGTTCCCGGTGGAACAGCCCAGATGCTCGGCAACTGGGAAATCACCACAGGCTCGGGCTGGAGCGAAGGGCCCGCCGCCTGGCTGGAGGGAACGGACACCGAGGCCTGGTTCATCCAGCGGGAGCAGGTGGGGCCGGAGGTGTACGCCGAAACCTGGCTGCAGGACGCGTCCGAAGGCCGGGACAAGGCCCTGTACCGCGGGACATACGCCGCATACCTGGCGGACTTTGCCTCGCGGGACGTCGCGGCCGTGGGCTTCGGCATGATCTGGCTGCGCCGCCCCGCCGGGAACCCGGCCGCAGAACCGTCCGCGCCCGTGACAGCAAACGGGACTGCGGAAGACGCGCCCGCTGGAACCGCACCGGTGCCGGACGGACGCCGGCGCTTCGAGGAAATCACCTACCCCATCGAGCAACCGGTCGGGCCTCACCTGGGCGCCGCCGTCGAACGCGATGACTGGCTCGCCGGGCACGCGCTGGAGGACGCGCACCTGCTGGTTGCCGAGGACGTCACGGAGGAACGCCACCAGCGGCCCGGGGCAGAGCACCCCGGTGTCATCCTGCTGCGGCAGGGCGCGGGCCTGCGCCGGACCAACCTGTTGAGCACGGAGCTGGCCGGTTTCGTCTCGGCCTGCGATGGGGACCTTTCGGTCCGGCAGCTGGTCGGAGCCCTTTCTGCGTTGCTCGGCGGCGGGGAAGGCTTCGACGAAGACGCATTCCGCGCCGGCCTTCTGTCCGACGTCGGAAACCTGGTCCGGGACGGCTTCCTGCTGCCGGCCGATCAGGCGGATCCGTCGGGCGGGGCGCAGGACTCTACGGGACGGTCCCATGGGTGAGGGACCGGAGGCAAAGCAGCTCCCGCTACACTGATCCGGTGAATGCAGAGAACGGGGCCAACGCGGAACAGGTCCCCACGAAACGCCGGCGCCGGCCGGAAAAAACGGTCGAAATCACCGACCCCAAGGCCATCCGCGCCCTCGCGCACGCCGCCAGGCTCGAAGTGATTTCCGAGCTGTACGAATCGCAGCTCAGCCGCACCGCCACCGAGCTCGCGGCCCAGACCGGGCTCACGCCGAGCGCCATGAGCTACCACCTGCGCGCCCTGCAGAAGTGGGGAATCGTCGTGCCCGCCGAGACTACCGGGGACGCCCGGGAGCGCCGCTGGAAAGCGGCGGGAACCGACTTCAACATCGTCTCCGGCAGCAGCGTCGCCAGCCCGGAGCTCGCCGTCGTCGATCTTGAACTCGACGTGTTCCGCCGCAGGGCGCTGGCCTATTCGCGCACCAGGAACGAACAGCGGGCCAAGGGGGAGGCATCGGACTCCTCGGCGGCGATGATCCTGGCAAGCAAGCTCCTGTACCTGACCATGGAGCAACGGGTCGAACTGAACAGCAGGATTGATGAGATCCTGCGTGAATACGAGCTTGAGGACCCGGCCAGCATTCCCAGCGGCGCCGAGCGCATGGCCACCATGTGGTCCCTGATCCCGGACGACCGGAGCCCGGGTTTGTCGGCCTAGCAAAGGCAGGATTCTGCATTTTGTGGTGAACTAGGCCAAGATGGGCACCAGCCCCCAGCCATTCTTTTCGTAGGAGAACCGTGCCCAGCAAGGCAAAAACCGGCAAGAAACTCGTGATCGTGGAGTCTCCGGCCAAAAGCAAGACCATCGCCAAGTACCTTGGCGAAGGCTTTGTTGTCGAGGCTTCGATCGGCCACATCCGGGATCTCCCGCAGCCTTCGGACCTGCCTGCTGAACTGAAGAAGACCTCGGTGGGCAAGTTCGCCGTCGATATCGAGAACGACTTCAAGCCGTACTACGTGGTGTCCCCGGACAAGAAGAAGAAGGTTGCCGAGCTCAAGGCCCAGCTGAAAGACGCCGACGCGCTCTACCTCGCAACCGATGGGGACCGCGAGGGTGAAGCCATCGCGTGGCACCTGCTTGAAGTGCTCAAGCCCAAGGTCCCGGTCTACCGCATGACCTTCGGCGAAATCACCAAGGAAGCCATCCACCGCGCCATGGACAACCTGCGCGACGTGGACACCGCCTTGGTGGACGCACAGGAAACCCGCCGCATCCTGGACAGGCTCTACGGCTACGAGATCTCTCCGGTGCTATGGCGCAAGGTGGCCCGCGGCCTCTCCGCCGGCCGCGTGCAGTCCGTGGTGACCCGCATGGTGGTGGACCGCGAACGCGAACGCATGGCGTTCAAGGCCGCTTCCTACTGGGACCTCACCGGCCAGTTCGGCGCGGAAAGCGGCTCCTTCAAGGCCAAGCTTGCCGCGGTGGACGGCGCCAAGGTAGCCAGTGGCCGTGACTTCAACGACGACGGCGTCCTGACTTCCGCGAATGCGGTGCACCTTGACGAGCAGCTCGCCGCGTCCCTGGCCGCCGGGCTGGAGAAGGCGGACTTCAGGGTCCGCTCCGTCGACACCAAGCCGTACACCCGCCGTCCGGCCGCGCCGTTCACCACGTCAACGCTGCAGCAGGAAGCCGGCCGCAAGCTGCGCTTCTCCTCCAAGAGCACCATGCAGATTGCCCAGCGCCTGTATGAAAACGGCTACATCACGTATATGCGTACCGACTCCTCGGCGCTGAGCGACGAAGCCGTCACTGCGGCCCGCCGCCAGGCCTCTGAGCTGTACGGCCCCGAGTATGTCCCCCAGGGTGCCCGGGTCTACGCGAACAAGGCCGCCAACGCGCAGGAAGCCCACGAGGCCATCCGTCCCGCCGGTGACTCCTTCCGCACTCCTGCCCAGGTTGCCGGACAGCTCAGCGGGGACGAATTCCGCCTCTACGAGCTGATCTGGAAGCGCACCGTAGCTTCCCAGATGGCCGACGCCAAGGGATCCACCGCCACGATCCGCCTCGGCGCGGTGTCCGCCGATGGGCGGGACGCTGAGTTCTCGGCGTCCGGTACCGTCATCACCTTCCCCGGGTTCCTCGCCGCCTACGAGGAAGGCAAAGATGAAAGCCGCGGCGACGACGACTCGGACGAAGGCCGCCGCCTGCCGAACGTCGCGAAGGGCGACGCCCTGAAGGCTTCGGAGATCGTCGCCGTCGGGCACGAAACCTCCCCTCCGCCGCGGTACACGGAAGCTTCGCTCACCGCCGAACTGGAAAAGCGCGGGATCGGCCGCCCCTCCACTTACGCCTCCACGATTTCCACCATCCAGGACCGTGGCTATGTCCGGAAGCAGGGTTCGGCCCTGGTGCCGAGCTGGATTGCCTTCTCGGTGATCCGCCTGCTCGAACGGCATTTCACCGACTACGTGGACTATGAATTCACCGCCGACATGGAAGGCGACCTGGACAAGATCGCCAACGGCGAGGCCGTGGGTGCCGCCTGGCTCAAGCACTTCTACTACGGCGAGGACAGCGATCCCGGCCTGCTGAGCATCGTGAACAACCTGGGCGAGATCGACGCGCGGGACATCAACTCCGTGCCGATCGCCGACGGCATCACCCTGCGAGTGGGCAAGTTCGGGCCGTACCTTGAAAGCTCCGTTCCCACGGTGGACGCCAAGACCGGCGAGATCGTGGAATCCGCCAGGGCCAACGTCCCCGAGGACCTCGCCCCGGACGAGCTCACCCCGGCCAAGGCCGTGGAGCTCATGGAAACCTCCGCCCCGGAGGAACGCGTGCTCGGCGTGGACCCGCACACGGGCCACACCGTGGTTGCCAAGAACGGCCGCTACGGCGCCTACGTCACCGAAATCATTCCGGAAATGACGGACGAACAGCTGGCCGCACTGCCGGTGGAGTATTACAAGAACGGCAAGCCGAAACCGCCGAAGAAGCCCGTGAAGGCCAAGCCGCGCACGGGGTCCCTGTTCAAGTCCATGACTGTGGAAACTGTCACCCTGGACGACGCGCTGGCCCTGATGAGTCTGCCCCGGGTCCTGGGCGCCGACGCCGAGGGCACCCCGATCACGGTTCAGAACGGCCGCTTCGGGCCGTATCTGAAGAAAGGCACAGACTCCCGCTCGATCGGCAGCGAAGAGGAGATCTTCACGATCACCTTGGACCAGGCGCTGGAGATCTACTCCCAGCCCAAGCAGCGCGGTGCCCGCGCCGCCGTGCCGCCGCTGGCCGAGTTCGGACCGGACCCCGTGTCCGAGAAGAACATCGTGGTGAAGGAAGGCCGTTTTGGCCCGTACATCACCGACGGCGTCACGAACATCACCGTGCCGCGCGCCACCCCGCTCGAGGAACTGACCCGCGAAAAGGCCATCGAGCTGCTCGCCGAGAAGCGCGCCAAGGGACCCGTCAAGCGCACCACCACGCGCAAGGCGCCAGCCAAGAAGGCCACCGCCAAGAAGTAGTTTGAGGGCTGGACGATTCGCCGAAATCGCCGGAACGCCGCGGACTCGCCGGAACCTTCCGGCGACCTGGCAGTGTTCCGGCGATTTCGTGCTCTGGGAACCCGGCGGGACCTTGAACCTGCGAGCCTTCGGGAACGCGCGAGCAAGTGGGGTCCGCCGCGAATTTCGACAGCGGGGGCCCGGATGTGATCCGCTAGGTACATGAGCGAGCAGCCGGAAACCACTGACAACAGCCCCCTGAACGAGCTTGAGGAGAACCTCGCGAAGGCCGGGCAGCCCGATGCCAACCCCGTCGAGGTCATCCTGTCCTTCCTCAACAACGAGGTCTACATCCTCAGCACTGACGCCCTGGACACGCCCGACGCCGCCGTGGAGCCCCTTGTCCTGGCCAACGTGGACGGACAGCCCGTGCTCGCGGTCTTCAGCCACCCCAGCCGCGTGGACTCCCACTTCCTCGAAGCCGCGCCGAACGTCCTGGCCACCCACGGTTCGGCCATCCTCGACAGCATCGGCGACGAGATCGGCCTGGTCATCAACCCGGGCAGCGAGCACGGCTTTGAAATGGGCCCCGAAGGCATCGCCAACGTCCGCCGCGATTTCAAGCGCGCCGGAGAGTAGTGCCCCGCCGCAGGCCGTCGCAGTTGCTTCACACAGTTCCAAACGCGGAATAATGTCAGCATGCGTCTTGGCGTCCTAGACATCGGTTCGAACACTGTCCATTTGCTTCTGGTGGATGCCCATCCGGGCGCACGGCCCGTGGCGTTCGCGTCACACAAGCGGCCGCTGTCCCTCGTCCAGTTCCTGGATCCGGAGGGGAACATCAATGAGGCCGGGCAGCACGAACTGATCGAGTTCGTCCTCGAAGCATGGGAGTTCGCGGCCAAGCACAAGGCCGAGGACCTGCTGGCTTTCTGTACCTCCGCCATCCGCGAGGCCACCAACGGTCCTGAGGTGCTGGCCAGGGTCAAGCACGAAACCACGGTCACACTCCAGGAACTCACCGGCGACGAAGAAGCCTCCATGACCTTCTTCGCCGTCCGCCGCTGGTATGGCTGGGGAGCCGGACCCATCCTGGACCTTGACATCGGAGGCGGTTCCTTCGAAATGGCCTTCGGCCAGGACGAGCTCCCGGAGCTGGCCATGTCCGTGCCGCTGGGTGCCAGCCGCCTCACTCGCGACTGGCTCCACGACGACCCGCCCACGGCCAAGAGCGTCAAGGAGTTGCGGCGCTACATCCGCTCCACCCTGAAACCGGTGGTGCGGGAATTCAAGGAACTCGGCCGGGCCAACCTCGTGGCCGGCACTTCGAAGACCTTCCGCTCCCTGGCCCGCATCGCAGGTGCCGCCCCCAGCGGTGCAGGCCCGTACGTCAAACGCGAGCTGCACGCCACGGACCTCGGCCTGTGGGCGCAGCGGATCTCGGCCATGACCGTCGCGGACCGGCTGTACCTGCCCGGCGTCTCGGAGGCCCGTGCCCGGCAGATCCTGGCCGGCGCGCTGGTGGCCGAGACCGCCTTGGAACTCTTCGAGTTCCCCAGTATGGAGATCTGCCCGTGGGCCCTGCGCGAAGGGCTGATCCTGCGCCGGCTCGACCAGCTGGTCTTCGACGGTCCGCTGCAGCCGGCGCCGCACGTCGGCGCCGCATCCGTTTCCAAGAAGAAAAAGGCAGCGGACGACGGCGGCCCGGCCGTCCCCGTCCCGGCCACCGCCGCAGCCAGGCAGGCCGGCTGACATGACTAACGGCGTCGGGCAGCTGAGGGAAGCGGACCAGAGCGGGGAATCGAAGATCCCGGTGGCGCTCTCCAGCGCCTCCGTGTACCCCCTGAGCGTGCACGACGCCTTCGCCGTGGCACAGGACCTGGGCTACGACGGCGTCGAGGTCATGGTCACCAACAATGCCACCAGCCAGAACCCCGCAGCGCTCGAGCAGCTCAGCCAGCGCTACGATCAGCCGGTCGTTTCCATCCACGCGCCCACGCTGCTGCTGACCCAGCAGGTCTGGGGGGCGGCGTGGAACAAGATCGAAATGTCCTGCAGGATGGCCCGGGACCTGGGCTGCAGCACCGTGGTGGTCCATCCGCCGTTCCGCTGGCAGTCGAACTACGCGGAGAATTTCGCCGCGGGTGTCCGGGAGATGGCGGCGCTCTACCAGGTGCACATCGCAGTCGAGAACATGTACCCGTGGCGGGTCCGCGGGAGGGAAGCGCTGGCGTACCTGCCGCATTGGGACCCGGTGGGGCAGGATTACGACGACGTCACCTGGGACTTCTCGCACGCCGCCACTGCGGGGGCCAGCAGCCTGGACGCCGTCCGGGAACTCGGAAGCAAACTGCGACACGTCCACTTGACCGATGGCTCCGGGTCCGGGAAGGACGAGCACCTCATCCCGGGCCGCGGCACCCAGCAATGCGCCGAAGTGCTGCAGCATTTGGCCGGCACCGGGTTCACCGGCAGCATCGTGGCCGAGATCTCCACCCGCAGGGCCAAGGTGGCGGGAGAACGCGAAGAATGGCTTGCCGAGACCCTGCGGTTTGCCCGCCAGCACCTGGGCGCGCCTCTCGTGGGAGCCTTCGAGCTCTGAGCCGCCCCAGGCGGTTGGGAGACGGCCGGGCAGCGGTCCGTGCCGAAATGCCGCCTCAACGAGAAAGCACCGGTGGCTGATCGGGAAAATGGGGGGAAACCCGTTCAAACCACCGGTGCTCCTTGGCGGACATCCCCATGCCCGCCTCATCACTCGCACCCTCAATGAGGTAGTTACTACGATACGAAGCAACGTTGGGCGCAAGCTGCAATAACCTTGGGAGTTGGCTGGGAATCGCGGCGTCGCCCCCGGCGGGCACCTGACGGGCACCAGGCGGCTTCGGTGGCGAAACCGCGAACTGGCATGATGGAGCCATGACTCGAATCGCATTCCTTGGCTGTGGATCCATGAACGAGGCCATCCTGGGCGGCCTGCTCGCTGCGGGGACCGACCCTTCCGACGTTGTCGCCACCGTGCGCCGGGCCGAACGGGCCGACGAACTGGCCCACCGCCACGGCATCATGGCGATCGCCGGCGCCGAAGATCCCGACAACAACAAACTCGCCGCCAAGGGCGCCGGCGTGGTCATCCTGGGCGTCAAGCCGGTGGGCATCACCGACCTTGCCCGCGAGATCTCCCCGGTCCTGGCCCCCAATACCATCGTTGTGAGCGTTGCCGCCGCCGTCTCCATCGCCCAGCTGGAAGCCGCCCTTCCCCCGGGCCAGCCCGTGATCCGCACCATGCCGAACACCCCGGCGAAGCTCGGCCGCGGAGTGATCTCCGTGTCGGCCGGCAGCAGCGTCACGCCGGAACAGCTGCAGCTAGTTACTGAACTGCTGTCCGCCGCAGGCACCGTGGTGGAAATCCCGGAAGAACAGGTGGATGCGCTCTCGGCCATCAGCGGCTCGGGCCCGGCGTACGCCTTCTACCTTGCCGAAGCCATGGCCGCCGCCGGTGTCGAGCTCGGACTGGATCCGGAGCTCTCCCTACGGATTGCCCGTGAAACCGTGGCAGGGGCCGGCTACATGCTCGCCGAGCCCGGTGCGGACCCCACAGCCCTGCGCGTGGCCGTGACCAGCCCCAACGGCACCACCGAACGCGCCATCGCGGCGTTCAACGAGGGTGGGATTCCCGCGATCATCGCCGACGGCGCCCGGGCGGCGGCTGCCCGTGCCGCCGAAATCACGCAGCAGCTCGGCTGACGCCGCCGGTGAGTGCTCAGTCGTGACGGGGTTTTCCGCGCGGAAGCCACCACAACCGAGCCTTCATCGGACGCAACGGGGAAACCCTACGGCCGGGCCGCGAAGCGTTCCAGCAGGTCCACGTGTCCGGAGACGATGAGCATGTCCCGCCCGGACACCTTCGTCTCCGGCCTGGCGTAGGTGAAGTCCTCTCCCGGTGACTTCACGCCCACAATGGTCACGCCGTACTTGGAGCGGACCTTGGATTCGTCCAGGGTGAAGCCCACGGTTTCCTTCGGCGGGTACATCTTCACGATCGCGAAGTCGTCGTCGAACTCGATGAAGTCCAGCATGCGGCCGGAGACCAGGTGTGCTGCGCGAACGCCGGCGTCCGCCTCGGGATAGATCACGTGGTTGGCGCCGATGCGGCTCAGGATCTTGCCGTGCGAGGGCGTAATGGCCTTGACCCAGAGGTGCTCAATGCCCAGGTCCACGAGGTTCACGGTGATAAGCACCGAGGATTCGATCGAGGTGCCCACACCGACCACGGCGGAGCTGAATTCCTGGGCGCCGAGCTGGCGGAGGGCGTCGATGTTGGTGGCGTCGGCCTCCACCACGTGGGTGAGGACGGGCGCCCACTTCTGCACGAGGGTGCGGTCCCGTTCGATCGCCAGGACTTCACGGCCTTGCTTGACCAGCTGCTCGGCGGTGGCCGAGCCGAAGCGGCCCAGGCCGATGACCAGCACGGGGGCATTGTGCGCCGGACGGTTGGGGGCGCCTGAGGTGTTAGCCAATGATCGGCCTTTCTTCGGGATAGTGGTAGAGCTGGCTGCGCTGGCGCAGGGCCAGTGCGGCGGCGAGGGTGACGGTGCCGACGCGCCCCATGAACATGAGCGCGGTCAGGACATAGACGCCGGCTGGCGGCAGTTCGGCACTGAGGTTCGTGCTGAGACCCACCGTGGCGAAGGCGGAGATCGTCTCGAAGAGCACCCGGTCAAGGGTTGCCCCGCTGATCTGCAGGAGCAGGAAGGACGAGACCGACACCAGGGTGGCGCCTGCCACGATCACCGAGATCGCGACCCGCATGGTGCCCTGCGGGATGGTGCGGCCGTAGACCCTCACGTCGGCGTCGCCGCGGGCCTCGGCAGCGATGGCGAGGAACATGACGGCGATGGTGGTCACCTTGATGCCGCCCGCCGTCGACGCCGAACCGCCGCCGGCGAACATCAAGGCGTCGGTGAGCAGCATGGTGGTGGATTCCATGTGGTTCTGGTCAACGAGGTTGAAACCGCCGGACCGGGTCATGACCGAGGCGAAGAGCGAGTGGGTGATCTTGTCGCCCAGGGTCATGTTGGCGATGGTCCGGGCGTTGTCCCACTCCATCAGGGCCCAGAGGAACGTGCCGGCCATCAGCAGGATGAAGGAGACCTGGATGGTCAGCTTCGTGTGCAGGTTCCATTTGCGCCAGTTGAGCCCGTTCTGCTGGAGCACCATCACCACGGGGAAGCCGAGGCTGCCGAGGAAGACGCCAAGCATCAGCGGGATGAGGATCCAGAGATCCGTCTCATAGGGGACGATGCCGTCCGAGTGCGGGGTGAATCCGGCGTTGTTGAAGGCCGAAATCGAGTAGAACACCCCGTGCCACACCGACTGCCCGAAGTCCTCCCCCAGGATCATGAAGCGGGGGATCATCGCCAACGCCAGGGCGCCTTCGATGACCACGGAGGTGGTGATGACGATCCGCAGCAAGGTACCAACCTCGCCGAGCCGGCCGGCGTTGTTCATGGCTTCCTGTGCGATGAGCTTTCCGCGCACGCCCAGCCGCTTGCTGACCATGAGCGCGAGCAGCGAGGCCAGCGTCAGCGTTCCCAAGCCACCGACGAAGATGCCCACCAGGATCACCAGCTGGCCGAAGAACGTCCAGTGGGCCGCCGTCGAGACCACCGTGAGTCCGGTAACGCAGACCGCCGAGGCGGCCGTGAACATCGCGTCATGGAGGGGCGTTACGACGCCTTCCGCAGAAGCAGCGGGCAGCGACAGCAAGCCGGTAAAGAGCAGGATCACCACGGAGAACGCCGTCAAGGCGAGCCGGGCCGGCGAGGTGTTGGCGATGTTGTCGATGAAGTCCCGGAGGCCGGTGAAGATCCACAGGCCTTCGCGCTCAGGCTGGTCGGGGTGCCAGCCGGCCAGGTGTGGAGACCTCGACTGGCTCTGGGTCATGGCAGTGCTTTTCGCTTCTTGTTGACGGATCGGCTGTCTTCAGTAGTAAACCACTAATCGCCCGCGGCGGCCGGGCGAACAGGCTAGCCTGTCTTTGATGACTTCCCGGCCCGGCCTCCGTCCGTCCGCGCTGCCAACGACGGTGGCGTGGAGTCCCGCCATGACCGCCTATGATTTCGGTCCCGGCCACCCTATGGCGCCGCAGCGCCTCGAACTCACGGCACGGCTGGCGGGCTCCCTGGGGCTGTTCGAGCTGCCGCACGTCTCGCTGCGGGTGCCGGAAGTCGCGTCCGACGTCGAACTCCAGCGGGTGCACAGCGCGGACTACATTGCCGCGGTGCGGCGCGCCAGCGAGGACCCGACGGCGTCCGACCCGGAACGCGGGCTGGGAACCGACGACGATCCCGCCTTCGCCGGGATGCATGAGGCCAGCGCCCGGCTGGCCGCCGCCTCGCTGCTCTGCGCCGAAAAGGTCCTCTCTGGCGAGGCCGTGCGTGCCGTGAACTTCGGCGGCGGCCTGCACCACGCCTCCCGGGAACGCGCCAGCGGCTTCTGCATCTACAACGACGCGGCGCTGGCCATCCAGCGATTGCTCGACGGCGGTGTGGCAAAGATCGCGTACATCGACGTCGACGCCCATCACGGAGACGGGACCCAGAGCATCTTCTGGGATGACCCGCGTGTCCTCACCATGTCACTGCACGAGTCGGGGCTGACCCTGTTTCCCGGCACGGGCTTCGCCAACGAGATCGGCGGGCCGCACGCCCTGGGGACCGCCGTCAACGTCGCCTTGCCGGCCCACACGGGCGATGCCGGCTGGCTGCGGGCGTTCCACGCGGTGGTGCCGCAGCTGGTGGGTGCGTTCGAGCCCGAGGTGATCGTCAGCCAGCACGGCTGCGACTCGCACGCCAACGATCCGCTCACGAACCTCAACCTCAGCGTCGACGGCCAGCGCGAGGCCGCCACCGCCGTCGCCGGCCTCGCCGCACGGTACTGCGGCAACCGCTGGATCGCCACCGGGGGAGGAGGGTACGACATCACCGGGGTGGTCCCGCGGACCTGGTCCCACCTGATCGGCATTGTTGCTCAGAATCCGATTCCGTTGACCACCCGCGTCCCCGAGGACTGGCTCGAATACGTCCGGGAAGAGTTCGGCCGCAACGCCCCGGAGCGGATGGGGGACGAGGCGGACATCTGGTGGCGTTCGTGGGAGGTCGGCTACGACCCGGGCGACGCCGTGGACCGCAGCATCATTGCCACCCGCAAGGAAATCTTCCCGCTGCACGGGCTGGATCCCTGGTTCGACTGAGTCCCCTGGGTAGGCCCTTTGCTTCGGCTGGATCTCAGGCCGCCGGTTTCTCCGTCTGGAACACGACGCCCGCGGCCCCCACCAGCCAGCCGAGCAGGGACAGCGCGAAAGCGCCGATGAGGTCCGTGGATGCCGGTCCCTTGACCAGCCAGACGACGAGGACGAGCAGGCCCATCACCATGTAGACCATGATCGCGGCAACGATCCTGCCGGACAGCTTCGCGGCGACTTCCGCGGGGAAGGAACCCCCGGGGGAGCCTGCCGGTGCCTCGGACTGCTCGCGTTTGACCTCGGAGATGGTGAAACCCAGTGCCGACGCCGTCAGGGAGCCCAGGGAGGTGGCCATCACGCCCGCGGCCGTCACCAGGGCGCCGTTCAAGGCCGGGGCGGTGAGTCCGGCGACCGGTACCCACGTGCCCACCCGCAGCAGGACCGCGAGCCACACGGCCACGAAGAGGATCAGGAACACCGCGGCAATGATGTTGAACATCTGCCGCCGGAAGAACTCAGCCATGGCCACGCACCCCGCCCCGCTCTGGCCGCAGCCTGATGGCCGCCTGGACCGTGTGATCGTTCTACCATCGGGGGTGGGGCCGGTCAACGATCCGGAGACCCCTGCAGCCCAAGCAGTTGGGAGATAGCTCCAGCACCGCGAAATAGTTGATGCCTTTTGACGTATATGTCGCTAGGGTGGGAGGCATGGTGACTGACGACGTATTTGCCGTCATTGCTGAGGCGACCCGGCGTGACATCCTGGTTTCCCTCCGCTCTGGGGACAAAGCTGTGGGGGAACTGGTCCAGGAGCTCGACGCCAGCCAACCCACCATTTCCAAGCATCTGAAAGTGCTCCGCGAGGCGGACCTCGTCAGCATGCGCGCCCAGGGGCAGAAGCGCTATTACGCCCTGAACCCGAAGCCCCTCGAAGGGATTGCCAGCTGGCTGGAGACGTTCGACGTCGGACCCGCCGCGGCTGCCTCCACCGCCGCACCCAAGCAGCGCCGGGAGGGCACCGCCCCCGGCGCTTCCCAGGCCGCCCAGCCGGCCGCCGTCGGGACGTCCCAGGCCCCGGCAGGAACCGCACCGACCGCTAACGAAGGACAGCCGGCACAGGACGCTGTTCCCGTACCGGCTCCGGTGGATGACACCGTTCCCCAGCAGATCGGCCGCACGGTGGGCCGTGCCGCCACGAGGGCCGCGGACCTGCTCGCGAAGCTGCCTGACCTGCCCAACCTGCCGAAGTTCGGCCGGAAGAAGTAACACGCCCCGCAACCCAACTGACTCGCAGTTAGGCCGTTCTCAGCCGCGAAAACGACAACAACTGCGAGCTGGTTGGGCAGAACGCCGGGAGCGTCAGACCCGGAGCAGCCTCACGTGCTCCGGGTTCAGTTCGGAGATCTTCGTGGCGCCGAGCAGTGCCATGGTCCGGGCCATGTCCTTCTCCAGGATCCCGATGGTCCGGTCCACGCCGGCCCGTCCGCCGGCCATGAGCCCGTAGAGGTAGGCCCGGCCGATCAGGGTGAAGTCCGCGCCCAGGGCCAGTGCCGCAATGATGTCCGCGCCGCCCATGATGCCGGTGTCCAGGATGACCGCGGCCTCCGGGTTGAGGCTCTTGACGGCGGCGGAAACGTCCGGGAGCAGGTGCAGCGGGATGGGTGCGCGGTCCAGCTGGCGGCCGCCGTGGTTGGAGACCACCACGCCGTCGGCGCCGTGGTCCACTACCTTGGCGGCGTCTTCCACGGTCTGGATGCCCTTGACCACCAGCTTGCCCTTCCAGGTCTCCCGCAGCCAGTCCAGGTCTTCGAAGGTCAGGGTGGGGTCGAACATGGAGTTGATCAGTTCGGCCACGGTTCCCGTGTAGCGGGAGAGCGAGGCGAAGGTCAGCGGTTCGTGGGTGAGGAAGTTGAACCACCAGGCCGGATGGTAGGACGCGTCGAGCACGGTCTTCAACGTCAGTGCCGGGGGGATGGTCATGCCGTTGCGGACGTCCCGCAGGCGAGCTCCGGCAACGGCGGTGTCCACCGTGACCATGAGGGTGTCGTTGCCTGCGGCCGCGGCGCGTTCAATCAGTTCGAGCGAACGCTCCCGGTCCGTCCACAGGTAGAGCTGGAACCAGTTGCGTCCGCCCGGTGCGGCCGCAGCGACGTCCTCGATCGAAGCGGTGCCCATCGTGGAAAGGGTGTACGGGATGCCGGCTGCCTCGGCTGCCTGGGATCCGGCGTATTCGCCCTCGGACTGCATCATCCGGGTGAAGCCGGTGGGCGCGATGCCGAAGGGGAGGCGGGAGGGCTTGCCGAGGATGTCGGTGCTGAGGTCGATGCTGGAAACGTCGCGCAGGATTCCGGGCCGGAACTCGACGTCCTGGAAGGCCTGCCGCGCCCGGCGCAGGGTGATTTCGGCTTCTGCGGCGCCGTCCGTGTAGTCGAACGGTGCCTGCGGGGTGCGGCGCTTGGCGATGTCCCGCAGCTCCCAGACGGTGGAGGCCCGCTTGAGGCGGGCGGCGTTGCTGAACTCCGGCTTCTTGAACTTCATCAGCGGGGCAAGGTCCGAATACTTGGGAATCCGGCGCTTGAGTGCCGGCGGAATCACGACGGCGGTACTGGTGTTCGCTGCGGCGGTGCCGCTGGCTGGCTGGACGGTCTGCGTCATGGTGGTCTCCGGACTCTGCTGTGTGGTTGGACCACACTCTAATCCATGTGGTCGGACCACATCAAGTAGAATTCCCGCATGCGAACCCACGAACTCGTGCTCGGCTGGATCGAAAAGCAGTTCTCCGACGGCAAGCTGCTGCTCGGCGGCCGCCTGCCTGCCGAGCGTGCCCTTGCCGAACAGCTCCAGGTTTCCCGGACTTCGGTGCGGGAAGCGATCCGGATCCTGGAAGCGATGGGTGTGGTCCGGGCCGGCGTCGGCTCCGGGAAGGACGCAGGGACTGTGGTCATCGCGGAACCCGCCACGGCCCTCGGCGCCGCATTGCGCTTGCATGCGGCTACCCGGCACCTTCCCGTGGCCGACATCGTGGAAACCCGCGTGCTCCTGGAATCGTGGGCCGTTTCGAGAGCGCGGCCCGAGTCGCCGGCCCTCGCCGAGGCTGCCGTGCTTCTCGACGAAATGGATGCCGGTCCGGGCACCGAAGAGTTCCTGGCCCTGGACGTCCGCTTCCACCTCGCCCTCGCCGCGGCTGCCGGCAACGTAGTGGTGAGCGCCATGATGGCGTCCCTGCGCGAAGCGATCGAAGGCTACGCTGCCGAACTGACCAAGAACCTCCCGGACTGGGACGCGACCGCCGGCCGCCTTCGGGCCGAACATCGCGCGATCCTCGATGCGGTCAACACCGGCGACGGCGGCCGGGCGGCAAGGCTTGTCGCCGCCCATATCGAGGGCTACTACCGCGAAGCAGGACTCCCCGCCTCCGAATGAGGATCCGCCGGGACGGATCAGGCCTTGGGCGGCGCGGTGCTGCCGCGGATTTCCAAATGCGGCTCGAAATGGTCGATGGGGGACTCAGCATTGGCCTGGGTGATGTGTTCGCGCATCCGGCGCCAGGCAAGGCTGCCCAGCTGGGTGATCGGGACGGCCGCGGTGGTGAGGCCCGGCATGGTGTAGCGGGCGAAGGGCATGTCGTCGTAGCCGGTGATCGAGAGGTCTTCGGGCACGCGGATTCCGCGTTCGCTCAATCCGTGCAGCAGGCCCATGGCCGCAACGTCGTTGAACACCAGGATTCCCGTGGCCCCGCAGGAGGCGACGGCGTCGCTCGCTTCGTTGCCGGCGTCGTAGGTGTTTCCCCCGGGGATGAATTGCAGCTCGACCTCGGGGTAGTCCTCGACGAATTTCTCCAGCCCGCGCAAACGCTGCACGTTCGAGGCGCTGCGCTTCGGGCCGGTCAGGTAGGCGATCCTGCGGTGTCCCAATTCCACCAGGTGCGCGCCCAGCTGCTGGATGCCGTGCCCGTAGTCCACCACCAGGCTGGGGGTGGAGGAGAGCTCCGTGGTCCGGTTGATCAGTACCAGCGGATGCAGGGTGGGTGCGAGTTCTTCGAGTTCCTCCTGGCTCATGCGGGGGGCGCAAAGCACGACGCCGTCACAGCGCCGGCGTGCCTCACCGGCCAGGATTGCTTCTTCGCTGGAAACTTCGGAGGAGTCCGCGATCAACACGCGGTAGCCGTCGCGCGCTGCGGCGATACTGACATCCCTGAGGATGGATTGGAAGGTGGGATTCGACAGGTCCGGCACCACGATGCCGATGGTTTCGGTCTTGCCCAAGGCCAGGCTGCGTCCGGCCGGATTGGGCTTGTATTTCAGCTCGGCGGCGGCAGCCTGGACCCGTGCGGCGATGGCTGAGTTCACCGTGGTGTTGCCGTTCATGACACGCGAAACGGTGGCGTGCGAAACTCCGGCCCGTGCAGCCACGTCTCCGATTCCGACGCGGCGCCGTGCGCTCCGATCTGCCATGGCTTCCTTCTTGGTGCTGCCTGTCCCCATGCTGCCGGTCGCAGCCGGTCAGTTCTCCTGGCGCTGAGTCTAGCGACTTTTGGGAAACGTTTTCTCTCAATGTCCTTCCATGTCGCGGGCGTTCTTCCGGCCGTGGGAAGGGTGACTGTTACGGAATGAGGCCGCCCCCGGTTTTGCAGCGCGGCTGCCTTGGTGGCTATGGTGTGTCCATGACTAAGCGTTGGTATGCGTATTTTTCGTTGGCTCTGGAGGGGCCCGCGTCTAACTGACACGCATCCAACTAACCTTCAGAGCCAACAGGGCAGAGATGATTCTCTGCCCTTCGCCATATCCGGCGGGTTCTGATAAGGGCCCGCTCCGCCCCGGAACAGGACCCGAAAATGACCAGCATTGCCGAAAACCCCACCGCACTCGATTCCAGCCAGGAGTCCCGCTCCAGCGCCGACACGCCTGCAGGCCGCTCCACGTCGAACCTGCGGGTCAGCCGTTTCGAACCGCTGCCCGCCCCGCAGGAAGTCATCGCGGAACTGCCGCTCAGTGCGAAGGCCGCGGCCGTCGTCGAACGCGGACGTGACGAAATCCGTGCGGTCATGGACGGCGTCGACGACCGCCTGCTGGTGATCGTCGGCCCCTGCTCCATCCACGACCCCAAGGCCGGCCTCGAATACGCCCGCCGCTTGGTCAGCCAGGCCGAAAAGCATAAGGAAGACCTCCTGGTGGTCATGCGGGCCTACTTCGAGAAGCCGCGCACGACGGTGGGCTGGAAGGGCCTCATCAACGATCCGCACCTGGACGGCAGCCACGACATCGCCTCGGGCCTGCGCACCGCCCGCGGCTTCCTCCATCAAGTCACCGAGCTCGGCCTGCCCACGGCCACGGAATTCCTCGAGCCGATCAGCCCGCAGTACATGGCGGACCTGGTCGCCTGGGGCGCCATCGGCGCCCGCACCACGGAAAGCCAGATCCACCGCCAGCTCGCCTCGGGCCTTTCCATGCCGATCGGCTTCAAGAACGGCACCGACGGCGACCTCCAGGTGGCCATCGACGCCTGCGGTGCAGCCGCCGCCCAGCAGGCGTTCCTCGGCATTGACGGTGATGGCCGCGCCGCCCTCGTGGCGACCGCCGGGAACCCGGACACGCACGTGATCCTGCGCGGCGGACGCAAGGGCCCCAACTACTCGGCGGACGACGTTGCTGCGGCCTCGGAGAAGCTGTCCACCAAAGGCCTGAACCCGCGCCTGATCGTCGATGCCAGCCACGCCAACAGCGGCAAGAGCCATCACCGCCAGGCCGAGGTCGCCCTGGAAATCGGCGCCCAGTTGGAGGCCGAACCCGCCTCGCCGATCGCCGGCGTCATGCTGGAAAGTTTCCTCGTGGGCGGTGCCCAGAACCTCGACGTTGCGCTTCAGCTGGCAGGGGAGCAGGAGCTGGTCTACGGCCAGAGTGTCACCGACGCCTGCATGGAATGGGACGTCACCGTGTCCGTGCTCGAACAGCTCGCGGCATCCTCCCGCAAGCGCCGCGAGGCTGCCGCCATGTGAGCACGAATGTAGCGTCCGGGACTTTCACATTGGCCTCAGCAGCCTCTAAAGTATCTAGCACATGGTTGTGATGGCTCAGCATCGGAACGCCGCAGTCATGCGCGCTGGGGTTGTCCTTGTCAGCTGAGAGCAAAGGAATATGGAGAATGTCCGCAGAGACCAACTTCTCGAATGCGCGATTCATGACCGTGGCCGAAGTGGCCGAGGTTCTCCGGGTTTCCAAAATGACCGTGTACCGCCTGGTCCACTCCGGCGAAATGCCGGCCGTCCGTTTCGGCCGGTCATTCCGGGTGCCCGAGGAAGCTGTTGCCCAGTACCTTAAGGGTGCCGTGGTGGATGGCCGCTCGGAGAGTGCCTAGCCTTTTCCGGCCAAGGGTCCTGCCGGGTCCACGGTCATTGGGTGCCCCTGTGAGGCGGTACCCTGTTAAGGAACGTTTTACGTCACTGTAAGAATCCGTCTGTTGCGGGGCCTTCACCGGCTCCGTCCGGCAGGCGGGAACTTCACTTATTTGTAAGGAACTTTCGTGGGTTCAGTTATCAAGAAGCGCCGCAAGCGTATGGCCAAGAAGAAGCACCGCAAGTTGCTTCGTAAGACCCGCCACCAGCGTCGCAACAAGAAGTAGAAATACTTCGCAGTGCGTGAATGCCCGTTGCCTTTCGAGGTGGCGGGCATTTTTGCGCCCGGAAGGGATCCCGAAAGGGGTGTGCCAATCCGGGATCGCCGGCGCGCTACGCCGGTCTGATCGCCGGCGCCGGTTCGGGGAATTTCAGACCCGGGGGCCGCGGAACTTGCTGAAACCGCGCCACAGGCCATAGATCGCGCCGCCGACAGTGGCGGCTTTCAGGCCAAGGGTGGCCGCACGGCGGCCCGAGCGGAAGTCGTACACAGGCCAGTTGTTTTCGCGGGCGTGGCGGCGCAGGGCGGCGTCGGGGTTGATGCACACCGGATGGCCTACCAGGGTGAGCAGCGGAATGTCATTGTGGGAATCGCTGTACGCCCAGCAACGCTGCAGGTCCAGGCCTTCCTCGTCTGCCACCTGCTGGACGGCGACGGCCTTCGCCGGTCCGTGCAGGATGTCACCCACGAGGCGGCCCGTGTAGGCACCGTCTTCGATTTCGCCCACCGTGCCCAGTGCGCCGGTCAGGCCCAGCCGGGTAGCAATCACCTTTGCCACCTCGACCGGCGTCGCGGTCACCAGCCAGACCTTGCGGCCGACCCTCAGGTGTTGTTCGGCCAGCGCCTTGGTGCCGGGCCAGATCCGCGACTCGATCATCTCGTCGTAGACCTCTTCGCCCAGGTCCTGGACCTCGGAGACCATGATCCCGGCCGCGAGCGTCAGGGCAGAATCCCGAACGGCGTGCACGTCGTCCATGTTCTCGCCGCGGAGGACGAACTTGAACTGCTTCCACGCGAAGCCCGCAGCCTGGGACAAGGTAAAGGCCTTGCGCTCGTACATTTTCCGGGCCACATGGAAGAGGCTCGCGCCCCGCATCAGGGTGTTGTCGACGTCGAAGAATGCGGCTTCGCCGTGTTGCTGTTTCACAGCCGGCGCGGTGGCCACAGCGGCGGTCTTCTCGTCGGGCATGCCTCGAGTCTAGTCAATTGCTCCGCCCGGCGCCGTGCCGCGCCCCGAGCATGAACCCGCGCCGTGCGCGCTTCGACGCCGCCCGCGGCTCGGGCTACCGTTGGAACATGCCGATTCCCGACGTTGTCCTCCTCACCAAACCTGACTGCCACCTCTGCGCCGCGGCGCGGGACGCCGTCGAACGTGTTGCTTCCGGACTGGGGCTGCCTTGGCGGGAGACGTCCATCGAGGGCGATCCCGAACTGCGCGAGCGTTACGCCGAGGAGATCCCGGTGGTGCTGGTGGACGGCATCCAGCGGGATTTCTGGAAGATCGACGAGGCGCGGCTTGCCAGGGTGCTGCAGAAGGCACTTGCATCCTGAGTGCGACCCCGGCGGCTTTGTTGACTCCGGGAAGCCCGCAATAGAGTGGGACAACAAAGCAACACAATGGAGACGACCGTGACTGCGCTGGAACCATCCGCCGAGCCCGCACCGGGCGAGCAGGATTCTGCCGCCAAGCAGATCCCGCCCGCAGCGGTGGCCCGGATGACGCTTTACCTGCGCGCCCTCAATTCCCTCCTCGGCGAAGGGGTGGAGCGGGTCTCCTCCGAAGCCCTGGCCGAGGCCTCGGGGGTCAGTTCGTCCACCTTGCGCAAGGACCTGTCCTATGTCGGCTCCTACGGTACGCGGGGCGTTGGCTATGAGGTCCAGTACCTGAGCCGGCATATTGCCGCCGCCCTGGGCCTCACTCACGATTGGAAAGTGGCCATTGTGGGCGCCGGTAACCTCGGCAAGGCCCTGGCCAGGTACGGCGGATTCCAGTCGCGTGGCTTCGACGTGGTGGCCATCCTCGACGCCGATCCCATGGTGGTCGGCAATGAAGTCGGCTGGCTGCGGGTCAGCGACGCCGCGAACCTCGAGCAGGTGCTGCAGCGCACCGGCACCAACATGGTGGTACTGGCCTTGCCGGCCGCCGTGGCACAGGATGTATGCGACCGCGTGATCAAAGCCGGGATCCGCAGCATCCTCAGCTTCGCGCCGGTGCTTTTGCAGGTCCCGCCGCACGTCAACCTGCGGAAGGTGGACATGGCCACCGAGCTGCAGATCCTCGCCTACCATGCACAACGGGCGCAGACCCCGGGCCAAGCCGTCTGATAACTGCCCGACGGCGGCCGGGACTGCGCCCGTTTGTTGCGGTCTGTTTCCCCGCAGCAGAGCTAGCGGCCGTACGGACTCTGGCCGTAGGGGTTCGCGAAAGGCTGCGACTTGCGGAAGTACGGGGCGGAACCCGGCAGGTAGAGCAGCACGATCGCGCCGACTCCGAGCAGGATGGAAATCGTGCCAAGGCCAATCTGGGTCAAACCCAGCAGCGAGATCGCGGCGAAGATGGTTCCGAGGATCCGGGCCCAGTTCTTCCCCCTGCGGATGTTGAACGCCACCAGGGCATAGAGGCCCGCGAAGATCACCGAAAAGACAACCAAGGTGGTGGCCACTATTCCGCGGAAGCTCTCCAGGTCGATGCCGGGGTTATTGCGGCCCTGGGCCCGCATCGCCTCTTCCACCACATTGCCGAACTCGGGCGAATTGACCGCGGCAAGTGCAAGCGGGATGCCGATCAAGGTCAACACACCGGCGGCAAGGATGAGCCAGAACGAGATGTTGACCAGCGTAGGAACGCCCGACGTTGTGGCCGGCTGCTGGCTGGGCCAGGCGCCCTGTCCGTAAGGGGACTGGCCATATGGCGACTGTCCGTAGGGGGATTGGCCATACGGCGGCTGGCCGAACTGCTGGCCGCCCTGGTTGTACTGGCCGCCCTGGCCGCCGTACTGCGGGGCGGACGGCTGCTGTCCGTACTGCCCGCCCTGGCCGTATTGTGCACCTTCGCCGTACTGCGCGGCCTGGCCGTATTGCGGCGGTGCCGGCTGGCCGAATTGGGGTGCTTCTTGCCCGTACTGCGGCGCTGAAGGCTGCCCGTACTGCGGCTCTGCCGGCTGTCCGTATTTCGGCGGCTCGGGGGTACCCTGCTGGGAATCGCCGTTTTCGCCGGAGTTGGCGGGCGGGTATGGAGGGTTGCTCATGGCATTCCTTTGCATGTTCGACTGCGGGTTCGGCTGCCGGGCCAGCAAATACCCCTGCCCCCAGCTTTGCTATGTCCACCGTACCCCGGCCCCGGGCCGCGAAGCCCGATTGCCGGCGGATTTCCGGCGACGGAAAGGCCGCGGCGTCCGGCGGACGCC
>NZ_QRCU01000020.1 GCF_003369445.1 Arthrobacter silvisoli
TCGAACAGGCCGCGCTGGCGGCGCTGGGAGTAGGCGAAGCCGACCGAGGAGGCCAGGCCCTGGCCCAGCGGGCCGGTGGTGATTTCGACGCCGGCCGTGTGCTTGTACTCCGGGTGGCCCGGGGTCAGGGAACCCCAGGTACGCAGCGCCTCAAGGTCCTTCAGTTCCAGGCCGTAGCCGGAGAGGAACAGCTGGATGTAGAGGGTCAGGGACGTGTGGCCGGGGGACAGGACAAAGCGGTCGCGACCGATCCAGTCCGGGTTCTTGGGATCGTGGCGCATCAGCTTCTGGAACAGCAGGTATGCCGCCGGTGCCAGGCTCATCGCCGTGCCGGGGTGGCCGTTGCCCACCTTCTCCACGGCGTCGGCTGCCAGGACGCGCACGGTGTCCACTGCACGCTGGTCCAGGCTGGTCCAAGTCAGTTCTTGCTCTTCCAAATGTGGCACGTAAACCGAGCCCCTCTCTGTGCTGACGGCGGCGGGGTGAACAGCAGACGCGGGGCAGGAAACGGTGCCCGCTGCGAGGTGTCCACCAGCCGTTCACCATTGAAACGTTGATCTATTATCCAGACCCGGACTTCTGAGAATGCGTTTTCTCAGGAGGCTGCACGAGCTGATCTGCTGACAGCTTAGCCCGAGAGAACGGGCCGATTGGTGGGATTCCTGAAATTTGTCCGCAAAATTCCGATTTATGAATCACCATGGCGTCCGGGAGGGGGTGAACATTCCGAAACATGCGTGTTTCACAGGTGCCTTCTGTCCATCCGGGCCACGGTATGATATTCGGAGGCCGCCAGCGGCATGTGCAACCCCGGACCCATCCCAAGGAACGGCGCGGTTGCTTCGCTGCAGGAACACCAAGAGCTACAGAACAGAGTGACTGCCACCGTGAGCACAAGCGATACCAACCTCGATGCCTCTGCCGCTATGCAGGGGAGTGGAATTTCCCGGAAGTTCAAGGCGTATCTGGCACTGACAAAGCCACGGGTCATCGAGTTGCTGCTGGTGAGTACCCTGCCCACCATGATCTTCGCCCAGCGCGGCTTCCCCTCCATCGGGCTGATCCTGGCCACGCTCGTGGGCGGCGCGTTTGCCGCCGGCAGCGCCGGCGTCTTCAACTGCTACATCGACCGCGACATCGACAAACTGATGCACCGCACTGAAAACCGTCCCCTCGTGACCGGTGAAGTCTCACCCCGCGAGGCCCTGGTGTTCGGCTGGGTCCTCGGCGCTGCGGCGATCGCCATCCTCTGGTTCGGCGCCAACCCCCTCTCCGCCTGGCTCGGCCTCGCCGCCATTGTCTTCTACGTGGTCATCTACACCATGATCCTCAAGCGCCGCACCGCGCAGAACATCGTGTGGGGCGGCGCTGCCGGCTGCTTCCCGGTGCTGATCGCCTGGTCCGCCGTGACGAATACGGTGGAATGGCCCGCCGTCGTGCTGTTCATGGTCATCTTCCTCTGGACGCCGCCGCACTACTGGCCGCTGTCCATGCGCTACGGCGAGGACTATCGCAAGGCGAACGTCCCCATGCTCGGCGCGATCGCCGGGGCCAAGGTGGTTTCCGTGCAGGTGGTGCTCTACGCGTGGGCCATGGTTGCCTGCTCGCTGCTGATGGTTCCCCTGGGCGGAGCCGGCTGGGTGTACACCATCGCCGCCGTCCTGGCAGGAGCCTGGTTCCTCTATGAATCCCACGCCCTGTACGAGCGCGCCCAGAAGGGTGAAGTGTCCAACAAGGGTGCCATGAAGGTTTTCCACGGCTCCATCAGCTACCTGACCCTGCTGTTCATCGCCCTGGCCGTGGACCCGTTCGTCGGCGGCCCGCTGATGGGCGGCTGAGGCTGTTTGACGGCAGGCCCCCGCACGGGCGTCCGACTTCCGGCTGATACCACGAAGCCGATCCAAAGAAAGCGCCACCCGCGGTCCGGAATGGACGGCGGGTGGCGCTTTCTTTTGGACCCGGCTTCTCTTGGACCCGGTGCCCACGGTCCGGGCGGCAATCCCGGGGGAGGAGCTAGCTGATACGGCTGCTGCGGGCGAGGTCGGCGGCGTTGGTGGAGGCCGCCATGAGCAGCGCCGCACCGAGCATGTGCGCGCCGACCAGGAGGGCCGGAATCCCGTTGTAGTACTGCGTGAAGCCGATGACGGCCTGCAGCACGGTGACGCCGAGAAGCAGGAACACGGCGGTGCGGAACGGCCCGGTGATGCCCCTGCTCAGGACCAGGAAGACGGCGAAGGCGGTACCCGCGGTCACCAGGTAGGCCGGGACGGCGTGGATGTGGCTGACGAGGTCCCAGTCGAGATCGTTGCGGGGGGCGTTGGCGTCGCCCGCGTGCGGGCCGGCGCCGGTGACTGCGACGCCGAGCATGACGGCGGCGGCGGAGAAGAGCGCGACGGCGTTCATCACCGGGCGGGTCACCGCGGGCAGCGCTGCGAGAATGCGGTTCATGAACCGTCCGGTGCGGCCGTAGGCCCGGTTCACCAGCAGCGTCGCCAGGACCACCAGGGCCATCGAGACCAGGAAATGCAGGCCGACCACCCACGGGTTGAGCCGGGTGAGGACCGTGATGCCGCCGATGATTGCCTGGGCAGGGATGCTCGCGAGGAGACCCAGTGCAAGCAGGAACAGGTCACGGCGGTCCTTGCGCAGCTTCCACAGATATACCAGCATGAGCGCGGCGACGGCGGCGAGGGCGAAAGTGAGCGTGCGGTTGCCGAACTCGATGAAGCCGTGGATGCCCATCTCGGGAGTGTTGACCAGGGAGTCCTGGGTGCAGCGCGGCCAGGTGGGGCAGCCAAGGCCTGAGGACGTGAGGCGGACGGCGCCGCCGGTCACCACGAGGATGATCTGGCCGACCAGGGAGAGCATCGCGAGCCGGCGGACCGTGTTGTCCACCTCGTGCGGGAGCCTGGCGGCGAGCCGCTGGATGAAGTCGGGGAGGCGGGAAGCCGTGTTCACAGTTCTCTCAATTCCATTTGAACCAGCGGACGGCCGCGGCGCCCGGCACCACGGTCCAGAGCAGCAGGACGAACAATTGGGGCAGGGCGAAGGTGCCGTGCAGGAAGGCTTCCCGCATGGCTTCGCCCAGGGCGCCGGAAGGCAGGAAGTGGGCGAGGTTGTTGGCGATGGCGGGCAGCCGGACGGCCGGCACCACGATCCCGCCCAGGGCGCCGAGGAGGATCCACAGCAGATTGGTGATGGCCAAGGTTGCTTCCGGGCGCACGGTACCGGCGACCAGCAGGCCCAGCGCGGTGAAGGCCGCGGCGCCCAGCACGAGCATCGCCAAGCCCGGGAGCCAGCCGGCCGGTTCCGGGCGCCAGCCAAGGACCGCGGCGACCGCCCCGACCACCGCCAGCTGCAGCGCCAGCACGGCAAGCACGGCCAGGATCTTTCCGGCGATGAGGCCGGTGCGGCCCAGGGGGGTAGTGGAGAGGAAGCGCAGCACACCATAGCGGCGGTCGAAGCCGGTGGCGATGCCCTGCCCGGTGAAGGCTGTGGACATGGCGCACAGGGCGAGAATGCCCGGCACTGCGATGTCCACGCGGGGCGCGCCGAGGCCGTCGAGCAGCGGTGTGACGGTCAGGCCGAACAGCGCAAGCAGCGGCAGGATGACGGCGAGGATCAGCTGTTCGCCGTTGCGGATCATCGCCAGGGTTTCGTACTTGCCCTGAAGCAGGATCCGCCGGAGCAGGGGTGCCGGGGCGGACTGTGCGGAGCCGGCGGGCACCAGCCCGGCGGCGGAACTGTTGCTCATCGGATGTCCCTTCCCGAGATGTCCAGGAAAACGTCCTCGAGGCTGCGTGCCTCAAGCCTCAGCGACGCCGGCATGATTCCCTGCTCCGCCCACCAGGCCGTCAGACGGGCCAGATGTTCCGGGGCCAGGGCGCCCGTGACGGTGTAGCTTCCGGCGCGGTCCTCGGACAGCGCCAGTCCCTCGGCCAGGCCGCCGAGTGCCGCGCGGAGGTCCAAGCCCGCAGGCGCGTCAAAAGAAAGGGTCCGTTCGGTGATGCCGTCCTTGTCGGATTCGCCGTGCTGCAGCAGTTCGGCGACCGTTCCTTCGGCGACATTATGGCCGCCGTCGATGATGTAGACGTAATCCGCAAGACGCTGGGCATCGTCCATGAGGTGGGTGGTGAGGATGATTCCCATCCCGGAATCGCGCAGTTCGGCGATGAGCTCGAAGACGATCTGGCGCGACTGCGGATCGAGGCCGGCACTCGGCTCGTCGAGGAACAGGACCTCCGGGTTGCCGACCAGCGCGGCTGCGAGGGCCAGTCTCTGCTTCTGGCCTCCGGAAAGGCGACGCACGCTGCTGCGGCTGAAGGAATCGATCCCGAGCCGCTCCACGAGCGTGTCGAGCGGCAGCGGGTTCGCGTACATCCCGGCGATGTGGCGCAGCAAGGGGAGCGGGCGGGCCGACGGCGGCAGCCCGCCGTCCTGCAGCATCACGCCGACACGGGAGCGCAAGGCGGCCCCGGCCAGGTCCGGATCTTCACCCAGCAGGCGGATAGTGCCACCGGACCTCTTCTGGAGGCCTTGGGCGCATTCAAGGGTGGTGGTCTTCCCGGCGCCGTTTGCCCCGAGCAGCGCGGTGACCTGCCCGCGCCCGGCATGCAGGCTGACGCCGTTGACCACCCGCAACATCTTTCCGTCAAGGGCGGCCAGCGGGCCGACGTCCTTGATGAGTCCTTCAATCGAGAGGACGGGGGATTCGGGGGAACGCACCAGAGTATTCTACGGGAAGTAGTAGCAGGCGACTCCAAGCGGGCGGAGCCGCGGTCCCGGCATCAGGCCAGCCTTGCCTTACTGGATGCCGGGAGTAGATTACGACATGATTGTGTTGTGTATTCCATGAGCAGCTCTGTTTCTGTGCCCTCGAAGCGGCACAGCACCGCCGTCGCGGTGCCCCCGGCCGCTGCCTCCGCCACCGCTGATTCGGAGGACCGCACGCGGGACCGCGTGCTGAACGCGGTGCTTGAGCATGGCCCCGTGAGTGCCGCCGAACTCGGGGAACTGCTTGGTTTCACCCCCGCGGCGGTGCGCCGCCACCTGGACCACCTGGAGCGTGCCGGTGTCATCGAAGTGAAGCGGGTTGCCAAGGCCGGGACCGGCGCGGGCCGCCCGGCACGGCGCTACGTGCTGAGCTCCCAGGGCCAGTCGAAGATCGGCGACGACTACCTGAACATCGCCGGCACGGCGCTTCGCCGCCTTAAGGAACTGGCCGGCAGCGACGCCGTGCGGGACTTCGCCGTCGAGCGCTTCGCTGACATGGAGCGGCGCTACGCTCCCGAGATCGACTCGGCCGGCAGCGACATCACCGCCCGCGCCATGGCCCTGTCCAAGGCGCTGACCCGTGACGGCTACGTCGCCTCGGCCGCCTCCATCGAGAGCAAGGCACCGCTTCCCGCCTCGCTCTCCAGCGTGCAGCTGTGCCAGGGGCACTGCCCCATCCAGCACCTCGCGGCCGACTTCCCTGAATTCTGCGACGCCGAAACCAACGTGTTTTCCCGGCTGATCGGCGTCGACGTCCGCAGGCTTTCCACCCTTGCCCGGGGCGGACACGTCTGCACCACCCACATACCTACCGGCAGGCCCGCCGGAAAGGAGAACGGCGTTTCTCCCGAAGGCCGGGTCGCGCCCCGTGAAGGATCAACCAATCAGCAAGGAAGGCCGTGATGACGGACCAAATAGCGGAGAAAGCGGTAGCTGACGGCACTGTGATCTCGGAGATTCTGGAGAAGAATCCCGAGTTGCATGGCATTGGCAACTACGAGTACGGCTGGGCCGACAAGAACGATGTCGGTGCAAACGCACGCCGTGGCCTGGACGAAGAAGTCGTCCGCGATATCTCGGCAAAGAAGAGCGAACCGGAATGGATGCTCGACCTGCGCCTGAAGGGCCTGAAGTACTTTGACCGGAAGCCCATGCCCACCTGGGGCGCGGACCTGTCCGGCATCGACTTCGACAACATCAAGTACTTCGTGCGTTCCACCGAGAAGCAGGCTGCTTCCTGGGAAGACCTGCCCGAGGACATCCGCAACACCTACGAGAAGCTGGGCATTCCGGAAGCCGAGCGCAACCGGCTGGTGGCCGGCGTCGCCGCCCAGTACGAGTCCGAGGTCGTGTACCACCAGATCCGCGAGGACCTGGAGAAGCAGGGCGTCGTCTTCCTGGACACCGACACCGCGCTGAAGGAACACCCGGAGATCTTCCAGGAGTACTTCGGCACCGTCATTCCGGTGGGCGACAACAAGTTCGCTTCCCTGAACACTGCCGTGTGGTCCGGCGGTTCCTTCGTGTACGTGCCCAAGGGCGTCCACGTGGAAATCCCGCTGCAGGCCTACTTCCGCATCAACACGGAAAACATGGGCCAGTTCGAGCGCACCCTGATCATCGCCGACGAGGACTCCTACGTCCACTACATCGAAGGCTGCACCGCGCCCATCTACACCTCGGATTCCCTGCACTCGGCGGTCGTCGAGATCATCGTGAAGAAGGGCGCCCGCGTCCGCTACACGACCATCCAGAACTGGTCCAACAACGTGTACAACCTGGTCACCAAGCGCGCCATCTGCGAAGAAGGCGCCACCATGGAGTGGATCGATGGCAACATCGGCTCCAAAGTGACCATGAAGTACCCGGCCGTGTACCTGGTGGGCGAGCACGCCAAGGGTGAAACCCTGTCCATCGCTTTCGCCGGCGAGGGCCAGCACCAGGACACCGGGTCCAAGATGGTGCACATTGCTCCGAACACCAAGAGCTCCATCATTTCCAAGTCCGTGGCCCGTGGCGGCGGCCGTGCAGCCTACCGCGGCCTGGTCCAGGTCCGCGAAGGCGCCAAGCACTCGGCCAACACCGTGCGCTGCGACGCCCTCCTGGTGGACACCATTTCCCGCTCGGACACCTACCCGTACATCGACATCCGCGAGGACGACGTTGTGCTGGGCCACGAGGCAACCGTTTCCCGCGTCAGCGAAGAGCAGCTCTTCTATCTGATGTCCCGCGGCCTGCCCGAGGACGAGGCCATGGCGATGATCGTGCGCGGCTTCATTGAGCCGATCGCCCGTGAACTGCCCATGGAATACGCCCTCGAGCTGAACCGCCTGATTGAACTGCAGATGGAAGGATCCGTCGGTTAACGATGACTGAGACCACTACTGAAAAGGCGCGCATCGGCGCGCCCTCTGCCCAGCCGTACATCAACGGATTCACCGAGGAAGGCGAGAACCTCTCGCCGATCAACGCGGACGGCACCGTCACGGCGCCGTCGTCCGGCCCGCTGGCCGGCGACTCCGCCAAGGGCCACTCGCACGGCGGCGGCGTCGGCGTGCCGGACAGCTCCCGCGCCGGTCGCCTGACCTCCTACAAGCTCGAGGACTTCAAGGCCCTCACCGGCCTGGAAGAGGACTGGCGCTTCACCCCGCTGCGCCGCCTGCGCGGCCTGCACACCGAGGCCCTCAACGGCGCGGCCCCGTCCGTGTCCGTCACCGCCCCCGCGGGCGTCACGGTGGAGACCGTCGGGCGCGAGGACAAGCGCATCGGCTCCGCCGGCATCCCCGAAGACCGGGTTTCCGCCAATGCCTGGGCCAACTTCACGGAAGCCACCGTCATCACGGTGCCCGCCGAGACCAGCCTGGACAGCGAGGTTTCCGTGGTCCTGGCCGGCAACGGCTCCGAGGCTTCGGCCCAGCACGTGGTGATCGTCGCGGAGAAGTTCTCCAAGGCCCTGGTTGTCCTCGGCCACGAAGGCAGCGCCGTCGTGTCCGAGAACGTCGAAATCGTCCTCGAAGACGGTGCCGAGCTGACCGTCGTGTCCCTGCAGGAATGGAACGACGACTCCGTCCACGCCTCCTCGCAGCAGGCCAGGATCGGCCGCGACGCGAAGTTCAAGCACATCGTTGTCAGCCTTGGCGGCAACCTGGTGCGTGTCACCCCGACGGCCCGTTTCGCTGCCCCCGGCGGCGAGGTGGAGCTCTTCGGCCTGTACTTCGCCGACGCCGGCCAGCACCTTGAGCACCGCACCTACGTCGACCACGCCCAGCCGAACTGCGTCTCCAACGTCCTCTACAAGGGCGCGCTGCAGGGCAAGGACGCGCACACCGTGTGGGTCGGCGACGTCCTGATCCAGAAGCAGGCCGAGGGCACCGACAGCTACGAGAAGAACCAGAACCTGGTGCTGACCGACGGCTGCCGCGCGGACTCCGTGCCGAACCTCGAAATCGAAACCGGCCTCATTGAGGGCGCAGGCCACGCCAGCGCCACCGGCCGCTTCGACGACGAGCACCTCTTCTACCTCATGGCCCGCGGCATCCCCGAAGACGTCGCGCGGCACCTGGTGGTACGCGGCTTCCTCAACGAAATCATCCAGAAGATCAAGGTCCCTGCCATCGAGGAGCGCCTGACGGATGCCGTCGAGCGCGAACTCGCAGCGGGCGACAACTAAGACCGGCCAGGCAGGAAGCAAAGCATGAGCGAAAAGCCGCAGGGCGAACTGGTGTGCAACGCCAACGACATCAAAGTCAAGCAGGCATTGCGCATCCTCATAGACGACTATCCGGTTGCCATCGTGAGGGACTCGATGGGCGACATCCACGCCATCGGGGACACCTGCTCGCACGCCGACATTTCGCTCTCCGAAGGGGAAATCGAAGGCTGCGCGATCGAATGCTGGGGCCATGGTTCCCAGTTCGACCTGCGTAGCGGCCAGCCGCTCCAGCTTCCCGCCTACGATCCCGTCCCGGTCTTCGCCGTCGCCCTCGACGGTGACGACGTCTACGTGGACGTGAGCAACGTTGTGAACGGCGCGCCGGTACACAACTACTGAGCGCACCGTAAACCGAGACTTTAAGAACGAAAGAAAGAAGAGCATGTCTACTCTTGAGATCAAGGACCTGCACGTCAGCATCGAGACGGAGCAGGGCACCAAGGAGATCCTGAAGGGCGTCAGCCTGACCATCAAGACCGGCGAGACCCACGCGATCATGGGCCCCAACGGTTCGGGCAAGTCCACCTTGGCTTCCACCATCGCCGGGCACCCGCGCTACACCGTCACCAGCGGCAGCATTACCCTCGACGGCGAAGACGTCCTCGGGATGAGCGTGGACGAGCGCGCCCGCGCCGGCGTGTTCCTGGCCATGCAGTACCCCGTGGAAGTTCCGGGCGTCACCATGACCAACTTCCTGCGCACCGCCAAGACCGCGATCGACGGCGAAGTCCCCGCCCTGCGTACCTGGACCAAGGACGTCAAGGCGGCCATGCAGGAACTGCGCATCGACGCCGACTTCGCGCAGCGCAACGTCAACGAAGGCTTCTCCGGCGGTGAGAAGAAGCGCGTGGAAATCCTCCAGCTGGAGCTCTTCAAGCCGAAGTTCGCCGTGCTGGACGAGACCGACTCCGGCTTGGACGTCGACGCCCTCAAGGTCGTCTCCGAGGGCGTCAACCGCGCCCACTCCACCGGCAACATGGGCACCCTGCTCATCACCCACTACACCCGCATCCTGCGCTACATCAAGCCGGACTTCGTGCACGTCTTCGTTGACGGCAAGGTGGTGGAAGAGGGCGGCCCGGAGCTCGCCGACCGCCTCGAAGAAGAAGGCTACGACCGCTACCTGAGCGGCGCCGGCGCAGCCGTTGCTCCCGCCGCCCAGGCCTAGTTAGGATCACCTTATGACCGAAATCAATGCAGCCCGTACGAGCCTGGAAGATGTCGAAGAGGCACTCAAGGACGTCATTGACCCCGAACTCGGTGTCAACGTGGTGGACCTTGGGCTGCTCTACGGTCTGAAGTACTCCGAAGAAGACGGCGCACTGCTGATCGACATGACCCTGACCACCGCGGCCTGCCCGCTGACCGATGTCCTTGAGGAACAGGTCGGCAAGGCCCTGGACGGCGTCGTGGACGACTGGCGCCTGAACTGGGTCTGGATGCCGCCGTGGGGTCCTGAGCGGATCACCGACGACGGTAAGGACCAGATGCGGGCCCTCGGCTTCAACATCTGATCCCCGCCACTTCCGCAGCCGACGGCGGCGGGTCACCTTCCATTGGAAGGCGACCCGCCG
>NZ_QRCU01000021.1 GCF_003369445.1 Arthrobacter silvisoli
GGGAAGGTGGCCTGCCCGCCGTGCAGGCGGTCCGCGACGATCTCGGCCATCGTGTTCGCCGGAGCCACCAGGCCCATGCACATGCCCTCGAAGTTGGCCACCTCACCAATCGCGTAGATGCCCGGGATCTCGGTTTCGCATCCCTCGTCGATGACTACGCCGCCGCGGGGGCCGAGCGAGAAGATCTGCTCTTCGCCGTCGGCTGCCCGGAACAGCTCGTCGCGGGGACGCACGCCGATGGCGACGATCACGATGTCCGCCGCGATGGTCCGGCCGTCGGCCATCAGGACGCCGGTGACCTGGCCGTCGTCGTCGGACACAACTTCGGAAGGGAACACGCCGCCGTGGATCTCGAAACCCTTTTCCTTGATGAGGCGGCCGAGCGCCTGGCCTGCGCCTTCGTCCAGCTGCGTGGCCATCAGCCAGTTCGCGCCGTCGATGACCACCGGGGTGGCTCCCAGCTGCTCCGTGCCGGCGGCGGCCTCCAGTCCCAGCAGGCCGCCGCCGATGGTCACCGCGGTGACCTCGCGGCCCAGCTTTTCACGGAGTGCGGCAATTGCGCCGTTGATGGCCCAGACGTCTTCGAGGGTCCGGTAGACGTGGGTGTTCTCGGCGCCCGGAATGGGCAGACGGGCCGCGTTCGATCCGGTGGCAACCACCAGGGCGTCAAACGCGTAGCTGTTCCCGGCCGCGGTTTCGACGGTCTTGGCGTCCGGGTTGATTTTCACGACCCGCTCGCCCGTGCGCAGGTCCAGTGCCTTGTGGTCCCACATGGCCGCATCGCCCAGGGTGAGGTCGTACTCCATATCGGTCAGCGCCTTGCTCAGCGCCACGCGGTCGTAGGGAAGGTGTGCTTCTTCGGTGAGCACGGTCAGTTGCCAGCCCTCCAAGCCGCGGGTGTGCATGGCATCGGCGAAGCGGTGGGCAGCGGGGCCGCCGCCGGCAACGACAATCCGGCGCGGGGCATTGGGGCTGGTGGTGTGTGCGTTCATCGGCACCCTTTCACATGCGCCGCAGAACGTCCTCTACGACTCCTGCGAGTAGCTTATGGACGGGCAGTTTCACGTCAGTTTCCCGATTGTTTCGGGGGCTTAACTTCCGGATCACCACGCCCTTCAAGCCGGTGTGAGCACTCCTTTACGGGGCCGACACATGGGTCGCATCCGGCTGAAACATCCCGTGCCTACCGTTGTTGCAGGCTGCACACTGCCTGTCCGGTGGCGGCATCGGAGCCGCCGCACCCGGCGGGCCAAGCGATAGGGGTTGAACATGGCCATTGGTCTTGAAAGCATCGAACGTCAGGTTGAAGAGCACGTCGGCGCGTGGCATCGCGTCTGCGCCGTCGAGGAACTGGAATTCGCCTGGGGCGAGGCCGCCCTGGTGGACGGCAGGCAGCTCGCGCTGTTCCGCCTGGAGTCCGGTGAGGTCTATGCGGTGGCCCAGCAGGATCCCGCCACCCTGTCCCACGTGATGGCCCGCGGCATCACCGGCTCCCGTGGCGGGCGTCCCACCATCGCCTCCCCGCTGCACAAGGAGGTGTACGACCTGCAGACCGGCGAATGCTTCACCACCCCCGGACTCCGCCTGGACAGCTACGCCACCCGGATCGTGGACGGCTTCCTCGAAGTGGCGGTCTGAGCCTTAACCGCGCACAAGGGCACCACCGGAATTCCGGTGGTGCCCTTTGCGCATGCGCAGATCAGCCGTTGATCACTTGGGGAACACCGAGGGCTTTGAGGCCTTCGGTGCCGAATTCGAGGCCGTAGCCGGATTGTTTGGCGCCGCCGAAGGGGATGCGGGGGTCCACGGCTCCGTGCTTGTTGATCCAGACGGTGCCGGCCTGGAGGCGGGCGGCGACCTCCCGGGCGGCGGCGGGGTCGGCGGACCAGACGGAGGCGCCGAGTCCGACGTCGAGGGCGTTGGCCATCTCCACCGCTTCGTCGACGGTGGTGTAGCGGATGATGGGCAGGGCGGGGCCGAACTGTTCCTCGGTGACGAGCGGGTTGGTGTTGTCGATGTCGGCCACGAGGGTGGTGGGGTAGAAGTAGCCGGGCTGGTCCGGGTCGGGGTTGCCGCCGGTGAGGATCCGGGCGCCGGAAGCTTTCGCTGACTCGACAAGGCCTGCGACCACGTCGTACTGGGCTTTGTTCTGCAGGGGGCCCAGGACGTTGTTTTCGTCCAGGCCCACGCCCATGGGCATGGCCTGGGCGACGGCGGTGAGTTCGTCGCAGACGGCGTCGTAGATGGTGTCGTGGACGTAGAGGCGCTTGAGGGCCGCGCAGGTCTGGCCGGTGTTGATGAAGGCGCCCCAGAAGAGGTCCTGGGCGATGGTCTTGGGGTCGGCGTCGGGCAGGACGATGCCGGCGTCGTTGCCGCCGAGTTCGAGGGTGAGGCGTTTGATCGTGTCAGCTGAGGAACGGATGATTTCGCGGCCGGCTGCGGTGGAGCCGGTGAACATGATCTTGCCGATCGCGGGGTGCTCGGCGAGGCGGGCGCCGACTGCGCGGTCGCCGGAGACGGCGTGCAGGATGCCGTCGGGGAGTTCTTCGTTGAGGACCTTGATCAGGGCCAGGACGGAGAGCGGTGTCATTTTGGAGGGTTTGACGACGGCGGTGTTCCCCATGCGCAGGGCGGGGGCGACCTGCCAGATGGTGATCATCATGGGCCAGTTCCAGGGTCCGATCGCGCCGACGACGCCGATGGGGCGGTAGTGCAGTTCGGCGTGGGTTGTCCCGTCGTTGACTACGGTTTCGGGATCCAGGACGGTGGTGGCGGCGGTGCGGAGCCAGGCGGCGCAGGCACCGACTTCGAAGCGGGCGTTGGGGCCGTTGAGGGGCTTGCCTTGCTCGCGGGAGAGCAGTTGGGCCAGTTCCTCGGCGGAGCGTTCGACGGCGTCGGCGGCCCTGAGCAGCGCGGCGGAGCGGGCGTCGTGGCCGGCCGCGGCCCAAGCCGGCTGGGCCTCGGCCGCGGCGGCGATTGCCTGCTCGAGGTCTTCGATCGTCTGGACCGGGGCCTGGCCTACCACCTCACCGGTGGCCGGGTCGAGGATGGTCCGGGTTTCGCCGGTGGCCGGGGTGATAGAGGCCAGCAGGGCGTCGTAGCTTTCCAAGGTGTCACTCCACTCTGAGTAGTCGGTGTCCGCCTGCGGCCTGGCTGCAGGCGGTGTGTTGAGTCTGCCTGCCCCTCGGCGGGGCGGCTTGTCTATCCGGGAAGGGCAGTTGTTGGCCGGCGAACGAAGTCCGCCGCCAACAGAGTTCACGCGGGCAGGTTCAGGCGGCCATGAGGAGCATGGCGCCCAAGGCTCCCGCCGAGGAGAACGCCTCGACGGGGTGGGCCAGCCGGCGGAACCGCAGCGCCCGCACGGCCAGCAGCAACGAATAGCCTGCTACGGCGGCAGCGAGCGCGGTGGCCAGGAAGGGCGTGAAGCCGCCCCCGCCCTGGTGCGCGTGGGTGCCGTGGAGCGCCCCCTGCGCCATCGGCTGCAAGCCAGTGACGAGGAGTGCGAACATCCCCAGGACGGAGAGCGCCCGGTGCAGTTCCATGCCGCTGCGGCGCTCCTTTCGGAGCAGGACCAGCGGCAGCGGAGCCGTCAGCAGCAGGAGCAGCGCCCAGACCACTCCGGGAAGCAGGCCGGGGCCGAGGGTGGTGTCTGCCATGGCCGCGAGCATCACCGCCATCGGACCCCACTGGCCGAGATTCCGGAAGACCCCCGCGCCCAAGAGGCCGATCCCCGGGGCGCCGTCCCGCCGTCTTCCTTCACTCAGGGGGCACAGGACGCCGACGATGCAGCAGGCGAGCATTACCGCGGTGAGGACCGTGTGCATGGCATCTCCTCCGGTGTACGCGCCGGCGGCTCAGCGCCCGCTGTGGCAGTGGCCGCCGGAGGGCTTCGACGCCGGAACATCCAGCACCGGGCTGCGGTCGAAGAAGCCTTCCGGGCGCAGTTTGAAGCCCACGGTGTCCACCGGCATGATCGGCCAGTCCTCCGGGCGCGGGAAGTGGGTGAGGCCGAAGGTGTGCCACACAACGATGTCCTGTCCGTCGATGTCCCTGTCCTGGGCGATGTAGGCGGGCAGACCCGCACCGCCGGAGTGCTGGTTGACGAAATCGCCGGTGGGGTAGAGCTCGCCCTCCGCGTGGCGGGTCACCCAAAGGTCCTTCGTGGCGAAGGCGGCGCGCCGGGCGATCGAGGAGCCGGGATCGGCCAGCAGCGTGGGCTGGTTCTCGGAGTGCAGCTTGTAGCCCACGGCCTCGCCCAGGCGGTTCCTGGATTCCGGGTTGGAGATGACCCAGGTGCGTCCGCGCCGGGCGTCGGCCTCGCGGACGCCGTCGGATTCGCGGGCGAGCACGGTGCGCTTACGGGAGAACGCATTGCCGCGCGGGTTCCCTTCGCCCATGGCCTGCCGGACCACGTCCTCCTCCTCCACGCGGTTGGTGAAGCCGTCGACGGCGAAGTCCAGCCGGGCGCTGAAGAGGTGCTGGTGGTAGGGGGCGCCGAGGCCCGGTGCCAATTGGGAGATGTTGTCCGAGCCGCCTTCGGGGAAGGCGCTGGTGAAGACGACGCCGGTGGCCTTGGCTTCGAATTCGATGGTGCCGTCAAGGTAGAGGTACCAGTAGAAGCCGTAATCGTAGTTGCCGATCGTGGTGAAGAAGCTGACCACCAGGCGGCGGTTGCGGCGGGTGTAGTTGACCCCGCTCCACAGGTCGCTGTGTTTGGCGAGGATGCTCCAGTCCTCTTCGTGGATGCAGACGGCATTGCGGATTTCGCGCGGGTTGCCGAAAGAGTCGCTGACCACCGGGCTGAGGTAGGTGATCTCGCCGAGGCAGTCGCAGCCCAGTTCCAGCGAGTTCGCGTACTGGCCCACGAGGTATTCGCCGGTGTCGAAGTAGTTCTGCCAAGAGCGTACGGGGGAGGGGTCGCCGTAGGGGACCACCATTTCGGCGATGGAAGCACGCTTGAGGATGCTTCGGCGGCGGCCGCCGTCGTCGAACGCCACGTTGTGCAGCACCACGCCTTCGCGGACGTCGAATCCGACCTCGAGGCTCCAGTTCTCCCATTCGAGGTGGTTCCCGCCCTGGATGGTGAAGCTGGGGCCTTCGGGCTGGGTGATGTGGAGGGGCTTCTGGGTGGTGCGCAGCGGGCCGGTCAGTTCCGGGTCGGTGTAGTTGCCGTGCTCTGCGGGGACCGGCATGGCACCGAAGTCCAGGACCTGGGTGACTTCTTTGTTGACCACATCGATGTAGGCAACCAGGCCGTCGACGGGGTGTGCCCAGGCGTTGTCTTCGGGGAACTCCTGGACGAAGGCCAGCCCGCGCAGGATGCGGCGGCCCTTCTCCTCGGGGTACTCGAAGACGCCGGCGGACAGGGGAGCCACCCGCACCTTGGCGACGTCGAGGTTCCGCGCTGCGAGGGCCTTGAGCCAGCGTTCGTCCTGGGCGAGCACCGCTTCGACCAATACGAATTCCTCCTCGATGACCGGGAGTTCGCCGCTAACGGCGGTGTCCGGCTCGAGGTTGCGGATGATTTCGCTGTGCCCACCGTCCCCGGTTTCAAGGGCGACGACGACGTCGCGAGCGGTTCCGGTGGCTACGTTGTGCAGGAAGACCCGGAAGCGGCGGACCGGGGTTTCCGCTGCATCCACCGCGGCGTCGCGGGGCGGGTCCATGAGGCCGAGATAGGCCACGCGGGTGGATTCGTCGAACAGCCCGGTGTCGCGGAGGACGGTCTTGACAGCGGTGATCTCGCCCGCGGTGACTGGCGAGTATGCGGCGGTTGCGGGAATGGCGGATGCGCTCATGAGGGGCCCCTTGGGAACGGCGGTTTATTTTCTATGTGCGTAGACAATAGCAGCGTGTAAGGTGAGTCACAACAGTTGTAGAAAAAAGATCCGGGGGCTGCGTGCCAAAAATCGTCGATCATGACAAGCGCCGGGTGGAACTCGTTGAAGCCACCTGGCGGATCATCGCCCGGCGCGGGATCGAAGGCGCCACAATGCGCGAAATCGCGATGGAAGCGGGATTCGCCAACGGTGCCTTGAAGCCGTATTTCCCCACCAAGGACGACCTCCTGTCCTTCGCCTTCGCGCACGTTTTCAACCAGACGAACGCGAGGATCGGAAGCGTTTCGGGCGGGCTGACGGGGCTGGCAGCGCTGCGCAGCTTCTGCCATGAAATACTGCCGCTCGACGCCGAACGGCTCAGCGAAGCCCGGATCGCCATCGCGTACTGGCAGCGGGCGCTGACGGATCCTGAGAAGGCCGCGCTCCACGACCGCTCGATGGAGCAATGGCGCCGCGAACTGTTCGGCAGGCTGCACGAAGCACGGGCCGCCGGTGAACTGCGGGACGGCCTGGATGACGACGATGTGGTCGGCGGAATCATGACCTTCGTGCTTGGAGCGCAGATCACGGCGACCCTCTCGCCCTCGCACCATTCCCCGGAGCAGTTGCGCTCCCAGCTGGAGTCGTGGGTCTCGCTGATGCGCGTCCAGCGGCCGGAGGCGGGCACGGACTGAGGCCGGACCAAGTAGTGCGTGGCTTTCCCGGGTAGGGAATTGAGTACCCGCACGGAACTACTTGAATTGTCGGCTCCGAAAATGGAGTACCTGCCACTCGTGACGGCTCTTCGGGGCGCCGGATTCAATGGAACGTAGCTGGTCTCAACCGCAGTTCATGACTCTGGGGGTCATACAATGTCTGCTTTCTGCAATGCCGTTGTTCCTTTTCCGCACCGCCCGTTGACGGAGGCAGTGCGATGAGCACGGGAATGGAATCCGCTGCCATGTTCGCAGGGTCGCTGCCCGGACTGGTCATGATGACCCTCGGTCAGACGATGGTGGTTGCCTGCCTGTGCTTTGACCTGATGCGTGCGCTCTCCGTGCCCCGCTCGCACCGCCGCTACGTGGCCAGCACCGTTTTCCGGACCTTGGCGGTGCCATCGGTCCTCGTCATGGGGGTCAGCGTGCTGGTCGACGCGATCTTCTCCTCCTGGCTCGATCTGGTGATGGGCGTCCTCGTGATGGTGACGATCATTTTCCGCTTCCACCAGGACAAGGACGAGGACAACTGGTGGAAAGGCAAGGGCCGGAAGCTGGCCGGATGGGCCCGCCGGCAGCTCGCCCCGCGGGGTGGATTCGCCCCGGCGATGGGCTGAGCGGCCAGGGCTCCTAAGCCGGGGTTTCCCCGGGTTTAACGCAGGATTTGCGCAGTTTGGCGAGCATTCCCACAGGATGTTCCAAGGACCACGCAACGCGGTGTTGGGCGTTGCTATGTTGATTGCGAGCTGGTGCTGGGCCAGCCCGAAATCCCCCCAAACTCGCTCAGGAGTTATCAATGCTTTCTCTCATCTCCAACACCGCATCGCGCCTCCGCCGTGAGGAAAAGGGCGCCACCGCCGTTGAATACGGCATCATGGTCGCCCTGATCGCCGTCGTCATCATCGTCGCCGTCACCTTGCTCGGCGGAAACCTCAAGGAGACGTTCAACAGCACGGCATGTTCCGTCAAGGGTGGCACCTGGACAGCATCCACTTCCACCGTCGCGGGCAGCTGCTCGAAGTAGGTCCTCCCGCCTAGCGGAACGACCGGCCTATCTCATTAAGGAGCTGCAATGTTTTCCACCATCGTCATGTCCGTAGCCCGCGCGCGGCGGGATGAGGCAGGCGCCACCGCCGTTGAATACGGCATCATGGTCGCCCTCATCGCCGTCGTGATCATCGTTGCTGTGACCTTGCTCGGCGGAAACCTCGTCGAGACGTTCAACAGCACTGCCTGCAGTGTCAAGGGCGGTGCCTGGACGGCGTCCACGTCCACCGTCGCCGGAAGCTGCTCGAAGTAAGCAGACGCCCTGGGTGGGTGGGGCCGGTTCCCACCCACCTGCACGATCCCACTTATGGCGCCCCCAAGCCGAAACTCCCGTTCAGACGCACGTAGCGCTGCAGCACGAAAGGCAGTTCCCCATGTCCAGGAACTCAGAACGCGGTGCCGTGGCAGTCGAATTCGCATTGCTGGCACCGGTCCTGGTCCTCCTGCTACTTGGAATCATGGAATTCGGGCGGGCCTACAACGCACAGGTGTCACTTTCCAACGCGGCACGCGAGGGCGTCCGCGTCATGGCGATCTCGAACGACCAGACTGCAGCCAGGACGGCGGCCAAGAACGCGGCCGTCTCCCTGAGCCCGCAGCTCGCGGACGCCAACTTCACCTTCAGCCAGGCGAATTGCTCCTCCGGCGGGCAGATGTCGTTGACCATCAAGTACACCCTCAGCACCCTCACCGGAATCGCCGGTCCGTTCCCGATGCAAGGCGTAGGAGTCATGCTATGCGCCGGCTGATGCCCCGCGGCGAAGACGGCGAGCGTGGCGGAGTCGCCGTGCTGATCGCACTGGCGCTCGTGGTGCTCCTCGGGTTCGCGGCCCTCGCAGTCGATGCGGGAATGCTGTACTCCGAACGGGCGCAGGTGCAGAACGGAACCGACTCCGCGGCCCTCGCCGTCGCACAGAAGTGCGCAGCGAACGTTGCCGACCCCAACTGCCTGGCAGCCTCCCAATTCGCAGCCGACCTCGTCAACAAGAACGCCGTGGATGGCGCCAGCAACGTCAAGTCGGTCAACTTGGACCTGGTCAACCGCAAAGTCACCGTGACGGGTGGAGCCAAGCAGGCCGGCGGGTCCCAGGGCGGGGTTTCACTCTTCTTTGCCAGGGTCCTCGGCTTCGGCACAGCGGACGTCGAGACCACCTCGAAGGTCGAGTGGGGCAGCGCCTATGCCGGCAGGACCGCTTTTCCGCTTGCCTATTCCATCTGCCAGGTGCAGGGCTACATCGGGGGAGCCCTGCAACTGCTGCAGGACCATGGAAGCGGCGCCAATCCCGGCTGCCTGTACGGACCCTCGGGTGCGGCGGTGGCGGGCGGGTTCGGCTGGATCACCCAGGATCCCGGCGTCTGCGGCGGGACGATCGACCTCGCGGTCAGCGAGGGCGGCAGCGCACCGGGCAACAGCGCGCCAGGCAACTGCGCCGCCACCCTCCAAAAGTGGGCCGACAACCTCACGGCCGGGCGCGACGTCGTCGTCCTCCTCCCCGTCTTCAACGCCGTGACCGGCACCGGAAGCGGCGCAATCTACCACCTCGTGTCCTTCGCGGCCTTCAAGGTGGCGGGATGGAAGTTCAGCGGCAACAGCGACGCACCGGACACCTTCCGCAACTCAAGCCCCGACGTCCCCGCAGCGCTTTCCTGCACCGGAAACTGCCGTGGAATCATCGGCAGCTTCATCAGGTACGTGTCCCTGTCCGACGGTTACTCGCTGGGCCCGGTGGACGCGTTCGGAGCGACCATTGTGCGCCTCACCAACTAGCTTTTCATCCCAATTGTTTGAACAGGAGTAGCAAGTGAAGTCCCGCTTGTTGGCCGGATCCGCAGCTGCGCTGCTCGCCGTCATCGGAGTGATCCTCGTCTTCTCATACGCCCAGGCTGCCGATCAGCGTGCCGTCCAGAACCTCACGCCGGTCGACGTCCTGATTGTCAAGACGGCGGTTCCCGCCGGTACGCCCGTCGAGGCCATGAAGGCCTCACTGGCCACACAGCAGCTGCCCGAATCGGCGGTTCCGAAAACGGCCCTGCACACGCTGGGCGACGAAGCCGGCAAGGTGGCCGCCGTGGACCTGGTGCCCGGCGAGACACTGCTTGCCGAGCGCCTGGTCGCCCCTGACGAGCTCAAGACGCCGGGCAACGTCACGGTGCCGGCGGGCCTCCAGGAGGTCTCCTTCCAAGTGGAACCCCAGCGGGTTGTCGGCGGCCGCCTGGCCCCCGGCGACCACATCGGCGTGTTCATCTCCCAGGTCGCCGGAAAGGATGCGGACAAATCGGGAGCAACCAAACTGGTGATCCACAAGGTCCTCGTGACAGCTATCCAACGCGCGCCGCAGCCCGCGGCGTCCGCGCAGCCGACTCCGGCCCCCAGCCAAGGCGCACCCTCTGCTGACCCCCAGGACACCACCCTTCCGAACGGATCCCTCCTCCTGACCGTGGCCGTCAACGACGTGGACGCCGCGAAGATCGTGTACGGCAACGAGTTCGCCAAGATCTGGCTGAGCAAGGAGCCGTTGAACGCGAAGGTCAGCGGACCCAGGATCGTCGACGGAAACGAGGTCTTCAAATGAGCCGCTTTGTCCTGATCACCCCGAGTGTCGAATTCGACCAGCGGCTGCGCCAGGCCGTAGCGGGCGGGCTGCCCGGAAGTGTGCAGACCTTCTTCACCAATATCCTGCCGTCCGACCCCTCCGAACTGTTCGGTGCCCTCAACCAGGAACAGTTCGAAGTGCTGATCCTGGGACCTGAGGTTCCCGTGGAGGAGGCCCTGCGCCTGGCCACAGTGCTCGACGTCCGCGCACCCGAGCTGAGCGTCATCCTGGTCACCGAACCGGAATCGGGGTTCGTCCTGCAGGCCATGCGCTCGGGCATCCGTGACATCATGAGCCCCGCCGCGGACGTCGCCCAGATCCGCATCATGCTCGAGCGGGCCTGCCAGTCCTTCGCCAGCCGCCAGCGCACCCTGGAACCGAAGCAGGCCCACGCGCCCAAGGGCATGGTGATCGGCGTCTTTTCCCCCAAGGGTGGCGTGGGCAAGACGACCATCGCCACGAACATTGCCGTGGGCCTGGGAAAGATCGCGCCGATGGGTGTGGTGATTGTGGACCTGGACCTGCAGTTCGGCGATGTCGCCTCTGGCCTGTACCTGAACCCGGAACACACAGTGACCGACGCCGTCACCCCCTCGGCAAGCCAGGACTCCTTGGTCCTCAAGGCGTTCCTCAGCGTCCATCCGGCAGGAATTTACGCCTTGTGCGCCCCCAAGGACCCTGTGGAGGCTGACGAAATCACTCCGGAACAGGTCAGCCGGCTGCTCGAACAGCTGGCGGAAGAGTTCCAGTACGTGGTGGTGGACACTGCGCCGGGGCTGCCCGAAGTCGGGCTTGCCGCGCTCGAACAGTGCACAGACGCCGTATGGGTCACGGGCATGGACGTGCCAAGCGTCCGCGGCCTCCGCGCAGGCCTGGACATCCTCCGGAAGCTGGACCTGCTGCCGGAAACGCGCCATGTGGTGCTCAACATGGCCGATTCGAAGGCCGGCCTGTCAGTCCAGGATGTCGAAGCCAACATTGGTGCCCCTGTCGATGTGAGCCTTCCCCGGTCGAAGGCTGTTGCCCTTTCCACCAACCGCGGCGTTCCCGTGCTTCAGGACGCCGTGAAGGATCCAGCCGTGAAAGGCCTCAAACAACTCGTTGAACGCTTCAATCCTGCGTGGCGTGCCACCGCGCAGCGCCAACTGCACAGAAGGGTGGTGGTCTAGGTGAAACTCTCCCAGCGGCTGCGTGCCGCCGAGGACAAGACGGGCGGTCCCTTCAGTGCCGCCTCGGCAGCTGCGCGTCCCGCAGTGAACCGCCCGGATTTCAACCGTGCCGCCTTGAGTCCTGAGCCCGGTTCAGCTGGACAGACGGTCCATGGCCCGGTGGTGCCTGGCGTCGCTCCCTTCGCCGACTCCGCACCGCAGGCCACGCCCTACTTGCCGGGGAAGGCGACCGGCCCCGGAAAGACCCATGCCTCCCTGAAGCTCGCCGAACACGCGGACCAGGGCAAGACCAAGGTCCAGCAGCCGGTGGATGCCTTCGCCGCGCTCAAGGCGCGGGCCGCGACAGCGTTGTTCGAACGTCTGGGCGCCCGGTTCAACGACTCTGCACTGAGCGAACACGAGTTGCGGGCGACGGCCCGGGAAGAACTGATCCGGATCGTCGACGCCGAGCAGGTTCCGCTGTCTGCAGAGGAACGGAGCCGCCTCGTGGGGGACGTGGCGGACGACGTCCTCGGCTACGGGCCGCTCCAGCGGCTGCTGGACGACCCGGACATCACCGAAATCATGGTCAACAGGATGGACCAGATCTACGTCGAACGAAAAGGCAAGCTGACCCTGACGGACTCCGGCTTCAGCTCCGAAGAGCACCTCCGGCGGGTGATCGAGCGGATCGTCTCCAAAGTAGGCCGCCGGATCGACGAATCCTCCCCGCTCGTCGACGCACGTCTCGAAGACGGATCCCGCGTCAACGCCGTGATCCCGCCACTCGCCGTCGGCGGCTCGTCCCTGACCATCCGGAAGTTCAGCAAGGTGCCGCTGACCGTCCGGAACCTGATCGACTTCGGCACGCTCACCCCCGAAATGGCCGAACTCCTCAATGCCTGCGTCAAAGCGAAGCTGAACATCATCGTGTCCGGCGGCACAGGCACGGGAAAGACCACGCTGCTCAATGTCCTGTCCTCCTTCATCCCCGATGACAACCGCATCGTCACCATCGAGGACGCCGTGGAACTGCAGATCCAGCAGCGGCACGTGGTGAGGCTCGAAAGCAGGCCCCCGAATACGGAGGGAAAGGGCGAGGTCACCATCCGGGAGCTCCTGAGGAACTCGCTGCGCATGCGTCCGGACAGGATCGTCGTCGGGGAGGTCCGCGGCGGGGAGTCCTTGGACATGCTCCAAGCCATGAACACCGGCCACGACGGCTCGCTGTCCACGGTCCACTCGAACTCACCCCGGGACGCCGTGGCTCGCCTCGAAACGCTGGTCCTCATGGCGGGCATGGACCTGCCGCTACGGGCGATCCGCGAGCAGATCGCGTCCGCGGTTAACCTCATCGTGCAGATTTCTCGCCTGCGGGACGGTACCCGGCGGATCACGCACGTGACGGAAGTCCAAGGCATGGAAGGAGAGGTGGTCACCTTGCAGGACGCGTTTGTCTTCGACTACTCGGCGGGCGTGGATGCGCATGGGACGTTCCTCGGCCGGCCGGTGTCCACCGGCATCCGGCCCCGGTTCATCGACCGCTTCAACGACCTGGGCATCCACGTTTCCCCCGAGGTCTTCGCCGCGCCGCTGGCATCGGCCGCGAGGGCGTGAGCAGGCCATGATCCTCCTGACAGGCACGGCCCTCATGCTTTCCGCCATCGTGCTGTTCAGCGTCGCGGTGATCCTGCCCAAGAGCCCCGTGGTTCCCCTGGACCGGCGGCGGCCCTACCGGGCAGACGCCGGCTCCCAACTGACGCGCTTCGCCGGCTCTGCCTCGGGCGCCATCCACGGTGTGCTGGTCCGGCGCAACGTCCGGTTGTTCAACCGGGAAGAACTGGAGAACGCCGGGCTGCGGACGAGCCAGGCCGAGTTCTTCATCCTCGTGATCGCGGGTGCGTTCGTGGGTGCATTGATCGGGGTTGTCGCCGGCGGGCTCCTGCTCGCTGTGCTCTTCTTCATCCTGGCGCCCTTCGTGGCGAAGCTCGTCCTGAGGTTCCGGACCGGCAAGCGGCGCGCGAAGTTCGATGAGCAGCTCGGAGACACTCTGCAGCTGCTCTCCGGCGGCCTGCGCGCCGGGCACAGCATCCTCCGCGCGATCGACGCTGCCGCCACCGAATCGATCAGCCCGACTGCTGAAGAAATGCGCCGCATCATCACCGAAACCAGCCTCGGCCGGGAACTCCAGGCATCGCTTACCGACACCGCAGAGCGCATGCGCAGCGAGGACTTTGTGTGGATCGCCCAGGCCATCCAGATCAACCGCGAGGTGGGCGGCAACCTGGCCGAAGTCCTGGACCAGGTCAACGAGACCATCCGGGAGCGCAGCGAAATCAAGGGTCACATCAAGTCCCTCGCGGCGGAGGGAAAGTTCTCCGGATACATCCTGATGGCCCTGCCCTTCGGCATCACCATCATGCTCATGGTGGTGAATCCCGGCTACATGAACGTGATGTTCACCAATCCTCTCGGCTGGGCCATGATCGGGGCCTCAGCCGTCCTCATGACCATCGGCGGTCTCTGGATGCGCAAGATCATCGACCTGAAATTCTGAGGTGAACCGTGAATTCCTTGCTCCTTTTGTCCCTGCTGCTGGTGCCGCTGCCGCTTGCCTACCTGGCGTGGTCGGTCCTTTCGGTGGACCGCAGGACCCGGCGTTCCGTCCGGGAGCTCCTGGCACGCGGGGGAGTCGTCGTCGACGACGGTCCGCAGCGGCGCGGCGGTGCCCTCGACAGCCTCGGGTACAGGCTGACCCCGGGAAGCTATGTCCAGAAACTTGACCGACTGCTCTCCCTGGCGGGCCGCCCTCCGTCACTTCCGCTTGGCCGCGTCCTCGCGGCCAAGCCTGTGCTCGCCTTGGGCGGCGCCCTGCTGGGTTTCTACATCGGCAGCAGCAGCGACAGCGGGATCCTGAAGCTCGTGGGGATCTTCGTTGTGCTGCTGGGGTATTTCATCCCGGACCTGATGCTGTACAGCAAGGGTCAGGAACGGCAGAAGACCATGCAGCTGGAACTGGCCAACACCATGGACCAGATGCTGATTTCGGTCGAGGCCGGCCTTGGTTTCGAGGGTGCGATGGCGCGGGCCGGTGAAAACGGGAAGGGTCCGCTGGCCGAGGAACTGGTGCGCACGCTCCAGGACATGCAGGTGGGCCGCAGCCGCCGAGAGTCCTACCTGGCCCTGGCGGAGCGGTCCAACGTTCCGGAACTCCGCAGCTTCGTGCAGGCTGTGATCCAGGCGGATACTTACGGCATCGCCATCAGCCGGGTTCTCCGCGTCCAGGCGAAGGTCATGAGGGTGAAGCGGCGCCAACGTGCCGAGGAGAAGGCGATGAAGCTTCCGGTGATGATTCTCTTCCCCCTGCTGTTCTTCATTTTTCCCGTGCTGTTCATCGCGATCCTCGGCCCGGCGGTCATCAACACCATCACAACCTTCAGCGGCGGCTGAGCCTGGTATTGCATTCCTGGAATTAGGTGGCGGTCAATAAACCCCCTAAAACCACAAGTCTTAGGATTTCCTCAGGAAAACCACAAGAACCGTTTTTCCGGAATTCAGAAAGTAGCATTGAGCTATGCCCAGTCCAGGTACCAGCGAAACCGGTGACGTGCAACCCGTGCGCACGGGTTCCACCGACGATTCCCATGGGCCTGCTGGTGCCGGGTCCACGCAGCCCTTATTGGACCTTGCGGTTTTCCAGCTCCTGGAGGACCAATTGGACAATCCGCTCATTGCCCGGAGCTTCGCCAGCGATTTCGCGAAACTCTGGACCCTTCGCTATGAGGTCCTTGCCCGTGCGGTGGAACGCGGCGACGCCGCCGGGGCCATGGAAGCCATCCTCAGCCTTAAAACCTCCTCAACTATGGTCGGAGGAGTCCGCCTGGCGTTGTTGGCAGGACAATTCGAGGAGCAAATCCGGAACGGCGATTTGGCGGATGCAGGCTCGCTGCTCGCCGCCGTTTTGGAATGCGGGCATGCCACGGTGCTCGAACTGCGGGGCAGTTATGTTCTCCGGAACGAGTAATGCCACAATTGCGCCGGCTAGTCCGGCCGCTCGGGAGCGAGGCGGTATCCGATGCCCCGGACGGTCACGAGGAAACGCGGCGACTGCGGGTCCTCCCGAAGCTTCCGGCGAAGATTGCCGATGTGGGTTTCAACGGCGCGTTCGTCGGCCTCGCTGATATATGCGTCGTCCTCGTAATAGTCGCCCCGGGCGGCCCGGACCAGGTCCGTCTTCGTGCGCACCGCTCCTTTGCCGCGCAAGAGGTCATACAGCAAGTCGAATTCGCTCCTCGTCAAGTTCAGCGCGGATCCTTGAAGCGAAACCGTCCTGGTCTTGTAGTTGAGCACGAGGCCGTTGTGCCTGATCACTGCGTCATCAGGACGGTCCTGCCGGGACGAATCCCGGTCTTCCGGGCCGCGGTCGTGCAGTGCCCCGCGGAATTCCCCCACGGAGGCCGGCACCGTGGCGGCCCGTGGCCGGCGCATCATGGCGGTGACCCGGGCCCGCAGCTCGCGGGGGAGGAATGGCTTCCTGACGTAATCGTCGGCGCCCGTGAGGAACGCCGTGAGCGTTTCGCTTTCGTCCTGCCTGGCCGTCAGCATCAGCACATAGGCGTCGCTGAACTGCCGGATCCGGCGCAGGACTTCATGGCCGTCCATATCCGGAAGACCGATATCCAGGGTGACAATTGACGCCTGTTGATGTCGTACGACTTCCACGCCTTCGCGCCCGGTTGCGGCGGAATGCACCACAAAACCGGCTTCCTTGAGGATGGCGTCAACCAAATTCCGGACGTCTTCGTCATCCTCGATGACTACAGCTACCCCAGGCTCGCTCATGTGTATCCTCGAGTCGGGACATCGCCGCACAGCCCAGCGCAATGCGGGGGGTGTCCTCGAATAGCAACGATACAAGCATCGACGTTATTTGGCACCTAATATGTGGATTATGTGCCGCCCCAAAAGTCCAGATCCGCTGCGCAAGGCCGTGATTCCCGGCCGTCTGCCCGATGGCGGATGCCCGCTCTCCCTGCAGGGGTCCTTGTTCCTGGAATCGCCGTTGCTACAATCGCCCAAAGTAGCAATTCCCCCCAACGGTTTCGCCTACGAAAGGTCCTGCCTTGAGTGAGCAGGCTATTCTCCGCACTGCCGGCCGTTTTTTCCGGAAACTCAGGCCGCGGGCGCGTCTGGCTGTCTGTGAATTACCGCTGACGCTCATCGTCGGCGGCTTGGTGATCGCGGCGCCCACCTTGTGGCCGGGCCTGCTCCAGAATTGGATGTTTCTCACCGGCGTCGTCCTCCACGCAATCCTGTTCCTGGCCTGCCTGCTGGTTCCCTGGGAACGCCTCGAACCACATGCCAGCCTGGCCATTCCCATCCTGGACTTACTGGCTCTGTGCTTTACCCGGAACGGCGCGTTCGGCGTGATACCCGGCCTCACGGTCCTTTCGGTCTTTCCCGTGATCTGGCTGGCGGCCTCGGGCATGCTTTCCAAGACGAGCCTCATCCTCAGTTTCGCGGGGCCTTTCCTTATTGCGTTGCCGACACTGCTTGCGCGCCTGCCCACCCCCACGGCGTCGGACATTTCCTCGGTGGTCCTCTTCCCGCTCATGATGTTTGCGGTGGCGCTCTCCATCCGGCTGGCAGGTTCCTATGCACGCCTCCAGGAGAGGCGGGTCAGGCACCGGGACCGGGTCCTGCGGCAATTACTCGCCGCCAGCAGGGAGCGCGAAAACCTGCTGCAAACCATCCTGGACACCATCGACGTCGGAATTGTCGCCGTGGACTCCAAAGGCGAAACGCTGCTGGTCAACAACCAGCAGAAGGCCTTCCTGGGCCTGGCGGATCCCACGGGAAACGCGCAGGCGGGTGGGGAGCAACTCATTTTCGGCCAGGACCGACGCACCCCGCTCCCGCCCGAAAAGGATCCCGTGAAAAGGGCACTGCAGGGCGAAACCTATTCCGACTACCTGGTGTGGTTCGGTGCCGGGACGGAGCAGAGGGCCATGTCGACCGCTGCACGCGGCATGAAGAACGACGTCGACGGCGGGTTCGGGGGCGCGGTGGTCTTCTTCCGGGACCAGACCGACGTCGTCAACGCCCTTGCAGCCAAGGATGAGCTGGTCGCCAACGTTTCGCATGAGTTCGGCAGCCCCCTCACGGCCATTCTCGGCAACCTCGACATCGTGATGCGCGGCGCCCCGGAACTTGAAGCCGGAGCGAGGCGGGGGCTGGAGGTTGCGGAACGGAACGCCGAACGGTTGCGGGTCCTCGTGCAGGATCTGTTGTCGTCTGCCGCGTCCGTCGAGAGTGTGCAGTTGCGGCCCACGGACCTGGCGGGACTCGTCGAAAACAGCCTGGGTTCGGCCCGCGCCCAGGCCGACGCAGCCAACGTCGACCTGGTAGCGGACGTGCCGGCTCCGCTCTGGGCGGATGCCGATCCGCTGCGGCTGGGCCAGGCCCTGGACAATCTGGTTTCCAACGCCATCAAGTATTCGCCGGGCGGCGGATTGGTCAGCGTCAGGGCAACGCGGGACGACGGCTGGGTCCGCCTTGAAGTGCAGGACACCGGAATGGGCATGACCGAGGACGAGGCTGCCAGGATATTCAACCGCTTCTTCCGTACCGCAGCGGCCCGCCAGGCGGCGATTCCGGGCGTCGGGCTCGGACTGTCCATCACCAAGTCCATCGTGGAGCGGCACGGAGGAAGCATCACCTGCAGCAGCAGGCCCGGGAAGGGAAGCACGTTCACCGTGGCGCTGCCTGCCGGGCCGTCCGGAAACCCCGGACCCCGTCCGCCGGCGTTCAACTAGGACCCGGCCAACTAGGACCCGGCGCCCGACTCCTGGGGTGCTCCAGCAGCGCGTCAAGGATCGGGAGCTGGCCCCGGACCAACAGGGTCCGGGCCTCGGCTTCCGGGATCCACGCCGCCCGGTCGATCTCGGGGAAATACTGGACCCGGCCCGATCCCTTCGGCCATTCCAAGGGAAAGGTGTTGCTGCGGATCTCCTCCGGTCCGAAGTCGGCTTCGGCCGCGAAGACCGTGATCACTTTGCCTGAAGGCTGCCGGAAGGCGCCGAGCCGGAAATAGTCAGCGGACGGGGCAGGGGACCCCATCTCCTCGGCGAACTCGCGCCGGGCGGCCAGCCAGGGGTCCTCGTCAGTGGAATATTCGCCTTTGGGAAGGGACCAGGCATGTGCCTCCTTGCCGGCCCAGAATGGTCCGCCCATATGGGCGATCCACACTTCAAGTCCGGCGTCGGCGCCCCGCCGGTACAGCAGGATGCCCGCGCTGACGACACTCACTTGAGCTCCATGCTTCTAGGCTATCCGGGGACGGTGTCGGCCGGAGGCGGCGCCGCGCTAGCGCCCTTCGCCCCGGCCCTTGGCCTGAATGCACCGCGCCACGGCCGGACCGGACCGCGGTCGGGGCCCCGTCCGGACGCCCCCCGGGAGGACGCTCTCCATGAGCCGGCCGGCGGATCGGCTAAAATTGATGCCCGATGGCAGATCTCAGAGAAAACCCCGTCCGTGTCCAGCCCCTGGCTTCCCAGGGGCCGATCTTTGTGGATGCCTCGGGGCGGCGCCTGCGGAAAATCAAGATCGCAGGCCTGGCAGCCGCGGCCCTCGTGGCCGGATACGTCGTCCTGCTGCTGTTCGCCTTCATCGGCGGCTCCAACGTCGCAGCGCCCTACCTGCCGCTCCCGGTCCCGGCGGCCGGCGACCGGCTGGCTCCCTCCAAGGAAGCCCAGCCACCCGGCAGCGGGACTCCGGCAGCGGAACCCTCCGCCCCGCCCGTCGTCGGGCAACCCGCAGCCCCGGAGCATGCCGTACCCGCCGCGGACCCGGCCACCAGTGCCGCACCCGAACCCGCCGCCGTTGCTCCCACCGCCGACCCGGCCGCCACGCGCCCGGGCAAGAGCGACGAGGCCCCGGGCCAGGCCAAGCGGCCAAGCAGCCCCGCGCACCCGTGAGCGCCCGCCGTCCGCTGCGGCGCCCGGATCGGGCCGGCGTCAAGGCACACTGGTTCATCCTGCTCGCCGTCCTCGTGTCGATAGCTGCCGCCCTGCTCGTCCAGGGGTACATGCACCACCTCGCCGGAATCAGCGACGACTCCGCGCCGGCCACAGGGACCGCCACCACCGTCCCGAAGACCGTGAGCGGAGGAGGCCCTGTGGTCGACTCCCGCGGGGGCACCGTGCACTCCGTCCGCCCGCCGGAGCGCACCCTCGCGCTGACCTTCGACGACGGACCCGACCCCGAGTGGACACCGCGCATCCTGGACGTCCTCCGGAAGCACCACGTCCACGCAACCTTCTTCCTGGTGGGCTCGGCCGCCGTCGACAACCCGGAGCTGGTCAAGCGGATCGTGGCCGAGGGGCATGAGATCGGTGTCCACACTCTGACCCATGCCGACCTCGGCAGTGCCCAGCAGTGGCGCCGGCAGCTCGAAGTCCAGGGGACGCAGAAGGTGATCTCGGGAATCACCGGGCAGGCCGCGTCCCTGTTGCGCCCGCCGTACAGCTCCGGGAACGACGCCATCAATGACGGCACCTGGTCGGCGATGCAGGACCTCGCGGACGACGGGTACCTGAGCGTATTCAGCACCCTCGACAGCAAGGACTGGCAGCGCCCCGGTGCCGCGGACATCGAGCAGAAGCTCGCCTCGCCCGGCGCGCAGGGCCAGGTGGTCCTGATGCACGACGGCGGCGGGGACCGGGCGGAAACCGTCACTGCCCTGGATGCGGCCCTTGGGCGGTGGGCCGCCCAAGGCTACAAGGTAACCACCGTCGGCGCCGCCGTCGGCATCGAAAGCATGCGGCAGGCCTCCATGCCGGAGCAGCTCAGCGGCACGGCGTTCGTGTGGGGCATCCGGCTCAGCGATTTTGTCGTCACGGCCATCTCGTGGGCGCTCGTCGTGGCCGGCGTCGTGACGCTTGCCCGCGCCGTGCTCGTGGTGGGCTTTGCGGCACGCCACAGCCGCATCGCCCGCCGCCTCAGGGCCAATGGCCGCGGCCGGCGCCGCGTGGACGTCGCTGTCCGCCCCGGAGTCACCGAGCCGGTCAGCGTCATCGTTCCGGCTTACAACGAGGCGGCCGGCATCGAGGCCGCCGTGCGTTCCATCGCCGCCTCGACCCACCCGGTGGAGATCATCGTGGTCGACGACGGCTCCACCGACGGCACCGCGGACCTCGTGGAGGCACTTGGCCTTCCCCGTGTCACGGTCATCCGCAAGGTCAATGGAGGCAAGCCCTCGGCCCTGAACGCCGGGCTGGAGGCTGCCAGGCATGGCCTTGTGGTGATGGTCGACGGCGACACCGTGTTCGAACCCGGCACGGTCCATGCCCTCATCCAGGCCTTCGCCGATCCTGCCGTGGGCGCCGTCTCCGGCAACACCAAAGTGGTGAACCGGGGCGGCATCCTCGGCGCCTGGCAGCACATCGAGTATGTGGTGGGGTTCAACCTGGACCGCCGCCTTTTCGACCTCGCCGAGTGCATGCCCACCGTACCGGGCGCCATCGGAGCCTTCCGGCGTGAGGCCTTGCTCGCCGTCGGGGGAGTCAGCGAGGAGACCCTCGCCGAAGATACCGACCTCACCATGTCGCTGTGCCGGGACGGCTGGCGGGTGGTGTACCAGGACGATGCGCGTGCCTGGACCGAGGCGCCGGCAACCCTGGGCGCCCTGTGGCGGCAGCGGTACCGCTGGTGCTACGGGACGCTGCAGGCCATGTGGAAGCACCGCCGCGCCGTCGTCCAGGGCGGTGCCGCCGGCAAGCTCGGCCGCCGCGGCCTCGGATACCTCCTGGTCCTGCAGGTGCTGCTTCCCCTGTTCGCGCCCGTGGTGGACGTGTTTGCCCTCTATGGCCTGTTCTTCCTGGATCCGTTGCGGATCGCCGCCCTCTGGCTCGGCTTCCTGCTGGTGCAGCTTCTGATGGCCGCCTACGCGTTCCGCTTGGACAAGGAGCCGCTCCGGCCGCTGTGGGCGCTTCCGCTCCAGCAGTTCGTGTACCGCCAGCTCATGTACGTGGTGGTCATCCACTCGCTCGTGACGGCGGTGGCGGGCCTGCACCTGCGCTGGCACAGGATGGAGAGGTACGGCAGCCTGAGCGTCCCAACGGCCGCCCACGGCGAAAGCCGGGCCCCTTTCCAACGGTAAGGCCGCCGGGCGGACGGCTTTCGGCGCGCAAGGTAGGCACCATCGCGGCAGGTACGTAACATTGGAGCCACTACAGGCAGCAGCTTGCCAAGTCCGTCGAAAAGGAATATCGCAGTGGCTCTTGAGACTTTGCCCGTCCTCGATTTTTCCCGCTTGCAGGCCGGTCCGGAGGAGGCGGCCAGATTCCGCGACGAGCTCCGGGACGCCATGCATGAGGTCGGGTTCCTGTATCTGTCCGGCCATGGCATTCCCCAGGAACTCACGGACGCGATGCTTGATGTGTCGAGGCGGTTCTTCGAACTCCCGGAGGAACAGAAGCTCGCCCTGGAGAACGTGAACAGCCCGCAGTTCCGTGGCTACACGCGGATGGGCGGCGAGCTGACGGCCGGCGCGGTCGACTGGCGCGAGCAGATCGACATCGGCGTCGACCGCGACCCGGTGCCGCCCGGTCCGGGGGTGGCCGACTACTGGCGCCTGGAGGGCCCGAATCTCTGGCCGGAGGCCCTTCCCGAAATGCGGGGGATCGTGGCTGAGTGGATGGACCGGCTGAGTGCGGTATCCCTTGACCTCCTGAGGGCATTGGCGGTTTCCCTGGGCGCCCCGGAAGACACCTTCGACGAGGCCTTCGCGGCCCGCGCCTTCCCCGTGCTGAAGATCGTCCGGTACCCGGGCGAGTCCGATCCGGACCCGAAGCAGGGGGTGGGTTCACACCGTGACGGCGGCGTCCTGACCCTGCTGCTGGTGGAGCCGGGCAAGGGCGGCCTGCAGGTCGAGCACGACGGGAACTGGATCGACGCACCCCAGGTTCCGGGCAGTTTCGTGGTGAACATCGGCGAAATGCTTGAACTGGCCACGAACGGCTACCTCAAGGCGACACTGCACCGGGTGATCTCACCGCTGCGGGGCACGGACCGGATCTCGCTGCCGTTCTTCTACAATCCGGCCCTTGATGCCCGGATGCCGCAGCTCGCTGTGAGCCCGCAGTTCCAGGCGAAGGCCCGCGGGCTGTCCGTCGATCCGACCAACAGCCCCATCCTGGAAACCTACGGCGACAACGCCCTCCGGTACCGGCTCCGCGCCCACCCGAACGTGGTGGCCGCCCAGCACGCCGACCTGCTGAAGGACTGACCGTCCCGCCGCTCCGCGAACAGCCGGGTCATTGAGTGTGTCCCGGGCCGGGGGTAGGGTGGGCGCCACCTTCACCAGCACCGAGCCCCAGGGGAGCGACCATGCCTGAAATGCGACGTCGACTGGCTGCCATCATGGCGGTCCTGGCCTTGAGCGTAACGAGCGGAGCCCTCGTCAGCCCCGCGACCGCGGACCCGCGGTCCACAGATAAGACAGCCACTGCCACCGGATACGGGGGAGCCGTGAGCACCGTCGACCCGGAGGCTTCGGCGGCGGCGATCGAGGTGCTGCGCAAGGGCGGCAACGCGGCCGATGCCGCCGTCGCCGCTGCCGCGACCCTCGGCGTCACCGAACCGTACAGCGCGGGGATCGGCGGTGGCGGCTACTTCGTCTACTACGACGCGCGGAGCGGCCAGGTGGGCACCATCGACGGCCGGGAGACCGCGCCGGCCGCCATGCCGCACGACGCCTTCATCGATCCGGCCACGGTCACCCCGCAGAATCCCGCGGGCAGCCCCTACCGTTTCACGCCGGAGCTGGTCACCAGCGGGGTGTCCGTCGGCGTCCCCGGCACCCCTGCCACCTGGGAACGGGCCCTGCAACGGTGGGGGACCCTCGGCCTGGGTGAGGCGCTGAAGCCTGCCATCAAGGTGGCCACCCGCGGCTTCGTGGTGGACCGGACCTTCCGCCAGCAGACCCTCGACAACAAGGTCCGCTTCGGGGCGTTCACCTCCACCAGCAAGCTGTTCCTCCCCGGCGGCGACGCACCCGCCGTCGGAAGTGTCTTCAAGAACCACGAACTCGCTGCGACGTACCGGTTGCTCGCCGAACAGGGCACCAGCGCCTTCTACGGCGGAGCCCTCGCCCAAGAGATCGCCGGGACGGTCCAGTCCCCGCCGAAGACCGCCGGCACCGGCTTGCCCGTCCCGGCGGGCCACATGACCGCGGCCGATCTTGCCGCCTACCGTGTGGTGGACCAGGCACCTACCCATGTGGACTACCGGGGGCTGGACGTCTACGGCATGGCGCCCTCCAGCAGCGGCGGCACCACGGTCGGCGAAGCGCTGAACATCCTGGGCACCTTCGACATGGCCGGCATGCCCACGGCCAATGCGCTGCACCACTATCTTGAGGCGAGTGCCCTGGCCTTTGCGGACCGCGCCAAATACGTCGGCGACCCCGCCTTCGTCCAGGTCCCGACGGCGGCACTCACCGATGAGCTGTTCGGCAAGGAACGTGCCTGCGGGATCGACCCGCTGCACGCCGCCGCCAAGCCCGTCGCCCCGGGCGACGTGACCGCGTACGACGGCGCCTGCCCGCCTGCCGCCGCGGCCGCCGCCGAGGACCGCGACACCGAGAACATCTCCACCACCAACCTGACGGTCGCCGACAAATGGGGCAACGTGGCCGAGTACACCCTGACGATCGAACAGACCGGCGGTTCGGGCATCGTCGTTCCCGGCCGGGGCTTCCTGCTCAACAATGAACTGACCGACTTCTCCACCGTGTACAAGGCCGATGACCCGAACCGGATCGACCCCGGCAAGCGGCCGCGCTCGTCGATGTCGCCCACCATCATCCTCAAGGACGGCAAGCCCTTCCTCGCGCTGGGTTCGCCCGGTGGCTCTACGATCATCACCACCGTGCTGCAGACCATCCTCAACCGGGTGGATCTCGGCATGAGCACCCCGCAGGCGATTGCCGCGCCCCGCGCCGCGCAGCGGAACACGGCCAACGTCACCGCGGAACCGGAGTTCATCACCGCCTACGGCAGCCAGCTGGCACCGTTCGGCCACACGCTGGTTCCCTCGGGCGACGCCTTCACTTCGGCGGCGGAGATCGGCGCGGCCACCGCCATCGAGTTCCTGCCCGACGGCTCCATGCTCGCCGCGGCCGAGCCGGTGCGGCGCGGTGGCGGTTCGGCCATGGTGGTGACGCGTTCGCCCTAGACGATATGTGTGAGGGGGCTGCGGCCCGGGGTGGGTTCCGGTCCTTCTGATCGTCCATTGTCGCCGGGACGGCTCC
>NZ_QRCU01000022.1 GCF_003369445.1 Arthrobacter silvisoli
CGAACCCCACGGCTTCTTCAACCAGAACCCCACCCTGAACCTGCCCACCGAAACCCGCGGCACCACCGGCGGACACTGCAGCACCAAATAACCGGCAACACCGCTAGTAAACCGGCAACACCGCTTCGGTCCCCGGCACGCCCACACCGTGCCGGGGACCGAACCCACCCCCCACCAATTCCCTGGCTGTCGTGAAAGGCGTGATCGGCGTGTTCAGCATCCCCGCACTCAACTGGGCCCTCACCGCCGTCCTGCTCCTGGGCGCAGCCGGCCACCTGGCCAGAACCGTACGCACCGGCCAGGCCACAGACCGTGTCAACAACGCCCTGCACGCCCTCATGCACCTGCTCATGGCCGCCATGCTCTGGAACCTCGCCCCCGCCACCCTCCTGGCCCAGATCACCCTCCTGGCCGGCGCCGCGCTCTGGTTCACCATCCAAGCCGTCGCCCGCCCCGAATTCCCCCTCCTCTGCACCGGCACCACACGCCGCCTCGGCTGCGCCTACCACGCCCTCTCCATGAGCGCCGCCGCCCTCATGATCGCCCTCATGGCACCCCACACCACCCCCGACCCCACGGCAACAAACGCCCTCATGGCACCCCACACCACCCCCGACCCCACGGCAACAAACAGCACCACCGGCACCGACCCCATGCCCATGCCCATGACCCACGCACACCACCACACCACCGCCGCAGCCACGGCCCCCGGCACCCCCGGGCTGGCACCCGCCCCCGCCCTCGCCCTCGCCATGACCGTGCTCTTCGCAACCGCCGCGGTGGTCTTCACCATCCTGCACCTGCGCAAACGAACCACCCGCCACCCAAACCACCCGCACGCAAACCACAAACACCCCACCCACACCACACACGCACTCGAAGCCCTCGGCGCCACCGCCATGGCCCTCATGTCCGCCACCATGACCACCTGAGC
>NZ_QRCU01000032.1 GCF_003369445.1 Arthrobacter silvisoli
CGAAGCCGGCAAGAAGGCCACCAAGAACGCCAACGAGCAGGAACAGGCCTCCCACTAAGGACTGCTTCGACGGTATTACCGGACGAAACGTGGATGACCCCCTCACATTTGAGGGGGTCATCCACGCTTAAGCCGGTATTTCCGCGCGGAGCCGTCAATGCGCACACGGCTCGCCGGGACTTAACCTTCCGCGACCGTCCGCACGGAAGGCACGGGCTCGACGTCGTTCGCGTGGTCAAGCTCCGCGCACGGCTCGGCACCGCCGGGCACCGAAGCGGCCAGGCGGTCAGCGCGGAGTTCGTCCACGCGCACCAGCACCACTCCGACGATGATCAGTGCGCCGCCCAGGAGCTGGATGGTGCCTGGCAGCTCGGACAGCAGCAGCCAGGCCCAGACGACGGCGAACAGCACCTCGGTGAGCGAGATGAATGATGCCACCTTGGATCCGAGGCTGCGGGCTGCCATGATGCCGGTGACGTAGGACAGCACGGTGGACAGCAGCACGAGGCCGGCGACGGACACCCACCACGGGGTGCTCCACGGGCCCAGGTGGGTGTCGGCGGTGCTGAAGGACATCGGCAGCAGGCCGAAAGCGGCGGCCGCCCACATCACGACGGCGCCTGCCAGGAGGCCGCCGGCGGCCAGGACCAGGGGCGGGAGGCCGTCGTTCTGCTTGGCCGTGATGAAGAAGTAGATCACCAGGCACACCGCCGCGGCCATGCCCCAGAGCACGCCCACGAAGTCCACTTTGACGGTGCCGGTGAGGTCGAGCACGAAGACGAGGCCGCCCAGGGACAGGAGGGTGCCGATGGAGGTCAGCGCCCGCGGACGGCGCCGGGTGGCCGCCCAGAGCCAGAGCACGATCATCGTGGGGGCAAGGTATTCGAGCAGCAGGGCAACGCCCACGGACAGCCGCTCCACGGCATTGAAATAGAACAGCTGGCAGCCGGCCACACCGATGAGGCCGAACAACAGGATGGTGAGCCAGTTTTCCTTGAGCTGGTGCCAGCGGCCGCGAAGCGCGACGACGGCGGGAACCGCCAGGACCAGTGCGGCGCCGCTGAGGCGGACCGCGACGGCGGCACCCGGCGTCCAGCCGGACTCCAGGAGGGATTTCGCGAAAGAGCCGGACAGCCCGAAGACTGCCGAGGAGAAAAGCGCGACGCCCAGGCCGGAGGCCATGAAGCCTGCCGCGCCCCGGCTCTTGGCAGCTGACACAGCACGCCTCCTGTCAGGAGTAAAATGGGTTACGCTCCTGACAATACTCCCAAGCCAAGTAAGGAGTCAAAGTGCTTTTTGCACCTGACACTGAAGTGGCCCTGCGCACCGTCGTCAACCTGATCAACACCGCTGCCAATGGAGGCGAGGAACTGGCCACGCCGGAAGACCTTGATGCCTTCCTGGACGCCGAAGAATTCACCGGTATCCGGGCTGGAACGGAGCGGGAGCTGGAGAGCGTGAAGCGGCTCCGGAAGGAACTCGCGGCGCTGTGGACGGCGGACGAAGACACGGCTGTGCAGGCGATCAACCAGTTGCTGATGAAGGCGAAGGCACTCCCCCAGCTGGTGAAGCACGACCACTGGGACTGGCACCTGCATGCCACCACGCCCGATGCGCCGCTCGCCGACCGCATGGGTACCGAGGCTGCCATGGCACTGGTGGACGTGATCCGCGGCAAGGAAAGGGAGCGCATGCGGGTCTGCGCCGCAGAGGATTGCGATGCCGTGGTGCTGGACCTCAGCCGGAACCGCTCCAAGCTCTACTGCGATACCGGAAACTGCGCCAACCGGGCGCATGTGGCGGCATACCGGGCGCGCCGCGCCAGCGCATAAGACCAGCGCCAGCGCCTAAGCCCAGCGCCTAAGGCAAGCGCCTAAGGCAAGCGCGGGCCCGGACGGCCTGGCCCTGGTCAGTTAGTGCCGGGCTCCGGAGCCTCGGGCTTCTCCGGGGCTGCGGGGCCGGGAACGGCACCGCCGTGGCTGCCGGGCCTGCGGGAGGTCAGGTTGACGCCGGAGCCCTTGCCGAGGTGCTCCGCGTTTTCCTTGTGGCTCATGGAGAGCATTGCGGCCATGACCAGGCTGACGATGAAGGCGATGCCGCCGCCGGTGAAAGCGAGGTCGAAGCGCGGCGAGTGGCCGCTGCCGCCCGAGGCGAAAATCAGTACCGCGAAGAAGACCAGCGCACCCCAGAATGCGGAAAACATCAGCGGCCCCTTCACCGAGGTCCGCATCTTGCGCGGCTCTCCTGGTTGCTGGTCTGCCAAGGTGGTCCTCCAATGGTGCCGGCGCTTCGCGCGCCTCAAGAGTTCTACAGAAAGTAGAAGGTACGGTTACTAGTTTACGTCCTCGGCGGGTACGCCATGCCCACGGCCTCCACGGCCGCCGGCGTCATGCCGCAGGCTCAGGCCGGAGAGTGCCCACAGAACCCCCGAAATGATGGCGCCGCCGCCGGCGACGCCCAGCAGCGCGTGCGCTCCGAGGCTAGTGAAGAAGGGCAGCAGGGCCGCCGTTCCAATGCCTACGACGCCGGAGATCAGCCAGTCGCGTGCCAGCACCTGGCGTCCGCGCCGGCGCAGCCCCTGCACCGCTTCCCACACGCCGAGCACCAGCAGGGCGAGGGCGCCCGAGGCGGTGACACCGGCGTCGGACTGGGTGAGCAGCGCACCCACGCCGCCGAGGGCGACCACGGCCGCCAGTCCCAGCGGAACGGTTCCGCTGCGCAGTACGGCGAACGCCGTCGCCAGCAGGTACAACCCGAGCGCCCAGGCAAGAACCTGAACGGACGGCGCCCCCCAAAACACCGTCAGCGCCCCGAAAGCGAGGGCGATAGCGGCACGCAGCAGTACGGGCTTCCAGGGCGTGGCGTCATCGGAAGCGGAGAGCCAGGAAGGGACAGATGCTGACGAGGAGGGGGAAGTCACCCCTCCAGTTTAGCGATCAGAACCTGTCCGGCCGTCGGGCCCCTGGTGCCGGGGTCAGGAACCCAGCACCATCCACTTGTCGCTGCGCGAGCGCAGGCCCAGCGTGACTCCGCGGGCCAGCATATAGCCCAGGCCGAAGGCGGCCCAGAGCCAGAGCAGCCCGGCCGCGCCTTCGGGCCGGATCAGGTGGACGGCTGCCAGCAGGGGCAGGTAGAAGGCGAGGTTCACGACGCCGGCAATCGCCAGGTAGCGGGCGTCGCCCGCGCCGATCAGCACGCCGTCGAGCACGAACACGAAGCCGGCCAGCGGCTGCCCGGCGGCCAGGATCCAGAGCGCCCCGGTGAGGGTGGACTGCACGGCGGTGTCGGAGGTGAAGAGCAGGCCGGCCCACGGCGCGGCGACGGCCAGCAGCGCACCGGTCACGACGCCAAAGCCCAGGCCCCAGCGGATCATGGTCCGGGTGAGTTCGCGCGCCTCGGCGGGCCTGGCGGCGCCGAGCTCTTTGCCGATCAGGGCCTGGGCCGCGATCGCCAGGGCATCCAGCGCGAAGGCCAGGAAAGAGAAGATGGTCATGGTGAGCTGGTGCGCGGCCAGGTTCACCGCACCCTGCGAGGTGGCCACGAGCACGGTGGCGAGGATGGCCAGGCGCAGGGAGAGCGTGCGGAGCATCAGCCATGAACCCACAGTGGTCATGGCCCGGATGCCATGCCAGTCCGGGCGCAGGGACACCCCGTGCCGGCGGGCGTTCCGGGCGACCATTACCAGGTACACCCCGGCCATGGCCCACTGGGCGATGCTGGTGCCGAGCGCCGAACCGGTGACGGAGAGGTGCAGCCCATAGACCAGCACCCAGTTCAGGGCGATGTTGAGGGCGAAGCCGGCGGTGGCCACCGCCAGCGGGGTGCGGGTGTCCTGCAGGCCGCGGAGCACGCCTGTGCCGGCGAAGATCAGCAGCATGGCAACCAGCCCGGGCATGGACCAGCGGAGATAGTCGACGGCGAAGCCGCGCACCTCTCCCCCGGCGCCGAAGAGGTCCACGAGCGGCCCGGCAGCGAAGAAGCCGGCCACAGCCAGCACCGTACCGAGCAACAGGGCCAGCCACACGCCGTCGCGCCCTGCCCCGAGGGCTTTGGAGAGCTTTCCGTCACCGATCGCACGGGCGACCGCCGGCGTCGTCGAATAAGCCAGGAAGACCATCAGCCCGACGGCGGTGTGCAGCAGCGTGGACGCCAGCCCGACCCCGGCCAGTTGGCTGACGCCGAGATGGCCCACGATTGCCGAGTCCGCGAGGAGGAACAGGGGTTCCGCGATCAGCGCACCAAAGGCCGGAACGGCGAGGCGGAGGATCTCGCGGGCATGGGAGGGGGTGGCACGGGCTACGGTCTGGGGCACTTTTCCACCATAACGGGCAGGGCGGACAAGCCCGGGGCTCCGTTGCTTCCCGTCACATTTACTTGACACTTCAAGCAATCTCCGGAACGCTGCTTGGTGAGGGCGTCGCAGATCCCGGCAAGCGCCGGGGCGCCCCAGACCGCCAACCGCAACGAAACGGTGCAAAAACCATGAACAAGTCCACCCTGACCAACACAGCCCTTACCGTCCTGCGCGTCATCGTCGGGTTCATCTTCGCCGCACATGGCTGGCAGAAATTCAATGAATTCACCATCGCCGGCACCCAGGCCGCCTTCACCCAGATGGGAGTCCCCGGCGCCTCCGTAGTGGCGCCCATCGTGGCCGGACTGGAACTGGCGGGCGGCGTCGCGCTCATCGCCGGCCTCCTGACCCGCGTGTTCGCTGCACTCCTCGCTGTCGACATGCTCGGCGCACTGGTGCTGGTGCACGCCCCGGCCGGCGTCTTTGTCGCCAACGGCGGCTATGAACTGGTGCTGGCACTCGGCGGCGGCGCCCTCGCCGTAGCCCTGGCAGGCGCCGGACGGCTCTCCGTCGACGCCGCAGCCTTCGGCCGCAAGGGCTCCAAGCTGGGCGTCCTCGCGTAGTTTCCTCGCCCGGGCACTTCAACAGAAAACGCACCCGTTTCGGCGGGTGCGTTTTTCCTTAAGCGGGTCCAGTTCAGCCCTCGACACCGGTCAGTTCGTTCGGCACGACGTCGAGCACGGCGCTCTTTTCCACTGTGCCGCTCTTCAGGTCCACGGCGTGGATCTTACGGGCATCCGGCTCGGTGACGTACGCCGTCGAGCCCTGCACGAAGAGCGTGGGGCGCGGGTCCTGCCAGGTTTCGGATTCCGTCCACGGCGCGGTCACCTTGATGGTGGAGGTGACTTTACCGGTGGCGGGGTCGATCACGCGCAGGCCGCCGTCTGTTCCCAGCACCAGGGCCTCGCCGGCCGGTCCGCGGCCGAGGGAGCGGAAGGAGTAGCTGGTTCCGAGGTCCACGAGCCGCAGTGTGGCGGTCTCAGTGTTGACCAGGGAGATCCGGGTGGGACGCTCCAATTTCGCGGCCTTGTCAACCTTGTAGTCGCCCAGGACCACCGGGGATTCTTCGGATCCGGCCTGGTTGCCCATGCGCCCGTAGTTGTCGGGGCTGTCCACCTTGGTGAACGTTCCGCCCTTGTAGATCAGCATGCCGTCCTGGCAACCGAGCACCACGGCGCCGTGCGCGGCGACGGCCTCGCCGTGGACGCCAGGGCAGTTTTCGTTCCGGGCGATTTCCTTGCGGTCCTGTCCCGCTCCCGGGCCGAGGACGACGGCGCCGGTGCGGCGTTCGTCGTTGCCGAGGGTCACCAGCAGCCCACCGCCCTCGAGCGGAACCGCGACGCCGTGGTGGGCTTCCGGGGCAGTGTAGACGTCCGTCGCGGGCAGGCCGGTTGTGAGGGTCTTGGCGAAACCGGCGGGATCAAAGCTTTCGACCTTCCCGGAGCCGTCGCTGAACAGCACCGTCTTTCCCGCGTGGCGCACGACATGCCCGGCCTTACTGGCTTCGAAGGCGCGTTCCGTGAGGCGCGGTTCGGCGGCGTAGTGGTGGCTGTGGTCGCCGTGGGGCTCGCTCCAGGAGCCGGCGTCGAACACCCGGAAAGCATCGCCGGTGGACACCAGCACGTGGCGGCCGTCGCCGGCCGGGTTGAGGCGGTTGAAGCCGGCGAGCTCCGCCCCGCCCACAGGCTTCAGGGTCTTTGCGTCGAGGACCGAAATGCCGCCGTCGTAGGTCAGGACGAGGCGCGGAGCAGGGCCCTGCGCTTCCCGGGCGGCGGCGGGCGAGGCCTCACCGGCGGACGGCCGGGAGGCCGGTCCCGGGGCGGCGCCGCAGCCGGCAAGCAGCAGGGCGGAAACGAACACGGACGGCACGGCGAGGATGCGGCGGGACGGACGCAGGAACGAGGGGTGAGTGGTCATGTGCTTAACAATAATGATTCTCATTAGAAATGGGGAAATCGGGCGGACCCCGTCCCGTCCGTTGCCGTCCCGGACGGCAGGTGACGGGCGTCGTCACACAAGGCGCCGCCGTCGGGCCCGTGGCTAAACTCGCCTCATGAGCGAGCCCGCACCGCACTCAGTCACCCTTCGCTTCCTGGCCGCCCCCACCGACGTCGGGCACAGCGGCTCGGTGGATGCCGGTACCGTCCTGGAATGGGTGGACAAGGCGGCCTACGCCGCGGCCGTGGGCTGGGCCAAGTCCTACTGCGTGACGGCGTACGTCGGCAACATCCATTTCAGCGATCCCGTGAACAGCGGCGACATGGTGGAAGTGGAGGCAACCATCGTCTACACGGGCCGTTCCTCGATGCACATCCGCACGGTCACCTCGGCAGCCGATCCCAAGGGCGGGCCGGCCACCATGCGCAGCCAGTGCCTGGTGATCTTCGTGGCGGTCGGCCCGGACGGCAAGCCGGTCCCGGTGCCGCAGTTCACGCCGTCCACGCCTGCCGAGATCGAACAGCGGGACAACGCCCTCGCGCGGATCGCCGTGCGCGAGCGGATCGTCGAAGCGATGAACGCCCAGGTATATACCGACGCCGGAACTGCGGAGCGTGTGGTGCTGCGGTTCATGGCCTCCCCCACCGATGTGAACTGGGGCGGCAAGGTGCACGGCGGCATCGTCATGAAATGGATCGACGAGGCCGCATATGTCTGCGCCTCGCGATACTGCGGCCGGGACACCGTGGCGGTGTTCTCGGGCGGCGTCCGCTTCTACCGGCCGCTGCTGATCGGCGACGTCGTGGAGGTGGAGGCCCGGCTGGTGTACACCGGCAACAAGGGCATGCACATCGCGGTCCACGTGCGCTCCGGCAGCCCGAAGAGCCGGGAAATGAACCTCACCACCTACTGCCTGACGGTGATGGTGGCCCGCGACGAAAACGGAACCTCGGTGCCGGTGCCCCAGTGGATACCGGTCAGCGAGGAGGACAAGCGCCTCCACGCGCATGCCCGGGAACTGCTGGAAATCCGTGGATACGCACCGGGCAACCGCCTGCCCGGCCACCTGCTGCAGGGCGAAGCAGGCGCTTAGTCGCCTGCCCGGGAGCCTGGCGGGCACCCGCTAGAAGCCGCCGCCGCCTGAATCGCCGGCCATGTTGGCAAAGCGCGAGTAGTGGCCCTGGAAGGCAACCACGATGTCCTTGGTGGGGCCATTACGGTGCTTGGCGACCAGGATGTCCGCCTCGCCGGCGCGCGGGGACTCCTTGTCATAGACGTCTTCGCGGTGCAGCAGGATGACCATGTCGGCGTCCTGCTCGATGGAACCGGATTCACGCAGGTCAGAGACCATGGGGCGCTTGTCCTGGCGCTGTTCGGAGCCACGGTTCAGCTGGGACAGCGCGATGACCGGCACCTGGAGTTCCTTGGCAAGCAGCTTCAGAGCACGCGAGAACTCGGAGACTTCCTGCTGGCGGGACTCCACGCGCTTGCCGGAGCTCATCAGCTGCAGGTAGTCCAGCACCACGAGCTTGAGGTCGTGCTGCTGCTTGAGGCGCCGGCACTTGGCCCGGATCTCCATCAGGGACATGTTGGGGCTGTCGTCGATGAACAACGGAGCGTCGTTCATTCGGCCCATGGTGGTGGCGATCTTGGACCACTGCTCGTCCTTGATGGTTCCCTTGCGGAGGTCCTGGAGACTGATGGTGGCCTCGGCCGAAAGCAGGCGCATCGCGATTTCGTTCCGGCCCATTTCGAGCGAGAACATCACGGTGGCCAGGTTGTTCTTGATGGCCGCCGAGCGGGCGAAGTCCAGCGCGAAGGTGGACTTACCGACCGCCGGACGGGCCGCGATGACGATCATTTGGCCCGGGTGGAGGCCGTGCGTGAGCTCATCGAGCTCGTAGAAGCCGGTGGGAACGCCGGTCATGCCCTCGCCGCGGTGCCCGGAAGCTTCGATTTCGTCCACCGTGGATTCCATGACGTCCTTCAGGGCGACATAGTCCTCGGCGGTGCGCCGCTCGGCCACCGCGTAGACCTCGGCTTGGGCCTGGTTGACCAGGTCCTCCACTTCGCCATCCTGGCCGTAGCCCATCTGGACGATCTTGGTGCCGGCGTTCACGAGGCGGCGCAGCACCGCCCGCTCCGCGACGATCTCGGCGTAGTAGCCGGCGTTGGCCGCCGTGGGGACCGTCTGGATCAGCTCGTGCAGGTAGGCCGGGCCGCCGATCTTGTTGATCTCGCCGCGCTTGGTGAGTTCATCGGAGACCGTGACGGCGTCGGCCGGTTCACCGCGTCCGTAGAGGTCGATAATCGATTCGTAGATGGTCTCGTGCGCGGGGCGGTAGAAGTCATGGCCGCGGACGATCTCGACGACGTCTGCGATGGCATCCTTGGACAGCATCATGCCGCCGAGGACCGACTGCTCAGCCGCGATGTCCTGCGGGGGAGTCCGGCCGAGCTCGGACGAGCGGCCGCCCTCAATCGAATCCAGATGCGTAACTGACAAAGCCGTCCTCCATGTGTACCGCCGCGTGGGTCAGGCAGCCTGGGACACACCCGGAAGGGCTGCCGGCCACCTTGAATCTGCCGATGCCCCATACTTACCGCGGGCACCGACAATTTTTCCGCCGGCACTCGTACCGAAGCGGCGGAACCGGATGTCCCCAACTATCCACGAGTTATCCACAGGGAAATCCACAAGGCCCGGAATGGGCCTGTGCACAAAACTCCGTCGGCAGCGAAAACGGGGCAATCCGCGTACCTGAAAGGGGTACTGAGCCACGTTATCCCCGCTTTTTCGGCGAGCCAAGCCGGGCTTGTGGATAACCCGTGGATAACTTGGCCCTGCTTGTGCACAGTCTGTGCATCGTCCTGTGGAAAGCAAAATAGTTTCCGCCGATACCTGCCTCTGAGCTGGGAAAACTCTTCGAACAGGCTGTGTAGGAAAAGTATTTTTCAGCTTTCCGCATCCACAGCCTCAATGCCGCAGAGCGCATGGACCGGCCTCCCGATACCACCGCCGGGTCGAAAATATGCTTCGAATGTGATGTGGCCCACAATTTCCGGGAAAAATCGACAGTTATCTCTCAAAAAGCATGCCCGGTTGGGAATGTGCTGTGGATAACTTACAACTGGCATAAGCTCTAATCATGGACTTCACCTTGGGGGATGCACTGATTGTCGCCGTGCCTGTGGTCATCCTCTTAATGGTGATCTGGGCCGTGAACCAGGCCTTCAAACCCCGGGACTTCGGCATCTCGGACGCCGAACGGTACCAGCGTGAGCTTGCCCGGCGTTCCGCCGCGCACCAGGCCGAACAAGTCCAAGCCGCACTGGCCGCCCGCGCCACTGCCTCCACGCTCCCCAGGCAGAACCCGCCGGGCCACCCCGGGCGGCGGGCCCCGCTGGGTCCTGCGGTACAGGGTCCGGCGGCACCTGATTACGGAGCACCGGCGTCGGGCCGCCCCCCGGCCGTACTGTCCGACGGGCAACTCAATCCGGACTTCGTACGGCAGTTGCAGTCCCTGGCCCGGAACGGGCAAAAGATCCAGGCCATTAAACTTCTACGGGACTACACCCGCGCGGACCTGCTTACCGCAAAGAACTACATAGATCGGCTCTGATACATGGAATCCCTGATCATTCCGGCCCTGATCCTGGTTGCCGTGGTCATCGCCGTCCTGCTGCTCAACCGCAGCCTGAGCCGCCGGGCCAGGGAGTACCGGGCGGCACATGACGCTGCCAGCGCGCCCGTGGATGCCGTGGAGCTGGCCCGCGAATCGGCGGCCAAGCTGAACGAGGAACAGCACCGCCAGCTGTACTCGCTCATCGCCCAGGGACAGGCCATGGCTGCCATCAAGCTGTACCTCAGCAGCACGGGAGAGGGCCTGCGCGCCTCCCGCGACGCGGTGGCCGCCCTCGCGGCACACCCTCAGCCGTTCCGGCAGCCCGAGCCGCCGCCCGCGGACCTGCTCCCCGACGATGAAGAGCCGGAACGCTTCCCGTACCGCTACCGGGCCATCGCCAGCAAGGGCGACGTGATCCGTGAAGTCAGCAGCAACATGCTCAACGACGACATCTACGGCCGCATCCGCACCTTGGCCAAGAGCGGCGACGTGGAGGCTGCCGCCCTTGCCCTGGTCCGCCACTCGGACATTTCCCTCGCGCAGGCGCGCGAATTCATCGCCCTACTGGAGGACTGAGCCACCGTCTACTAGCGGACCAGGCAACACGGGGTCACCTACGGCCCATGTTTCGAGGGATGACGGGCCGTAAGTGACCCCGCGTTGGTGGTGAATCCTGGCCTAGAAGTCGAAGAGGTCTCCCAGCCAGCCTTCCTTCTTCTTGTGCTTGCGCCGGTCGTAGTCGCGGTCGTGGCCCTTGTTGTAGTTCCGGTCGTTCCGGTCGTCGTAGCGGGGCCGCTCGAGGTAGTCGCGGGTGTAGAGCGGCGGCGGAGTGGGCGCCGGCGGAGCCTGGGGCGCAGGCTGCGCGGACTGTCCATACTGGCTGGCCGCCCGGTCGATGATCTTGTCCAGCTCGCCTCGGTCCAGCCAGACGCCCCTGCACTGCGGGCAGTAGTCGATCTCCACTCCGTTCCGGTCACTCATCACAAGGTCAATTGAATCCACGGGACACTTCATGACGGGCTCAACGATCCGCGCCGGGAAAAAGTTCGGAAGGGCTGGTCAGCGGCTGCCTGGCCTTCGGGCTACCGGCCGCCGGTGATCCCGGCGAGGAGCTGCTCGAACGGCAGGGACTCCATCGGTTCGGCCTTCCGGTGCGGCTGCTCGCCGCTCAGCAGCTGGACCAGCTCCCCGGCCGCCCGGTCCACTCGGGCCGACAGAGGTGAGCCGCCGCCGTCGTTGTTTCCCCAGTCCTGGGGTCCGGCGAAAACGGAGGTCTGCGTCATCCGCGTCCGGAGGTAGCTGAAAAGCGGCCGCATGGCGTAGTCCAGCACCATCTGGTGGCGGTCGGTGCCGCCGGTGGCGCCCATCAGCACGGCCTTGCCGTCCAGGGACTTGGGATCCAGGACGTCGATGAAGGACTTGAACAAGCCGCTGTAGGAGGCGCTGAACACCGGGCTGACCGCGATGATGCCGTCGGACTGCTCGACGCCGGCAATCACTTCCGCGAGGCGGGGGCCGGCATAGCCGGTGACGAAGTTGTTCGCGATGTCCACGGCGAGCTCGCGCAGTTCGATGACCTCGACCTGGGCCTCGTAGCCTGCCTCGCCAAGCTGGCGCTTCGCCGAGGCGGCGAGCTGGTCGGCGAGCAGGCGGCTCGACGACGGGACGCCGAGTCCGGCGGAAAGGACGGTGATGCGGCGGGTCTCCATGGCGTTCTCCTGGTGCTCGATGGTTCGTTGACAGATTACATGCATTTGCATCTAAAAAGCCAAACGATGGGGCCTCGAGAAGTATTCCCGCCCGCTCTTCCTCGCGTACGAACCCTGCGCAAACGTACAGTTGAGGCCCCGTTTTCGGCCGCGATTCCGGGGCCACAAGTGTACGTTCGCGCTCAAAAACGGGGCCCTACAGCAGCACCGTTCCTTCGATGGAGCCTGCGACGTCGCCGCCAACCCAGATCCGGCCATCCACCCGTTCCACGTGGACGCGTCCGGCCCGGCCCAGTGCCGTCCCCTGTGCGGCGAGATACCGTTCCGGTGCCCGTCCGCTGCCAATCAGCCATTGGGCGGCGCCGGCGTTGAAGCTGCCGGTGACGGGATCCTCCACCACTGCGTCGCCGGCAATGAAGGTCCGTACCTCGAAGTCGACGCCGGCTGCGGGCCGGTGCGGGCCGATCACACCCACCTCAAGATCGCCCAGTTCGGCCAGGTCCGGGGTAATGCCCAGGACGTCGTCGGCGGACTCGAGGAGCACCCCGATCCAGCGCGGCCCGTTCACCAGCCAGGCGACGTCCACCAGGGACTCCTCCGGCAGTTGCAGGCCGGCCGCCAGCTGAGCACGGGTCGCCGCGTCCACCGGGCCGGAGCGCGTGAGGGGCGGCGCCTCGAAAGCCAGCCGGCCGCCGCCGGCCTTCACCTGGATCAGCCCGGCGCCACATTCCTGGACCAGAACGCCGTCCTGCTTCGGTACGCCACCGGCCTGCAGCCACGCGTGGGCCGAGCCCAGGGTGGGGTGCCCCGCGAACGGCAGTTCCTCGCCGGACGTGAAGATCCGCACCCGGTAATCGGCGGCCGGGTCCTCGGGCGGCAACAGGAAGGTAGTTTCGGACAGGTTGGTCGAGTTGGCGAACTGCTGCATTTGCCGGCCGTCCAGGCCTTCGGCGTCGACGACGACGGCCAGGGGGTTGCCGCGCAGTGGCTCCGCGGAGAAGACATCGAGTTGGACAAAGGGCCGGGTGCGCACGGTTTCGGGAGTCACCGCTGCAGGCTATCACCGGCTCCGGCAGCGCCTGTGGCGGCACCGGACGTCTTAAGGAATCCCGTGTTGGCATTAACGGAAAGGCCCCCGCCTCCGGGAATCCGGGAGCGGGGGCCTTTCGGGCAGCTTGCGCTACTTACTTTGCAGCAACGACCTGGAGGTCGATGACAGCGGAAACGTCCTCGTGCAGGCGGACGTTGGCCTGGTACGAACCAACAGACTTGATGTGGTTCGGCAGTTCAACGTTGCGCTTGTCGATGGAGCCGAGACCGGCAGCCTCAACAGCAGCTGCGACGTCGGCCGGCTTGACGGTGCCGAAGAGACGACCGGACTCGCCGGCCTTCACAACGAGCTGAACCTTCTTGGCGGACAGTGCAGCAGCCTGTGCCTGGGCAGCTTCAACCGAAGCGTGGGCGCGGGCAGCACGTGCAGCCTTGATGGACTCAACCTGCTTCTCGCCACCACGGGTCCAGGTCAGAGCGAAGCCGCGGGGCAGGAGGTAGTTACGTGCGTAACCGTTCTTGACCTCGACAACATCGCCAGCAGCACCGAGACCGGTAACTTCGTGGGTCAGAATGAGCTTTGCCATGGTAGTTAATCCCTTCCTTAGCCGCGGCCAGCGCCGGAGTAGGGAAGCAGTGCAACTTCGCGGGCGTTCTTGATTGCCTGGGCGATCTTGCGCTGTTCCTGAACGGTAACGCCAGTGACGCGACGAGCGCGGATCTTTCCGCGGTCGGAGATGAACTTGCGCAGCAGTGCTACGTCCTTGTAGTCGATGACGGTGATGTCAGCGGCCTTCAAGGGGTTGGACTTTGGTTTGGGCTTACGGAGTTCAGCCTTAGCCATCGTGGAGCTCCTTTTCTATGGAGCCCGTGGATATTGATCCACGGGATGGTGGTGTCCGACGGCGTCTGCCACCTTGGGTGCCTTGCGGCACCCGGGCGGGGTCCGGCGTCGGACGTGAATGTTTGTTTAGAAGGGAGGTTCGGAATCCGGGCCGTTGCCCCAGCCGCCTGCATTGCTGACACCGGGGGTAGCCCACGGGTCATCCTGCGGTGCGGACTGGTTGCCGCCGCCCCATCCTCCACCGGGGTTGCCGCCCTGGTTTCCACCAGAACCGCCCCCGAAGCCACCGCCGCCGCCGAAGCCGCCCTGGTTGCCGTTACCGCCGCCGAACCCGCCACCGCCGGAGCGCTGGGTACGGTTGACCTTGGCATTGGCGTACCGAAGGCTGGGGCCGATTTCGTCGACCTCAAGCTCGATGACGGTGCGCTTCTCGCCTTCCTTGGTTTCGTAGGAGCGACTCTTCAAGCGGCCGGAAACGATGACGCGCATGCCCTTGGTGAGGGACTCGGCCACGTTCTCGGCTGCCTCGCGCCACACCGACGCGCGGAGGAACAGGGTTTCCCCGTCCTTCCACTCGTTGGACTGGCGGTCGAAGGTCCGGGGAGTAGAAGCGATGGTGAAGTTCGCTACTGCCGAGCCAGACGGGGTGAACCGCAGCTCCGGGTCATTGGTGAGATTACCGATGACCGTAATAGTGGTTTCGCCTGCCATCTACTGCCTCCTTGTTCGTTCCTACGGGGTAAAGATTGGAAAGTAGGGAGCTGAATTACTCAGCAACAACCTTCTGGTCTTCGGGGCGGATGATCTTGGTGCGCATGATGGTCTCGTTCAGAGACAGCTGGCGGTCAAGTTCCTTGGCGGTAGCCGGCTCAGCGGTGAAGTTCACCACGGCGTAGATACCTTCAGACTTCTTCTTGATGTCGTAAGCCAGGCGACGACGGCCCCAGATGTCAACCTTCTCGATGGTTCCACCATCGGTGGTGATGACATTCAGGAACTTCTGAAGCGACGGCTCAACGGTACGCTCTTCGACCTCGGGGTCGATGATTACCATCAATTCGTAAGGACGCATATGTGAACCCACCTCCTTTGGGCTAAGCGGTTACGGTATTTCCGTAACAGGAGGTTCATTTGCGATGCCGTGCACGGCTCCGCCACCGGAAATTCGAGGGCAGCGCGCAGCACAGACTTCAATATCTTAGTCCATCTCCCGCACCCAAGGCTATTCGGCCTGCCTGCGCGGAGGAACGGCCCGGCTGCCGTATGTGGAAAACCGGGGCTGAGGGAAGACTGAGGTCATGACCATCCTGAAATCCTCTGTGCTGTTCCTCCTGGCCGCCGTCGCCGAAATCGGCGGAGCCTGGCTGGTGTGGCAATCCGTTCGGGAGGCCAAGCCTTGGTGGTGGGCAGGGTTGGGCATCGCGGCGCTGGGCATCTACGGCTTCGTGGCCGCCTTCCAGCCCGACGCCCATTTCGGCCGCGTCCTCGCAGCGTACGGCGGCGTCTTCATCGCCGGGTCGCTCGCGTGGGGAATGCTCATGGACGGTTTCCGGCCCGACCGCTGGGACATCATCGGCGCGGTCACCTGCCTGCTGGGCGTCGCCGTCATCATGTTCGCGCCGCGCACCGGCGGCTAGGACACAAGGGCGCTAAAGAAGAAGGACACCCCGGTCCGATGACCGGGGTGTCCCGTTTTGTGCGCGGAGGGGGACTTGAACCCCCACCCCCTTTCGAGGACTAGCACCTCAAGCTAGCGCGTCTGCCATTCCGCCACCCGCGCAGGTGAACCGGAGAAGCGTTTTTCTCCGAAGCAGCAGCAAAGACCGTAGCACGGGAATCCCGCCGCCGCCGATTCGGGCGCGCGCCGCATGACACGTTTTCGTCCGGGGGCGTCGGTAGGGTGGCCCTATGGATGCCACTGCATTGAACGCCATCATCGTTCCCCTGCTCTTCGCCGCCCTCTTCCTGTACGTCCTTTACTTCGTCATCCGCTCCGGCGTGCGGGACGGCATCCTGCAGGCCGACAGGAAGCGCGCCGAAGCCAAGGACGAGCACCTTGCCGGCGTCCAGTAATCGCGCCAGCAGCAAACGCGCCCGCCGGAAACGGCTCCGCCTGGCCGTCATGTTCGCCGCCGGCGCCGCCGCCGCGGTGGCCACCGGCGCCTCCGGGAACTGGCTGGCCGCCCCGGTGGTGGGCTGGGTGGCCGCTTCCTTCACCTATGTGCTGTGGGTGTGGCTGGTCGTCGGGCGGCTCGACCCTGAGGGCACCCGCAGGCACGCAACGGAAGAAGACCCCTCACGCGGGGCAAGCGAACTGCTGATCCTCGGCGCGAACGTCGCGAGCCTGGTGGCGGTGGCCGCCGTCGTCGTCGGATCGCACCGGAACGACGGCGGCGGGCTGGGTGACCGGCTCGCTGCCGGAGCGCTCTCGCTGCTGAGCGTCGCGCTGTCCTGGGCGCTGGTCCAGACCCTGTTCACCCTGCGCTACGCCGAACTGTATTACGGGACAGGGGAGGACGCCGGCGGGGAGGTGGGCGGCATCAGCTTCAACCAGGACCGGCCTCCGCAGTACACCGACTTCGCCTACCTGGCCACGAGCCTGGGCATGACCTACCAAGTGTCGGACACCAACCTCGAGAACCACCTCATCCGCGCCGAGGCACTTAAGCACAGCCTGCTGTCCTATCTGTTCGGCACGGTGATCCTGGCGGCGACGCTCAACCTGGTGGTCGGGCTGGCCTTCTAGGCTCACAGCATGACGGTTCCTTGGACATGCAGGCGCCCTGGCCGGGCATCCGATGCGATCCGCAGTCAGCTACTTCAGCGTGAGCACCAGCTTGGGTGCGAGCGTGCTGCCCGCCTCCTTGGAGTGGAGGTCCACGGCGTCGGAGCTGCTGGAGTCCAAACCCAGCGAAAGCTGTTGGCCGAGTTCACCGGTCAGGCTGCTGACCGTCAGGGGAATGCTGTAGACGGTGTTGACCTTTGTCGGGCCGAGCGTGCCGATGCCGGTCCCCGGCGCCGGACGGTTGTTGTACGTGATCCCGGATTCAGTCCAGCTGTCATCAGCGACCAGCTTGACGTTCTGCTTGCCTGTAGACGCATTCGCGCCGACGCTCAGCTGCAACGTCGCACTCTCCAGCGTCCTGCCCGCATACGGGGACAGGTCGAACTTCAGGTACGTGACTTCCACCGGACTGTTGTCGACACCCAGAGTGGCGCTCGTGCCAAAGTTCGTCCCCGGCGGCGCGCTGGACACGTAGCTGTCAGCGGTGGCCGCGAGCGTCACGGTCTCCGGCGTGCCTCCGGCGGCTGACGCCGTGGTGAAGGTCCAGGTCTTGTCCGTCGCCAACGCGTTACCGGCAACATCCTTGACCCCACCGGAGCCGCCCCTGATCGTCGCCGTGTAACTCGTGCCCGCGGCCAGATCCGCACTCGGGACCAACGTCGCAACGGTGCTGTTGTACGTCACGGCGGCCGGCACCGTCGTCGTCCCCGCCGTCAAGGTGAACGTGTTCGTGGTGACCGTCGAGGGATCCATCTCTTCCGAGAACGACCCAGTCACATTCGCGGTCACCGCCACATCGGTGGCACCGGCAGCCGGAGAGGAACCCGTCACTGTCGGAGCCGTCGTATCACCGCCGCCGCTGGGGTCGTAGAAGTGCCAGTACCGGCTTGTGGCGTTCACGTCGGCGAGCACCAGCAGACCGCTGTTGCCCGTGCCCCGCACCGCGCTGTTGAGGTTCTGCTTCGTTGACGTTACGTTGTGGACATACTGGTCGGCGTCGACGATACGAGCCGTTTTCGCGGTGGTGAAAGCGATATTGTCCAACGGCGAGGACTTCTCGTAGATCGCACCTCCAGAGCTGGTGCAGACGCCATCGTTCGTCGTCCCACCCGGCTTCGGATAGGTAGCGAATGTACGCAGCATCTGGGTGCTCTCATCAATCAGCACGATCACCCGGTTCGGGCACTCCGAGACAGCCGCGATCGTGTGCGCTGACCACGTAGTACCACTCAATGCCAACAGCTGGATCAACGGTTCAGGCGCGGACGTGAACGACGTCTTGACTGCAGCGAAAACCCGGCCCCCCGAGGAGTCCAGCCACTTCAAATTCATGTGGTCATCACTGCTCTGCAGTCCCGACACCGCGGCCACAGGAGCACTCCAGTCGGTGTTCGGCGCACCATCAACGTGGTAGCTCCAGTACATGCCGTCCGTGGAGTCACCAACCTCCCGGCTCCACATCAGACCCATCTTGCCAGGTCCAAATGCGATCACGGCCGATGTGTCGTCGACGGACACGTTGCTCAGCGCTGCGGGATGCGGGAACGGGGTCCCCCACGTCTGGCCATCCGTGGCAGTGACATTCAAATAGATCTGGTTCCCCTGCTGCCAGGTGGCCCACACCCGGCCCGTCGAGTCCTTATCGATGGTCAGGATCTCAACTTTGTAGTTATTGATGTTTGTGGCGCTCAGCAGCGAGTATGTCTTGGCGGCCGGGTCGTAGCTGTAACGCCGCATCGTCGTCGGGAAGTTCGGCTCAGCAGGGAGGGTATCGGCGACGAAGCGATAGCTCGCCACATACAACGTTGTCCCGTCCCACAAAACGTCATGATGGGTGCTTGGCCGCGGGTCCGTCGCCACGCCTGTGTCTGACCAGGAACTCGTTGCGGCATTGAACCGGAAGATATGGAAATCCGCGGTGGCCGTATCCCAGAGGTTCCCCCACCAGATTCCGTCGTTGAACCACAACGAACTCGTCGCCCGCTTCGAACCCGTCGGCGTCCCCGTACCCGTGTGCGACGGACCTTCAACCCCGACATCACCCGGAGCAGCTGACACCGGAACAGGTGCCACGAGGCCACCTAGCACGAGCAGCAGCACTGTCAGCAGTGCATGGAGCCCCAGGTTCCGCGACCGGCGTGGGCGAGTACCAGGCGGCCTGCCACTTCCCCGTCTCACGCCGAGCCAGAAAGCGCTGCGACCTCCACCACGCCCGCCTAGATAAGAAACTGCATGGCCTGGCAATGTTGCTCCTCGGTGAACATGAATTCCCAAGTACATTCAGTGTCAATGGTTGAAGCATCAATAGCAACCCCTCGCATCGACTTGTCGAACAGCGCCGGAACCGGCACGGCTAGCCACCGCCCGGACGCCAATACCGCAGCCCGCCGCTGGCCGCGCCGTCGCGGGCAACGTCGATCACGGCGTACGGAAAGACCCGACGGTCCGACTGGTCAGGTCCGCGGCCGCGGACGTCTGAACACCACGTGCCGGTATTGATGTACCGGGTGGAGCACGCTTCGAGCGCGGACTCGAGGGCCCGGTGGGTGTGCCCCGAAACATACCAGGCCACCGCGGAACCGTGCGCCTCCAGGGTCCGTGCAAACCGGCCCGCTGCAGCAGCCTCTTGGCCGGCGGCTCTACGACCGGCGGCCGCGAGCGCCATGCGTGTAGCGGCGACCGGGAGCGCCGACATCGTGCGGAACCGGGACAGGCACGCCAACTCCCTCACGGTGATCCCGTCGAGCGCGAGCCGCCGGGACTCACTCTGCAGCAGCTGATCGTACTCGGGTTCCCGGACGCGGCGTTCCGCCCGCTCGGATGCCAGGCAGGCCCGGGCGACGGCCCCGGCGCGGCCGAGGCGCGATCTCGACGGATGGGCGTTCCAAGCGGCGAGCGGTGGCAGGTCCAGCTCGTCGGTCCCGTTGACCGCCGCGCGGAGCACCTCGGGGATCCGGTGCAGCGCGTGGTGCTGATGCCCGTGCTCGGCCACGAGCACGCGGGGCACGTGCAGGAACCACGGATGCACCCGGACCTGTGCAGGCTCGGAGGGGGACAGCAGCGCAGAAAGGCGGGCCGCGACCGAGGGCCTGGCCAGCTCCACATCGTGGTTGCCGCAGACGAAGTGCAGTTGAACGCCCCGCGCCGCACACCTCTCCAAGACCCGGAACGTGTCGGAGTGGCGGGCGAAGATGGAGTCGAGCCGGGCCAGGCTCTCGTCCTCGGCCAAACCGAACAGTTCGAACGTGTCACCGACGAAGACGACGTGCTGCTGTGGACCGGAGGCCGGGAGCACCTCGCGCTGCAGGAACCCGGACAACGCGCTGCCGGCGCCCCGGGGGTCGTCGTCCGCCACACCCAAGTGGAGGTCGCTGAGCAGCCACCACCGCGCAACGCGGCTCATGCGAGCAGTCCCAGCACGCGTGGAAGGAAGAGCAGCAGGTATAAGGTCCACATGACCGCGACTGCGCTGCGGCTCACCGTCTTGCCGAAGAACCTCGGACGTGTGGGCTGCCCGGTGTCCGAGCCAAGGCGCCGGACTTCGAAGGCGATGAGGGTAATGAGCAGGACGGCAGCCGCGAGCAGTCCCGCGATGTCGATCATCGTGCCGCCTCCTGCCGTCCGCGTGCAATGCAGGCAAGGACGGTGACGACGCCCATCGTCACGACGCACGCCTGCCACGACCACACCGCGAGGTAGAACATCGTCATGGAAACCGCCGTGAGCGCTGCGAGACCGAGTGACAGGACGAGCAAGGCGCTGAGCGCGACGTCGTCCACCTGCGTGAGCCGCGTCAGCGCCTGCCCCGGGAGCAGAACGAGGACGGCGACCGCGGCGGCCGCCTGCAACGGTGTCTGCAGCCCGACAAGCGTCACCAGCGACAGCGCGACGTCGGCGATACCCAGTGCCACGGTAGGCCCGCTGACACCGCTGCTCATGGCGTCACCCGGTACGCTCGCGCGTCAGCATTACTGAAGACAAGAACCACGCCGTCCTGCGCGCTCAGCCACGCCTCCAGTTTGTCGAGGTTGCTTGCGCTGCTGGCGCCCTGGACAACGAGACCCGCCTCTGCCGAGCGCGTGAGCAGCACGACGGCACCGGCAGGGTTGTGCCGGGCGTAACCGTAAACGAGCGGGCCGCACGTCGGCGTCGACAAGCCGGGCCCGCATAGGTCCTCGATGGTCCGGTAACGGTGCTCAAGGTAGCCCTCGCTGCGCCACGGCGTCGGATGGGCAGCCGAGATGATCGCAGAGCCGGGGGGTGCTAGACGCTGCACGGCGGCGACGGCGGCGGTCTCACCGCTTGTGAAGACGTCAAACCGGGCGTTCCCGAACCGCCCTGACACGGTCAGCACGGCCAGCAGAGAGCAGATGACGGCAAGGCCCCCCGCCGCAAGGAGGGTGGGGCGGGTGCCGCCGTCCGCGGGAAGCAGGACCGAGGAGGCCTGCATGGCGATGAACGGCAGGGCAAACAGCGAGACGCGGATGAGCATTTCCCCTCCATACGCCTGCGCGGGGAAGAGCAACAATGGGGTGACAGCGAGGAGGACCACCCTGATGTCGAGGCGCCCTCTGCGCCAGTCGCGCAACGCCCCGGCCGCTGCCAGCCCCCACAACGCGAGGGTGAGAACGATCCGGAGCTGCACTACGAGAACGTGTCCGGCGGTCCCGCTTGTGCGGTCGACGACGTTCGCCACGATCACGTCTTCCAGTCCCCCGCCCGCCAGGGGTGGGTGCCCGGCCAGGTAGGCGCTGGCGGGGTAGGCGAGCCACAGTGCCACCACCACCGCAATGATCAGGGGCAGTCGGCTGGGCCAGACACGTCCACTCAGGGTGAGGGCGGTGATGGCGATGAGCACCATGAACGGCGTCAACTGATGGCTCGCGGAGATGACCGCGACGAGCAAGAGGGTCACCGCGAGGGCGCTCACCCGGTGCATGGGGCGGAGCTCCTCGGGCGACCGCCCCCGCCACCACGCCGCCAGTTCGGCCGGTTTGATCCCGCGGACCTTCGGGGTCCGCGCGGCCAACGGGCCGATGACCAGCGCGACCACGACGAGGTACAGGAAGAAGCCGAAGGCCTGGGGAGAAAGGTAGTCCTGATCCTGCCAGTTGCCGAGGCAGAAGATCCAGAGCACGAGCCAGCGCCGTCGCGGATCGCGGGTCAGGTAGCCCGTCAAAACACCGAGTGCAGCGAGCCACAAACCCATGTTGAGTACCGGCGCCCAAAGGGCAACGGCCATTGGATCGAGACCGGTCGCCCGGAGTGCGGTGGCCAGCAGGGCGAAGAAGCCCGGCCAGTTGAAGTACGCGTCGATGTCCGGGTTGATCCCCTGGGTGCGCGAAAGGGCATCGGCGATGCCGATATGACGGAACGCTACCTCACCCCGCGGTATGTCCGTCACGAACGCCGCAGTCCCGAAGAGCACGAGAACGAGCACCACGACAAGCCACAACATGACCAGGCGGCGGGCCGGACCCGTGGCATCCCCACGCAGCGCCACAACGAAGGCGATGTTCAACAGCAGGACCCCCACCCAGAACGGGTAGGGCAGGACGGCGACCAGCCCCAGGTCACTGTTGACGGGCACGGCCACCGTGGAGGCGGCCCCCGCGGCAAGCGCCAGCGACACGACGCCGGCCAGTGCGCAGGCCACGTCGCGGGTCTTCCGGTATCCCTGGGTACGGTGGGTCGCTTCGAGCGCCTTGGTCATCGCGCCTCCCGCGTGACGTGCCGGACGACGGCAAGGAGCCTGAGGCCGACAGCGGCGGCTCCGATGGAGAGCACCACCAGCCACGCAACGGCCATGGCACCGGCGCCCCTGCCGGCGGCCACCAGCGCTGAAGCACAAAGTGCGGTTCCCAGCACCACTCCGACGACGATCGCCTCCGTGTAGCGACCGCGGGCACGGCACATGGCGTTGTAGGCCTGCAGCACGGCATACGCCACGAGGCCGGCGGCCAACCACCGCAGGGCGTCACTGGACGATTCCGCGTACTGCTCACCCATCAGGCCGAGCAGCGGGCGGGCCAGGAGAATGAGGACGGCGGCAGCCAGGCCTCCCACGACGAGCGACCAGCGGAGACTCGCCCAGGTGGTCTGCGCCAGGCGGTCAGGGTCGCGGACACCCTCGGAGAACTGGACGATGCCCATCAGCATCGGAGCGGTGTAGGCGGCCCAGGCCATCATCCATGCGGGATACCAGTAGGCAGCGGCCTCCGGCGACACCGTATGTGCAAGCAGAAGCGGCAGGACAAGCCCTGGGGCGCGCTCGGTGAGGGTGAGGAGCTGGTGCGGAAGGCCCAGGGCCAGCAGTGAACGGCCGCGTGCCAAGCGCAGGGTCGGTCGCGGCCGGTAACCCACGATTCTGCGCAACTGGACCGCGCCGACGACGCACGCCACGGCGGTCCCGAGGGCCCAGCAGGCCATCAGCACGTCCGCGGAGGCGCCGTGCGCCTGCCAGGCCACGAGCGCTGCAGCCCCGAGTGAGACCCCGCCGCCCAACGCGTACCTCAAGGTCGCACTGGCACCGCGTCCCAACGCCACGAGCGCCTGGTCCAGTACGATGACCATGGTTCCCGTGACGGCAGCCGCGAGGAACGTGAGCCAGAAGAGCACAGATGTTGAGGCAGTGTCCGGGGCCACGGTCGCCTGCAGCACGAGGTAGCCGAGGGCCAGGACGGTGCCGGCAACCCCGACGATGGCGAACGCCGCGTCCAGCACCCGCGAAGGCGGCTCCCCCCGCCCCACTGAAACGATCACGGCCGACCCGGCGCCCAGCACCGCGAGCTGCGTGCAGAGCATCACCGCCGAGACCGCGGCCGAGGTGAGCCCGACTTCACGGTCGGACGTCGCACGCGCGGCCACGATCCAGAAGGCGAAACCTGCGCCAGTCTGGGCGGCCTTGGCCACGACGAGGCCGAGAGAGCTGTGCAGGGCGGAGCGCCGGACGGTCGAGGCGCCCGGGACAGAAGTCCCCCGCACAGCCTTCACGATGCGAGACCCCTGACGAGGCCCACGTAGTTGTACCAGCCGAAGGCCAGGTAGTAGCGCAGCCACCGGGGCTGGCCCGCAGCGAGGCTCATGGCGCTGCCACGGACCGCCGCGGCGGCGGGCAGCAGGGCCAACCTCGCACCGCGCCAGCCGTGCTTGCGGACCATCCGTCCCAGTCCCGTTCCGTCCATGAGGAACTGGTCGAGCGCGAAGCCGAAGTCGTCTGCGGCGAAACGGTGTTCAACGACGACCCTGCTTGACACAGCCGTTCGCAGCCCTGACTCCCGCATGCGCCAACGCAACTCGATGTCCTCCCCGGACTTGAACGAGTCGTCGAAACCCACGCCCAGCATCAGGTCCCGCTCAACGAGCGTTGCCACGAGACCGAACCAGTTGCGGCTGCGGCCGGTGCGATGGTGGTGGGCCAACGCCTGCCCCCAGTAGCCCGGTCCACCGACACTCTCCAGGCCGGCCTGGAGGGCGTCGTAGCCACTCTCCACCAGTTCCGTGAGCAAGTCGGCGACCCCTGCGGGCCTGAACACGACGTCGGCGTCGACCAGCAGGACCCAACAGGTGCTGCTGTTCCGTACGCCGAGCGTCCGAGCCCACGGCAGGCCGCGGCCCTCGTCACTGAGGACCCGGGCGCCGGCCGCGAGGGCGATCTCGACGGTGCGGTCGGTAGACAATCCGTCCACCACGATGATCTCGGCGACACCGGACTGACGCAGGGCCTCGAGGCAGCGCGGCAGCAGAGCCTCCGCGTTCCGGGCCGGAACGACGGCGGTGACCTCGGCAGGGCTGTGACCCACCGCGTCCACCCCCTCAGACGCGCTCGTCGAGGACGGACGGCATCAACTGTTCAAGGTGCCCGACGATGTCGTCGGACGCCTCGTCCGCCGAATACCCGGAAGGCACCTGCAGCAGGTAGCAGGGACGCCCGTCAAGCGCTTTGCTCAGCACGACCCCCTTGGCCGCGAAGTGCTCGCGCCACGGGACAACGGACGTGGCCGCCAGGCCCGTCACGACCCGCTGCGAGAAGCCCGCCATCTCGATGTGGAAGTTGCCGATCATGCGGTCCACCATCCAATCGCGCGTCCGCTCGACGACCCGGGACCGGGTGCCCTCGAAGCGCTCGATGTAAATGGCGGCCGCGAGCGGCGCCGAGGTCGTTACTTCCCGGCCCGGGAATGCGGTCCGCGGCTCGACCATGCGGTGCTCCGGTGACCATCGCCGGGAGAAGTCCGCGAGGCGCGGATAACGGATGACGTACGGATGCACCAAGGTGGTGAGGCGGCCGACGCTGCCCGAAAGCCGTGACGGGACCAGTGGCTTCCGGACGCCTTCGAACAGGTGGGGGTAGATGGACCGGTGATGCGGCTTGATGAACATCGGCTTCGCGTAGCCCAAGAGCGTGGCATCCTCGGCAAGGAAGGCCCAGTCGTCACCCATGAACGACCACCCCTCGCGCCGCATCAGCTTGGCGGCGGTGCTTGTCTTACCGGTCCCGCCAGCGGCGGGAAGCGCGATTGCGTGTCCGCGGTAGGCCATCGTTGCCGCGTGGATCATGCCAGCTCCTCGACTGACCATGGCGGCATCGAGGACAGGGACCACGGAGGTCAACAGTTCGCCCGGCCCGTGGATGCGCCACTGCTCTGCGTCCCTCACGATCTGGACCCGATCGGCTTGGAAACGCACGCTGTTCCCCGTGTACGCGAGCTCGTGCTCGACCAGACCGGCATCCGGCATCGGCTCCGGCCTGTCATCGACGACGATGTTGGCTGGCCGTTCGGTGTCGGTGAAGAAACACGCAAACATGCTCCGGAGCTGGGCCGCCGCCGGTGCCTCTGCGTCGACGCGGATCGTGACGCGCCCGTGGATGTCGAAATGCAGTGCCTTGGTGTGCATGGTGGCCCCCCTGCCCAGGTGGTGTAACTCGGATGGTGTTGCTGGTGCGTACAACCTCATTGGACCTGCCTCCACGGTGCTTCCACGAAGTCAGCTTTGGCCAACGAGCGCCTCGATGCGTGCGCGATCCCGCGCCCGCGGATGTATCCCGCGGCGGTGCAGGCAAGAACGGCAACCACGGCTCCGGCACGACCGAGCCCTTGCGGATTGCTCCCGCGGCCCCAATCGCGTAACCCGGCAAAAACTGCCCGTGGCAAGACACTGCGCACATATCTCCGTTCCGGGCTGAGCGTCCGGTTGTGGCCCACGAGTTCGCTGACCTGGGCCTTGGAGAGCCCCTCAGACCATGAACGTGACAGCATGTAGCGGACCTTCCCGCGCTCGGCCGGCACGTGGTGGCGCACCAGGGCTGCCGGCTCGTAGACGATCCGTGCGCCAGGGGAACCCATCCTGGACCGGATGCAGATTTCGGTCTCCTCGCAGCCCAAGGGCAATGTCCCCTTACGACCCAAGGAAAGGTTGAAGCCGCCGACCCGCCTGAGAACGGAGCGCCGGAAGGACATGTTTGCACCAATGACATTCCGGACTTCGGAGGCGACCCTGGGCATTCCGGAGTAGCTGCACCCCACGATCCAGTCGAGTTCCTCGCCGAAGTAGCCAGGGCGGGCGACGTCCCACACTGGCTCGACGCGTCCGCCCACTCCAAGGACGTCAGGGTCGTCGTAGAGGACCAGCAACCGTTCAAGCCAATCCGTGGCAGCTTCGGCGTCGTCGTCCAGGAAAGCTATGACCTCCGAAGCCGCCAGGCCCACCCCTGTGTTGCGGGCCCCGGAAAGCCCGCGGGGGCCACTGCTCCTCACCACGGTGACGTCATCGACAATTTCGACGAGCCGCCTGTACAGGTCCTCGTTGTGGTCGGTCACCACCAGGATTTCCTGGGCTGGAACGGTCTGGGAACGGACGGACTCAATGACGCCCAGAAGGCGGTCCCAGCGCCTCGTGGTGTAAGTGCAGATGACGACAGAAACCGTCGGAGGCCCAAAATAGCCGGGCATGCTAGGCGCTCCGGATCATGGACAGGACACTCTGGGGGTCGGTGGGCGTGTGCGGAACTCTCACGTTCGCGTACGCATACGCCACCCGGCGGAGTGCTTCGGGCCGGGCCCCGGCGGTAGGCGCCTCCCAGAGCAGGCATTCCCGCGCGAGCGTCACCAGGACGCGCCACCCATCATGGAAAGTCTGCAGATGCGAGGCCCCCGAGATCCGGCCCAGCTCGTTACTGGGTACCTCCGCGATCCGCAGGCCACCTCTGGCTGCCCGCACAATCAATTCGGTCTCGATCTCGAAACCGTCCGATTCAGGCTCGAGGACACTCAGACACTCCTTCCGGAACGCCAGGTAGCCGTAGCAGAGATCGGAATAGTTGCTGTGAAGGACGGCGTTGGCCAGGCCGGTCAAGGCCCGGTTGCCGGCGCTCCGCAAATGAGTCAGGTCCTGCGACCCACCCCCAGTGACGTAGCGGGAACCCTTGACGAAGTCGTAGTCGTGCTGGAGCGGGGAGACGAACCAGCCGATTTCCTGGGGGTCCATGCTTCCGTCCGCATCCAGCATCACTATGATGTCGCCGGAGGATGCGGCGAATCCGGCCCGCACCGCGGCACCTTTTCCTTTTCTCTGCTCGTCCACGACGACGACGTCGGGACGCAGTGCCCGGGCAACCTCCACGGTATTGTCCCGGGAGTGTCCGTCGACGATTACCACTTCGTCCACATACGACGGCATGCGGCGAAGGACCCACGGAAGGTTCATTGCTTCGTTCAGCGTGGGGATTATGACGCTTACTGATGCCCTCGAGGACTCCACGGCAAGTCTCGGGAAGGAAACCGGGGGCTGGGTGGAAATGGACAAGTGCCTCACCACTTCACGACATTACGGACGGAACCGCTGCACTAAGCCCGAAGGTTGAGTACAGCGCTATCTTCTTATCCGGTCATGTGTCAGGTCTCTGGCCTCCAGCTATCAACGCCTATGACGCTGGCCGTGACGCCTAGTTTAGGGTTGGCCCAAAACGGTCGTCACGAGTAGTGGGTACTCGTTTTTGCCGTGAAGCTCGGGCTTTCCTTTCAAGTAGGGGTAAGTACTTGCTACGAACCCCGATACCCGGTATCACGCGAGCATCAGCATCCGGCCGCTGCAACCGCATTAAGCGGCCGTCCGGAAGAACAGCTCTGCGACGGCGGCGAGCGAGTGCGGGTCCTTGGTGCCGCACAGCTCGCGGGCCGAGTGCATGGACAGCAGCGGAATGCCGACGTCGACCGTCCGGATCCCCAGCCGGGTCGCCGTCAGGGGGCCGATGGTGGAGCCGCAGGGGATGTCGTTGTTGGAGACGAACTCCTGGTAGGGAATACCGGCCTCCGCGCACAGCCGTGCCCAGAAGGCGGCGCCGGTGGCGTCGGTTGCGTAGCGCTGGTTGGCGTTGATCTTCAACAACGGCCCGCCGTTGAGGACCGGTCGGTTGGCGGGGTCGTGCCGTTCGGGGTAGTTGGGGTGAACGGCATGGCCGGCGTCCGCAGAAACACAGAACGACGCCGCGAAAGCCTGCCGCCTCTCGCTCACCGAGGCGCCCAGGCCGTCCGAGATCCGGGTAAGGATGTCTTCCAGGATCGGCCCGCACGCCCCGGAGCGGGACGCGGAGCCGATTTCCTCGTGGTCGAAGGCGGCCAGCACGGCGATCGGGCCGCCTGCCTGGGCCACCGCGGCGTGTGCAATCAGCGCCGCCAATCCAGCGTGTGTGGAGGACAGGTTGTCCAGGCGGCCGGAGGCGAAGAATTCGCCCTTCGCGCCGAACACTGCCGGTTCCTGGGTGTCGGCGACCACGATGTCGTAACCGCCGATCTGTGCCGGATCCACCTCCGCGTCGGCGGCGAGGAGCCCCAGCAGGTCATCCGAGCCGGGGTCGCCCAGGCCGAAGACCGGGTTCATGTGCTGCTGCTTGCCCAGGGCGAGGCCCTCATTGACGGCGCGGTCCAGGTGGATGGCCAGCTGCGGGAAGCGCAGCAGCGGGCCTGTGGCGATGAGGTGCTCGGTGCCGTCGAGCATCACGAGCCGCCCGGCCAGGCGCAGTTCGCGGTCCAGCCACGAATTCAGCAGCGGGCCGCCATAGACCTCCACACCGGCCTGCAACCAGCCGAACTTGCCCGTGGTGGGCTTGGGCTTGAGTTTGAAGGACGGCGAATCCGTGTGCGTGCCCAGGATGTTGAAGGGCGTGACGGGACCGGCGCCGCCGGGGACCACCCAGGCGATGAGGGCGCCGTCGCGGATCACGTAGAACGCGCCGCCACCCTTGGACGGGACCGGCCAGGCCCGTGCCTCGTCCAGCCGGGTGAACCCTGCGGCGTCGAGCCGGCGGGCTGCTTCGTGGACGGAGTGGAAGCTCGACGGCGACGCGGTCACGTACGCGCCGAGGTCCTTGATGTGCTCTTGTGCTGTGGCAGTTGACGGCATGGCTCCGAGTCTAGATGGTCACATTCAGCGCCGCCGTGTAGCCCGTCTTCGCCGAGCCGGCCATGGTGGCCAGCTGGTACATGCCGCCGGTGGCGTCCGCTCCGGAAAGGGGCGCGCAGCCGTTGGCGTTGTCGGGCAGGGTCAGCCTGACCGTGAGCGGGACGCCGCCCGCCTTGGTGCAGGAGGTGCCGAAGCTGGTGGTGGTACCTAAGGTGCGACGGCGGCTCAGGAGCGTGCAGAGGTCGGACTCGAATCCGTGGTCGCGGTTGGGATGGGGCCGTTGTTTCGGGGGGGTGCCGGGTGGAGTAGTCATGACTTCATCGAAGCCCGGGCGCCTCTGCCGGGTGCGGGTTTCTGTGCCGGGTGCGGGTTTCTGTGCCGGGGCTGTGGACAGACTGGGTATCTGAGGAGCGAACCCCCGTCCTCAGATTGCTGCAGCCGGGGCGAACTGCTGGCTGAGACCCGACAGGAGGATGCTCATTCCTTGGTCCAGTTCCTGTTCCCCGTTGTATTCCAGGAGTTCGGGGGCCATGCGTCGCAAGTGGGGGAAATCGCGTAGCGGCAGGCGCTGGAGCCCCAGTCTGAGGAGTGCTTCGTTTTCCTCGGGGTCCGCAATGAGTTCCTGCAGTTCGTTCAGGATGTGCCCGTAGAGGAAACCGTAGAAGGCGCGGTAGACGTGCAGCGCGTCGGCCGGAGTGAAACCGGCATCGATCAGGAGCCCCAAAACCTGCTCCAGGGGCTTCAGCGTTCCCGCTGGACGCAGGCCCAGCGGTGTCGACAAAGGCCCTGTCACGATCACGGGCACGACGTTCGGGTGCAGCAGGCACACGCGGCGCAGCTCGTGCGCCATGCGGCGCAACTGCTCCTCCCAGGATGTGCCGTCGTCCGGGAAGACCTCCACTTCCTCAAGCACGAGCTCGACCACGCCGGCCAGGAGTTCTTTCCGGCTGGCAGCATGCCGATACAGGGCCATCGGGTCGCGGCCAAGGGCCTGCCCGAGCCGCCGCATGCTCAGGGCTTCAAGACCGTCCGCATCCACCAGATCCAGGGCCGCGCGCACAACGATGCGGCGGTTGAGTCGCCTGGCGCGGGGATCATACCCGGCTGTGTCAGTACGTTCCATTGTCATCTCCGACCGTCCGAGCGGAGCTCCCGGGAACACGCTCCCCGGGAAACTTTGCCTTGAAAATGCTTGCTTTAGCTGACCTGTAGATCTACAGTGTAGACAAGAAGCGAAGTCTACATCCGATGCCTACAGTGTAGACGGCATTTGTGGGCAATACCATACGGACCGTGCCGCCGTCCGGTACGAAGCCAGCACCCGTCCTTCGCCCACCTGTGTGTGCGCCGTCAGGGGTGCCGCTGTCCCGGTCACCGCGGCCGGCAGCTGCAATACCAACATCGAAAGGCCCCCGATGGCCGTTTCAGAAATTGGCCGGTTCCTCGCCGAAGCCACCGTTCCGGACACCGACCCGACGCGCTGCCTTGGGCTCGACCAGCTCTTTGGCCTTTACATCAGCTGGTGCGGATTGAACCACCACGCCCCGGGCACCGAGGCCGACTTCCGGGCAGCGATAAAACAGCATGGCATCAACCTCTCGGCCCCGGGACTCCGGAAAACCGGACCCGCAGCCATGGATTACATCCTCGCGACGTATCCCGCCTTGCCCTGAACGGGAAGGAAGAATCATGACCAGAGCAGCCGACGTGTCGCTGTCCTACGGACCAGACGGCACCGCGTACCTCGTCCAGTGCGGAGCGTCCTCAAGGGGCCGCCTCTTCCAGGAACTCAAGGCCGCACTTCGCTACGCCCAGAAACACAACACCAAGCACCACCATGGCGCGGCGCCCCGGATCCGGGAGCACAACGCGCAGGAAATGGAATTCGGCGGCAGGGACGACTAACCCCGAACGCCCGGAACGCCAGTGCGGCGCGGGTGCAACGACGCCGCACTCTTAGCTAAGAAGAAGCTGATTGACATGGACAGTGACAATCCCGCTTTTGGGCAATCCTCAAACTCAGCCCCACCGCATGCCCTCCCCCTCTGGTGCGACACGTGCCGGTCAGACAAGCACCTGATACTGCACTCCATCGATTCGCTGCCGGCCGGCAGGGACGAGGCGCTGGTGCACGTGATCTACGCCTGCACCGCGTGCGGCTCGTTTCACGCCCATGCAGCGCCCTTCGAGCACGTCGCGGCCCTGCTGAACAAGAGCGACACCATCCCGGGCCTGATGCATTTCGGCGGGGGATACCTGCACTGCGGAATGCCGATGACCTTGGTCGGCGTTGCGCGACGGGTCATCCAAGCACCGCCGGATCGGGACGGCGACCCCGAGGACGGCCTGCCCGACGTCGAGTTTGCCACGAAAATCGCGCAATGCGAATGCGGATTCCGGCTTGAGCTGCCCGCCTAGCGGCACCGTCAGTAATCCGGATTGTTGCTGGGAATCACCAGCCCGCTTTCGTACGCGTACACCACCACCTGGACCCTGTCCCGCAGGTGCAGCTTGGTGAGGATCCTGCGCACATGGGTTTTCACCGTGGCTTCGGACAAGAAGAACTTGTGCGCGATCTCCGCGTTGGAAAGGCCCTCGGCGATGGCCTGGAGCATCTCGGTTTCGCGCGGGGTGAGCTCGTCCAGCAGCGGGTCCCTGTGCTGCGGAGGGGCTTGCCCCTGCGGGCGGCCGCCCCGGACATAGGTTTCCAGCAGCCGCTGCGTGACCCGTGGCGCCACCACGGCATCCCCGCTGGCCACGAGCCGCACCGCGTGTACCAGTTCCTCCGGAGCCACGTCCTTGAGCAGGAACGCCGAGGCACCGGCCTGCAGTCCCGCGAAGGCGTACTCGTCCAGGTCGAAGGTGGTGAGGATGATGACCCGGGCGGAAGAATCCAAGGCACTCAGCTGCCGGGTCGCTTCGATGCCGTCCATCCCGGGCATCCGTACGTCCATCAGGATGACATCCGGACGCAGGGCTGCGGCCTGGGCCAATGCCTCTTTGCCGTCGGACGCCTCGCCCACCACGTCCAAGTCCGGTTCGCCCTCGAGGATGAGCCGGAAGCCCATGCGCAGCAGCGGCTGGTCGTCCGCCAGCAGCACTTTGATCGTTCCGTCTCCGGTCATGGCTTCCCCTTGTCGCCGTTCCAGTTCAATTCCGCATGGACCTGCCAGCCGCCGGCCGGCCCGGGACCGGCGTCCACGGTGCCGGCGTAGATCCTCGCCCGCTCCCGCATGCCATTGATGCCCTGGCCGGTCCCGATTCCGGGGACACGGGCTCCGGCACCGCCCGCTCCGGCGCCGTCGTCGCGGGCGCCGCGGCCGTCGTCGAGCACGTCAATGGCCACCTTGTCCCCATCGCGCTGCACGCGGACCTCCACCAGCCCCAGCGAGCGGCCGTAGCGCAGCACGTTGGTCAGGGACTCCTGCACGATCCGGAACACCGTGAGCCGGAAGGCGGGATCGTCCGGCAGCGCCGGGCCGGTGTGCGAAAAGTGCAGCGGCAGCCCCGCCGTGCGGAAGCCCTCCAGCAGGGTGGCGAGGTCCCCCGAATCCGCGGGGGCGAGCGGCGCGGGGCGGCCCGAATCGTCCCGCAGCACCCCGAGCACCCGGCGCATGTCCGCGAGCGCGGTGCGCCCGGTGCGCGACAGTTCACCGAGCACCTCCGCGGCGCGTCCGGGATCCTTCCGGACCACGACGGCGGCCCCGTCCGAGAGGCTGACCATCACCGTGAGCGAGTGCGCGACGACGTCGTGCATCTCCCGGGCGATCCGGTTCCGTTCCGTCACGGACCCCAGCCGGGCAGTGCGGGCGGCCCAGGCGCGGATCTCGGACTCGTGCTCGCGGCGCTGCCGCACCGAGATGCCGATCCCGGTGGCGATGAGGTTGGACAGCAGGATGCTGATGGCCGCGGTGATGTTGCTGATGAGGTGGTAGTTCTCGGGGACCTGGTCCCCCGGCCCACCCGGACCGCCGGGGCTGGTCCACATGAACAGGTAGAGCAGCGTGAGCGGCAGGCTCGCCGCGGCGAACACCATGAGGGCAGAACGCCGCGGCCGCACCACGGCCACCGCGTACAAGGCGAACCAGAGTCCCGCGGACACATTGGTGCCCCATGGGTGCAGAAGGGTCACCCCGAGTTCCATTAGCGCGACGGCGGCCGTCACTGCCAGCGGGAAAACCCGGCGCAGGAAGAGCGCCGCGGCAGTGGCCAGGAGCAGCAGCCCGGCCGGCCATTTGCCGTCCGCGATGCTGCTGATCAAGGTTGACAGCGCGAGCAGCAGGTAGCAGAGCACCACCACCGCGTCCATGGTGCGCGGGTGTTCGTAGAAGAACCGGCGCAGCCTGCCGCGGCGCCGGGCCGTGATTTCGGCGAAGGACGCGTCAGCCGCCGGGGCTGCGGGCAGGGGTCCGTCCTGTGCCGGCGGAACCGCGTCCCTTGCCGGCGCTTCGTCACTCATGGATCGAGCCTAGACCGGTGCTGTCCGAGGTTGTGATGCTCCCGGCCTTCATGCCGAGTTCGCGGGAGGACTGCGGGGTCGCCGGAACGTTCCAGCGACCCCGCAGCTCTCCCGCGACCCCGAAGGGCGACGGAGCGGTTACGGTGCGGATCAGACGTCGCGCTTCTTGAGGGCAAACAATGCCGGAAACATGAAGAGGATGACGTAGCCAAGGAAAATCAGGCCGCCCTGCCACGGGTCCAGGATGCCGTCCGCGTGGCCGATCGAGAGGAAGCGGCCACCGGCTTCACTGGGCAGGTACTGCGGAACGTACTTCCAGAAGTCGCCCGGCACAAAGGCCAGGAAACTCCCGGCGAACGGCAGGACGAACATGATGGCCACCAGGATGGTGATGCCGCCCGCCGAGTTCTTGAGCAGGGTGCCCAGGGACAGGCCGATCAGGGCGACACCGGAAACGTAGAGCCCGCCGGTCAGCAAGCTGTAAAGGACGCCGTCCGTGCCCCAGTCCAGGTCCAGGCCCATTCCGGTGAACATCGGCGCGGCCAGCAGGAAGCTGAGCGCACCGCCGGCGATGGAAAGGACGTAGGAAACGACCACCAGCACCACGGCCTTGGCGACGAAGGTGGACAGACGGTCCGGGGCGGCGTTGAAAGTGGAACGGATCATGCCCGTGGCGAACTCCGAGGCAATGAAAAGCACCGCCAGGGAGCCGAGGACCAGGATGCCGATGTTCAGGCCGGCGTTGGGCAGGTTGTAGAGCTCGAAGCCCTGGCCGGGCGGGATGGATTCCGCGGCCTGCTGCGGGGTCATTTTCTGCCCGCCGGGCCCTTCGGTGCTCGTCATCTGGTTGATGATGCTCCACCGGGCGAGGGCTGCGAGCATGGCGACGCCGACGATCGCCACGAAGGTGCCCAGCACCAGGATCTTGGTGCTGAGGAGAGTCCGGAACTTGATGAATTCCGAGTCGAGGACCCGGAAGAAGTTCACTCCGTGGGCGCCGGACGTCGAAGGGACGGGCGTGCGGGAGGCAATGGCGGTGCTCATCGCTGGGATCCTTCCATGGCGGCGGCTTCGGCGTCGGACATCCTGCGGGTCCCGGGGGCACCGCTTCCGGGGGCCCCGTTCACGGGACCCGGCGCCTGGCCGGTGTGCGACTCGAGGTGCGAGTGGTACTCCACCTCGTCCCGGGTCAGCTGGAAGTACGCCTCCTCAAGGGACGAAGTGAGCGGTGTCAGTTCATAGACGAGTACGCGGTTTTCGAGCGCCAGTTCGGCGATCCTGCGCGGGTCGATGCCCGAGACCTCGAGGGTTTCCGGCTCGTTCTGGTCCACGCGGACCCCTTCGCCGGCCAGCAGCACGCCCAGGCGTGAGGTGTCCGGGGTCCTGACGAGGGTGCGCTTGCGGGTCTGGCTTTCGATCAGTGCGTCCACTGTGGTGTCGGCAATGATCCGGCCGCGGCCGATGACGATCAGCTGATCAGCTGTCTGCGCCATCTCGGACATCAGGTGGCTGGAGATGAAGACCGTCTTGCCTTCGCGGGCAAGGTACCGGGCGAGGTTGCGGACCCACAGCACGCCTTCGGGGTCCAGGCCGTTGACCGGCTCGTCGAGGATCAGGGTCTGGGGATCGCCGAGGAGCGCGTTGGCGATGCCCAGGCGCTGGCCCATGCCGAGGGAGAAACCGCCGGCCTTCTTCCGGGCGACAGCACTGAGGCCGGTCATGTCGATGACTTCATCGATCCGCTTCTTCGGGATGCCGTGGGTGGCGGCCATGGCCCGGAGGTGGTTGTAGGCGCTGCGGCTGGTGTGCACCGCCTTGGCGTCGAGCAGGGCGCCCACCTGGTGCAGCGGTGCCTTGTGCTTGGCATACGGCAGTCCATTCACGGTGACGCTGCCGGCGGTAGGCCGGTCCAGGCCCATGATCATGCGCATGGTGGTGGATTTGCCGGCGCCGTTGGGGCCCAGGAAGCCCGTGACCTTTCCGGGCTGGACGGTGAAGCTGACGCCGTCGACGGCGGTCTTCTCGCCGTAGACCTTTCGCAGCCCTTGTGCCTCAATCATGGAGTGCCCCGATCATGGAAGTGTCCCTTCCCTTTCGCTGAAGCTGAGTGTTGTTGACGGTATTAACAACGCTAGCCACGAAGGCCCCGGGTTTCGCCTGTCCCAGGGATGATTCAGGGTCGGATCAGGGTAGTCCTCATGGATGACCCCGCTGTCCCCGCAGCAGGCGAGTACACCCGGAGGTGGCCCGGCCCGACGCTGAACTCGGCACTGCGCACACCAGGGAGGGGTTCGCCGTCGACCGCCAGCACCAGCGGCGCGTCCAGCGCCTGGACGCTGATCCGGGAGGCCTCGCGCAAATGCGTCACCTTGGAACTGCCGGCGGTTCCGGTAAGCACGCCCCACAGCAGCCGGAGCCGGGCAAAAGGTTCGTCCGCGGTGACCATGCGGATGTCCAGGACGCCGTCGTCCATCACGGGGCGGGCCAGCGGCGCGAGGTCCCGCGGGTAATACCGGCCGCGGCCGAGGTAGAGGATCCAGATCCGGTGCCGGACACCGTCGATCAGCAAGGTGGTGGGCGAGGCCGCACCGAAGGTACGCAGCCCCGCGATCAGGCCGGCCAGCGGCTTGCCGAGGGCGCCTTGGAGCCGTTCGCGGCGGCGCACCAGGTTCGGATAGACGCCGATGCTGGCGGTGTTCAGCATGGCGAACTCGCGGACCTCGTCCGTACCGTCCTGGCCGCGGCCGGCCGTCACCAGCCCCAGGTCTGCCCGGATCCCGCTCCCTGCCGCCGCGGCCGCCACGGCGTCCTCGAGAGTGGCGATACCGGCGTCACGTGCGAAGTGGTTGAGCGTCCCGCCGGGCAGCACCAGCAACGGCAGTCCGTGTTCGACGGCGGCGGCTGCCGCCGTGCCGACCGTCCCGTCGCCACCCCACACGCCCAAGGCCTTGGTCCCCGGCAAGGCAGCGGCTTCCTCGATGACGGCGGTGACATCATCGTCGTCGCCGGCCTCCCGGATGTGTGCATTTGGGAACGTTTCCCGCAGGACTTCGCCGGTCTCGGGCGAGTAGGAGCCGCCCTTGGCGTTGACCACGATCGCCAGCCCGGCGCCGTCGGCGATCCGCGGGAGGGCTTCGTCGCTGCGGCGCTGTTCCGGCTGCTCGGCACGTGCCGGCCACCACCGCCGGGTGAGCAGCGCTGCGCCGGCGCCGATCGCGGAACCGAACACGACGTCGGAGGGCCAGTGCGCGCCCGTGTGGACGCGGGAATAGGCGACGCCGGCGGCCACCGGGGCAAGCAGCGCGCCGGCCGCCGGATGGACGAAGGAAACTCCCAGGGTAAAGGCCACCGCGGAGGCGGAATGGCCCGAGGGCATCGAGGAGCTGGTGGGCTGCGGGTGGACGAAGCGAAAGACCGGGAGGTGCTCGGGCAGAGGCCGGGTGCGCGGGAGGAGCGCCTTGAAACCTAGGTTGGTGACGGCGGATGCCACACCGAGGGCAAGCAGGCCGTGCACGGCGGCCCGGCGGGGCTTCCCAGGAACGGTGGCGAGGGCTCCGGCGACGGCGAACCACAGCTTGCCCTTGGTGGCAGAGGCGGAGAGCTTGCGGAAGAAGGCGTCGTGGTTCCCGTGCGGCCAGCGGGAAATCCTGCGGAGCACGGCGCGGTCGAAATCGGCGATCCGGCCCGGGCCCCGGCGGATCCTGTGTAGCTTGGGCACGGGGCGCAACCCGGCGCTGTGGCGGCGCAGCCGGTGCGAAGGGCGCAACCGGTGCGAAGGGCACAACGAAAGTACAGGGCGCAGCAGAGTCCGCATGGGGCCACAGTACTCCAGGGCCTGGGCGGGCGGCCGGCGGACGGGGATGGCGCGGTCAAATGCTTAAACGGGTGCCGCCGGCCACATAACGGGGGTGTGGCCGGCGGCTTGTATATCCGGTGGAGGAGTGCGGTTTCCACCGGAACTTGTGGACCCGGAGCAAGATCCGGGCGGGCCCAAACGGGCAGCTTCGGGTTGGTGCTGCCCGGAACCTGGAAGGTGGGCATGATCTCCAGCATGCGCCCAATGCGTCCAAGACCGCGGCGGCGGACGCCGAGCGGCTCGGATACGAAGCAGGCCGCCAGGCCCTCGTGGCCGACGCACACCGCAGCGGACTGCTGGACGTCTTCGAACTGGCCTCGCTCACCGGGCTCACCCCGGAGCACATCCGCAAGATGACCCGGGGATAAGGAAGGCCTCCTAGGATGGGCTGATGGGGAGCCTCCAGCCACGCAGACTCAGCCCGGGCGGAACGCTCGCGGCAGCCACCGTCCTGCTCACTGTTGCCGCGGTCCTTGGCGGCATGCTCCTCGCCGGTCCGGCCCGGCCGCCCTTCCAAGCCGCCGACACTGCCTGGCACGATGCCATGCTGGGCCTGCGCAATCCGTTCTGGGATCTCGTGAACCTGGTGCTCAACTGGGCCGGATACACGGGGATGTTCGTGTTCCACGCCCTGCTGGCTGCGGCGCTGATCGTGCGGCGGCGTCCGCGGATGGCCCTCTTCAGCGTGGTCTCCGGGCTGGTGGTCACTCTCCTGGTACAGCTCATCAAAGTGCTCATCCAGCGGCCGCGGCCGGGCGACGCCGGGGTGTTCACGGAAACCTATTCATACCCTTCGGGGCATGCTTCCAGCACGGCGGCCTTCGTCGTGGCCGCCGCGCTGCTCATCGGCCGGGCCTGGGCCTGGGTGCTGTCGTCGATCGGGACCGTCGCCATGATGCTCAGCCGCACCTACCTGGCGGCCCACTGGCTGACTGATGTGGTGGGCGGGGCAAGCCTGGCCACCGCGGTGGTCCTGTTGCTCTGGGTCCCCGTCCAGAAAGCATGCCTTGAGGAGAATATAAACGCGCGCAGGCTGCTTACCTGGAAGGCAAGGGTTTCGCGGCGCCGGCGAGAAGCAGGGCCAGCAGGATCGGAGCCCCGATAGCCAGCAGCGCGAAACGGATGCCTGTGTGGTCACCCAGGTAGCCCAGCAGCGGCGGTCCGGCCAGGAAGGCAACGTAGCCGATCGTTGACACCACGGACACCCGCGCAGCCGCGTGTTTGGGATCGTCCGCGGCGGCAGACATGCCCATGGGGAACGCCAAGGCCGCACCGATGCCCCACAGGCCCGCACCGATCGCCGCGAGGACGATGTTCCCCGAGAACACGAACAGGGCCAGGCCCAGGGCCGCGGCGCCCATGCTGGCGCGCAGCACCGCCACCCGACCGAAACTGTCGATCGCACGGCCGCCAAGGAAACGCATCATGGTCATCGCCGCGACGAACAGGGCGAACAGCAGGGCACCGGTGGATTCGCTGGCCTGCATGCCGTCCACCGCGGCCTTGGCGATCCAATCGTTGCCCGCGCCTTCGGTCAGGGTGGCGCCGAGCACGACGACGCCGATCAGCAGCGTGCGGCCGTCCCGCCAGGCCGAAGCGCCCTTGCCGGCGGCAGCACCGCCGTCGGACTCCGTGTGAGCGGCAGCGTGCGGGATGAAGTAGCGCGGCGCGGTCAGGGCCAGCGCGACGGCGACGGCGGCAATGACCAGGAGGTGTTCCGGCAGGCCGACGCCGAGCTGCGAGAGCCCCGCACCGATGAGCGCGCCCAGGAAGGCGCCGCCGCTGAAGGCCGCGTGGAACTGCGGCATGATGGTCCGGCCAAGGCGGTGTTCGACGTCGGCCCCTTCGATGTTCTGGGCCACGTCCCAGACGCCGACGCCGATGCCGAGGAAGAAGAGCGAGATCGCCGTGGGCACTACGGCGGCCGCCATGAGCGAGAAGGCCACGCCGCAACCAGCGGCACCGAGGAGCAGGCCGGCGAAGCGGACGGCATTCGCCGTACCGATCCGGCTGATCACCCAGCCGCTGGAGGGCAGCGCCACGAGGGAACCGACGGCGATGCAGAGCAGCAGGGTGCCGATCTGTCCGGAGCCCAGGTGCAGGGTTTCCGCGACTGCAGGGATGCGCGCTGCCCAGCTGGCGAAGACCAGGCCGTTCATGCTGAAGACCAGGAAGGTGGCCGTGGCGGCGGCCCGGACGTTGGTGCTGGTAGTGAGGGTCATTCGTGCGGGGCTTCCCTGGTGGTGTGGGGTGCAGTGGTGTCGGGTGTGGTGCGGGTGGTGATGCGGGCGACCGCCTCGGCGGTGCGGGCCCGGCTGTGCGGGTCCGGGTCGCTCGCCCGTTCGGCCTCGCCGTCCGCTCCGGCAGCGCCGTGCGGCTCGGTGTCCAAGGCCGCGTGGATGGAGAGGCCTTCGATCAGCGCGTCCAGCATCCGGCAGGTGACCGGGTCGAAATGCAGCCCCAGCGCCCGCCGGCTCCGCGCCATCCAGTCGCGGGTGATGGCCCGGAATTCCGGCTTCCGTGCCGCCAGCGTGTAGAGCTCATGGGTCAGGACCAGTTCGCGTTGCGAGTCCAGGAGATCCTCGTGGATCAAGTCCACCACGGCCTGCCGGGCGGCGTCGATCCCTTCGGCCCTGCCAAGGCGCTCGTCGAAACGGTCCGAGATGGAGGTGCCGAATCGGGTGAAGGCCTCGGTGAGCAGTTCGTCCATGCCACTGAAGTGGTAGCTCATGGACCCCAGCGGCACCCCGGCGTGGGCGGCGATCTTCCGGTGCGAGGCACCGGCGACGCCTTCGGCGGCAATCACGTCCAAGGCTGCGTCGATGATCCTGTCCCGGCGGTCCGGGTCGAAACGGCGGGTGGCCACGCCTAGATCTCCCGGATGACGCGGGCGGGGTTGCCGACCGCGACACAGTTCGCGGGCACATCCTTCGTGACCACCGCACCGGCGCCGATGACTGAGTTCTCTCCGATGGTGACGCCGGCCAGCACGATCGCGCCGCCGCCCAGCCAGACGTTGTCACCAATGGTGATCGGCTTGGCTGCTTCCAGGCGGTCGCGTCGGGGCTGTGGATCCACCGGGTGGGTGGGCGTGAGGAGCTGGACGTTCGGCCCGATCTGGCAGTCTTCGCCGATGGTGATCGGGGCGACGTCCAGGGCGGTGAGGTTGTAGTTCACGAAGGTACGGGCACCCACCGAGATGTAAATGCCGTAATCGACATATATCGGCGCCTTGATATGCACTTCCTCGCCCACGCGGCCCAGGAACTCCGACAGGATGGCCTGGGAACCCAGCGGATCCTCCGGGTACGCGGCAGCGAACTTCGCCTGCAGGCTCATGGCCCGCTGGGCTTCCTTCTCGCTTTCGGGGTCGTCGGCGATGTAAAGGTCCCCGGCGAGCATGCGTTCGCGGTTGCTCCGCGGATCTCCAGCGAAGTAGTCGGTCATATGTACGATCGTACACATCGGAAGGACCCGGCGGAAGCGCTGCGCCGGTACGCGAGGGGAGTGCAGCCCTATTCCTCGTGGAACTGGCGGTTGACGTTGGACAGGTTCCGGTAGCCGGGAGGCTTGGGCCGCGGCGGCCATACCGTGGATACCACTCCCCTCAAGTGCTCATTGTGGGGGTTTCCTCCGCGGAATGTCCGCCACAAGTGAGCACTCATCCCACGGTTCTTGAAAGGAAACCCGCCATCCCGCCGGTGGACGGTTCGATCGCCGCCTTCGTGGCCATCGACGCCGATTCCGCCCACCCCCGTGCCCGACGGCTTGGACCTCGAGCAGGCCGCCACGGCGGAACCGGTGTCCGTGGGCGTGTAGGCAGCGCGGAAGGCCGGGGTGATGAAAGGCGGGAAATCGCGCGCTGGCTAGACGCCATAAACGTTCATGCGGGCCTCTACATAGCGGCCCCGGACTTCGGCGCCCCAATCTCCCTGGGGTTCGTACGTCACTTCTATGGTGCGCTTCCATGTCGGGTAGGTTCCCGTGGCCGCCCATGCTGCCTGCCGCGCGGCTCCGAGTGCTACATATTCCCCTGATGCCGGAACTTCTACGGGGACTCCCAGCACGCTGGCTGCCGCACGCCGCAGGGACTCCGACTTTGCGCCCCCGCCGATGAGCAGCACACTTTGTGGAGCCACCCCGGATTCCCTGAGCAGGTCTACGGCGTCGGCCAGTGAGTTGAGCACGCCCAGGACGGATGCGCGGGCCAGGTTCTGTTGATTCATGTTCTCCCGCGTCAGCCCTGCAAGGGTTCCGTGGGCGTCTGGCAGATTGGGCGTGCGCTCTCCGTCAAGGTAGGGCAGCAGGGTCAGGCCGCCTGCGCCGGGATCAGCTTTGAGGGCCAGGGAATCCAGGGTCTCGAGGTTGACGTTGAGCATCTTGGCGGTGGCGGCCATGACGCGGGCGGAATTCATCATCGCCAGAAGGGGCAGGTGGTTGCCTGTCGCGTCTGCGAAGCCGGCGACGGCTCCGCTGGGGTCGTGGGTGGGGGCAGGAGAGGTGGTGAATACGGTGCCCGAGGTGCCGACGGAGATGATGATCTCCCCTGGGCTGATGCCAAGCCCGAGCGCAGCCATTGCATTGTCACCGCCGCCGGCGCCCAATAGGGCACTGTCTGCCCCCCAGCCTTCCCGGATCGTCCCGGCGGGCTCGTTGGAGGGGACGATGTCTGGCAGTTGGGGTCGGTGGCCGAAGAAGCGTTCCAGCAGATCAGTGCGGTAGCTGTTCGTGACGGGCGAGAAGTAGCCTGTCCCGGAGGCATCGCTGCGGTCTGTGGTGAACTCGCCGCCCAGCTCGAAGTTGAGCCAGTCATGTGGGAGTACGACTCGGGCAACACGGGCTGCTGTTCTGGGTTGGGTGCGTGCCAGCCAGGCAAGTTTGGTGATGGTGAAGGATGCCACCGGGACAAGGTTTACTGCGTCGATCCAGCCTTCGGGGCCAAGCTCGTCGCGTAGTCTCACGGCATCGGGTGCGCTTCTTGTGTCGTTCCAGAGCAGGGCATCGTGGACAGGGGCATTGGATTCGTCGAGCGCGACCATGCCGTGCTGTTGTGCGGCAACGGACGCGGCCGCGACCGAGCCGCGGAAGCTGTCTGCGCCGGCCGAATGCCATGCCTGGCGCAGCGCTTCGCTCCAGATGCGGGGATTAATGGCTGTCCCGTCGGGGTGGCTGGCCGATCCGGCAGAAACAATCTCTCCGTTCTCCGCGTCAACGGCCAGGACCTTGCACGATTGGGTCGAGGAGTCCACTCCGATGACGATGCTCATGCGTTGTTCCGCTCTTTGTCGCTTGTTCCGGCCAGGGCTGCTGCCAGTGGCCGGTCGATGATCAGGGTAGTGATAAAGCCGGCCTTGGCGGCGGCACGAACAGCTTCCGCCCGGGCTGCACCTTGGGCTACGGCGATGACTTGAGGGGTTCGCTTGAGTTGATCGACGGTTACCGCAATGACGCGTGCATCCAGTTCGGTCACCACGGGCTGGCCATCCGCATCCAGGAGCCGTCCGGAGCACTCGCTTACGGCCCCGGACTCGCTGGCTTTCCTCCGGACCTTGTTGTCAACACGTTCCCAGACAGTTGACTCGTTGGGTTTCCAGGCGCCAACTGCCACTACGGCCAGGTCCAGGGAGTCGCCTTTAGCCAGGGCTTCGGCGATTTCCGGCTGGCGAAGGAGTCCGGTGGCGGTTGTTACGTCGTCAACGACCAACGGTGCCCAGAGGGGCCAGGTCCGCCCGCCGCTGAGGCGTCCGAGCCGCTGGATGATTTCCATCGGGTTGCCGTCCCCCGCCGTAGGCAGGGCGCCGGCGAGTTGCACGATGTCGCTCTTCGGAAGCGATTCAATGTGATGCGAGGCGATATCCAGGGTCCGGGACCATGAGATCCCGATAGTGGTCCCTGCCCTGGCAATGCGCGCGATTTCTTTGGCCGCAGCCTTCCCGAGAATGGTGCGGGCATGGAGCTCATCGACTGCCGGGTCAACAACGACGACATGCTGAATACCCAACAGGGATTCGATCCAACCGGTATCAGCCCGCTCCGAGGGGAAGTGCACCACAATATCCACGATTCCTGTCGCGCGGGCCTCCTCGAGCAGTCGCGCTACCTGGAACCGCGAAATGTTATAGCGGCTGGCGATATCCACCTTGGGCATGTTCTCGAGGTAGTAATCCCTTCCGACATGGGCAAGGAGTTCCCGATGGGAGAGCCCCGCTAGGGCTTCCTCGGACTGTTTTACCATGTGGACCTCCGGCCGTCACGAATGAGCATTACCTCTTGCTCAAATGAGTATATATGACTAAGGTCACTCGTAGACATATGAGCAATCGTAAACGCTCAAACGAGCAGACCTCCCCATTCTTCTTGGAATACCTGGGGCAGGAAGCAGACTCGGTGCACGTTTGAAGACAGAGAACAAAGGAGTCCTTAATGCGTTCAAGAGAGCGCGCCGCCCTGGCCGCAGGCGCCCTGTGTATGGCCTTGACCGTCTCGGCCTGTGCGGGTGCCGGCGGCGGAAGCACGGCCGGTGACCAGAAGAGCATCAACGTCCTGATGGTGAACAACCCGCAGATGGAGGATCTGCAGAGACTCACGGCGGATAGCTTCACCAAGGAAACAGGGATCAAAGTCAACTACACGATCTTGCCGGAGAACGACGTCAGGGCCAAGATCAGCCAGGAGTTCTCCAGCCAGGCCGGACAGTACGACGTGGCCTCCCTGTCCAACTATGAGATTCCGTTCTACTCCGCGAACGGCTGGCTGGCGCCGCTGGACAATGTCGCGAAGGATCCTGAGTTCAACCAGGCCGATATTATGCCCGCCTACACCGCATCACTTACGGGCAAGGACGGGAAGCTGTACGGGGAGCCGTTCTACGGTGAGTCCTCCTTCCTGATGTACCGCAAGGACATTCTGGAAGCCAAGGGCCTGACCATGCCGGAGAAGCCAACGTGGGATGAGGTGGCCGAGATTGCAGCGCAGGCCGATGGCGCGGCCCCGGGTATGAAGGGCATTTGCCTCCGTGGCCAGCCGGGCTGGGGCCAGATCTTCGCACCGCTGACCACTGTTGTTAACACTTATGGCGGTACCTGGTTCGACAAGGACTGGAATGCAAAGGTCAACTCCCCGGAGTTCACTGCAGCGGTCGAGTTTTACACCAAGCTGGTCCGCGAACACGGTGAAGCAGGCGCTGCGCAGGCCGGGTTCACCGAATGCCTGAACAACATGAGTCAGTCCAAAGTGGCCATGTGGTACGACGCGACGTCGGCCGCCGGCGCGCTGGAATCCGACGCCTCCCCGGTGAAGGGGAAGATCGGCTATGCCCAGGCACCGGTCAAGGAAACCAAGTCCTCCGGCTGGCTGTGGACCTGGTCCTGGGCGATGCAGGCCGCCTCCAAGAAACAGGATGCGGCCGGGAAATTCATCGCCTGGGCCAGCTCGAAGGAATATGAGGAGCTCGTGGCCTCCAAATTGGGCTGGGCCAGGGTCCCGTCCGGGAAGCGCATCTCAACTTACGAGAACACTGAGTTCCAGAAGGCTGCGCCGTTCTTTGAGGCCGAGCGCTTCGCCATCGCGAACGCCGACCCGAAGAACCCGGGCGTGCAGGAGCGTCCCGCCGTGGGAATCCAGTTTGTGGGCATTCCCGAGTTCGCCGGGATGGGCACCAAAGTCTCTCAGGGTGTCAGTTCCGCCATCGCAGGCCAAGGCACTGTGGCCGATGCGCTGGCCAAGGGCCAAGCAGCCGCCGAAAAAGTCGGCAATAGGTACAAGTAGCAATGACCGAATTGCAGGAGAACATCATGACTACCGCAACGGCGCGCGTCTCCCGCCCGGGACACCACGCAACCAAACCTTCACGAGACAGCCGCGCGCGGGAACGCGCCCTGGCCTGGGCTCGGCGCGCACCGCTGCTCCCGGCGCTGGTCTTCCTTATTCTGGTCACCCAGCTTCCGTTCGTGGTGACGCTGATCATCTCGTTCATGAACTGGAACAGCCTCAGCCCTGACAAGACAGGTTTCGCCGGCCTGGAGAACTACCTCACGGTCCTCACCGACCCGGACCTGCGCCAGGCGATCCTCACCACCATCCTCCTCACCGTCTCCGTGGTCCTGGCCAGTCTGCTCATTGGCCTGGGCCTGGCGCTGCTGCTGGACAAGAAGTTCATCGGCCGCGGACTGGCCCGGACCCTGTTGATAGCACCGTTCCTGGTGGTGCCCGTTGCCGCTGCCCTGATCTGGAAGCATGCCCTCCTCAACACCACGTACGGGCTGCTCAACGGCATCCTGACCTGGATCTGGTCGCTGTTCGGCAGCGACACGCCTCCGCAGCCGGACTTCCTGTCCCAGGCCCCGCTGATGGCCGTTATCGTCTCTCTGGTCTGGCAGTGGACACCGTTTATGATGCTCATCCTGCTCGCGGGCCTGCAGTCGCGTCCGATGGACACCGTGGAAGCGGCCCAGATGGACGGCGCCACGCCCTGGGCGGTCTTCCGGCACCTGACCCTTCCGCACCTGCGCCAGTACCTGGAACTCGGCGGCCTGCTCGGAGCGATCTACATTGTGCAGAACTTCGACGCCGTCTTCACTCTCACTTCAGGAGGACTCGGTACCGCCAACCTGCCCTACGCCATCTACCAGACGTTCTACTTTGCCAACGAATACGGCTTGGCATCCGCCGCCGGCGTTGTGGTGGTCATCGGCACCATCATCGTGGCCACCTTCGCGCTCCGCACCGTTTTCTCGCTCTTCAAGAAGGAGGCAGCACGATGAGCACCCTCACTCCTGCCGCAGCCCGCAAGTCGGCCCCCGCCGCGCCGAAAACCCCCAGCGCCGGATCACCCCGACGCGGGAAATCGCGCATGGACCCCACCCGCAACAGCACCGCCGCCGGCCTCGCGGCCTGGCTGCTCGCCCTGCTGTTCGCCGCCCCCGTCCTGTGGATGATCCTGACCTCCTTCCACTCCGAAACCGACGCCGCCACGAACCCGCCGTCCATCGCAGCGAACCTCACTCTGGACGCCTACCGGGAGTTCTTCGGCGAGACGTCGGGTGTGAGTCCGTGGCCGCCGCTGATCAACTCCGCCACAGCCTCGATCCTTTCCACTGTCCTGGTTCTGGTCCTGGCTATCCCGGCCGCCTACGCCCTGTCCATCCGGCCGGTGAAGAAGTGGACCGACGTAATGTTCTTCTTCCTCTCCACGAAAATGATGCCGGTGGTGGCGGCGATCCTGCCCCTCTACCTCTTCGCGAGAACAGTCGGAGCCCTGGACAACATCTGGTTCCTCATCTTGATGTACACGTCCATGAACCTGCCCATCGCAGTCTGGATGATGCGGTCCTTCCTCGCCGAAGTACCGGAAGAAATGCTGGAAGCCGCCCAGATCGACGGCGCCAACCTCCTGCTCATCCTGCGCAAAATCATCGCCCCGGTCGCGATGCCCGGCATCGCCGCCACCGCCCTGATCTGCTTCATCTTCAGCTGGAACGAACTGCTCCTGGCCCGCGTCCTCACCGGCGTGGTGGCAGGCACCGCGCCCGTCTTCCTGACAGGTTTCGTCTCCGGCCAGGGTCTCTTCCTCGCCAAAGTCTGCGCCGCCGCCGTCATCATCTCCCTGCCGGTACTGTTCGCCGGCTTCGCCGCCCAAGACAAGCTCGTCCAGGGCCTCTCGCTCGGCGCCGTCAAGTAGCGCCCTACCGGAAGGCAAAGAAAATGCAAGCACTCACCAGCGCAACTCTCCACGACATCAACACCACCTTGGCCAAACCGGGCTATGACCGCGCTGCCTTGCAGGCCGGGATTGTCCATTTCGGCGTCGGCGGCTTCCACCGCGCGCACCAAGCGATGTATCTGGACCGCCTCATGAATGACGGTAAGGCACTGGACTGGGCAATCTGCGGCGTGGGAGTCCTTCCCGCCGACGCGCGGATGAAGGAGGTCATGGACAGTCAGGACTGCCTCTACACCCTGGTGGTCAAAAACCCGGACGGGACCCGTGAAGGACGGATCATCGGTTCGATCATCGAATACCTCTTCGCACCCGACGACCCTGAGGCCGTCATCGAGAAAATGGCATCCGAAGGCATCCGGATCGTCTCACTCACAGTCACTGAGGGTGGCTACAACTTCCACCACGTCACCGGTGAATTCAACGCCGGAAATCCCGACGTCGTCCATGACATTCAGGCAGGAACCGCGCCGCGAACGACGTTCGGGCTCATCACTGAGGCGCTCTCCCGGCGGCGGGCCCGCGGGCTGGCACCCTTCACGATCATGTCCTGCGACAACATCCAAGGCAACGGCGACGTCGCCCGCAAGATGTTTGTCTCCTACGCCCGGCTGAAAGACATCGAGCTTGGGGCCTGGGTCGAAGAGCACGTGCCCTTCCCGAACAGCATGGTGGACAGAATCACCCCGATGACCACGGTGGAGGATCGCGACGCCATCGAGGAGGCTTTCGGGGTGAACGACGCGTGGCCGGTTGTGTGTGAACCCTTCGAACAATGGGTGCTGGAGGATCACTTCAGCCTCGGACGGCCTCCCTTCGAGAAGACCGGCGTCCAGATCGTAGAAGACGTCGAACCCTACGAACTCATGAAGCTGCGGCTGCTCAATGCCAGCCATCAGGGCATGTGCTATTTCGGCTATCTGGCGGGATACCGCTACGCCCACGAGGTCTGCCAGGATCCGCTGTTCGCGCGATTCCTGCTCGACTACATGGACAAAGAAGCAACCCCGACGCTGCAGCCGGTGCCAGGGATCGACCTAGAGAGCTACAAGCGCACGCTCATCGAGCGTTTCTCGAACGAGCACGTCCGCGACACCCTGGCCCGGTTGTGCGCGGAAAGCTCGGACAGGATTCCCAAATGGCTCCTGCCTGTCATCCGCATCAATCTGGAGAACGGCGGCGAAATTCAGCGGTCCGCAGCCATCGTGGCAAGCTGGGCCCGGTACGACGAAGGCAAGGACGAGCAGGGGCAGCCGATCGATGTAGTGGACCGGCTGAAGGAATCCCTCATGGCGGCCGCCTCGCGGCAGCGCCAGGAGCCGCTCTCATTTATCTCTCAGCGTGAGGTCTTCGGTGACCTGATCGACAACGAAGACTTCGTGACGGCCTACAGCAGCGCCCTGACACGTCTGCACGCACAGGGGTCCCGGGCCACTGCCCAATGGGTGACCTACGATGGGGCGCCAGCCGGTTCGGAATCCACAGCAACGGCGCGGCAATGATGGTTGTCGCCGCGGCTGCCCGCTAACGGCAGCACCCTACCGCGCCCGCTCCACCCGGCTTTCGTCCCACACGGGCTCGGCGGATTCGTAGACCTTGCCGTCCGAGCCGAACACCAGGAAGCGGTCGAAGGACTTGGCGAACCAGCGGTCGTGGGTCACGGCCAGGACGGTGCCTTCGAAGGCGTCGATCGCGCGCTCCAGCGCCTCCCCCGAGTGCAGGTCCAGGTTATCCGTGGGCTCGTCCAGGAGCAGCAGGGTGGCACCGGAGAGTTGCAGCAGCAGGATCTGGAAACGGGCCTGCTGGCCGCCGGACAGCGAGTCGTACTTCTGCTCCGCGGAGCCCACCAGGCCGTAGGCATCGAGGGCGCCGGACGCGGCTTCGCGGCCCAGGCCGGAGCGGTGCTCGTCTCCGCGGTGCAGGATGTCCAGAAGGGTGCGGCCCAGCAGGTCCGGCCGGGAGTGCGTCTGGGCGAAGAAACCGGGCCGGATGCGGGCGCCGAGCTTCACGGTGCCTTCGTGCGGCACCTCGGCGATTTCGACGTCGGACACCGGCAGGTGCTCGCGTTCGGGGTCGGTGCCGCCGGCGGCGAGCAGCCGCAGGAAGTGGCTCTTGCCGGAACCGTTGGAGCCGAGCACGCCCACGCGGTCGCCGAACCAGATCTCGGTGGAGAAGGGCTTCATCAGGCCGGTGAGCTCGAGCTTCTCGGCCACCACGGCGCGCTTGCCGGTGCGGCCGCCGCGCAGGCGCATCTGCACGTTCTGTTCCAGCGGCAGGGCCTCGGGCGGGCCGGCCTCCAGGAACTTGGCCAGCCGGGTCTGGGCGGCCTGGTACTTGTTGGCCATGTCGGAGCGGAACGCGGCCTTGGTCTTGTACATGTTGACCAGTTCCTTGAGCTTGACGTGCTCTTCGTCCCAGCGCTTGCGCAGTTCCTCGAAGCGGGCGTTGCGGTCCGCCCGGGCCTCCACGTAGGAGCCGAAACCGCCGCCGTGGATCCACGCACCGGCGCCGTTGATGCCCGGCTCCAGGGTGACGATCCTGCCGGCGGCGTTGTTGAGGAGTTCACGGTCGTGGCTGATGAAGAACACGGTCTTCTTCGACTCGTTGAGCTTGTCCTCCAGCCAGCGTTTGCCGGGGACGTCCAGGTAGTTGTCCGGTTCGTCGAGGAGGAGCAGATCGTCCGGGCCGGCGAAGAGCGCTTCGAGGACCAGCCGCTTCTGCTCTCCGCCGGACAGGCTCGACGCGCGGCGGTGCTGGGCTTTGTCGAAGGAAACCCCCAAGGCCGCCATGCAGACCTCGTCCCACACGGTCTCCACGTCGTAGCCGCCCGCGTCTCCCCAGTCCACGATGGCCTGGGCGTACCGCATCTGGGTGGGCTCGTCGTCGTGCTCCATCATGGCGAGCTCGGCGTCCTCCACGGCCTTCGCGGCCGCTGCCAGTGCGGGCGGCGCGGCGGAGACCAGCAGGTCCCGCACGGTGGATTCGTCGCGGACCTGGCCCACGAACTGGCGCATGATGCCCATGCTGCCGGAGCGGCCCACGGTGCCTTCGTCCGGGGTGATGTCCCCCGCGATGATCTTGAACAAGGTGGTCTTGCCGGTTCCGTTCGGTCCGATCAGCGCGGTCTTGCTGCCGTCCGGGACCTTGAAGGTCACACCGTTGAGCAGCTGGGTGCCGTCGGAAAGGAAGTAGTCGATGCCGGAAACGTCAATATGGGCCACTGCCCAATCTTCCCATGCGGCGATGTCACGGGCGGACGCGGCCCCATGGCTTGTAAATGGCGAGCACCAGCGCAAAACCGAGCGACAGGAACGACACAATCGGCGGAAACAGGAGCTGGACCGGCGCGGCCCCCAAAGCATGTCGCACCGCTGCCCCGCTCGCTCCGTCAGCATCGCCCAGCCCGGCAGGCAGCGAACCCACTGCCGGGAGCAACGCCACGAAAACCAGGACGGTCAGCACGATTCCCAGCAGCAGTTTCACCAGCACCCACCAGTACTCAACCAATCCCCACTTGGTCCAAAGGCCTTGGACCAGGCCCGTGGCGAGCATCAACAGGCTCAGGATAATGACGGCCGGCGGAACGAATATTCCGAGCGCGGTATAGACGGCAACGGCGGTCCGTCCGCTATCGGTCAGCAGGCCGGTAAACACGAGAAACAGGAGGCCGACGTCAAGGCCCATCCACCCGACCCCGCCGGTGATGTGCAGAACCAGGACCAGCTTCCGCCAGCCCTGGGGCAGCAACGGCCGTTCACCCTTCATGGCCCTGGCCCGTTCCGGGTTCCGGTCCGCGTTCCGGTGCGGCTCCGGGCGTAACTGGCGGGTCCTCCGCGGCGGACGGTCCGACGGCGGCAGGCCGGCGCCGGGCGAATCCCGGGGCGTGCTCGGGCCGGGGACCGAAACCGAGCAGGAACGCCGGCACCTTGCGGAGCCAGGGCAGGCGGCGGGCGGCGAAGACCACCGGGCCCGGCGGCCCGGAGAGGCCGCGGGTCACGGCCGGCCCGAAAATCGCCGTGTGGAGCAGGAGCTGCACGCTCTGGATGGCCACGGTGGGGAACCAGCGGCGCTTTTGCACCGCGGCGAGGTCCCGTTCGGTCAACCGGCCGCGCAGCAACGGCCCGGCAATCCTTGCGGCCGCGGCCACGGCGTCCTGGATGGCCAGGTTGATTCCCACCCCGCCGGCGGGGGACATGGCGTGGGCGGCGTCCCCGATCAGGAGCAAGCCGGGTTTGTGCCAGCGGCTGATCCGGTTGAGTTTCACGTCCAGCTTGTGCAGGTCATCCATGGAGCGGATTTCGCCCACCCTGTCGGCAAAATCCGGGCGCAGGCGGGAGACGCGTTCACGGAAGCGCTCCACGCCTTCGGCGCGCAACCAGGCATCCGCGCCCTTCTCCGCGATGTAGGCGATTTGGTAGTAGTCCTTGCGGGTAAGGGCAAGCAGTACCTCTTTTCCGGCGAAGCGCGGAGTCAGGCTCGCGATCTGGCCCTGTTCGTCCTGGTTGCGCGAGAGCCGGAACCACCAGGTGTCGAAGGGAACCGGGAATTCGCGGGGGACCAGCCCGGCTTCCCGGCGCAGCACGGATCCCCGGCCGTCGCAGGCCACGGTGAGCTCCGCCCGGAGCTCCCCCGTCCCTGCCTCCTCTCCGGACTGCGCATCCCGGGTGCGGTACGAGACTCCGGCGACCTTCCCGCCGTCGTGCAGCAGCCCGGTGGCCTCCGTATTCATCCGGAGCGTGAAGCACGGTTCGTCGCGGGCGGCGTTGACCAGGAAGTTCAGCAGTTCCCATTGGGGCACCATGGCCACGTAGTTGTAGGGCGGCTTCAGCCGCTGAAAGTCCGCCAGGGTGATGTCGCCGTCGGGAGCCGGCAGCCGGAAGTTGCCGAGCCTGCTCTGCGGGAGCGCACGGAATCCCTCGCCCAGGCCCAGTTCGTCAAGGAGCCGGATGGTGGATGGGTGGACCGTGTCCCCGCGGAAGTCCCGCAGGAAGTCGGCGTGCTTTTCCAGCACGGTAACCTCGACGCCGGCCCGCGCCAGCAGGAGGCCCAGCATGACTCCTGCAGGGCCACCGCCCGCGATGGCACATGTTGTGGATTCTGCCTCGTACACGGGACCTCCCGGTGGCCCATCAATTCAGCAAGTGATGAATTCAAGTGTGCATGGCAAGCGGAGGATGTCCAGAGTTCCCGGGCCCCACCTCAGCCCCGGTGGGTACCGATGACCACCTGGTTGCGTCCGAGGCTCTTCGCCATGTACAAAGCAGCGTCGGCGGCCGCGATGAGCTCATCGAGGTCCGCTGTTTCCTTGCCGATCGGGATGATTCCGTAGCTGACCGTGGGCATCGGGAAACGGGCAGCCGCGCTTGCTGTTTCAAAGCGGTTGCTGATATCCGCGGCAATCAACCGCGCCCGCTCGGCGCTGATGCCCGGTACCAGGAGGATGAACTCCTCTCCGCCGATCCGGCCCACGAGATCACCGGAACGGACCGCAGCCCGGCACGCCCCGGCGAAGGACTTCAAGGCAACGTCGCCCGCAGCATGTCCGTAGCTGTCGTTGACGTCCTTGAAATGGTCAATGTCGGCCAGGACGAGGGAACCGTGCGTCTCGTCCAGCCGGATCCTGCGAAGCTCATCACCTGCTTCCTGGAGGAAACCCGCGCGGTTCAACAGGCCCGTGAGTCCGTCCTGGGCGGCGGCGGTCCTGAGCACCCGGGCCCGGTTTTCGCTGCTCAAGGCGAACATGCTGAAGGACGCAACGGCCAGGAACGCCATGCCCACGAGGGTGGTGACGGCGGACCCGAAGAAAGTGTTGTACCGGGGGCTGCCGGCGCCATCGAGGATGAATGACATGAGGCGGCAGAAGTAGAAGGTGGCAACCGAGGCCGCGGCAACACACATGGCCATCCGTATCCTGGAGGCCTCGGGTCCCCCGAGCCACAATTCCCGTGCGGCCAGTCCGATCATGAAGCACATGGACGCCAGGAACACCGCATCACCGGCCCACGGATTGGAGCCCGGATGATCCACTGCAGCGGCGACGGCCGAGCAACCGGGCACGGCAAGAAGCACCCAAACAGGGGGATGGAGCGCCCGCAGCGAGCGCGCGCTGGCCCAGACGGCGCACGCACCCCCGACCAGCAGGGAGTTTCCCACCGGGTTGGCAAACCAGCGGAGGGCCGTCGCTTCAAGCAGGAGGGCGGCCGATCCGGTCAGGAACAGAGCGAGCGAGACGCACCACCAGCCGCTGTAAGGGGAGCGCGTGCTGAGGTAATCCGCGAAATAGAACAGGATGCCCACGGTGAACGCGACGACGGCAAAGGCGACTCTCAGGCTGGTCGTGTCAAGCACCATCGCGGGCTGCCTGGGGGCTGGCGGCGGGCCGGACCCCGCGCCGCCGATGATCCACATGGCGCGGTCTGCCGGGTTCGCGCAATTGGCCGACGGGCATGTTGATCCCCTCAGCTAGATCCAATGCTCGACTTGATGTGAGCTTAGCAAGCAGCCGGGCGCGGGAGTAGCTCCAGTTCAGGCCCCGTTCAGCGGCGGCCGGCGCTGAGCCCAGGGGCGCAGGACCTCGACGGCGGCACCCACCCTGAAAACGGTGGCGTCGTCGAAGGGGTGCCCGACGATCTGGATCCCGGTCGGGATGCCGCAGTCCGCCATTCCGCTCGGCACAGCGAGCACCGGGCAGCGGTTGGCGATGTTGAACGGTCCGGTCATGTGGCCTTGCCAGTAGTGCTCCAGGCGCACCCCGCCGGCGTCGATCCCGTCCAGGTATGCCCCTTCGGCCTCCAGTGCCGGAACCGCCGACGCCGGGCACAGCAACGCGTCATAGCCCGCCATGGCAGCGGCGAGCTCGGCTTGGATCTGCGTTTCGGCACGGATGCCGTCCACGAAACGGTTGGCGGCCGCGGCGGCGCGGGCATCGGCCATGAAGCGGCGCGTGTACGGCGCAAGCTGATCTTCAGTGCCGGCCGTTTCGTCTTCCATCGCCGGCCCCAGCAGGTAGCCGAAATGGGTGAACATGGTCCGGCTGATGAATTCGGTGGTCCAGGGCAGTTCGATTTCCTCGACGACGGCTCCGGCATCGCGCAGGGCCGCTGCCACCGCGCGGGTGTTGGCCTCGACGTCGGGCGCCACCGGGTAGTTTCCCAGGCGGATGCAGAGCGCGATCCGCGTTCCCCGCACCGAATCCGCCGCGGGCGCCGGAACCGCCAAAGGATCGGCATCGGCGAGGGAGGTGTGGTCTCCGGCGTGCCGGCCGGCCATGACGTTGGCCAGCAAAGCCGTGTCCGCGACGGTGCGGGCCATCGGTCCGTCGCCGCGGTAGTGGTCCGCGGACAGCGGGGCGAGCCCCGGGATCCTGCCGTATGGTGCCTTGAAGCCCACGGTTCCAGTGAACGACGCCGGCAGCCGGGTGGAGCCGGCGATGTCCGAGGCGGTGGCGAGGGGAGCCAGCCCGGCGGCCAATGCTGCTCCCGCACCACCGGAGGAACCACCCGGAGAATACCGGGGATTCCAGGGGTTCCGGGTGACTCCCCAGAGCGGGCTGTGGGTGATGGTGGCGCAGCTGTATTCCGGGGTGGTGGTGCGCGCGTGGATGATCCCGCCGGCCGCCCGGATGCGTGCGATCACGGGATGGTCTTCGGTAGCCGCGGCGTCCTTCTGCGCGATCAGGCCCTGGGACAGAGTGTGTCCGGCGAGTCCGTGCTTCTCCTTTGCCGCGACGGGCAGGCCCAGCAGGGGAGTCAGCCCGCGGCCCCGCGCGTAGGCGGTGGCAGCCTGCCGGGCCCCGCGCAGTGCCTCGTCGAAGAGCGTTTCCGTCAGGGCGTTGATGCCGCCGTTGACGGCTTCGGTCCGGGCAATGACGGCCTCCATGAGTTCCACGGGGGACAGTTCCCGGCTGCGGAACATCCGCAGGGCCGTTCCGGCGTCGAGATAGTGCAAGTCGGGCAGTCCGGTCATGCCAGCGCCCCCGCCACGAGTTCCCGCGCCACCCCGGTGAGCATGTCCACCCCGGTGAGCATGTCGCCGTCGGTGCTGAACTCCCGCTCGCAGTGCGAGACGCCGTCCACGCTCGGAATGAACAGCATCACCGAAGGAACCATGGTGTTCATGGCGACGGAATCGTGCCCGGCCATGGTCTGGATCCGGCGGGACGTGAGGCCCCGGTTGGCTGCCACCTTTTCCGACAGCTCAAGGCCGGCCTCGGGAAAACGCCGGATCGGGCGGATGTCGAAGTCCTTCACGTTGACCTTGATGTCGTGCTCCTTGGCCAAGGCGTCGATGTCCTGCAGCAGCTTGGCCCGGGCCGCGCGCACGATTTCCGGGTCGCCGGAGCGCAGGTCCGCCACCAGGTGGACCCGGCGTGCAACGACGATCGGCGAGTTGGGCTCCAGCGTCAACTGCCCCACCGAGGAGACCAGTGCTTCCTCGGCGAAGTCCTTGGTGACGTCATGCACCATCAGGATGATCTTGGCGGCGGCAACAAGCGCATCATGCCGGTCGGCCATGGCCGTCGCGCCCGTGTGGGACTGCTCGCCGAGCACCTCGATGTCCAACTTCTGCGTGTACCAACTGGAGTCCACCAGGCCGATGGGGATGCCTTCGCGTTCCAGGATGCGGCCCTGTTCGATGTGGATTTCGGCGTAGCCGGCCACCTCCGGCCCGGTGTCGGCACCGAGGTACCCGATGCTTCCCAGCGCCTCGCGGACACTGGTCCCGGCGAGGTCCCGGACGTCGAGCATCTGCTCCCGCTCGAACAGGCCGGCGAACACCGAACTGCCCATGATGCTCGGGGCGAATCGGCTGCCTTCCTCGTTGAACCAGTTGACCACCGCGAGGTTGTAGCGGGGCGCGGTGCCGGAGCCGGCCACCTCGGCGTCGATTGCCTTCGCCGCGTGCAGGGCCGCAATCACGCCGTAGGCGCCGTCGAACCGTCCCGCGAGCGGCTGGCTGTCCAGGTGCGAGCCGATCAGGATGTACGGGGCGCCCGGCGTCCACTCCAGCAGCCCGAACATGTTGCCGATGCCGTCCACCTGGAGCTGCCACCCGGCGTCGTGCACAAAGGCGGCGAACCAGTCACGGGTGCGGCCGTCCTCGGCGGTGGCCGCCTGGCGCTCGACGCCGTTGTGGGCGGTGGCGCCGATGGTCGCCACGTGGTGGAAGTCCTGGAGGAAGGCTGTTGCGCTCATGGTGGAATCCTTTGCTGGAGCGGGGTGGGAAAGTCTTAGCCGAGGCGGCCGCGGGTCTCGGGCACCTTGGTGAGGGTGACCAGGAGGAGTACGACGGCGGCAGCAGCCGCCATGTAGACGCCTGGCATGTGCGGGACGCCGCTTGCCCCGACCAGGGCGGTGCCGACGAACGGTGCGGTGCCGCCGAAGATGGCGTAGGCCGCGTTGTAGCTGACGGCCGCGGAGGTGAAGCGGGTCTTGGTAGTGAAGATTTCGACGAAGAAGGTGTAGCAGCCACCGCCGTAGACGCAGAGCGCCAGAACGAAGAGGGACTGGCCCAGCAATGCGAGCCCCAGGTTCCCGCTGGTGACCAGCATGAAGCTCGGCACGGACAGCACGGCGAGCACCGCGGAACCGGCGATGAGCATCGGCTTGCGGCCGAAGCGGTCGCCCAGCCGTCCGCCGATCGGCAGGAGGACGGCGTAGAGGGCCAGCGCCGCAGCGTTCACCATCAGCGACTGTTCGCGGCTCAGGTGCCCGGTGGTCTGCACATAGGAGACGAAGTAGGCGGACAGGAAGTAGAACCCCATGGCGGTGAGTCCCATGACGAAGATGACCTGCACCATGCGGAGCTTGTTCGCGCGGAAGGCTTCGCGGACCGGGCTGAATTCCTTTTCCCGCCCGGCTTGGGCATCCTTGAAGGCTTCGCTTTCCTCCGTGCGGCTGCGGATCCAGACCCCGACCATGGCCAGCGGAAGGGCCAGCAGGAACGGCAGCCGCCAGCCCCAGCCGGTGAACATCTCGTTGGACATGGACTGGCTGAGGATCAGGATCATGGTGCCGGCCACCACGGAGGGCAGGGCCGTGGCCGCGATGGTGATGTTGAGCCAGAAGCCGCGCCGGTTGACGGGGGCGTGCTCGAAGACGAAGGAGGGCGCGCCCACGGATTCGCCGCCGGCCGAGAAACCCTGGATGAGGCGGCAGAGCACCAGCAAGACCGGAGCCCAGGCGCCGATCTGGGCGTAGCTGGGCAACAGGCCCATCAGGGCAGTGGCGCCGCCGATCGCCATGAGGGTGATGGTGAGGACCCGGCGTCGGCCGATCCGGTCGCCGAGCGCCCCGAAGAAGAGGCCGCCGAGCGGGCGGACCACAAAGGCGACGCCGAAGGTAGCGAAGGTCGCCAGCATGGCGGTGAGCGGGTTACCGCCCGGGAAGAACAACTGGGAAAAGATCACCGCGGTGAGGCCGTAGAGCGTGAAATCGTAGAACTCGATGAACTGGCCGACGCTGCCGCCAGCCAGGACCCGTTTCTGCATCGCGGTGGTTTTGGACGGCGCCGCGGTGCTTGCCTTCACGGTGGAGCTTTCGGGCGAGGTTCCGCTGACATCTTCGACGTACTTCAGGACCATTGGATCTCCTTTGAAGAGGTTGGCTTCAACGATCCGTGACGGTCATCACATCTGTCTAATTGATTGTTTTTAGCAGGCCGATAGATTCCGTTTATGCTTCTCCGGCCCCGTACAGGAGCCGGCAGGTTTCTTCGAAGGCAAGGACGCGGCGCGTGGCCTGGACGCCTTCCGGGCGGACCACCATCACCTCGATCGGCGGGAAGGTGTCCGTTAGGGTCAGCGGCACCACCCGGCCGCCGGAGTAGGTCAGGTCGCTTCGCAGCCGCTGGTTAAGGACCGCGTAGCCGTGTCCCTTGGCCACGAAGGAACGCACGGTTTCGTAACCGGAAAAGCGGTGCCGGACGTTCGGCACGACGCCTGCCATGGCATAGAGGTGTTCGTAATACTCGCGGCTATGCGGCAAGTCAAGGACCACGGACGGCTCGCCTTCAAGCTCGCGGAGGGCGATCTCCCGCCTGCCACTGACCGCCAGCGGATGCCCCTCGTGGACGAGGACGTGCGGCGGAATGCGCTCAAGGACCGTGTAACTGAATCCGCGGGCCAGGCCGAGCCCGTACATCAGGGCGACGTCGCATTGCCCGTCCAGAAGCACTTCCTGCAGCCGGGCGAGGTCGGCTTCCACGATGGAAACGTCGACGCCCGGATGCTTGGCCTCAAAGGTCTGCAGGATGGCCGGCAGGCGGAACGGGGCCAGGGGCGCGAAGACCCCCACCTTGAGCTCACCGGACAATGAGGCGGCCATGCCCCGCGCGGACTCATACAGCGAATCGGCATGTTCCAGGAAGGACTTGATGTCCTGGGCGAACTGCTTGCCGCTTGGCGTCAGGCGGATTCCCCTGGTCCGTTGCCGCACGAAGAGCTGCGTCGCGAGGCTGGCTTCGAGCTGTGCCATGGCGGTGGAGAGTGCGGGCTGCGTGACCTTCAGGACGCTGGCAGCGGCCGTCATGTTCTCAAGCTCGGCCACGACGGCGAAGTACCGCAGCTGGGTCAGGGTGAAGGGCTTGGCCATCCGTCCATGATGGCATCCGGTACTATCCACCGCTCGCCAAGTTCTTCGCTGCTCGGAGGAGGTCCCGGGAGGGCCTCGGCGCCCTGCTTGGAGCGGAGGCCGTCCATCAGGACATCCAGGTAACGGTGGCGGAGGGCTGCAGTGCGCGCCTCGTCACGAAGGCGGATGGCAGTGAGCTGTTCAAAGATCATGGGTATGTCGTTGGCGTCGGCATCTGCACGCAACGCTCCCGCCTCGAATGCCCGGTTGAATATTTCCTGGGCGAGCGTGCCGGCGCGGGCCGCTAGTTCGCCAAGTTCCGGGGTAGGCGCGAAGGTTCCCGCGAGCTTGACGGTGAGGGCGTGCACATCTGCGTCAACAATGCCCCGGACGAACTCTTTGAGCGCTGTGAAGGGATCGGGCTGTGCATCCGAATGCTGCTCCGCCACTGCGATGAACGTCCTGAGTCCATCAGCGCAGAGTTGTTGAAGAAGCTGTTCCTTCCCCGGATAGCGCCTGTACAGGGCTGAAATGCCCACGCCCGCCGCCGTGGCCACGGCGGCAACGGGTGCGTGCGGGTTCTGCAGGAAAACGGTTCGCGCCGCAGAGAGGATCGCATGGTCGTTACGCGCGGCCTGGGCCCGCCGGCCGCTGAGAGGGCCGGCGTAGGCGCCTGGATCCCTGAGGTCGCGGGGAGTGCTCATTTTTCAAGAATAGCATTGAACGGAATGCTTCGTTCCGCTACGATTAAAGCAGAACGGAATAAACCGTTCCGTTTGCCGCCAGCGGTACTCACCGGGAGATTAGTCATGGAAACGACAGCAGCGGAAGTCAGCACCAGCAGCATCCACCAGTTTCGGATAAGCGTTCCCCAAGCAGAGCTCGATGATCTTCATGAAAGGCTGGACCGAACCCTATGGGCGGACCAACTTCCGGACTCAGGCTCGGAGTACGGCGTTCCCGTGGACAGGGTCCGGCGACTCCTGGCCCACTGGCGCCATGGCTTTGACTGGCGCGCCTTCGAGGCCAGGATAAACAGTTACCCGCAGTTCATTACCGAGATCGATGGGCAGAAGATTCATTTCCTGCACGTCCGGAGCGGCAAGGCGGACGCAACAGGGCTCATTCTCACCCACGGCTGGCCGGGTTCCATCGTGGAATACCTCGACCTCATCGACCCTCTGGTTGCCGCCGGCTACGACGTGGTGGTTCCTTCAACGCCCGGCTTTGGTTTTTCGGGCCCCACAAGCGAGCGGGGCTGGGACCAGTACCGGGTGGCCAAGGCTTGGGTGGAACTGATGTCGCGGCTTGGGTACGAACGCTACGGGGCCGTCGGGAATGACGGCGGGTCCATCATCTCCCCGGAGGTCGGGCGCTTGGACCCCACCCACGTCATTGGTGTCCACGTCACCCAGCTGTTCTCCTTCCCCACCGGTGATCCAACGGAGCTGGCAGAGCTGACACCCGAGGAAGAAGCTGCGATCGAGCACTTGACCTGGTTCTGGCAGAACATGGGTGCTTTCAACCAGCTGCAGTCGCAGTCTCCCCAGACCTTGGCCCATGCTTTGGCCGATTCGCCTGCAGGCCTTCTTGGCTGGAACAGCCAGCTCTTCGGGGACGATCTTGACGCCGACTTCATCGTGGCCAATGTCGCCGTCTACTGGTTCACCCGGACCATGGCCTCGTCCGTGCGCTTCTACTACGAGATGGCCAAGTCCCAGGAACGCCCGGCAGGACCAACCGTGGTGCCCATTGCCCTCGCGGCGGGAGGGCGGGATTTCCAGTCCATCCGGCGCTTCGCCAAGCGCGACCACAACAACATCGCAGCCTGGACGGTCTATCCGGAGCACGGCCATTACGCGGCCCACGAAGCGCCGGAGGCCATCGCCGCCGACATCGTCCGTTTTTATGGCGGGCTCGCTGCCCCCTCGCAGGACGCGTAGTTTGCTCCCAAAGCTCCGGTCCGAAGCTCGGCAAACCACTGAGGCAGATTCCCTGGACAGGCCGCTGTCCAGGGAATCTCCACTTCTGCCGGGCCGGCGGCTCGGGCCATGGGGGACCGCCCAGAAAGTGAAGACGCCGCGGTCTCCGCCGCCAATAAGTGCACTATGATGCACATATGCACTTAATTGAGGGGAACTGATGCTGTCGGTGCTGCGGAACAGTACCTACCGGCTGCTGTTCTCCGCCCAGATCGTGGCTCTCCTGGGTACGGGGCTGCTCACTGTTGCCCTCGGCCTGCTGGCCTTTGACCTGGCCGGAAAGGAGGCCGGTGCCGTCCTCGGCACGGCCCTGACCATCAAGATGGCCGCCTACGTGGGCTTCGCTCCGGTGATCAACGCCCTCTTGGCCCATGCACCGAAGAAGCCGGTGCTCATCGGGGCCGATCTGCTGCGCGCAGCGATGGCCTTGTGCCTGCCTTTCATCACCGAGGCGTGGCAGATCTACGTGGTGATCTTCCTGCTGCAGTCCGCCTCGGCGACGTTCACCCCGGCGTTCCAGTCGTTGATCCCGGTGGTCCTCCCGGCGGAGCGGGACTACACCCGCGCCCTTTCCCTTTCCCGGCTGGCCTACGACCTGGAGGCGCTGGCCAGCCCGGCGATCGCGGCCCTGCTGCTGACCGTGCTGAGCTACAACAAGGTGTTCCTCGGCACGGTGGCGGGTTTCCTGCTCTCGGCATTCCTGGTGGTCCGCTCCGCTTTGCCCGCAAGCGGGGCCGGCGCTTCGGGGAGACCGCACGGCAAGGAGGCTCCGGCGTCGTTGTGGCACCGCACCACCCTTGGTGCCAGGATCTTCTGGCGGACCCCCAAACTGCGTTCGCTGCTGGCCCTGAACCTGGTGGTTGCCGCACCCACGGCGCTGGTCCTGGTGAACACGGTTGTCTATGTCCGGGAGGTGCTGCACCGGCCGGAGACGGACCTTGCCTTGGCCCTGGCCTGTTTCGGGGTGGGTTCCATGACGGTGGCGCTCGGTGCGCCCCGCCTGCTCGAGCGCTTCGGGGACCGTGCGGTCATGCTCACCGGTGCGGCCGTCATCCCCGTGGTCATGGCCGGTGCCACGGCCCTGACATTCCTTGCGGAGCGCGGCCGCACTTCTTCAGCTGCCAGTTCGGGGGCTGCCTGGTGGTGGATGCTGGGCCTGTGGCTCCTCCTTGGCGCCGGCAACTCGACGGTCCTGACGCCGTCGGCCCGTCTGCTGCGTGAAGCCTCGGATGAGGTGACGGGGCCCTATGTGTTCACCGCCCAGTTTTCGCTGTCGCACGCCTGCTACATCCTCACCTATCCGCTGGCGGGCTGGCTGGGTGCCGCGGCGGGACTCGGCCCGGCTGCCCTCGCGCTGGCTTTTGTTGCGATGATTGGCGGTACGGGCGCATTCCTCTCCTGGCCGCGCAGGCGCGGGGACCGCCTCCGGACCCCGCCCGGCCAACGGGGAAGCCGCGGAACTCAAGGAATAGGAGCAGGCCTTTGAGCATGGCCAACGCCACCAGCAGTGCCACCACGAAGCGGCAAGACCCCGCGCCGTCGCTGGTCCACGAGGTCACGCCCGACGCCGGGCTGCTGGACGCGGCCGCCGGGACGCTGCGGATGCTCGCCGAACCCACCCGGCTGCACCTGCTCTGGCAGCTGACGTCGGGTCCCAAGTCAGTCACCGAACTCACCGAAGTGGCCGACGTTCCGCGTACCGTGGTCAGCCAGCATCTGGCGAAGCTGCGGCTCAGCGGCCTCGTGGACACCCGCAAGGACGGCCGGCACGTCATCTACTCCCTGCACGACGGCCACCTGGTCCGGCTCATCCGCGAAACCCTGAACCACGCCGACCACCAGCTCACCGGCGAACCGTCCCACGGCTGACGCGGCCACGCTGAGGCGGCCCGGTCCGCGTCCCGGTCAGTACCGGTTCGGTAGCGGCGTCCTGATGATGTGCGGCAGCTGCGAAATGATGCTCACAATGAAGATGAAGTACGCGATGAAAAACAGGCACGCTGCGATGAACAGGCCGATCCCCACCCAGCCCATGATCCTTCCGTCCTGGGCAGGGACTCCGTAGGCCTCGGCCTTCTTGGATTGCATGATCGCCAGCGGACCGAAAACCACGCCTATGGACACGATCCCGAGCACCCCGAACACGGCGGCTAACCGGGCATGCTTCATGCCTTCGAGATACCAGCGCAGCTGGCCCTGGGTGACCGGCGTCTGGTCGGGCTGCGGGTATCCGGGCTGGAGACCCGGCGGTGGTGTGGTCATGCGTTCCCCCTCGATGCTTGCTTTCCGGTGCGGGCCTCACTGAAGATCCCGTGACAGGCTGAGGATATGTCCTGGCCGCAAGCAGGCACTACCCCGCCGCGGTCAGGAATTCCTTGAGCAGCGGTCCGCTGGTGGTGGCGCCGAGGCCCCCGTCCTCCACGAACACCGCCACGGCCAGGTCGCCGTGCACGGCCACGATCCAGGCGTGGGTCTTGGGCGGGTTGTCCTTGCCGAACTCCGCGGTCCCTGTCTTGGCGCCAACCGGGGCACCGGGCACCTGCGCCAGGAAGCCGGCATGGCCGGAGGTCACCACGGCGCGCATCATGTCGCTGAGGGCTGCCGCTTCGGCCTTCGTCACCGGTTTCGCGATCGCCGGAGCCGTAGCGGAAGCCGACGACGACGGCGAGGAACCCGCCGAGGGCGAGGCGCCGCCGTCGGACGCACCGCCGTCGCCGCCTTGGGCGCCGCTGTTAAGGACCAACTGCGGCGACACGGGAGCGCCGTGCCCCACGGAAGCAGCCATCACCGCCGCTGCGAGCGGCGAGAGCAGCACCTTGCCCTGGCCGATCATGGACGCGGCGTGCTCGGTGCCTTCGGCGGTGCCGGGGACGGAGCCGAGGAAGGCGTCGGCGCCCAGCTTGGGCGCTTCGACGGCCACTCCGAGGGACGTGGCCGCGGATTCGAGCTGCTGCTGGCTGACCTTGTCCCGGGCGGAAATGAAGGCCGTGTTGCAGGAGTGCGCGAAGGCCTCCCGGAGCGGGACCGATCCCAGCGACGACGCGGGGTAGCCCTCGGCGTTCTTGAAGGTCCGGCCGTCAACGGTGAGGGTGGGCGTGCACTCGACCTTGGAGTCGGGGGTCATGCCGTCGCGGAACATCGCCAGGGAATCGACGATCTTGAACGTGGAGCCGGGAGCATACTGGCCCAGCATGGCGGTGTTGTAGCCGTTGCTGCCTGGGCCGGACGCGGCGGCGAGCACGGCCCCCGTGGAGGGCCGGATCGCCACAATGGCCGACGCCGGGCCGATGTCCGCCAGGGTGGTCTCGGCCAGCTGCTGCAGCTTCACGTCCAGCGTGGTCTTCAGCGAGGTGCCGTCCGTGGCCGGGACTTCGAACAGGGTGCGCGGTTCCGGGGTGGTGCCTTCGGCCGGCGCGTCCTGTCCGGAAGCGGGCACGGCCGCCACCACCAGGCCGTCCTTGCCGCGCAGCAGCGAGTCGTACTTTTCCTGCAGGCCGCCGGTGCCGACGATGTCCCCGGCCTTGAGCGCGCCTTTGGACTTTTCGATCTGTTCGGCGCTGGCCTGGCCCACGGCACCCAGGACGGGGCGGGCGAAGGTGCGGCTCGGTGCCAGCGGCATGGTGTCGGCCAGGGCTACCGCTCCCGGGATGGCCTTCAGCTTGGCCTCGGTGATCTCCGCGGTGAAGCCACGCAGCACAATCGCCTCCACGAAGGCCTGCGGGCCCGAGGCCGCGGCCTGCTTCGCGTATTCCGCCACGTCCAGACCCACCAGCGCGGCCAGTGCGCGGGCGGAGGAATCCACCTTGGCGGCGTCCACCCTGGTCTTGTCCAGGCCCACGCGGATTACCTTGCGGTCCTGGACGATCGGGGTGTCTCCGGCGCCGAGGATACCGCCGCGCTTTGCCCTGGCCGTGGTCACATCCAAGACTTCGCCGTCCTTGAGTTCCGGGGCGAGCAGCGCAGGGCTCCACTGCACGGACCATTTGTCCCCGGACTTCTTCAGCTCAGCCTGGGAGCTGTACTTCCATTCGGCGGTGCCCAGCTTCCAGCTGTAGTTCAGCGGCACGGTGGCCTTGCTGCCGTCGAGCTTCAGCTCACCGGCCGCCACGGCCGGCTTGATGTCGCCGAGGTCAGCGAACACGGCCTTGAGCTGTTCGTTCGCAGCGGCGGTGTCCGTCCCCTCCAGGGACAGCGGTCCGACGTCGAGCGCGGCGAGCGAGAACGCGAGCTGCTTCGCGGCGCCCTCCGCCCCGGCACGGCCGTCGTCGCACGCGGCCAGCGATCCGGCCAGCATCAGGGCCGAAAGTCCAGTTACCAGAAACTCTGTTGTTTTCCCCACCCGCGCCATTATGCCGTGTCCTGCCGACTGGAACCGGAAGCCGGCGCCGGCCGGCCAGGCTGCCGCTAGTCGTCCAGCCGCACGCCACGCAGCATCACGAGCGTCGCTCCGACCACCGCCGCCGATGCCAGGAACACCCCTGCCGGGCCGAGACCGGCAGCCACGGCGCCGATGGCACTGGGCAACACCAGCTGGCCAACCCTGTTTCCGGCGAGCCTCAGGGCCAGCGCCTTGCCGCGTTGCCCCGCCGGCGCCTGGGCGGACAACCAGGACATGGTCAACGGCTGCCCGATGCCAAGGCCGAGTCCCAGCAGCGCCATCACCACGAACAGGAGCCACACCGGCATCGGAATCGCCGCGACGCCCAGGGTCACGGTGGAGAGGGCAAGGCTGATGACCAACAGCTTCATGCGCCCCAGCTTCCGGGAGATCCGTCCCAGGCCAATCCGCGACGCCATCGAGAACACCGCGCGGATGGTGAGCATCAGGCCGACTGTCGCCGCGGAGATCCCACGTTTCGAACCGAGCGCCGGTAGGTAGACCACGGTCAGGTCGACGACGGCGAGCACCGTGGCGCTGGTGGCCAGGGCACGGGCAACTCCGGGTGCCCTGAGCAGTGAAACAGCCCCTCCGTTGCTGCCGTCGCCGACAACAGCCTTTCTCTTCCTGCCGCTGACACCGGCGGAGATGGCGAAGGTGGTCACCAGCATCACCAGTCCCATGCCGGTAGCCAGGAGGAAGATCGCCTGGGTGTCGGGACGGACAGCGGAGCCCCCGACAAGCGAGATGGCGAAAGGGCCAAGGGCCTGGCCCAACGAGGCGGCGAACGTCAGGTATCCGAAGGCAGAATCCAGCCGGGATGAGGTGGCATTATTGGCCACCACCGCCTGCTGCCCCACGACGCAGGCCATCTGCCCGGCGCCAAGGAGGGCCGTTCCGATGACCAGCGCCACGATCGAGGACCCCCACAGCAGGAGGAAGGCCGAAGATGCAAGGACGACGGACGCGCCGATGGCCATGAGCCGGCGCTCTCCCAGCCGGTCCACGAGCCCGCCGGTGGGAACGGCCAGGATCAGGGGAAAGACGGCGTAGCTGGCGGCCAGCAGGCCCAAGGCGTAACCGGGAACGTCCAATTCCAGCGCCCGGTACGTTGCGGCCGGCCGGACCAGGAACGTGATGGCTTGGATCAGTGTCGAGTTGACCAGGAGTGCGGTGACCGAGCGGCGGCCGAGCTCGCCGATCATGTGGTGGCGGGCGTGCCGCCCGAGGTGGCGCGCAGCGCTTCATTACGGGCACCGATCACGTGGTCGAAGGCTATCCTGGCTGCTTCATCCGGTGTGCCCGAAGCCACGGCGTCCACGAGGACCCGGTGGTCGGCGAGGGCCTGGTCGCGGCGTTCCTGGGTGTTGTTGGTGTAGTGGCGGTAACGCTGCATGTGGCTGGACACCTGCTCGTGGAAGCGCCATGCCCAGGAATTTCCGGCGATCCCCGCAATCGCCGCATGCAGCGCCTCGCCGTACTTCATGGCTTCATCGGCGAACGCCACGTTGGCCGCATTGCGCTCGAGGATGCCTTGGAGGCGTTCGATGTCCGCGGCCGTGGCCTTCGCGCAGGCTTCCCTGGCCATCAGTGACTCGAGCGCAGCGCGGACGTCGTACAGTTCGGAAACGGCCGCGTCGTCCAGCACCGGCACCACCACCCCACCCGTGGGCTGCTGCTCCAGGAGGCTTTCAGAGATAAGCCGCCTGATGGCCTCCCGCAACGGTGTCCGGCTGACGTGCAGGGCTGCGGCCATTGCAGGTTCGTAGATCCGCTCTCCCGGCTCCAGTTCGAGGCTGAGGATCCGTCGTTTCAGCTCGGCATAGACAAAATGTGCCCCGGTGTTCCGGGCGTGTGGTTCCGCCATCGTGGCCTCCGGCTCCAAATACTTGTATACATCTATACAATCACAGGCCCCGGACGGCATAAACAGCCCCGACGGCGGCCGGCCCCCTCCGCAGGGCGTTCAGGAGTCGCGGATGATCCGCCGCTGCCGCGCCACGGCGATGGCGGCGGTGCGGTTGTCCACGCCAAGCTTGGCGTAAATGTGCACCAGGTGGGTCTTCACGGTGGCCTCGGAAATGAAGAGTTGCCGGGCGATGGCCCGGTTGCCGAGGCCGGTGGCAAGGAGTTCCAGGATCTGCAGTTCCCGGGGACTCAAGGCCGTTTCCGGATTGCGGATGTGCCCCATGAGCCGCGCCGCCACCCCGGGCGCCAGGGCCGTCTGGCCGGCCGCGGCGGAAAGCACGGCCTGGCGGATCTGCTCGGGCGGGGCGTCCTTGAGCATGTAGCCCGCGGCGCCGGCTTCGACGGCGGCCAGGATATCGGCGTCGGTGTCGTAGGTGGTGAGGATCAGCACGGGCGGCGGCGGGGTTCCGGCGGCGCCGGCCTTGATCCGGCCGGTGGCAGTGGCACCGTCCATCCCACGACCCATTTGCAGGTCCATCAGGACCAGGTCCACGGGTTCGCCCAGCGCGTTCAGGCGGGAGAGTTCGGCCAGGGCGGCACCGCCGTCGGCCGCCTCGGACACCACGGTGACACCGTCGAAGTCGGCCAGCATGGCACGGAGTCCGGCCCGCACCACCGGATGGTCGTCCACCAGCAGCACGCGGATGTCAGGCATCGTCCGCACTCCCTTCCCGCAGCGGCAGCCGGAGGGCCACCACGGTTCCTTCCCCCGGGGCGGATTCGACGTCAAGGGTGCCGCCCAGGGCGGACAACCGCTCGCGCAGGCTCTTGATCCCGACGCCGTTTCCGTCACCCCGCGCTGCCGCGGCGGGCAGCACGGTGGCGGGGTCGAAGCCCACGCCGTCGTCGTAGACGTCCATGGTCACCTCGGCGTCCAGGAAGGACAGGGTGACGACGGCGGTCCGCGCCCTGGCATGGGACCAGACGTTCGCGAGCGAAGACTGCGCCGCCCGCAGCAGGGTTGCCTGGTAGGCGTTGGGCAGCTCGATGGGGGTGCCGTCGAGCTCGAAGCGGCAACGCAGCGGGGTACCCCGGGCCGCGGCCTCGCTTTCGGTCTTGGCGCACAACCGCCGCAGGGTGTCGGCAAGGGTCAACTGCTCAAGGGCCGGCGGCCGGAGTCCGCGGACGAAGTGACGGGCCTCGTCAAGGTTGGCGGCCGCGGTCTCCTGCACGGTCTGCAGCCGGCTGCGCACGGTCTCCTGGTCCCCGGCTTCGAGCGCTTTCGCAGCAGACCGGCCCATGAGGACGATGCTGGAGAAACCCTGGGCCAGGGTGTCGTGGATTTCGCGGGCGAGCCGTTCACGCTCGGCCAGGACTCCGGCGTCGTGCTGGCTCCTGGCGAGCTCGGCGCGGGTGCGGCGCAGTTCCTCGGCGGCACGCCGCTGGTTCTCGGCTTCGGCGTACAGCGCCCGGTAGGCGAGGCCGGTGACGACGGCGAATGCCGCCCCGAACACGGGCCCCAGGACCATCGCGAGCTGCAGGCCGCCGTCGCCGGTGCCGCTGGCACCGCGGCTGTGGAACCACAGCGCCCCCACCAGCAGGGCCGTGCTGGCGCCGATGGCGGACAGCGCCCAGCGCAGGGGGAGCAGGTGCAACTGCAGGAAAAACAGCGGAAAGGCCACCCAGGCGAAATCGGAACTGACCAGCAACAAGAGCAGCCACAGCAGGGTCACGGCGCCCAGCCAGCGCAGCGCAAAGGGATTCGGGTCGAATCGGGCAGCGTCCGAGGCATGGCGTTTTTCGAGGATGGTGCCCGCGAGATACACGGCCGCAAGCAGCAGCGAAAGGAGCAGGCCCGTCACCAAGGCCACGGGCGGGGCGGGAGCGACCAGCAGCCGGACCACCGCCACCAGCAGCAGCGCGGCGAAGCCGACGTGCAGGCTCACCCGAAGGACGCGCAGGATCAGCGCCGTGCCGCCCTGGTTCTGTCCTCCTTCGCCGTGCGGGCTCCGGGGCTCCTTCCGTTCCTCCATGCGTCCAGACTAGCCACCGGCGCTGACAGAAAGGTGCCTCTTCCGGCGCCGGGGCGGCCGGATCAACCAATCGGTTGATCCGGGGCTCAACCCCATGGCCCTGCCGGATCAACCCCGTGCGCGATGTTCCCCGGTCCCGTCGCGGAGAGAGTGGAAACAGAAGGAAAACCGCCCCGCAGTCCGGGGCACGAACGAAGGATTCCGATGTTCCTCGCGCTCCGCGATCTCCGCTTTGCCAAGGGCCGCTTTGCCCTCATGGGCAGCGTGGTTGCCCTGATCACCCTCCTGCTGGTCATGCTGTCCGGACTGACCGCCGGCCTCGGCAACCAGTCCACCTCGGCCATCGCCGGCCTGCCGGCGGACCGGATCGTCTTTGGCGCCCCGCCGGGCGGCGAGGCCAAAGCCTCGTACACGGAATCCGAGGTCACGCCGGAACAGCTGGCGAGCTGGCGGACACAACCGGGGGTAGCTTCTGTCGGCGCCTTGGGCATCAACCAGGCCCGCTTCCAGTCCCTCGGCAGCGACGGCGCTGCCCGCGGCACCGCGAACGTGGCCGTGTTCGGCACGGACGGCGCCGCGCCCACACCGGATGCTGCCGGGCTCACGGTCGGCACCGTGGCCATCGGCGAAACCCTCGGCAAGGAGCTCAGCTTGTCCGCGGGCAGCAGCGTCGCCGTCGCCGGCAACACACTGACGGTCTCCGCCGTGGTGCCGGACCAGTGGTACTCGCACACCGGCGTCGTCTGGACCACCCTGGAGACCTGGCGCAAGATCTCCCATGCTGGCTCCGGCGAGGCCACCGTCCTGGCCGTGACGTTCGACGCCGGAGCCTCCGTGGACACTGACGCCGCCGACGCCGCTGCAGGAACCGTCAGCGCCACGCCCACCGGTTCCTTCCAAGCCCTGGGTTCCTACAAGAGCGAGAACGGCTCCCTCATGCTGATGCAGGCATTCCTTTACGGCATCTCCGCCCTTGTCATCGTGGCCTTCCTGACGGTCTGGACCGTGCAGCGCACCCGCGACATCGCCGTGCTCAGGGCCCTCGGCGGCTCCATCGGATACGTGCTGCGCGACGCCCTGGTGCAGGCCGCAGTCGTCCTCCTCGCCGGCGCCGCGGCAGGCGGAGTAGTCGGCGCGATCGGCGGTTTCTTCGCGGCCCAGGCGGCGCCGTTCCTTATCACGCCGCTGACCAGCATCCTGCCTGTCGCGGGAGTGGTGGTCCTGGGCCTGGCAGGTGCCGTCCTCGCTGTCCGCGGTGTCACCAAGGTGGACCCGCTCCTGGCCCTCGGCGGCAACTAGGCCCGCAACCAGATCCGTCACCCCATAGATTCCTCGAAAGGCATATACCGTGACCATCCCGCTCAGCCTCGTCAATGTCACCCTCGACTACCCTGACGGCGGCTCCACCGTCAAGGCCCTGGATGCCGTCAACCTCACCGCCGGCGCCGGCGAATTCCTTTCGCTCGTGGGGCCCTCCGGCTCCGGAAAATCGTCGCTGCTGGCGGTAGCGGCCAGCCTCATCAACCCCACCTCCGGGCTGGTGCTCATCGACGGGCGGGATGCCAGCGCGCTCGGGGCAAAGGAGCGCACGGCCCTGCGCCGGGACACGGTGGGCATCATCTTCCAGCAGCCCAACCTGCTGCCCTCGCTGACCTCCGTCGAGCAGCTCCTCATCGGCGAGCACCTGCGCGGCAAGCCGCTGCGCGCTGCACGCCAGAGGGCGGCGGAACTGCTCGACGTCGTCGGGCTGGCCGGCGAGCTCAACAAACGGCCACACCAGCTCTCCGGCGGGCAGCGCCAGCGGGTGAACATCGCCCGGGCGCTCATGGGGAGTCCGCGGGTGCTGCTGGTCGACGAGCCGACGGCGGCCCTCGACATGGAGCGCAGCGAGGCAATCGTGCGGCTGCTGCGCCAAGTCACCGACGAGTTCTCGACGGCGACCCTCATGGTCACGCACGACACCGAGTTCCTGCCGCTGACCGATTCCGTGGTCACCATGCGGGACGGCCGGCTGGGCGCGCCGGTGCGCACCGCGGCCTAGAAAACGCAGCCCAGGGACCACCCCCCCTCAGGACAGCAGCTCAGGACAGCAGCTCAGGACATCGGCTCAGCCCAGCAGCGCCTCGTCCTGCGCGTCATCGTAGGCGTCCCGGGCAGCGAGGATGGCGGGCACATTGCCTTCCGCCCACTTCCGCAACTGCGCGAGGGGTTCAAGGAGGGAACGGCCGAGGTCCGTCAGTTCGTAGTCCACGCGTGGGGGCACCTGCGCGTGGACCGTGCGGGTCACCAGGCCGTCGCGTTCGAGGGAGCGCAGGGTCTGCGTAAGGACCTTCGGCGTGACGACGCTGACCATCTTGCGCAGCTCGGAGAACCGCACGGGGCGGTCAGCGAGGACCTGGACCACCAGGGAGGCCCACTTGTCGCCGATGCGCTGGAAGATCACGCGCGACGGGCAGTCGGGGTCCAGGACGTTGGCGGGCAGGCCGGTGGTGTCGCTCGGGTTGGTATCCACAGGGTAACTCAGTTCCTTTGAAGCTATCAGTATCAAATAGATACCGTCTTTCCATTGCAAGATTAGCAACCCCGAGGAGAGACATGAAAATCGCAGTATATGGTGCAAGCGGCATGGTCGGCAGCCAGATCGTCAACGAGTCCCTCAACCGCGGCCACGAGGTCACGGCCATCTCCCGCAAGGGTGCGGAGGTCCAGGGCGCCCGCTCCCTCGCAGCGGACCAGGCAGACGCCCAGGCGTTCGCCGCAGTCGCGAAGGACCACGACGTCGTCGTGCTGGCGACGGGCCCCAGCCGCACCGGCGGCGACCACGGGGAGTGGCTGGACGCCATGGCCACCGCCTACAGCAACACCGAAGGCACGCGCCTGATGATCGTCGGCGGCGCCGGGACCCTGACCATCGACGGAGTCCGCCTGCTCGATTCCCCGGAGTTCCCCGAGGCCTACCGCGCTGAGGCCACCACCGCCGCCAAGGCACTCGAACTGGTCCGGCAGACCCCGGACACCGTGGACTGGACCGTCCTGGCGCCGGCACCCGTGATCCAGCCCGGAGAACGCACGGGCAAGTACTCCACCGCCACGGATTCCCCGGCGGGCTCCAGCATCTCCACCCAGGATTACGCCGTGGCCATGCTGGACGAGATCGAGGCCCCGGCGCACCGCCGGGCACGCTTCACGGCTGCCAACTAGATCACACCGCCGCGGTCCGGGGAACTTTCCGGGCCGCGGCGTCGTGGTTTACGTGAACATTCAAGTACATCGAGAGGAACACCCATGGCCGGAAAGAAGCGACCCTGGATCCTGGTCACCGTAGCCGCCGTCGCGGTCCTTGCCGCCCTCGCGGCCATCTTCGGCCCGCAGCTCTACGCCCGGTCCCAGGGCCCGGCGCCCGCGCCGCTCTCCGTGGCCGGTTCCTCTTCCACCGCATCCGGCGCAACCTCGAGCCCTGCCGCAAGCGACTCCAGCGACGACGGCACCTGGAACGTGGCCTCCGCCTCCCAAGCCGGCTACCGGATCAAGGAGGTCCTCAACGGCGCCGATGTCACCGTCGTCGGCCGGACAGAAAGGGTCACCGGTTCGGCCACCGTGTCCGGCACCCAGCTGACGGCGGCCAAGATCGATGTCGAGGTCGCCAGCATCGCCACCGACAGCGGTAACCGCGACAACTACTTCCGCGGGAACGTCATGAAGGCGGACACCTTCCCGACGGCGACCTTCACCCTCGGCTCGCCGGTCAGCATCCCGGCGCTCAGCTCAGCCCCTGCCGCCGTCGAGGTAAAGGGAACCCTGGAGCTCGCCGGCCAGAAGCGCGATGTCACCGCCAAGCTGCAGGTGGTACGGGACGGCGCGCAAGTCTCGGTCTCGGGCACGATCGACCTCGTCCTGGCTGACTTCGGCATCACGGCCCCGGACCTCGGCTTCGTCAAGGTGGAGAACACGGGAAGCGTCGAGTTCCTGGTGCACCTGGACAAGGCGTAGGCCCTAGCCGGACAGCCCCAGTTCCGGTACCGGCAACCCGAACACGTCCTTCAGGGCATGCGTTGCCGCGTGGTAGCCCGGCATGCCGGTAACCCCTGGTCCTGGCGGCGTCGAGGAGGAGCACAGGTACACGCCGGGCAGCGGCGTCCGCCACGGAGTGGTTGACACCACCGGGCGCCGCAGCAGGCCCCGTACGTTCATGATGCCGGCCCCGAAGTCACCGCCCACGTAGTTCGGGTTGTACTCGGCGAGCCCCGCCGCCGTCGTCGTCTTCCAAGCCACCACCAGCTCGCGGAAACCCGGCGCGTAAGTCTCGATCCGCTCCATCACGGCCGCGGACATATCCACCGTTGAGTCCTTGGGCACATGGCAGTAGCTCCACAGGATGTGCCGTCCTGCCGGTGCGCGGCCCGGGTCCACCACGGAGGGCTGGGCCACCAGGACATACGGCCGGGAAGGGTGGCGGCCCGCGGCCACCTCGTTCTCCGCGGCCGCCATCTCCGCACGCGTCCCTCCCACGTGCACGGTCCCGGCGTCGCGCAGTTCGCCGGCCGCCCAGGGCACTGGGCCGGAGAGGATGAAGTCCACCTTGCAGGCTGCATTCCCGAAACGGAATGTTTCCAGCGCGCGCCGGTAGCGTGCACCCGAGGCCCCGGCCAGTGCGTCACCCGCGATGCCAAGCACCTCGGGCGGGGCCACGTCCAGCAAGACGGCGCGGGCAGGCTTAAGGTCCTCAAGTGAGCGGACGCGCACGCCCGTCTCGAACACGCCGCCGTGCGCCTCGATGTCGCGCACCATGGCGTCCACGATCGCCCCGGACCCGCCCACAGGCACCGGCCAGCCGCCCACATGGGCCAGGGTGCTCAGCATGAGCCCGGCGCCTGCGGGAACCAGCGACGGCAGGGCACCCACCGCGTGGGCGGCCACTCCAGTCAGCAGGGCGGGGGCGGCGTCTTCCTGGAAATGCCGGTTCCACCACCGTCCGCCCTGGGACAGCGTGGCCAGGCCCAGGCGCACTGCGGCCACCGGATCGGCGGGGATCCTCAGCAGCTGGTTCTGGGACACGTCCAGCATGCCCTCCACGTGCTCCACGAGCGGCCTCATCAACCGGCCGAACGCGGGTCCGTCCGCCCCGAGCCCGTCGATGGTCTGCTCCAGCGAGCGGTACGCGAGGGCCGCTCGGCCGCCGTCGAGCGGTGTGCCGTACTGGACCTTCGGCAGCCGCAGTTCCACGCGCTGCTCCAGCCCGAAGTCACGGAAGAAGCGCGAGGCCAGCGCCATCGGGTGCACGGCCGAGCACACGTCATAGATGTGCCCCGGCTCCAGCAGTTCCGCCGTCCGGGCGCCGCCGCCAAGCGTCTCCGCAGCCTCGTAGACCCGGACGCCCAGCCCTGCGCGGGCCATCACCACCGCGGCGGCGAGGCCGTTCGGTCCGGACCCGACGACGGCGACGTCAGCCATCGCGTCCGGACTCCGTCATGGTGCGCTGCCAGGGGAGCAGGGAGGCGCTGGGGCGGGCAAGGTCCAGCCGGAGCCAGTCCCGGGCACGGTCGAAGGCGCCGCCGTGCGGATCGTCGATGCGCTTGGTACGGATCGGGTCCTGCCGAGGGTCCCAGATGTCCAGGGCAACCCGGGCCATCAAATATGCCGTTGCGGCCATGTGCAGCAGCACGGCGAGTACGTAGTACGGCATATCCAGGTTGTGTTGCGGGGCTCCACCGCTGGTGTACTGGCCCAGGAACATCCACACGGCCACCCAGTGCAGCGCTTCGGCAGCCTGCCACAGCAGGAAATCGCGCCATCGCGGCCGGGCCAAGGCAAGCAGGGGCACCAGCCACAGCACGAACTGCGGGGAGTACACCTTGTTGGTGAGGATGAACGCCGCCACGATCAGGAACGCCAGCTGCGCCAGGCGGGGCCGTCGCGGGGCGGCGAGTCCCAAAAGCGCTATGAGCGCGCACGCCGTGACGAAGAGGTAGAGGGCCAGGGAGTTGATGGTGGCGGCCCCCATCTGCATCCAGTGCAGCCGCTCGGCCACCAGGTTGTAGGCGAACCACAACGAGCTGAAGCCGGCCGGCCGGTCCTGGGTGAATTCGAAGAAGTAGCGCCAGCCCGGCGGGTTCATGATCGCGATGGGCAGGTTGACCACCAGCCAACTGGCCGCCGCGGCTCCCGCGGTCACAAAGAACGTGCGGAACCTGCCGCTGCGGATGGCCAGCACGAGTACCGCGCCCAGGATGAGCACCGGGTAGAGCTTGGTGGCGGTTCCCAGGCCGATGAACACACCGGCCAGCGCGGGCCTTTTGCGTGCGAAGAAATACATGCCCACGGCGAGCATGGCCACGGCCCACATGTCCCAGTTGATGAAGCCGGAGAGGACGATTCCCGGTGCCAGTGCCACCATGGCCGCGTCCCAGGGCCTGCGGCGGTTGATCCGGGCCGTTGCGAGGACCGTGGCGATCCAGACGGCCACCACCAGGGTCGCGTTGAGGTCGAAGTAACCGCGGATCCGTTCCAGGTCCAGGCCCGAGCCTGGAACCAGCAACGCGGTGGCTCCGGCGATCAGGCCCATGATCACGGGATATTCGAAGAGGCTTTCCCGGTCGAAGAAGGGGATCACGCCTTCGCCCAGGCCGCGGCTGCGGAACAGCTCGGGGAAGTCCGAGTAGCAGGTGGCATAGAAGTGTGTGGGGGTTTCCCAGCCGTTGACCCGGCAGTAGCCCTTGATGAGGATTCCGAGCAACGCGGCGAGGACCGTGAAGATAACCAGCACGCGTTCCACGGTGAAGAAGCCGGGGGAGACCGCTCCTGGCGCACTGTGGCTTCCCAACGGTCCGCCGGCCACTTCGGTGAACTTCGCGAGGAAGGAATCACTGCGGGAGGGAATCACAAAGCGCGCACGCTTCTGTTTGCGGTGCGGCTTGGTCTCCTGCATGGCTTCGAGCATACCGCCGGGGGTGTGGCCTTAAAAGGCGATTGCCCACGCGTAGCCGCGTGGGCAACCGGTGCAAACGGTCCGATGTGTGCCATCAGTCCCTCCTGATTACTGACTGTTGGGGCTCATGAGGGCACTCAGCGGATGACTCCCATCTGGTGCAGGACGACGAAGACGTCTTCGCGGCGCTGGTCGAGAAGTTGGCCGTTGAAGACCGTCCTGTCTTTGACTGCAGGCTTGGCGTTGAGAGCCAACAGCTGCATGAGTCGCTTGACCACGGTTCACCTCCTTTCAGGGGTGTAATCCGGGTTAGCTGGAATTGGGCGCGACAATTAAGGCCCTTGAATTCAGAGAAAACAGCGGACCTTATTGGCACAAAAAATGCCAGGCTAAATGCGGGTAAACGGCGGGATTGCGGAAATCCGGCGGAATCCCGGGGATTCCGGGGAAAATGGACAGACGTCCCCAACAAGAAGCTGGTTCCGAACTATGAGGACTCTGTTTGCCACGGCGATAGCGTGGTCCGCCCAAGGAGTTCCGCTTTCAGGCTCCCGCCTACGCGGTTCGCGGCGTACTTCGACCCCTGAAAGTCAGGCACCTACGCGAGGATACTGGTCAGAGGTTGGGGCAGGCCGCGAAAAGCGTCAGGCGGAAAAGTGGTTCCCGATGTGGCGGTTTCCCGTCCGCATCGCGGAATCCGGGCGCATTCCTGAATCCGGGCGCCGGGCAGCGAAGGTCGGGGCAGCAGCAGAGACGGTCATCTTCCATCCGCTAGTCAAAGTAATCATTCTCCCAACCTCCTTTTCACCTCAGACGCCGCACCGGTCGACTAACCGGCCCAACGCGCACCTCGTTCCCGGCGGGTCGCTCTGGGAACAGGAATAAAGCTACACCATGAATACGCGGATTGACCAGCTAATTCATGGTTAATTCAAAAAATAATTTCCTAGAGGCCCCAACGGATAATCGCCGGCGTCTTCTTGTCCCAGCCGAGGGTGCACACCTTTGCGGTTCCAAGGAGGAAGTGCCGGCCTTCCCGGGCGTCCAATTCGAGCCAGCGGGCGGTGAGGATCCGGGAGAAGTGGCCGTGTGCCACGACCAGGACGTTGTCCATGCCGGACTCCAGGACGCGCGCGATGAGCTTGTCCGCACGGGCCGCCACTGAGTCCAGGGTTTCGCCATTGGGCACCCCGTCGAACCAGATCAGGTAATCCGGGTTGTCCTTGCGGATCAGGTCCGAGCTGATGCCCTCGTAGTCGCCGTAGTCCCATTCGACCGCCAGGGGTTCATGGACGGCGTCGGGGAAACCGGCCAGCTCGGCCGTGCGGCGGGCACGGCGCAGCGGCGAGGTGAGCACAAGGTCGAACTCGATCCCTTCCAGGACCTTGCGGGCCTCCACGGCCTGCTGCTCACCTTCGACGGTCAGGGGAAGGTCCGTCAGGCCGGTGTACTGCCCGCTCTTGGACCATTCGGTCTCACCGTGGCGCATGATCCACAGCTGCGGGCGGGAAAGCTTTGCCGGGTCAATCACTTAGGACTCCTCTGCGGGGGTGTCGTTCGAAGGGTCTTCACTGGAAGGCTCGACGGCGGACGGTTCAGTGGCTGAAGGCTCGACGGCGGACTCGGGCTGCCCAGCCCACCACGCCTTGAGTTTGGCCACGGCGTCGTCGTACTCCAGCGGGCCGTATTCCATCCGCTGGTCCAGGAGGAACTTGTAGGCGCGCCCGACGACCGGGCCGGGCTTGAGTCCGAGGAGCTCCATGATCTGGCCGCCGTCCAGGTCAGGGCGGATCGCGTTGAGGGACTCCTGCTCGGCCAGGGCGGCGATCCGCTGTTCAAGGTCGTCGTAGGCGAAGGACAGCTGGTCCGCCTTGCGCTGGTTCCGCGTGGTGACGTCCGAACGGGTCAGTCGGTGCAGGCGTTCCAGCAAGGGACCGGCGTCGGCCACGTAGCGGCGCACGGCCGAGTCGGTCCAGCCGGCATCGCCATAGCCGTAGAAGCGCATGTGCAGTTCCACCAGGCGCGCCACGGCTTTGATGCTGTCGTTGTCGAAGCGCAGCGCCCTCATGCGCTTGGCGGTCAGCTTGGCACCCACCACGTCATGGTGACGGAAGCTCACTGAGCCGCCCGCTTCGAAGCGGCGCGTAGCCGGCTTCCCGACGTCGTGCATCAATGCGGCGAAGCGCAGCACGAAGTCCGGGCCCGGCACGGGGCCGTCCGGGCCGGTCTCCAAGGCGGCAGCCTGCTCCAGGACCTGAAGTGAGTGCTGGTAGACGTCCTTGTGCCGGTGGTGCTCGTCCGATTCCAGGCGCAGGGCCGAAACCTCGGGCAGCACGTATTCGGCCAGGCCCGTGTCCACCAGGAGGTCGATGCCGATGCGCGGGTGGGCACCGTTGATCGTCTTCACCAGTTCCTCGCGGACGCGTTCGGCGGAGATGATCTTGATGCGGTCCGCCATTTCCGACATGGCCAGGCGGACGTCGTCGTGTACTGAGACGCCCAGCTGGGACGCAAAGCGGGCGGCACGCATCATGCGGAGGGGGTCGTCGGAGAAGGAGGCCTCGGGGGCGCCGGGGGTGGCCAGTTCCGCTGCGTGGAGGTCGCGCACGCCGCCGAAGGGGTCCACGAGCTCCAGGGAGGGCAGGCGCAGGGCCATGGCGTTGATGGTGAAGTCACGGCGCAGCAGGTCGTCCTCGAGCGAGGAACCGAAGGCCACCACGGGCTTGCGGGAATCCGGATCGTAGGCCTCGGCCCGGTAGGTGGTGATCTCGATCTGGAAGCCGGCCTTCTTCATGCCGATCGTGCCGAACGCGCGGCCGATGTCCCAGAAGTTGTCGGCCCACTTCTTGATGACGGAAAGAGTCTGCTCGGGCGTGGCGTCGGTGGTGAAGTCAAGGTCCGGCGAGGTCCGGCCCAGGAAGAGATCGCGCACGGGGCCGCCCACCAGGGACAGTTCGAATCCGGCGTCAACGAAGCGCTGCCCGAGGTCCAGCACCACCGGGTCGAGCTTGAAGTTAACTGAAGAACTGTCCAATACCTGCGCCATAGTCCCTTAAGCTTGTCAGATTTTCGCCGCCCCATCACACAGCCCATCGCACCCGGTCCGGGCATGGGCCCGGTGAAGACCGCGGCGCGTCACCGGCAGGCAACCACGAGTCCATGTCCCGGTCATCAAGTCCGGGCAAGAGTCGTTAGAGTGGACTTCATGGCCAACCCGATCCCGAGTGCTCCTGGCAGGAGGACCAACGCACCGTTGCCGTCGGCAATCGGTGCGCATGTCGCGCCTGCCCCGCACCCGGTCCAGGCCTCCCTTCCCACGGTGGAGGAAGTGTCAGCCGGCGGCGTTGTCGTGGACACCTCCGACGGCGAACTCCGGGTTGCGATCATCGCCCGCCTTAACAGGGGTGGCCGGCTCGAGTGGTGCCTGCCCAAGGGCCACCCGGAGGGCAAGGAAAACAACGAACAGGCTGCGGTCCGCGAAATCGCCGAGGAAACCGGCATCGAGGGCAACGTCCTGGCGCCCCTCGGCAGCATCGACTACTGGTTCACCGTCAGCGGGCACCGGGTCCACAAGACCGTGCACCATTTCCTGCTCCGGGCCACCGGCGGCGAGCTGACCATCGAGAATGATCCCGACCAGGAAGCCATTGACGCCGCCTGGGTTCCGCTGCACGAACTGGCCCGCAAGCTGTCCTTCCCCAACGAGCGCCGCATAGCGGATCTGGCCAAGGAAGTGCTGCCGGAACACCTCTGAGCACATGGCTCATGGGACGATTAGGGCAATGTCTGCTGCGAAGAACTCCCAGTCCGTCCAGTCCGGAGAAGCCCGGTCGAGCGCCATCATGGCCGCTGGGACCCTTGTTTCGCGCTTCCTCGGCTTCGCTAAGACCTGGATGCTCGCGGTCGCCCTCGGCCTCGGTTCCACGGTCAACGACACCTTCATCAATGCCAACAACCTGCCAAACCTGATCTTCCTGCTGGTGGCGGGCGGCGTCTTCAATGCAGTGCTGGTTCCGCAGATCATCAAGGCCAGCAGGGGTCCGGACAGAGGGGCGGACTACATCAGCCGACTCCTGACCCTCGCGGTGCTCGTGCTGCTGGGCCTGACCCTGGCCGTCACCCTCGCAGCGCCCGTGGTCATCGACCTCACCACCCAAGGCTATTCGCCGGAGCAGAAGGCCCTGGCCGTCACCTTCGCCTTCTATTGCCTGCCGCAGATCTTCTTCTACGGCCTCTACGCCCTGCTGACCCAGATCCTCAACGCCAACGGCGCCTTCGGGCCCGCCATGTGGGCGCCCATCGTGAACAACGTGCTCGCCATCGCCGGCCTGGGCATGTTCATCTGGATCCTGGGCGCCAACCTGTATCACCCGCACACCTTGGACAACTGGGGACCGTTCCAGACCTTCCTCATCGCCGGCTTCTCGACCATCGGCGTCATCGCCCAGACAGCCGTCCTCTTCATTCCCGTGCTGCGACTGCGGCTGGGCCTGCGGCCGCGCTTCGGCTGGCGGGGCGTGGGACTGGGCCAAGCCGCAAAGCTGAGCGTCTGGACGCTGCTGACCGCCGCCGTCGGGCAGCTTGCGTTCCTGTATGTCATGAAGATCGCCACGATCCCCGGCGCCGAACGGCTCCGCCTGGAGCACGCGGGCCAGGCCGAAGCCGCGGCTACCCTTCCCGGCAATGCCGTGCTGGAGGTCGCCAGCCAGCTGTACCTCCTGCCGCACTCAATCATCGCCCTGTCCCTGGCCACCGTGCTCTTCAACCGGATGACCCACGCCTCGCAGGCAGGCAACCGCTCCGAACTGCGCGAGGCCCTCTCGCACGGCCTGCGGACCATGGCCGTGGCCACGGTCTTCGGCGCCCTGGCCCTGTTCGCCCTCGCCGGGCCGCTGGGCATGTTCTTCTCCGGCGGCAAGCCGCAGGACGGCGTGATGCTCGCCCAGACCCTGACCATCCTGGCCCTGAGCACGCCGTTCATGAGCGCCAACTTCATGATGTCGCGGGTCTTCTACGCCAACGAGGACGCCCGCACGCCGTTCTTCATCCAGGTGATCCTGGCCGGCGTGAACGTGGTGGGCGCGTTCGTCATCCAGTTCCTCCCGGTGGACCGGATCATCTTCGCGATCGCCGTGCTGTACACCCTCGGAAACATCCTCTCCGTGGTGATCAGCGTTTCGTTCCTGCGCCGTCTCCTGGGGCATGTGGACGGGCCGCGGATCACCAATTCCTACATCCGGATGGGCTACGCGGCGCTCGGTTCGGCCATCGCAGGAACCCTGGCACTGTGGCTGCTCGGCAGTTACCGGGCGGACGGTTTCGCGTGGAGCAGCCGGCCGGCCGCCTTGGTGACGGTCGTCGTCGTCGGGCCCGTCATGCTGCTCGCCTACCTGCTGCTGCTCCGGCTCTTCCGCGTCACCGAACTGCGCGATCTCCTCCGCCCGCTGCTGGGCCGCCTCGGCCGGGGGGCCGCACCGGCCGCTTCTTCGGAAAGCCCGACGGCGCCACGCGCCACGGTCTCCGACGACACCGGCCTGATTCCGCGCATCTCAGGCGAGTTCGATGCCGCGTCCTTCCGGGCCGGCCCGGACCTTTCCTCGTTCGGTCCCGGCGGCGGACCGGAAGAACCGCACGATGACTACACCGGCTGGACCCGGCCTGCCCGGAGCTACCTTCCCGAGGAGGAGCAGCCTGCGGGCGCGCGGTCCTTGTTCAAGGGTTCCCCGCTCCGCCGAGGCGTTCCCTTGCCCGGCAGGCGGACCCGCCAGCACCCCGCCGGAGGACCTTCCCATCGAGGCCGCAAACGCGGCCGCCGGGAGTGACGTGGCCCTTTCAACACAAGGTCGGTCCAGCTCAATCCGCTAGGATCAGAAGCTGAGAGGTAGTTGCAGGCCACGGGTCCACCGGCTGACCGGGAGCCCCGGGGAAGGGCAACGCAGCTGCCGGACAGCCTAGGAGGAGCCCGTGTCCCAACCGATCGACGTCGGATCAGTACTTGGCGGCCGCTACAAGGTCACCGCCACCGTGTTGACCTCGCACGACCACGATCTGGTGCTCGATGGCGTCGACCAGGTCCTCAACCGGCCGGTGAGCATCCTCGTCGCCGGCCCCGGGAACGCCGAACAGCTCGCCCAGAGCGCCCGCGAAGTGGCCACCGGAGAGCGCCCGGGCAATGTGCAGATCCTGGACCTCGGCGTCAGCGAAAGCACCACCTACCTGATCGCCAACCACAGCACGGCTCCGGACCTGCTGGACCTTGTGGTGGCCACCAATCCTCCCTATGTGGAGCCGTTCTTCACCGACACCCTCGGCAGCGAGATCTTCGGCCAGGCGCGTTCGCACGAACCCGAGACCTATGACGGCCTGTACGACGACGACGAGCACGAGGCCGCGTACATCAACTACGACGACCCCGGAAACTACACCGCGGCGCCCGCTGAGAGTCCCGCGCCGGCCGTTCCGCCCATGCCTGCGTCGAGGCCCGCGTCCGCCGGCGGCATCGGTTCGCGGATCGCTGCCGCGGCAGCCGGGGCAGGAGCGGCCGCCGCTGCGGCTGCAGCCGCCGTGAAGAACGCGGCCGGCAAGACCGGCACGGAACCCGCCCACGACGACGCCGGCAGCCCGGCTCCCGACGGCCCCGCGGATGCTGCACGCCCGACGTCGGCCCCCGCGCAGGCGCCTGCGGAACCTTCCCCGACGGCTGCTACGCCGACTGCACCGGCAGCACCCGACACTGCTCCGGCCCCTGTGACACCGGCCCCGGCAGCAACACCGGCCCCGGCTCCGGCGGCGCCTGCGGCCCCACCCGCTTCGGCGGCAGCTGCCAGCGCGGCGCCGCAGCCTCCGGCCACCCAGGCAGTCCCCGCCGCGCCGGCTACGCCGCCCGCCCCGGCAGCGGTTCCGCAGCAGGCCCCCGCCGCGGAACCGGCTCAGGCACCCAAGGTTTCCCTTTGGTCCGACGACGAGCTTGCCGGCTCGGGTGTTGGCGCCGGTGCGGGCACTGGGACCGGAGCCTCCGCCAGCTACGATCGCGGTGCCAGCAACTTCCCGGCCTCGGCGCGTGCGCAGTCCAACGATTACGAGGAAGAGGACTACTACGAGGACGATGAGCCGGCTCGGGAGCCCCGCTCCATGCGTTGGCTGGTTGGCGGCATTCTCGCCGCCGTCCTGGTGGTCGGCCTGATCCTCGCCGTCAACACCCTCGGCGGTCTGCTGGGCAACAACAGCAACCCGCCGGCGGCGAAGCAGAGCACCGCACCCACCACTGCCGGCAATGGCGGCACGGAGACGTCCGGAAGCAATACCAGCGCGCCGCCCGCCGGGGCTACGCCGGCCATCGAGGGAGTCACCCGCCAGGGCGACTTCGACTTCGCAGGCACTTATGACAAGGACCTCGCCAAGACCTTCGACGGCAACGCAGCAAGCTTCTGGTCCAACATGGAATTCGCCACGGCCAACTGGGGTGGACTTGCTCCCGACGGCGTCCCGCTGGCCGTGAAGCTCAAGGAGCCGGCCGAGATAAACTCGATCACTCTCAGCCAGCTGGGTGCCTCCGGCGGAAGCATCAGCGTCTACACCAACGACCGACCGTCCATGGACGGCGCCAAGCTGGTGGGGACGAACAGCTTCACCTCACCCGAGCTGACCATTCCGCTCAGCTCGCCCACCACGGCGCAGTACGTGATCATCAACATCAAGACCCTGCCCAAGCTTGCCGCTCCGAAGACCCAGTACGGATTCGGTCTCCGGCTTGCGGAGATCAAAGTCCAGTAGCGCAGCGTCCAGTAGGGCCTTTTCAGTCGCCTCGTCGGCGCCGGTCACCGTCAGTGTGTCCGGCGCTGACGCGTTTGACGACGACGGCGGTTCCCTCCGCCATCCGTCCTCCTTCCCTCCGCCAACATGCCCAACTGCCCGACGCCGTCGCCGGCTTTCGTCCGACACCTGCAGTCGTGTTACGGCAGGAGAGTGCGGCTGCCTTGGGCGGCAAAGGCAGACGGTACCCTGAATATGGTGGATATAGGTCCCCGGAACCACCGGAATATTCAACGGCGCCACGGGGTTGTGCCATGTGGCCGGGTTCGAGACCGGTGCATCGACTAAGGAAGAGGTTCACCCAACAGTGAGCAACGCAGAAAACACCGCGTCCCAAGTACGTGATGTCATCATCGTAGGCTCCGGTCCGGCTGGTTACACGGCGGCTGTCTACACGGCCCGTGCCAACCTGAAGCCGCTGCTCATCGCCGGTTCGGTCACGGCCGGTGGAGAACTGATGAACACCACTGACGTCGAAAACTACCCGGGCTTCCCGGACGGCATCATGGGCCCGGATCTGATGGAGAACTTCGAAAAGCAGGCCGCCCGTTTCGGCACCGAGATCCAGTTCGAGGATGTCACCGCGCTGGAGCTCGAGGGCGACATCAAGACGGTCACGATCGCCACGGGGGAGACCTTCCGGGCCCGTTCCATCATCCTTTCCACTGGCTCGGCGTACCGCGAGCTTGGCTTGGAGAACGAAAAGCGTCTTTCCGGCCACGGTGTCAGCTGGTGTGCAACCTGTGACGGTTTCTTCTTCAAGGACCAGGACATCGCCGTGATCGGCGGCGGCGACTCCGCCATGGAGGAAGCCCTCTTCCTCACGAAGTTCGCCAAGTCGGTTACTGTTGTCCACCGCCGCGACACCCTCAAGGCTTCCAAGATCATGGGCGACCGCGCCCAGGCCCACGACAAGATCAATTTCGTGTGGAACACCGCCGTTGAGGACGTCATTGGTGGGGACAAGGTCACGGGCCTGAAGCTGAAGAACCTGGTTGACGGCACCGTTTCCGAGCTGCCCGTCACCGGCGTCTTCGTGGCGATCGGCAACGACCCGCGTACCGAACTCGTCAAGGATAAGCTCGAGCTGACTGCCGAAGGCACCATCGCAGTCCAGGGCCGAAGCTCCAAGACCAGCATCAATGGTGTGTTCGCGGCCGGCGATGTCATCGACCCGACATACCGTCAAGCCATCACCGCATCCGGTTCCGGTTGCGTTGCAGCACTCGACGTCGAACACTACCTCGCAGATCTGCACGGCTGAGCTGAGCAGCCGGCAAAGCCCATACGAAGGGAATGAAAGAATGAGCAACGCAAAAGACGTTACTGACGCCAGCTTTGGCATCGACGTTCTGAACGCCGAAAAGCCGGTCATCGTGGACTTCTGGGCAGAGTGGTGCGGTCCTTGCCGCAAGCTGGGCCCGATCCTCGACGAGATCTCGGTCGAGTACGGTGACAAGGTGGACGTCGTCAAGGTCAACGTTGACGACAACCCGGCCATCGCCGCCGAGTACGGCATCACCTCCATCCCCGCCGTGTACCTCTTCAGCGGGGGAGAAGTGAAGAACACCGTCATCGGTGCAAAGCCGAAGCAGTTCTTCGAGAAGGAATTCGAAGCGGTCCTCTCCTAGGACGCCTTACCCGGGGTCGGAACATCGGCAGGATTTACTGCCTCCGAACCTTTGAAGCCGGCGGCTGTTGCTCACAGAGCAGCAGCCGCCGGCTTTTTTCGTGCTTACTGGGTGCAGCTGCCTCTACCTATCCGCGCCGCGGGCCCGTGACTTCGCGAATAAACCGTCCGTCGTTTCATGCGCCACTCAGAATGCATGGGAGCGTCCAAGCGCCGCAAGTCCTGGACTCAGCCCGCAATTGGAACTCGATCTCAGCACCAGGACATCGCGGTCCGTGTATTGCCCAAAGCCCCGCTGCAGGTTTCACGTGAAACATGGATTCGCATGAAGTCCCGTCTACTGGCTTTCCCGATGCCAGTGGGATCTCGGAGCGCTTGGGCGGTCCGGCAGCACCCAGGCCCCTCACAGTTCGAGACCTTGGGGGGACCCGAAGGCCTGTCTGGCCAGCTTTTTCCTACCGCGCCAGCTGCCTGCTCCACACTGGCACAATTCCCCTCTATGTCCTCCAGCAGGTACGGATCGCCACCACCCAGCCGCATTGGCCACCCCAGCGCCTGCCATACCTGGCCCGCAGCTCGAAGGAATCCAGAGTGATTGGCGGTAACTCAATGGCAGGTGGTCTTCGTGGCTGCTGAGCTCGATAACGATGCCATTGATCGGCCAACCATCGTCATGAAGGTGGTGAGTTTGACCGTGTCGAAGGGGAGGGCCAGTACAGACTCCTGCATTCGGCATCCTGTTGCGCGCCGGTGCGTGGAGGCTTTCCACCACGCACCTGGCATTCTCGGAATCCCTAGCGCTGCCCCGAAGCATAAAGAGACCGCCGTGGTCCTCCGTGCCGTCCGGAACCGCCTGTGAGTGCGATGGCCGAATTGTCGCGAGGACGCAGGAAACGCGCATATCCAAGAAATCTTACGCGTCGCCCTCAAGGGTGGCATGTAGGGGACCCGCCAGGCCGCCAGACCAAAGCTGGAAACCATCCACGGCAAACGTTCGGCCAGTTCGCGAAAGCGACTGCGGGTTCCACGGACAGTTCGGCCCTCGCCAAGGTAGGCCTCTAATGTCGGCAGGTAGAAGCAGGGCAGCTTTGCGGACCACTGCGGACTACGGGAACCAGGCAGGGTCCCGTGCCCCAGGAGATGCGCGGCGCTCATGGTAGGCACACGGATGGCTTCTCATCGAACCCGAAGTCACTCGAAGGCCGGCGTGGTTCGAAGGCGTCTGATGGCCGGTCTCGAGCTCACCGCGTTACTGGACAGTGCCCAGCCAGCCGACTCCGGGATACGCTCGAAGGCACGGCCAGACTCCAGTGGGGATCCAAGCAGTCGAAGCTGATTCCGCAAGGTCCCTGGTCATCCGCCTTCAATGTGCGGTGATCAATGAGCGGCGGCAGACCTAAACACGGACCTGCCAATCGCCGGGACGCCACTTGCGTCGTCCGGCATGTACTTTCCGCCACCCAGAATGGGAGACCTCTTGGGACCGGGCTGGGCAGTTGCTACTGCTCCGTGCCTGTCACGCGCCTCATACAGTCCGATTCGCCGCGTCGACGTCACTCCAACGGCCGACCGTCCTGCCGGCCATCACTTTCAACCCCAAGCTCCTTGTGCGGACTTCAACTAGCTGCGTGCGCATCAAGGTCTTGGTAATTGCACTCCTCGCCCCCATGGCTAAATGCCATTCGGTGGGCCCACCGGCACTCGGGCAACTCTCCGGGGCTCCTGGTCCACCTACAATGCGTTGACCATGCCTGTCCGTTTACCGTCAAAGGCTACTCGGAGTCGCCGACAGGGAAGTGCGCGCGGAACTCTTGGCTTACTCAAGACCCGTGTTGCAGCGCCACGGGAACTACTGCCCCCTCTCCACTGCCTCGGTCAAAGGCAAGAGCCCACCGCGCAAACGGAATACTACAGAGATCACTCCAGCTCGAGCGGCATACGGCATTGGCAGCTACGAGCAAAGGGTAGGTGCGTTGACGGGACACGCAGTCCAAAGGGGCATTCCACGAGAAGGAGGCGTCACCCGAGGCCTCGGCACTAGTCCAGCGCCTGGGTAGAGGGGCCCGATGCTGTTTCACGTGAAACATTGTTGGAAAGGTCCACGCTCAACCCTGGCGGTCTTGGCATCACCGACGATTCCTCAGACCGCGTCCGTGGACCGGGACCGGCCCCCTTGCTGCCTGCCCACCGTACTTCCACGCGCCCCGGCAACCGTCACGGACGATCCTGCCAGAGGCTCGTAGGCAGGCGGATCAGATGACAACAGCGAAGAGGCTTGGCTTAGCTGGCACCGCTCATCTTCGTGACTGGTCCGCTCGCCAATGACCTACAGCCCTGCATTTCCTGGATGACGACCAGCTGCAGTCCCGCGATGACCACCCCCTCTCACCACTGACAGGCCGGGCTGGCTGGAGTATCCGTGCGTGCGCCGCCAGACGACTCAGTCGCGCAATGCTCCACCCCGCCGGTAACCGGACCTCGCAGTCTTCGCCCCGGCGAGTAGCCCCTTTTCGAGATGAGCCGTCCCACACATCGGTTCACGCACAAAATATGTTTCACGTGAAACCGGCACCGCAGCCTTGGACCCAGTAACGCAGGTGCCATCGCATCCCTGGCGGCGATCCCCATGTCTTGACCGGCCGCCAAGATGTCGCTTCTGCGCAAGCACCGCACAGTAGGCAATGGCGAGTCCAGCGACATCGAGAGCAAGGCAATCCGGGGCGCGACTTTTGAACGACAGGCCTACACGAAGGCCGGCCCTCATATACAGATCAAGACACACCTCACCCGAACAGGGAGCATCACGAGCTGCCGCAGCTCGCCCGTCGCGGCTTCCCGGAGCGCGCCACTAGTTGGGGGCGGTACTTACACGCTGATTCCCTGTGCACACCCACCCGGACCCGCCGTACCCCTTTCAGTCGCATGCCGAGGAGTACCGCTATCGCCCGCAACACCGGGGGGCAGCAGCCAGCCACTGCCCTCGGAGCTTGTGGGCGCGACTTCCACCGATAGGCCTCGAAGCATGTGAGCATTGGGTCACCGACTTGGTTCCCAGCGGTACACACATACGTGCTCGCGGTTTGCAGGCCATCCTATGGCGGGCGTCGAATCAGTGCAGCCGCTCTGCTTGCTGTTCTCCACAGCCAAAGCACAGCACGGCAGCTGCCCACGTGGGTCGTCCCAACGTCCAAACGAGCAGGTGCCCAAAGAGCTCACCCAACAGGAAGTGACACGCAGGCCTTAGGTATGCATAGTGGTAGACGCTGCGCGAGTCCGTGGCAACCAACCCCCCGACACCGCCTGCGTCAGGCCGATTTGGCGGCAGCTGCATGAGAGCGCCCGTTCCAAACGTGCATCTGAGACATCCGATCAAGCCCCGGTGAGCGACCGGAACCGCATGAACATGACCCGCGCCACAGAAGAGTTATCCACCGAGCCTGCCCGAGTTATACACAGCGTTATCCACAGTGAAATCCACAGCCGACCGGATCTCCACAATTGCCCCTCGAGTTCCCGCGCAGGGCGACCATGATCACCCTTTGGCTCGTGTGGATGGCTAGTCGAAATCGTCATGGGCATAGCTTGCCTGTCTGAGCCAAAAATTGGTCGAAAACTCCACCAGAACGCGCATTGCGGGTGAGTTTTGGCGCGATCAACTAGGTTTCACGTGAAACACAATGCAAACTGGCGCGAGGTCGGAATCACCGGCTGGATTCGAAGCTTCGTCGACCGAGCGGTATATGGTTCAGGACTGTCGCACCCCGCAAGCCATCCACAAAGTTATCCACAGCAATATCCACGTACCCCTGACCTGTTTTCAACAGGATGTCTGGGGATACCCGTCGGGCCCAAACATCTGTTCGGTAGCCCGACTCTCATGCGGCAGAACCGCCTACTGGGGATGACCGTGTGACGTAATCTCCCAACGAGAGAACAGCCAAAGGTGCACCGGTGCAGCTTCGTAGTACCTATCACCCGCACGCATAGCTATGGGACAGAGGGACAGTTAAGACAGGGGCCGGCCAGCCGGGCGTTGCGAGGCCGGTCATCTCATCGCATCTTCGAGCTTGGCCTTACCAGTACGGCTCACTTAGCCCGTACCGCTACGGACGTACACCGCCTTCGGAAGTGGCCGCGTTCACGAGCCAGCTGTGCTCGCCCGATCTGATTGACCGCATGGAAGTTTTGCCTTGTTCTTCGGAGCCCGCCTGACGACGACAGGCGCGGTGCATCGCTCAGCCCCGTCCATGGCCGTGTACGCGCAGCGATAGGAGATTGTCAGCCCTTGCGCGCGGATCCAGCCACCGCATCTGCTGAAGGGCTGATCCAACTGCAAGGCTAGTCGGACGGCTAGATCAAACACATCGTCGATGACTCTGCGGTATTAGGACCGGGAGGAGGGGAGGCGTTCGACTACCTGGTCAAACTCGGTTGATCCCGAAGGGAGTTGGCGCCTCCAGATCGTCAGCAGACTGAGTAACATCGAAGCCGCGATGCCAGTTGTCCGCCGAAGTCCTAACAATGCATACCATTTCCAGCGCGCCATTCAGTTTGGAGGGACCCCAGCCGCCCCTTTGGAGGCGCCAAAGCCTCCGGCTGGGGACCATTTGGCAGTGCGGCACGGGGAACCGCGTACTGCATCGCTCGGTGGCTACCCGGGGTCCCAATCGGCTTGCCTGGCCCCATCGAGCACGGTGGGTGCCCAAGGCAGCCTCGATCCTTACCGGTACTAGCGGCACGTCGTCGTCCAATGGTGCATGGCTCTTCGCGGGCAATTGGAAGGGCGGGCAAACTGGAATCAGGCAGGGGAAAACCTCGGGGGAGCGACCTGCCCTCTGATGGGAGCTGGGCGGACAGCCTAGTCCCGTTGATGTCTCGACCTCCTATCAGGGCCCTCCGGTCAGGAGGAGATGAAGTCCGCGCATTACTGTGGAGAGCGAATCAGCTTCGAGGTTCCCACGTGATCTGAACACGCCCTCAAACTGTCCGCGGAGTCATTGTGCGGCTCGCCAGCACGCTCAGGAATAGCCGAATCAGAACGACCGCTACCCCAAATCGAACGCGTGGGGGCGTTTGTCCAGACACTATGTTTCACGTGAAACCAGCTGCCTATCAATGATGTGACTCAGTCGTGTCGAAGCTGGCCGTATTCGGTCAACGCAAGCGACAAGGCGGCCAACAGGCTTCCAGGCGGACGCGAGCTGAAACCAAGCAGAACTACAATAGCCGCGCACGAATACAGCCGGATACACGCCAACTCGACAGGAATCGAACTCGGCGATTGAGCGCTGATGTTTCACGTGAAACAGGCCCGTTCGCGCAACGTCAACCGCGCAAGAAGGACCGACACGGCTATTGCCGTCTATGGCTGGACTTCGGATGCGGACATAAGGGCGAAGCTCGAAAGTCGCCAAACTCCCTTGGCTCGCGACTGAAATGCCCGAGAGCACGAGCTTGGTCCCAAACACCAGGGAGCCTTGGGGCCAACAGGCCTGTGGATTGCGCGGGGACAAAGACAGGACGGAAGCTCGCAATAGGGCCCTCAACGGTAAGCAGCATGTTTCACGTGAAACGCGCCGGCCAGCAGAGAACGCGACAGCTACTTCAAGCGGCACGTGGATGCCGGCCGAGCCCAGCAGCTCCAGCGCCCACTATTTCGCGCACTAGGTACCTAAAACACCGTACGAGAAGCTCTACCTACGCGCCCCGTCCTATGCGAAGCGCGCTCGGCCCTCCAGCAGCGCGCTGGGGTTTGCGGGAGAGGATATGTCAGGCTCCGGCAACAGCCCTTGGCGACCTCTCCGCCGGATTCACAGCCACTTAGGGGCCCAGATTGCCAGGGAGCCTTCTGGCTGCCAGGAAAGCCCGTGGAGGGCGCAGCCGGAGCCACAGCGACCTTGCCGCGGGGATCATCCAGAAGGCACAGCGCTCGAACGCAAACAATGCGGGCAAGTACCTGCCAGCACACGGGCAGCTGGTCAGCGAATCAGGCTGTTCTCGTTTGAAGGAAGCTCCCCCAGTCCGAGCCGGCGGTGACCCGAATTGGGGAACTAGAAGCCTCGGGCTGGCTCAAATAGGAAGTGCGGACAATCCGGCGGAGACAAGTTCCGGCATGGCACTGCACTATCCAGTACCCCAATCGGGTCGTAAGAGGCGCGGCGGGATAGCCGAGCGTTTCCCGCACAACCGCAGGGGCAGGCCATGGAAGTAGCGAAGGCTTCGAAGCCGTGCTTTCACGGGAAGGGGACGCGTCCCAATGACAACCCGAAACCGCAGGGGAGGACTCTACGGCCGTTCTCGTCCGAGCCTTTCAAGCATCGTTGGATGCAACGAACAGATAGCCTCCGACGCCAAGCCGATCCAGGAACCGCACAATCCGTAGACCATGCAGGAATCAGAACACACTCCGGGGGACACAGAATCACCCAGCCACAGGACGTTTCACGTGAAACGCATCCGCGTAAGACCACGCAAACCCCTTGGAAAAGGCACCACCTAAAGCAAAAGAGCGCCCCTCCAAAGTGGAGAAGCGCCCTTCTGGCCTCGGAGCCTCTATGACTCTGCACCCGGAGACAAAACGTCCATGATGCGGTTCAGATCCTCCACGCTCGCGAATTCAATGCTCACGCGTCCCTTGCGAGCACCAAGGGTGATCTTCACGTTGGTGTCCAAGCGATCGGAGAGGGAGGATGCCAGGTAATCCAGTCGCTCATGGCGAGCGTTGGGGCGCGGAATGTTGTTCTTTGCCGGCGCTGCAGGCTCCTGGTACAGCGCGACGGCTTCCTCGGTGGCACGCACGGACATGCCTTCGGCGACGATCTTTTGCGCCAGGCGCTCCATAGCCGCGGCATCCGGAAGGGCAAGCAATGCACGTGCGTGGCCAGCAGAAAGAACGCTGGCTGCGACCCTGCGCTGAACCAACGGCGGCAACTTCAGGAGCCGGAGAGTGTTCGAGACCTGCGGACGGGAACGGCCAATACGGTCGGCGAGCTCCTCGTGCGTGGTGCCGAAGTCCTCGAGGAGCTGCTGGTAGGCTGCTGCCTCTTCCAGAGGGTTCAGCTGGCTGCGGTGGAGGTTCTCAAGCAGCGCATCACGAAGAAGGTCATCATCGTTCGTGTCACGCACGATCGCGGGGATGGTTTCCAGCCCGGCAGCCTGGACTGCACGCCACCTGCGCTCACCCATGACCAACTCATACGGTTCTCCACCCTTTTCGGTTGAAGTACGTACAACAATTGGCTGGAGAACCCCGATTTCCTTAACGGAGTGAATAAGCTCCGCCATGTCGTCCTCATCGAAGACGCTGCGGGGTTGCTTCCGGTTCGGATGGATGTCCTGCACCGGGATTTCAGCGAACCGCGCACCGGGGACCTCAACGAGTTCAACCTCCGGTTCTTCAGGAGCGGAAGCCGCGTTTGCGGCAGTACTCCGCGCAGGCTTGGCCGTGGTCGTGGCCTTCGCCGCATCCTTCGCGGAAGAGGACTTAGCAGCGGCAGTCTTCGCGGCGCCGCCCTTTTCGTCCTTGGCGCGCGGAGCAGAAGCGGCTGACTCCGAAGCCCCTGGCTCAGAAGCACTTGCGCCCGAAGCCGGCTTGGAGGAAGTCCGTGGCACTGACTTAGCGGGAGGCGTTACCGGGGCATCCGCCGTCGTCGCTTCAGTCTCGGAAACGGAAGGCGCAGGTGCGGCCTTCCGCGCTTCCGGGAAGAACAGGTCCACCGGGCGGGAGGTGCCCCCGGCGCCGTTGCCTGCAACACCAGCCGAAGCCGAGCTGGGAATAAGGGCACCAAGACCCCTGCCCAAACCCCGTCGCTTTTCGCTCATGTATGTATCCCTCCAAAGGAACGGCAGGGAAGACCCGCCAAGGCTGTTGCAGTGTTTAGAGAAGTCTAGCGTTCAGCGATTTCTGCCGCGGCTTCCATATAAGAAAGGGCTCCGCTCGACGAGGAATCGTAGGTCATCACGGTTTGCTGGTAGCTCGGGGCCTCGGAAATGCGGACCGAGCGGGGAACCACAGCACTGAGCACCTGTTCCGGGAAGTGTTCACGCACTTCGGTGGCCACCTGGGCAGCCAGGTTGGTGCGGCCGTCGTACATCGTCAGGAGGATCGTCGAGACCACGAGGTCACCGTTCAGGTGCTTCTGGATCATCTCGATGTTCTTGAGCAGTTGGCTGAGCCCCTCGAGTGCATAGTATTCGCACTGGATCGGGATCAGGACTTCACTGGCGGCGCAGAAAGCATTGACGGTAAGCAGGCCAAGGCTCGGCGGGCAGTCGATGAAGATGAAGTCGAGCCGGGGTTCGCCGCTCTTCTCGCGTTCCTTCGCGTAGACGTCGATGGCCCTGCGGAGGCGCTGCTCGCGGGCCACCAGGGAAACCAGTTCGATTTCCGCTCCGGCCAGATGGATCGTGGCCGGAGCGCAGATGAGGTTGGGGACGTCAGGGCAAGGCGCGACAACTTCGCCCAAGGGCAAGTCGTTGATCAACACATCGTAGATGCTGTCGACGTCGGCATGGTGCTCGATGCCGAGCGCGGTGGAGGCGTTACCCTGGGGGTCGATGTCGATTACCAGGACGTTCAAGCCTGCCGAAGCCAGGGCTGCAGCGAGGTTGACCGTAGTGGTGGTCTTGCCGACGCCACCCTTCTGGTTGGAGACGGTGAAGATGCGCGTCTTCTCCGGTTTCGGCAGCTCCCGGTCAAGCAGGCGTTCCCTGCGGCGGGTCTCGTTGGCCAACTGGCGGGCAATGGGGCTGGAGTCGTCGATCAAGTCCATCACATTCCCTCCACCGCTAACGGTTGTTTCACGTGAAACTATCGAGTTATCAACCAAATTCGGGCTCATCTGACCCATGAGTCCCAGCGTGGAGGGCGCAGAGACTGCACGTGCGGACCCCAAGGACATAAACGGGGGGATCCGATGCGTGGAGGTTTCGCTACTGGCCACTGTCACACTCACTCTCATTTGGCGTTGGCTGCCGTTCTCTAGCCTAACGGCTTCGCCTAAGACACGCCGGACACAGCGCGGAAAGGCCGGGGGAAACTACGCGGATTTACCTGTCTTGTCGACCAGGACCTTGACCACCGTGGTGGGTTCCGCAAGCAGTTCCTCACCGCACACCACAACGCTGGTTTCGACTCCGCCAAGCTTCCGGATGACCTTGGCGGCCTTCTCGATTTCCTCTTCTGCGCTGCGTCCCTTGATGGCCACCAGTTCACCCTTGCCGTCCAGCAGGGGGATGGTCAGACCGGCGAGCTTACTCAGGGCAGACACCGCGCGGGCCGTGACGACATCGGCCTTCACCAGGCCCACCGCGAGCTCCGCACGGCTACGCATCACGGTGACGTTCGTGAGTCCGAGGTCGTCCACGACTTCCTGTAGCCAGATCACCCGCCGCTCCAACGGCTCGATCAGGGTCAGTTCAAGGTCCGGACGGGCAATCGCCAGGCAGAGCCCGGGCAGCCCGGCGCCGGATCCGACGTCGGCCACGTGACTGCCGTGCGCGATCTCCGATTCGATAACCGCGCAGTTAAGCACGTGGCGTCCCCACAGGCGGGGAATCTCCCGCGGGCCGATAAGCCCGCGTTCGATCCCCGACGTCTCGAGGTGCCCGACGTACCGGCGGGCCAGATCCAGGCGGTCGCCGAAGATTTTCTCTGCGGCCGACAGGTCCGCTGCAGTGATGTCCGCCATGATCCCCTAGTCGGCCGAAACCACGATGTGGCGGTTGGCGCCTTCGCCCTCGGACTCCGAGACGAAGCCGAGGTCGGCAACGGCGTCGTGTACGATCTTCCGTTCGTAAGCGCTCATCGGCGCCAGGGCGACGGCGGCGCCGCTCTCCTTGACCTTCGCGACGGCGTCCTCGGCGATCTGCTGCAACTCACCGGCGCGTTCCTTGCGGTAGCCGTTGATGTCCAGCACCAGGCGGGAACGGGTTTCCGTAGCGGAAAGCACGGAAAGGCGAGCCAGTTCCTGGAGAGCTTCGAGGACTTCGCCGTCGCGGCCGACCAGGCTCTCGAGGCCCTCGGAAGGTTCCTCCGCGGCGATGGAAATGTAGGTTCGGCCGTTGCGCACCTCAATGTCGATATCGCCGTCGATGTCGGCGATATCCAGGAGCTCCTCAAGGTAGTCCGCGGCGACGTCGCCCTCTTCTTCAAGGCGGCTGGCTGCACTTGCCTTGCCGGCGGGCTTCTCTTCTGCCTGGGATGACAGGGACTCGGTGGCCAGCTCTTCGTTCACGCCTTCAGCCTTCGTCTCTTCAGTGCTATCAACCGACATTACTTCTTCTTCCTGTTCTTGCGTTGTGGCTGGATGCGCTGGCCCTTGGGCTTCTCGGGCTCGGCCTCCGCCGGGGTCTCCTCGGCCTTCTTTCCGCCGAGGATCGGCAGCGCCGGCAAGCCCTTGGCGGCACGGCGCTCGGCAAGGGCCTTCGCGGCAGGGGAGCCGGGAGTCGGCATGCGGCGGATGACGAAGAACTGCTGGCCCATGGTCCACAGGTTGGTGGTGGTCCAGTAGATGAGCACACCGATCGGGAAGTTGATGCCACCCACACCGAAGACGACCGGCAGGATGTAGAGCATCATTTTCTGCTGGCGCATAAAGGGGCTGGCCATGGCCTCTTCAGACATGTTCTTGGCCATGATCTGCTTCTGGGTGATGAACTGCGAGGCCGTCATGGCGAGGATCATCACGATCGATAGAATCCACACAACCACCTGGTCGCCGCCGCCACCGCCGTGCAGGAGGGAAGCAGACAGGGGAGCTCCGAAGATCTTCGACTGGTCGAACTGCACCACTTGGTCGTGGCTCATCGCACCGATGCCGGCGCCCTGGTCCTTGGCCTGCGAGATACCGGAGAGCACCTGGAACAGGGCGAAGAAGAACGGCATCTGGATCAGCATGGGCAGGCAGGCCGAGAACGGGTTGGTGCCGTGCTTCTTGTACAGCGACATCTGTTCCTGCGCCATGGCCTGGCGGGACAGCTGGTCGGTCTTGCCCTTGTACTTATCCTGCAGCTTCTTCAGGTCCGGCTGCAGCAGCTGCATGCCGCGCTGCGCCTTGATCTGCTTGACGAAGACCGGGATCAGGGCGGCCCGAAGGACCAGCACGAGGCCGATGATGGACAGCGTCCACGTCCACCCGCTGGCGGCGGGCAGCCCGATGAAGCTCAATCCCTCATGGAAACCAACCATGATGACTGAGACCAACCATTTGAACGGAGCCATGATGGTTCCAAAGAAGTCCATACGTTATCCCTATTTCCTCAAGCCGCTTCCCGGCGGCCGTCTTCATCAGCCTGAGCAGCCAGGAACAGGTCCGGGTTGTTCAGTACAACAATTGTGGGCGTCTGGCCTTCGGGCCAGTGGCGGTGGCCGGCGGGGACGTGGTCCACGCCGCCGGCATTCCAGGGATGGCAGCGGGCGAGGCGCTTGGCGGCAAGCCAGCTGCCCTTGACGGCGCCATGGACCGTGACTGCTTCCAGCGCGTACGCGGAGCAGGAAGGAAAGAAGCGGCATACCTGGCCGTACAACGGCGAAACGATCCGCCGGTAGGTCTTCAGCAGCAGGATGAGGATGTTGCGGGGCAGGTCCCAGAGGACAGAAGCAATGGTCCTTGAGGTTAGGGCAAGGAAGCGGACGACGGCGGAGCCTAGCTCATGCACGCGGTGTCCCTTCCTGTCTAGTGCTGCCGTCGGGGTAGTTGCCCGTACGGTCCGGCAACGGCGGCGGAACCATTCCGCCAAGCCGCTTCCTGTTTGCTGCCAGAGCTGCGTTGAAATCGCCCAGCAGCTGTTCCCAATCCGCGGAAGCCGACGCCGGCAAGGCCCGGACAACTACGGCGAGTCCGGTTCCCTGGTTTTTCAACGCCAGCGCAGCAGCCTCCCTCAGTCTCCTCTTAACGAGGTTCCTGGTGACAGCGTTCCCGACAGTTTTGGAAACTATGAAGCCGAACCGGCTCGGTTCATCGGCAGCGATAGTTGCCGTATATAACACTAAGTTCCGGCGTCCATTGCGGACGCCGGAACGTACTGTTGTTGAAAAGTCGGTTGAAGTCCGCAGACGATGAGGGGTGGCAAGCACCGCTTGACTCGCTTGGGAAGGTAGACCGACGAGTCAGTTATTACGCCGACAGCTCGACGCGGCCCTTGCTGCGGCGGGCAGCCAGGATGGCGCGGCCGGCACGGGTGCGCATACGAAGGCGGAAGCCGTGCTTCTTGGCCCGACGGCGGTTATTCGGCTGAAAAGTCCGCTTGCTCACGTTAGTTACTCCAGTGGATCAAAGGTGCGCCCACCCGATCAAAAGGGGAAGAACTGGCCGACGCTAAGTTTTTTGTGCGTCCGCGCCCACCCAACGCCGGACGGTGCCGGAGATACAGGTGGCCGAAAGCGGACACATAGGACTTCACAACGTTAGGGCAAGAACACGCCGCGGGTCAAACCGGGAGGCCTCCTCCAGGCTATCCCCAGCTGTGCCAAAGTCGGGCCGGCAGCCTGTGGATGAAGTGGCTCACAGGGCCGTTTGGAGAACCACAACGATGTAATTATCCACAAGCAACTCCCCAGCTATCTTCTGGGGAATCCATCCCCTAGAGTGTCTCAGTAGCCGATTTTCCACGGACTGTGCATAACTCTGTGGATTCGGTTGGAATCCACCCTTGGTTCGGACTTTTCGGCTGCCGGCAATTCAGGCACACACGGACCAGAGGAACCACTTGATGACGGTAGACGAGACCAACCATGCCAATACTGTCGGAAGTTCCTGGCGCCGGGTCCTGAGCCTGCTTGAACAGGACGAGCGGGTCAGCCCCCGGCAGCGTGGTTTCGTCATCCTGGCCCAGGCCCAGGGCCTCATCGGTTCCACCCTCCTGGTGGCCGTCCCCAACGAACTGACCCGCGAGGTCCTTCAGACCCAGGTCAAGGACGCCCTCGACGATGCCCTGCGGAGTGTCTTCTCGGACGATATCCGCTGCGCGATCGACGTTGACACCGACCTGGTGCCCGTCCACGAAGAGCCGGCTCCCGCCGTCGAGCTTTCCGCCGGAGCGGATGACGCCGTGGAACTGCGGCCGCAACCGACCCCGCCCAGCACCTCCCACGAATTCGGCCGTCTGAACCCGAAGTACGTTTTCGACACGTTCGTGATCGGGTCGTCCAACCGATTCGCCCACGCTGCCGCGGTGGCCGTGGCCGAAGCGCCGGCGAAGGCCTACAACCCACTGTTCATCTACGGCGACTCGGGGCTGGGCAAGACGCACCTGCTGCACGCGATCGGCCACTACGCCCGCCGGCTCTACGGCGGGATCCGGGTCCGGTACGTCAACTCCGAAGAGTTCACCAACGACTTCATCAACTCGATCCGCGACGACGAAGGCGCCAGCTTCAAGACGACCTACCGGAACGTCGACGTCCTGTTGATCGACGACATCCAGTTCCTGGCCGGCAAGGACCGCACCCTCGAAGAGTTCTTCCACACCTTCAACGCCCTGCACAACAACAACAAGCAGGTTGTCATCACCTCCGACCTGCCTCCGAAGCAGCTGGCCGGTTTCGAAGACCGCATGAAGTCCCGCTTCGAGTGGGGCCTGCTCACCGACATCCAGCCGCCGGAACTCGAAACCCGTATCGCGATCCTTCGCAAGAAGGCCCAGAACGAAGGCCTGTCCGCCCCGGATGACGCCTTGGAGTACATCGCGTCCAAGATCTCGAGCAACATCCGCGAACTCGAAGGCGCCCTGATCCGCGTCACGGCATTCGCCAGCCTCAACCGCCAGCCGGTGGACGTGGCCCTGGCCGAAATGGTCCTGAAGGACCTGATCACCGACGACGGCGCCCAGGAAATCACCGCGGAGCAGATCCTGAAGCAGACGGCGGACTACTTCAAGCTCAGCATGGAAGAGCTCTGCAGCAAGTCCCGCACACGGACCCTGGTGACCGCACGGCAGATCGCGATGTACCTGTGCCGGGAGCTGACGGACATGTCCCTGCCGAAGATCGGGCAGGAACTCGGCGGCCGCGACCACACCACCGTGATCCACGCTGACCGCAAGATCCGCGAACTCATGGCCGAACGCCGGGTCATCTACAACCAGGTCACGGAACTGACCAACCGCATCAAGCAGCAGCAGCGCGATTCCTGAGCGCCGCTTCGCGAAGCGCTGCGCCGCCACTACATACCTTATTAACAGGTGCATGTGGATAAGCCTGTGGACAGTTAAGGGGAGAACCGCGGTTAATGGGCTTAAAACCCTTAAGGCGCCTGTGGATCGTTAAAAACCGCCCTGGGGGTTGTCCACGTCCACACCCTGTTTAAAACCCAGGCTGCCCACACGCCGTGAACAAGCCTTAACCCCGGATCCCCGCGGCAAAATGCGGTTATCCACAGTTTCCACAAGGGTTATTAACACTACTAATCCCAAAAAATCCAGATCCCTCAAACAACAATCTCCTTCCGACCGCCCCGTCCCGCAGATCCTGGCGGTGCTGCGCACCCGCCAGCCCATTTGAGGGATGGGTTAATGCCAGGACTTCCGGCTAAGCTGTCAGCATCGTGTCCCTCAGGGCCGGATTTCTTGTCATTCGCGGTGTACATACCGGACAAGCAACCGTTCCAAGGGGCCCATGGAGCTCTTCGGAGCTTCCACCAGAGCATTGGCAGTAGCGATCGCGTATGCGACAGCAATGAAAGGCGGCACCCTTCCGTGAAGTTCAGAGTCGACCGGGATGTCCTGGCAGAAGCCGTCACGTGGACAGCCCGATCCTTGTCTCCGCGGCCGCCGGTACCTGTTCTCTCCGGCCTCCTGCTCAAAGCAGAAGCCGGTACCGTCAGCCTTTCGAGCTTCGACTACGAGACCTCCGCACGGCTTGAGATTCCAGCGGACATCACCACCGAAGGCACGATTCTCGTGTCCGGCAGGCTGCTCGCAGACATCTGCCGCAGCCTGCCCTCCGCACCCGTCGACGTCGAAACCGATGGGAGCAAGGTGACCCTGAGCTGCCGCCGAAGCAGCTTCCACCTCGCGACCATGCCCGAGTCCGAATATCCGCCGCTTCCTGCGTTGCCCGCCGTCAGCGGCACCCTGCCCGGTGACGCGTTCGCCCAGGCGGTGTCGCAGGTCATCATCGCTGCCAGCAAGGACGACACCCTGCCGATCCTGACCGGCGTCAGGATGGAAATCGAAGACGAGCTGATCACCCTCCTGGCCACGGACCGCTACCGGCTCGCCATGCGCGAAGTGCCCTGGAAGCCCGTCAACCCGGGCATTTCCACGAGCGCCCTCGTGAAATCCAAGACCCTCAACGAAGTCGCCAAGACGCTCGGCGGCAGCGGGGACATCAACCTCGCGCTCTCCGACGACGACAGCAGGCTGATCGGCTTCGAAAGCGGCGGCCGCACCACCACCTCGCTGCTGGTGGACGGCGATTACCCGAAGATCCGTTCACTGTTCCCGGAATCCACGCCGATCCACGCCACCGTGCAGACCCAGGAACTCATCGAAGCCGTCCGGCGCGTCTCCCTCGTGGCCGAACGCAACACCCCGGTACGTCTCGCCTTCACCCCGGGCCAGCTGACCCTCGACGCCGGCACCGGCGAGGACGCCCAGGCTTCCGAAGAACTCGAAGCCCAGCTCACCGGCGAAGAGATCACCGTCGCGTTCAACCCGCACTACCTGATCGAGGGACTGAGCGTCATCGAGAGCAAGTTCGTGCGCTTCTCGTTCACCAGTGCACCCAAGCCGGCCATGATCACCGCCCAGGCGGACGCTGACGGCGACGACCAGGATGACTACCGCTACCTCGTAATGCCGGTCCGCCTGCCCAACTAAGCCGCCGGACCAAGCGCCGCGCAAGCAGGCTGCGGTTCCGCATTCCGCCACCCACCCCACGCAGAAGAGAGTTCACACCGTGCACATCGGATTGATCGGCCTTGGAAAAATGGGCTTCAACATGCGCGAACGCATGCGGAACGGCGGCATCCAGGTCACGGGCTTCGACCGCAACCCCGAAGTCACCGATGTCGCCACCGTCGATGAGCTGATTGCCGCCCTTCCGATCCCCAGGATCGTCTGGGTGATGGTTCCGGCCGGTGAGATCACCGATGCCGTGGTGACCGAGCTCGGCGAAAAACTGAACACCGGCGACATGGTGATCGACGGCGGCAACTCGCGGTTCACGGAAGACCAGAAACACGCGGAATTCCTCGCCTCAAAGGGCATCCGCTTCGCTGACTGCGGGGTTTCCGGCGGTGTCTGGGGCCTGCAGAACGGGTACGGTCTCATGGCGGGCGGTTCGGCTGAGGACATCGAACTCGCCATGCCGGTCTTCGATGCCCTCCGCCCCCAAGGAGAACGGGCCGACAGCTTCGTGCACGTGGGTGGCGTCGGCGCCGGCCACTACGCCAAGATGGTGCACAACGGCATCGAATACGGCTTAATGCAGGCTTACGCCGAAGGCTACGAGCTGCTCGCGGCGAAGGACATCATCGATGACCTGCCAGGCACATTCCGTGCCTGGCAGAAAGGTACCGTGGTGCGCTCCTGGCTGCTGGACCTCATGGTAAAAGCCCTTGACGAGGATCCGGGCCTGGCTTCGATCGACGACTACGTGGAAGATTCCGGCGAAGGCCGTTGGACCGTGGAAGAAGCCATCGCCAACGCGGTTCCCGCCCCGGCCATCACCGCAGCGCTCTTCGCACGTTTCGCTTCCCGCGAAGAAACGTCCCCGGCCATGAAGATGGTGTCCGCCCTGCGCCACCAGTTCGGCGGGCACGCAACCCGTCCGTCCAGCTAGGCAGCCGGAGGCCGGCAGCACGCGTGTACCTCGAACACCTCTCGCTGAGCGATTTCCGCAGCTACGCCCAGGTTGACCTGAAACTCGGCCCGGGAGTGACTGTCCTGGTCGGCTCCAACGGGATCGGCAAGACCAACCTGATGGAAGCGATCGGCTACTTGGCCACCCTGGGTTCGCACCGAGTCAGCACGGACGCCCCGCTCATCCGGTTCGGGAGCGAACGCGCCATGATCCGGGCGAAACTCGTGCGCGGCAGCCAAGCGACCGTCGTCGAACTCGAAATCAACGCGGGACGGGCAAACCGCGGGCGGATCAACCGTGGAAATCCGCTCCGTGCGCGGGACATCCTGGGCATCTGCCAGACCGTGCTGTTCGCCCCCGAGGACCTGGCCTTGGTGAAGGGCGATCCGTCCAACCGCCGCCGCTTCCTGGATGAGATGCTTGTCAGCCTCCTTCCGGCGCACGCTGCCACCCGCGCCGACTATGACCGGGTACTCAAGCAGCGGAACGCCCTGCTGAAATCCGCCCGCGCCGGCCGCTTCACCGCCGGGCATGAGGCGACGCTCGACGTCTGGGACCAACACATGGCCCGGGCCGGTGCCGAACTGCTGCACGCGCGGCTTGAGTTGGTGGAACGGCTCCGTCCGCACCTCCAGCGGGCATATGCCCAGCTCACGGACGGGTCCAAGGAAGCAAACGCACTGTACCGCTCGACCCTCCAAGGCGTCCTGGACGACGACGGCGGCCTGGCCGACGGGACGACGGCGCCCGGCGACGGGGTGGAGGATTTGCGGCAGCTGAGCATCGAGCAGCTCACTGAGCGGTACGTCCACGCTTTCGCGGCTGCGCGCCGCAAGGAACTTGAGCGCGGCATTTCCCTGGTGGGCCCGCACCGGGACGAGCTCGATCTGCTGCTTGGTGAGGCCCCGGCAAAGGGCTACGCGTCGCACGGCGAAACGTGGTCGATGTGCCTGGCCCTCCGCCTGGCGTCCTACTACGTCATGCTTGATGACTCGCTGACCGGCGGATCGGCCCCGATCCTCATCCTTGATGACGTTTTCGCGGAGCTGGACGTGCAAAGGCGGCGTAAACTTGCGGCAATAGTCGCCAGTGCCGAGCAGGTACTGGTAACGGCCGCCGTTGACGCCGATATCCCCGAAGAGCTGGCCGGACGGCGGGTGAAGGTTGTCCCCGGAGGCATAGATGGTGAAGGATGACGGCGGACTGCAACCCGGCCGCGACCCCGATCGGATCGACGCCGCCCAGGCTGCCCTGAACCGGATGCGCGAGGCTGCTGCAGCCCGCGGCGAAGTGCGCCGCGCCGCCCCGGGAAAGGCCGCCCCGAAGCGGAAGGGGCTGCGGGACACCCGCGGCTTCAGCCAGTTCCATGGCACCGGCCGGGATCCCCTGGGCCTGGGCAAAGTCGTCGGCCGCCTGGTCGCCGAGCGGGGCTGGACGTCCCCGGTGGCCGTTGGATCGGTCATGGCGGAATGGGATGCCCTGGTGGGACCGGAAATCTCAGCCCACTGCACGCCGGAGAGCTTCACGGACACCACCCTGCATGTCCGCTGCGACTCCACGGCCTGGGCCACGCAGCTGCGGCTGCTGAATTCCAGCCTCCTGGAACTTTTCCGCAAGGAGCTCGGCGAGGGCGTGGTGACGGCGATCCATGTGCTCGCCCCGACGGCGCCGAACTGGCGGAAAGGCGGCCGCAGCGTCAACGGCCGCGGCCCGCGGGACACCTACGGCTGATCGATTTTCCGCTCTCCGCGGACGCTTCCCGAAAATCGCGCACAGCGGCTTGGAACGCACCATGGCCGTATAGCTCCCCGACTAGTGCCGTTCGGGGCGGTTCCAGACGGGGCCAGCGGCCTGCCAGAGGCAGGTTTATCCCGAACCGCCCCGGCCAAATCGGGCTTGGACGCCTCGGCACGATAGAATCGGGGATAGACAACTGGGCGCCGGCGAACAGTTGATTGGCCCCGCAGCAAAGCACCTTGGCTGCGGATCCGCCAGTCAAGGGGTCGTCGGCGCTATCAGTGGCGTCCCCTGTTGGCGGCCGCCGCATCCTTGGTGAGTGTCCTTCCCGGACCCCTGCCCTCGTGTGCGGTGACGGCCGGCGACCATCGAACAAGAGGAGTCGAAAGCGCCTGTGGCTAACGACAATGCAGAGATTTTGGCAGCTGAGTCCGCAGAGGACATTGCCAGCATTCCGGATGCGTCCGCCGGTGCCCGGGAGTACGGCGCCAGTGACATCACGGTGCTTGAAGGCCTTGAGGCAGTACGCAAGCGTCCCGGCATGTACATCGGATCCACTGGTCCGCGGGGCTTGCACCACTTGGTCTATGAAGTGGTGGACAACTCCGTCGATGAGGCCTTGGCAGGTTACTGCAGCCATATCGAGGTGACGCTTCAGGCCGATGGCGGCGTCAAAGTCGTCGACGACGGCCGCGGCATTCCCGTCGATATGCACCCCACCGAGGGCAAACCCACCGTCGAGGTGGTCATGACCATCCTGCACGCTGGCGGCAAGTTCGGTGGCGGTGGCTACGCGGTATCCGGTGGCCTGCACGGCGTCGGCATTTCCGTGGTGAACGCACTCTCACGCCGGGTCGACACCGAAGTCCGGCGCCAGGGCCACGTCTGGCGGATGTCCTTCGCCGACGGCGGAAAGCCACAGGGCGAACTGGTCAAGGGCGAGGCCACGGATGAGACCGGTACCTGCCAGACGTTCTACCCCGACGGCAGCATCTTCGAAACCACCGAGTTCGACTTCGAGACCCTCCGTGCCCGTTTCCAGCAGATGGCCTTCCTCAACAAGGGCCTGCGGATCACCCTGACGGACGAACGCCCCGTCAAGCAGGCCGACGGCGAGGACCTGGACCTTGACGCGGTCTCCACCGAAGGCGAAGTCCCGGCCGAGCACCGTACCGTGGTCTACCAGTACGACGAGGGCTTGCTGGACTATGTCAAGCACCTGAACTCGAGCAAGAAGGTGGACATCGTCCACGAGGACGTCATCGCCTTCGAAACCGAAGACACCGAGCGGCACATCGCCGTCGAGGTCGCCATGCAGTGGACCACCGCCTACTCCGAAAGCGTCCACACCTACGCAAACACCATCAACACCCACGAAGGCGGCACACACGAAGAGGGTTTCCGCGCGGCAATGACCTCGCTGATCAACCGCTACGCGCGCGAAAAAGCCATCATCAAGGAGAAGGACGACAACCTCACCGGTGACGACATCCGTGAAGGCCTGACCGCTGTTATCTCCGTGAAACTCTCCGAACCGCAGTTCGAAGGGCAGACCAAGACCAAGCTCGGCAACTCCGAGGTGAAGGGCTTTGTGCAGCGCGTGGTCACCGACCAGTTGGGTGACTGGCTCGAGCGCAACCCGGGTCCGGCCCGCGACGTCATCCGCAAGGCCATCCAGGCCGCCCAGGCCCGCATGGCCGCGCGCAAGGCCCGCGACAATGCCCGCCGCAAGAGCCCGCTGGAATCCTTCGGCATGCCCGGCAAGCTTTCGGATTGCTCCTCGAAGGACCCCTCGCGCTGCGAGGTGTACATCGTGGAGGGTGACTCCGCAGGCGGTTCCGCAAAGCGCGGCCGGAACCCGGAAACCCAGGCCATCCTGCCGCTGCGCGGCAAGATCCTCAACGTGGAGCGCGCCCGCCTGGACAAGGCACTGGGCAACAACGAAGTCCAGTCCATGATCACCGCCTTCGGCACCGGCATCGGCGAGGACTTCGACATCTCCAAGCTCCGGTACCACAAGATTGTGCTCATGGCCGATGCCGACGTGGACGGCCAGCACATCACCACCCTGCTGATGACCCTGCTGTTCCGCTACATGCGTCCGCTCATCGAGAACGGCTACGTGTACCTTGCCCAGCCCCCGCTGTACCGGATCAAGTGGTCGAACGCGAACCACGACTACGTCTACAGCGACCGTGAACGCGACGAAACCATCCGCAAGGGCACGGCGATGAACAAGCGCCTGCCCAAGGACAACGGCATCCAGCGCTACAAGGGCCTCGGCGAAATGGACTACACCGAACTCTGGGACACCACCATGGATCCTGACCGCCGCACCCTGCTCCAGGTCACCATGGAAAACGCCGCGGCCGCGGACGAGATCTTCTCCGTGCTGATGGGCGAGGACGTGGAGTCGCGCAGGAACTTCATCCAGCAGAACGCCAAGGACGTCAGGTTCCTGGATATCTAAGAGGCTTCCACCACCTTAGATTCCTGAACCGACATATACCTGAAACGGAATACAAACTATGAGTGACGAAACCCCCGAGGTCCCCGAAGAGCAGGACACCCCGGAAACCGTTCTTGAAGGCGACGTGCTGGTTGACCGCATCGAACAGGTGGACCTGCAGACCGAGATGCAGCGTTCCTACCTGGACTACGCCATGGCCGTCATCGTCGGCCGCGCCCTCCCCGACGTCCGTGACGGCCTGAAGCCGGTCCACCGCCGGGTGCTGTACGCGATGTTCGACGGCGGCTACCGCCCGGACCGCTCTTTCAACAAGTGCGCCCGCGTGGTCGGCGACGTCATGGGTACGTACCACCCGCATGGCGACATGGCCATCTACGACGCCCTGGTGCGCCTGATCCAGGACTGGACCATGCGTTACCCGCTGGCGCTTGGCCAGGGCAACTTCGGCTCGCCCGGCAACGACGGCGCGGCCGCCCCCCGTTATACCGAAACCAAGATGGCCCAGCTGGCCATGGAGATGGTGCGGGACATCGACGAGGAAACCGTCGACTTCCAGGACAACTACGACGGCAAGAACCAGGAACCCACCATCCTGCCGGCGCGTTTCCCGAACCTGCTGGTCAACGGATCCTCGGGCATTGCCGTCGGCATGGCCACGAACATCCCGCCGCACAATCTCCGCGAGGTTGCCGACGGTGTCCAGTGGTACCTCGAGAACCCGCAGGCCTCCCGCGAGGAACTGCTTGAAGCGCTGCTGCTGCGCATCAAGGGACCCGATTTCCCCACCGGTGCGACCATCCTCGGCCACAAGGGCATCGAAGAGGCCTACCGCACCGGCCGGGGCTCCATCACCATGCGCGCCGTGGTGAACGTGGAGGAAATCCAGGGCCGTACCTGCCTGGTGGTCACCGAACTGCCGTACCAGGCAAACCCGGACAACCTGGCCATCAAGATTGCCGAACTGGTCAAGGACGGCAAGATCCAGGGCATCGCGGACCTGCGCGACGAAACCTCCGGCCGCACGGGCCAGCGCCTGGTGATCGTGCTCAAGCGCGACGCCGTGGCCAAGGTGGTGCTGAACAACCTCTACAAGCACACCCAGCTGCAGGACAACTTCGCCGCCAACATGCTGGCGATCGTCGACGGCGTGCCGCGCACCCTGACGCTGGATGCCTTCATCCGGCACTGGGTGGCGCACCAGATGGACGTCATCGCCCGCCGCACCCGGTACCGCCTGCGCAAGGCCGAAGAGGAAGCACACATCCTCCGCGCCTTGCTCAAGGCGCTGGACATGCTGGACGAGGTCATCGCCCTCATCCGTGCCTCCAACACCACCGAAGCTGCACGTGACGGCCTCATCCAGCTTCTGGATATCGATGAGCAGCAGGCCCGCGCCATCCTCGACATGCAGCTGCGCCGCCTGGCAGCCCTGGAACGCCAGAAGATCCAGGACCGCCACGCCGAACTCGAAGCGCTGATTGCCGAATACAACGCGATCCTCGCCTCCGAGCAGCGGCAGCGTGAAATCATCAGCACCGAACTCGCCGAGATCGTGGCCAAGCATGGCGACGACCGCCGGACCCACATCCTGATGGGCTTCGACGGCGACATGTCCATCGAGGACCTGATCCCCGAAGAAGAAGTGGTGGTCACCATCACCCGGGGCGGTTACGTCAAGCGCACCCGCAGTGACAACTACCGTTCCCAGCAGCGCGGCGGCAAGGGCGTCAAGGGTGCCCAGCTGCGTGGCGACGACGTCGTGGAACACTTCTTCGTCACCACCACGCACCACTGGCTGCTCTTCTTCACCAACCTGGGCCGGGTCTACCGGGCCAAGGCCTATGAGCTCGCCGAAGCCGGACGGGACGCCAAGGGCCAGCACGTGGCCAACCTGCTGGCGTTCCAGCCCGACGAGCACATCGCCCAGGTCCTCGACCTGCGCGATTACGCACAGGCACCCTACCTGGTGCTTGCCACGAAGAGCGGCCTCGTCAAGAAGACCCGGCTGGAAGACTACGACACCAACCGCAGCGCCGGCGTGATCGCCATCAACCTGCGCGATGAGGACGAGCTTGTCTCGGCGCAGCTGGTGTCCGAAACCGACGACCTCCTCCTGGTGTCCCGCAAGGGCCAGTCGATCCGCTTCACCGCGACGGACGAGGCCCTTCGCCCCATGGGCCGTGCCACCTCCGGCGTGACCGGCATGAAGTTCCGAGAAGACGACGAACTGCTGGCGGCGGACGTCATCAAGGACGGCTCCTACGTCTTTGTGGTGACCGAGGGCGGGTACGCCAAGCGCACCGCCGTCGAGGAGTACCGACTGCAGGGCCGCGGCGGCCTTGGCATCAAGGTGGCCAAACTGGCCGAAGAGCGCGGCGACCTGGTGGGCGCGCTCATCGTCCAGGACGAGGACGAAGTGCTGGTTGTCATGGAAGGCGGTAAGGTTGTCCGTTCCGCCGTCTCCGGCGTCCCTGCGAAGGGCCGCGATACGATGGGCGTCATCTTTGCCAAGCCGGACAAGAACGACCGCATCATCGAGGTGGCGCGCAACAGCGAACGCGGCCTCGACGGTGAAGAGACGGATGAAGAACAGCAGCCCGGAGCCGCGGATAACGTAACCTTGGCTGCAGACAGCGGCGCCGCCCAGGCGGCCGCACCACACGACGGGACACCCGAAGCTGACAGCAGCCAGGATCCCGGCACCGAGCTGAACGAAGACATTACCGGAGGAACGAATGAGTAATCCTGACTCATATCCCAAGCCGAATACCGACGTCCCCGGCGGACTTCGTCAGCCTTCCGGCGCATCGCAGGCAGGCGCTGCTGCTGGTTCCCGACCGCCTGTCCCGGCGGGCGCCCCGGCATCGGCACAGCGCCCTGCCGGCACGCCGGCTTCCGCGCCGCGTCCTGCATCCCAGGGTCAGCGCCCCGGGGCTCCGGGTTCCCGGCAGGCCGCTCGTCCCGCTGCCCCGGGCCAACGTCCGGCTGCTCCCGGACTTGTGAAGCCTGCTCCCAAGGCCAAGGTGCGCCGCGCGCGCCTGTTGGTCAGCAAGGTGGACCCCTGGTCTGTGCTCAAGATGGCGTTCCTGCTGTCCGTGGCTCTGGGCATCGTCACCGTCGTGGCCGCGATGGTGCTGTGGACGGTCCTGGATCTCACCGGCATCTTTGACCAGGTGGACAGCCTCCTGGGCACCCTGGCCGGCTCCGAAGGCGGCGGCTTCGAACTGAAGAAAGTCGCGTCCCTGGGCCAGGTGCTGTCTTTCGCCACCATCATTTCCGTGGTCAATGTCGTGTTGCTCACCGCCCTGTCCATGTTGAGTGCGGTGCTTTATAACATTTCCGCAACGCTCGTCGGCGGCATTGGCGTCACGCTCACCGACGACTAGCAAAATCCCTGGAAATCCGCGGAAAACCGGCGGAAAACCAGGACGGAATGCCTCGATTTGAGATCGGGCCGGGATGTGCTGTAGAGTCATATCTCGGCCCGATGAGGCATCGGGGCGTATAGCTCAGGCGGTTAGAGCGCTTCGCTGATAACGAAGAGGTCCCAGGTTCAAGTCCTGGTACGCCCACGGAACCTGCACGGTTCCACGGTAAAGGTCCGCAAGGACCGGAACGGGGTGCATGTGAAGACGTTGCTGATTGTTGCAGCTGCGATCGCAGGCGTCCTGCTTTACCGGAAGGTGCAGGAATCCGAAGCCCGGAAGACGGTCTGGAGCCAGGCAACCGATACGGTTGACTAGCCCTGAGCCGCCGAACGGAACCGGTCAAAGCCGGGGCGCGTTCTGCGGTAGGATGGATGGGTTGCTTCTTATGGGGGCATGGCGCAATTGGTAGCGCACCTGCTTTGCAAGCAGGGGGTTCGGGGTTCGAGTCCCCGTGCCTCCACCATAGGAAAGAGTCCCGGTCAGGAATGACCGGGACTCTTTCGTTTTCGCCCGGAGTTCCACAGACTCTGCCTTCGGAGCCGGGCATCGCAGTCACTCCGGGTTGGTCATGAACATCGTCTTCGCTGCCTTGGGGTCCTCGGAGTCTCGGCGTCCGAGCCGCTGATCGCCTGCTTCATCACCTCCCTCCAACTGACCTCCGTGGGTCTTCGCCCGAGTCGTTGTGGGGCGATGCACTTGCCCTGCCCGGCGGCACCTACGCGGGGCCCGGGTTCATCCTGGCGGGGCTCGCCGTCGTCGTCAGCGGGCGGTTACTGGCCGCCGCGCCGGACGCTTTGGCTGGAGCTTGCAGTGTGGATGGCGCGCAGGAGTTTGGCCGGGAAGTACACCGAGAAGAAGACGACCATGGGTGCCTTCAACGCCATCTTCTTGACGTTGTGTGCCTTGTAGGTGCGGTCGAAGCGGGTCACGTAGTAGCGGTAGTCCCGCGGTGAATCCTCGAGGCGGCGGGCGGACATTCCGGAGACCATCTGCGGCCAGTACTGGACCCGCATCTCGTGCTCGGCCAGATGCAGCGAGAGGTCGATGTCCTCGTGCATCTCATCCTTTTCGTCCAGGCACGCCTCGTCACGGATGGCTTCCCAGGCCGTGCGCCGCAATGCCATGTTGGATCCGAAAAGGAAGTGGTACTGGTGCTTGGCCAGCCGGAGCATGAGCTGGCGCATCTTGTCGTCGGCCTTGAGTCCGAAGCGGCGCATGGGCATGTCGTAGTAGACCACGGGACCGGTGGCCGCCTGGACGTCCGGGTCCATGAAAGCGGCCTGGACCTGTTCCACCCAGTCCGGTTCGAGGACGGAGTCGGCGTCGATGCGTCCCACCACGTCGCCGGTGGCGCGGTTGAGCCCGAAGTTGCGGGTGGGGATGAGTCCCTGGGCCTCGTCCTGGCTCAGGAGCAGGATGGGGCTTTCAGGGTATTCCTGCTGCATCTGGCCAACAATGAGGGCCGTGCGGTCCGTGGACATGTTGTCCACGACGATGATCTCGGCGGCCGGGACAGACTGGTAAATGGCGGCGATGAGGCACTGCCTGATGACGCTTTCCTCGTTGTACGCCGGTATGACGATGGAGACTTCCGGCCTGGGTGCGTCAGAAGGTGCGGGTTCTTCGGGCGATCTATCGGCTGACATCCAGACAAATCTAACACCAGCCTTGCCGCCCCAGCGGGAGCTTCCGGTGACGTGTGGATAAACATTGAGGGGACCCCGCCATGCGGAGTCCCCTCAATGGAATGCCTTGTCCGGGCTCAGCCCTCGGTCTTGCTGCTGTCCTTGTCCTCATCCTTGTGCAGGCTCGCGGCGATGTTCTTCACCGCGGTCTTGGCGTCGGTGGCCACCTTGACGGCGGTGTCCTTTGCGTCCTCGGCCACCTCGGCGGCTTTGTCCGCGACCTCCGCAGCCGCTTCCTTGACGGTTTCCTTGACCGATCCGGCTGCTTCTCCCTCTGCCTTGACCGGATCCGGCGTCGGGAACGGGATCGGGGCGGAGTTCTCGGGGTTTGCCGGAGTCACCGGGGCGGGGGTCTTCCACGGGTCCTCGACCGGCTTGGAAGCCTTCCACGCGGCAACACCGGCGGCCACGGCAGCGGCAATCACCGTGACGATCAGGAGGCCGCGCTTCTTGGGCTTTTCTTTGCGACCGAGTTCGGCGGCCACGGCCTTGCCGGTCTCTTCCGCAACCGCTTTGAATTGGGCTCCCGCAGCCTGTGCCTGGTCCTGGAGGTTGTGGACGACGCCGGAATCCACCAGTTTCTGGGCGACGGCGTCGACCTGGGCGGGCGCGTTCTCGAGGACATGGTGCACGGCGGTGGACGCCTGGCCGAGCTGTTCGGACAGCTTGGGCAGGTACTCCTCTACAACCTTGTCGCGGGCAACGCCCAGTGCGGGGGTTGCCTTGTTCAGCGCTTCCTGGATCTTCGGCGAGGCGTCCTCGACGGCGTCGTGGATTCTGGGTGCGAGGTTCGCAAGGCCTTCCTGGAGCTTCGGGGTGACGGTTGCGACGCCGTCGGCCAGGTTGTGGGCCGCGGTCTTCAGCCCTTCCTGGATCTTCGGTGAGGCGGAATCGATTCCGTGCTGGATACGGGGAACTGCCCAGTTCACGGCAGCTTCGACGCGCGGGGCAGCCCAGTCTTTGGCGGTGTCTACGCCTGCTGCCACAGAGTGCTCAAGGTCGCGGGCAATACGGTCTGACTTCTTCACAACTACCTCCCGATACACATGCTCGTTTGTTGTTAGCCTACGTCGCATGTCCGGCACCGGCTATTCATCTGGCGCATTCACGGGAGATTTCACCGAGCGCGGAACCGGCTTCCGGGCCGTTTCCTCGTTGACCCTGCATGAAAGAATGGGCCCATGACCATTGCAACCGCAAAAGCAACCATCCACACCAGCCTCGGCGACATCGTGGTGAACCTCTTCGGCAACCACGCGCCCAAGACGGTGGCCAACTTCGTCGGCCTTGCCACAGGTGAAAAGTCCTGGACCCACCCGGAAACCGGCGAAGACAAGACCGGTACCCCGCTGTACGACGGCACGATCTTCCACCGCATCATCAAGGACTTCATGATCCAGGGCGGCGACCCGCTGGGCCGCGGTATCGGCGGCCCGGGTTACAAGTTCGACGACGAGATCCACCCGGAACTGAACTTCAACGCCCCGTACAAGCTGGCAATGGCCAACGCCGGCATCCAGATGGGCAAGGGCACCAACGGTTCCCAGTTCTTCATCACCACCGTCAACACGGACTGGCTGTTCGGCAAGCACTCCATCTTCGGTGAAGTGGCCGACGACGAGTCCAAGAAGGTCGTCGACTCCATCGAGGCTGTCCGCACCGGCATGGGCGACCGCCCGGTCGAGGACGTCGTCATCAACAGCATCGACGTCGTCCAGCTCTGATTTCCGGAGCCTGACCAACACATGAGCTTTGGATACCCGGCGGCTGAGCCGTCAGCAGGCGTTCCGGTATGCCCCCGGCATCCCGACCGACCCTCGTACGTGCGGTGCCAGCGGTGCGGTCGCCCGGCGTGCCCGGAATGCCAGCGGGCGGCCGCCGTCGGGTTCCAATGCGTTGATTGCGTCAACGAACAAAAGCGTTCGACGCCGGCAGTACGTTCCGCCTATGGCGGCACCGCAGTTGCCGGCCGTCCCACCGCGACGCTGGCATTGATCGCCGCCTGCGTCCTGGTATACATCCTGCAGTGGATTGTTCCCGGGGACGCCATCGCCAGAGACTTTGCCTTTGCTGCCGGGTACGTCCAGCCGGAGGCCGGCCAATACGAGCCGTGGCGGATGCTTACTTCCGCTTTCCTGCATTCCCAGGCTTTCGTGCCCCACATCGTGCTCAATATGTACACGCTGTGGATCTTCGGCCAGGCACTGGAACCTTTGCTCGGCCGGATCCGTTTCCTGGCCATCTACCTCCTTTCCGCTGTTGGAGGCTCAGTCGGCTACCTGCTGCTGACGCCCCTGTACGTTCCCGGGCATCCGACCGCTTCTGTAGTGGGCGCCTCCGGTGCAATCTTCGGTTTGTTCGGCGCCTTGCTGGTGATCCAGCGGCACCGCGGCGGCGACACCACGCAATTGTGGATCCTCATCGCCATCAACGGGGTCATCGGTTTCATGGTCGCGGGCATCGCCTGGCAGGCACATCTCGGTGGATTCATCACCGGGGCCCTCGGCGCTGCGGCAGTGGCTTATGCGCCACGTGGGCCACGCCGCGCCCTCGTTCAGGCCGGCGGTCTCGTCGCCGTCGCGGTGCTCCTCGTACTCGTCACAGTTCTCCGCACTGCCTAGCTCCAATCCCAAGCACGGCGGCCAGCGGCCGCCTGGCTCCGCCGTCCTCCCTTCCCTCCAGCGGGGAGGGTGGTGACTTCCGAAGCGGCGCGGAGCAAACTGGCAAGATGCAGGTCGTCGACCTCCCCCTTTCGGAACTTGTGCAGGACTCCATTGAACTGAGCCGTCCCTATCTGGATCCGGAACGCGTGTCGTATTACTTGGAACATCTGGATGAATCAACCCCGGTGGTGGTGTTCACCATCAACGGCCACATGCTTCTGGCCGACGGCCACCATCGCGTGGCGGCGGCCGAACAACTTGGCCGCTCAACCGTGAGGGCGGAGGTGCGGGAAGGCGGGCGGAGGGAAGCCCTGCAGTTTGCGATAGACCTTGCACAGCGGCAGCGGGGCCTTTCAAGGCAAGAAATCATTGAAGCCATCGCCCGCCGTGGCGCGCGTCCCGCTGAATGACGGTCAATGACGGTCGGCGCCCTGAAGGTCCTAACGCCGGCGTGGCCCGTTTTCCACAGCCGTTATCCACACTGTGTGTAACTTACAACTGTGTAGTTCAGCGCACCCTCCCCTTGCCTGCGCTGTTTTCGGGGGTCCAACGGACGAAATACCCACATTGGTCCACAGCTGTGGATAACTTTCCTGCGCGGTCTTGTGGTTATGTGGACAAGACCGCTCTTAGTTCCGCTGTTGTGGAAAAGTCCCGGGAGATGTGGAATCCACAGCCCCTCGCTAGCGATATCAACAGGGTTTTCAACATTGTTAATAACTCACACGGTTGTAGTTTCGCCCCTTAAACCACGCCGCATTCCCCTTGAATCCGCGGGTTTGCCGTCAACGTAACCACAGTTTTTCCCCATCTGTGGATAACTTGTGGGAAGCCGCCTGTTGTTAAGTGGGTAACCGGGCCGATGAGCCTGCCGCGGGTCTGAAACCGTATGCTGTCCAGGATCAGACCGTGCCCCTGTCCGCGGAGGTGAATTTCTCCATCCCGGAACCATGAACACTTGGTGAAGCCCGGACCACGATCCACAGCCTTGTTCACATGGGGAAAACCGCGGAATTGAGGGCGAGCCTCCAAGAACCCCGGAAAACCGGGCTATTGAAGCCCAGGCCATCGCTTTCCACATTGCCTTTCCACAGCTGTGGATAAAGTTGCCCACTTTTGTGGACAGCCGGGGCCGGGCGGTTCAGCTCCAGATGCCGGAGCTTCCGCGGCGGTGGCTGTCCACAAGATGGGTGTCGATCATGCCGATGGCTTCCATCAGTGCGTACATCGTGGTGGGCCCGACAAAAGCGAAGCCCTTCTTCCGAAGCGCCTTGGACAGGGCCACTGACTCGGGCGACTGGGTGGCAAGCTCGGCTACGGTCGCGGGCGACGGCGTCTTTTCCGGCTGGAAGGACCACACAAAGTCCACCAGGCCGCCGTCGGCCCGGAGCGCGAGGGTGGCGTTGGCATTGGTGATTGCCGCCCGGATTTTCAAACGGTTCCGCACGATGCCGGCGTCCAGCATGAGGCGCTCGACGTCGGCCTCCCCGAACAACGCCACCTTCTCCGGATCGAAGTTCAGGAAGGCGGTACGGAAGGCCTCGCGTTTACGCAGGATGGTGGCCCAGGAGAGGCCTGCCTGGAAGCCCTCGAGGCTGATGCGCTCGTACAGGCCACGTTCGTCCCGGACCGGCATGCCCCATTCGGTGTCGTAGTACTCCCGGAGCAACGGGTCCGTGGATGCCCACGGCGGGCGCGCCAGTCCGTCTTCGCCGAGGATAGTGCCGGCCGGGGTCATGGGTGCCTCCAAAGGACGTTCAAAGCTGTTTGTGGACATTGTGCGCCCTGGCTAGGACATTCCGAGGGTATCGCTACGACAGTCCGGTGACGCGCATGGTGATATTGATGCGGCCATGCTCCAGCCCGCAGCCCTGCGGAGCGCTGTCCGGCTGCACCTTGACCACCCCGTGATAGGCGAAACGCGACGCTCCACCGAAGACAAAGAGGTCACCGGACTGCAGCACCACATCCGTGTACGGCTTGCCCCGGCCTTCGGTGTTGCCGAAACGGAACACGCAGCTGTCGCCGATGCTCAAGGACACGACCGGTGCCGCGGAGCGCTCGTCCTTGTCCTGGTGCATGCCCATTTTGGCTGCGTCATCGTAGAGGTTCACCAGCGCGGTGTCCGGCGTGTAGGCAGCCGCTGTTTCCGGCAGCGAGCCGGCGGCAGCAAGTGCCTTGCGGCCCAACCTGACCATCCAGTCCGGGAAGTCCAGCACCCGGCGGCCGTTGACGTCGAAGGCCTCGCGCGTGTAGCGGTAGGGCTGCCAGTGCCATCCGAGGCAGACTGTCCGGACCGACATCGGATGCCCGCCCGGCAGCACGGCGGCCCTCGGCGGCACGGGTCCCGCCGCCCATTCGCGGAAGCGGGCAGCGATCCAGCGCTGCTGCTCCAGGTTGAGCCAGCCCGGCACGTGAACGGCACCTTCGGCGATCCGGCGGGGGCCGGCGTCGGGCACGGACAGCAACTCCGCCGGAAACAAAGGCTCCGCCGGAAACAACGGTTCGCTCACGCGGCCTCCAGGGCCAGCAGGATCCGTTTGGCCTCCGGCCCGCCGAGATAGCCGCCGAAGGAGCCATCCGAACGCACCACCCGGTGGCAGGGCACGACGACGGGCAGCGGGTTGTTCGCGCAGGCGGAGCCGACGGCGCGGACAGCCTTCGGACTGCCCGCCGCTTTCGCCACGTCCGCGTAGCTTTCGGTGCTGCCGTAGGCGATGTGCGGAAGGTGCTCCAGCACGCTCAACCGGAAGCCGCGGCTCAGCGCGAAATCCAGCGGAACCTCGAAGCTGCGGCGGGTCCCGGCGAAGTATTCCTCGAGCTGGCGTGCCGCATTGTCCAGCCGGGACGGCGCCTCCAGGATCCGCGGGCTCAGCTTGTCGGCCAGGGCCTGCAGCACGGCGTCGTGGTCTTCCAGGGCGAAAGCGACGCGCACCAGGCCGCGTTCCGTGGCCGCCAGCAGGAGCCTGCCGAGCGGAGAATCCACCGTGCGGTAGGAAACGTCGATGAGCTGCCTGCCCGCGGCGGCCGCGGCGAGGCGGTCGTGCAGGCGTTCGAGCGTGCCCGGGGCGGGTTCTGTCAAGCCTGCGAAAAGCCCGTCGGGCAGCAGGGGTCCAGTGTCCATCTGGCTGTCTTTCATCGGCTTGTTCCTTTCAAAGCCGGGCGGGGAGTCTCCGCGAGGGCGGCCCGGAGGGCCTTGACGCCATCGGCGCCCGCGCGCCGCGCCGCTTCAGGGGTGACGCCCAGCAGTTCTGAGACGTCCTTGTACGGCAGTCCCGCGAGGTAGTGGTAAGCCACTGCCTGCCGCTGTTTCGGCGGAAGCTGCCCGACGGCGTCGAGCACTTCCGGGTGTCCCCCGCCCGGAATGCCGAGCGGGGATTCACGGGGTGGCAGTTCATCCATGGGCAGGGCCTGCCGCTGCCGTGCCCGGACGATGTCGATGGCCTTGCGGTGCGCGATGGTGACGAGCCAGGCCTGCACCTTGGCGTCCGCCGGCAGCTCCGGGTAGGCCTTCAGGGCGGAGAGGAACGTTTCGGACCAGGCGTCCTCGGCGTCATGGGCGCCAAGCACGGCACGGCAGACCCGCAACACGACGGCGCCGTGGAGGCTGACGACCCTCTCGAAGGGCGGTTTGCCCATCAGAAGAGTTTGCTTTCCTTCACGGCGGCGGGCTCCTCGAGCTCAAGGAGGAAGCGTTTGTTCGCCAGGCCGCCGGCGTAACCGGTAAGGCGGCCGTCGCTTCCGACGACCCGATGACAGGGAATAACGATGCTCAAGGGATTCCGGCCCACTGCCGAGCCCACGGCCTGGGCCAGGTTGGGGTCGCCTAGTGCTGCTGCGAGGGCTCCATAGCTGACCGTTGCCCCGTACGGAATATCCTCAAGCCGGGCCCAGACGCGTTCCTGGAATTCGTTGCCCCGCGCCCGGTATTCAAGCCCGAACGTGGTCCGTTCCCCTGCCAGGTATTCACGGAGCTGCGCCACGGCGGGGGCAAAGACCGGATCCGCAGAGTCCGCCCTGACACCGAAGAATTCCTCAGGCGGCATATGCCAGTGGCCCTCATAGAAGATCCCGCTGAGCACTCCGTCCCGGGACGTCAGGGTCAGGGCCCCGAGCGGGGACTCGATGATGGTGTGCCTGTTGCTCATATCAGGTAGACGCTGCAGGCAGTCGGAATGTGAGGGCTTTTCCGGAAATCGCTGCTCAGGAACGCCAGCGGGTGGTCATCAGGAAGCCCGCAATCGCAATCCCGAAGCCGGCCACAATGTTCCAGGACCCCCAGGCCACAACCGGGAACTGGCCGCCGGTGATGTAGAAGGTGATGATCCACAGCAGGCCGACGACCATGAGGCCGAACATCACCGGCTTGAACCAGACCGGGTTCGGCTTGTACTGCTCCTTGGCGGCGGTCTCAACAGTGCGGGCAGGCCGCTTGCGGGGCTTGGACTCGGGCACGGTTCCTCCTTGGCCTCTGAATGAAGGGCCGCGTGCCGGCTTGGTATCCTGCAGGAAGGAAAATTCCAGCGGTCTGCGCGTTCGCGGTACTTCCGGGTTCGTCTCTAGCTGCCAAGTCTAGCCGGACTTCGGAGACGATCCGCGCGGCCGTTTCCCGGACAGAGGAGACCCCGTGACGCAGCAGCAGCCGGAGGCTTCCGCTGCCGTGCCCGTCACCTCGTCCCGCCGTCGGAATAGCGGGAGTGCTGCACGGAAAGCCGTGCAGATCACCGGTGAACTCCTCCTGACTGCCGGCGCCGTGCTGCTCCTCTTCGTGGCCTGGGAGCTTTGGTGGACCAACGTGGAAGCCGACGCCACCCAGGCCAAGGCCATCGACGGTTTTGCCAAGGAGCTCACAGGACCCCTCACTCCCCCGGCAGGCGCCACCGATTACGGGAAACCGGCAGTCTCCGCGGCGCCCGCCTACGGGGACACGATCGGCATCATGTATGTCCCCCGATTCGGGGCCGACTACTCCAGGCCCATCGTCCAGGGCACCGGTGCCGACGTCTTGGATTCCCTCGGCCTCGGGCACTATGCCGGAACCAGCATGCCCGGAGCCGCCGGGAACTTCGCAGTGGCCGGCCACCGCCAGACCCACGGCGCCGTGTTGGACAACATCCATGAACTCGTCCCCGGCGACCGCATCTACGTCCAGACCAAGGCCGGCTACTACACCTACGTCTACCGGAACAACCAGATCGTGCTGCCATCCCGCACCGACGTGCTGCTTCCGGTTCCCACCAAGGCCGGCGCACAACCCCGGGACAGCTACCTCACCATGACCAGCTGCAACCCGCGCTTCGGGTCCGGGGAACGCATCATTGCGTACTCACTGCTGGAAAGCTGGCAACCGGCCTCCGTCGGACCGCCGTCGGACATTGCCGCGCTGGTGGCCAAGACCCGCGGAAAGGCCTGAGGCATGTACGGATGGATCTTCCGGCACCTGCCCGGCCCGTTATGGTCGCGCATATTGACCTCGGCCGCACTCATCGCAGGGATACTGGTCCTGATGGTGCAGTTCTTCTTCCCTTGGATGTCCCAGTTCACCACCCTCACCAACTCAACGATTGGTTCAGTACAGCAGCCATGAGCACAACTAAAATCCTCGTCGTCGACAACTACGACAGCTTCGTCTACACCCTGGTGGGCTACCTGCAGGAGCTCGGCGCGGAAACTACCGTGGTCCGCAACGACGACGTCACCCTCCAGGAAGCGATCGAGCTCGCCGACGCCCGCGACGGCGTCCTGATCTCCCCCGGCCCCGGCACGCCGGCGGAAGCCGGAGTCTGCATTGAGCTCATCAAATGGTGTGGGGACAACAACAAGCCCATGTTCGGTGTCTGCCTGGGCCACCAGGCCCTTGCCGAAGCGTACGGCGGTACCGTCACCCACGCGCCGGAGCTGATGCACGGCAAGACCTCGCCGGTGCAGCACGAGGGCAAGAGCGTCTTCGCCGGGCTCCCGTCCCCCGTGACCGCCACCCGGTACCACTCGCTGGCCGCCGTCCGCGAGACCATTCCGGACGTACTGGAGATCACGGCCGAAACCGCGAACGGGGTGATCATGGGGCTCCAGCACAAGACGGCTCCGCTGTGCGGCGTGCAGTTCCACCCCGAGTCCGTGCTCACCGAAGGCGGCTACCAGATGCTCGGCAACTGGCTCGAATCGCTCGGCATGGCGGGAGCCGCCGCAAAGGCTGCGACACTGAGCCCGCTGATCCAGCGCTAGCTGTACCCGGTGCCGGCGGGACCGCCGTCGGCACCCCTGCGGGCTTCGGGGCGCGCCGCTCCCTCGGGCCCGGGGCGTCAGCCCTTCTTGCCGCCGCTCGCGCCCGGCTTCGGCGTCGCGGTCTCGCTGGGTGTCGGCTCCGGAGCGGGAGCCTTGGTGACCGTCACCGTTATGGCGCTGCCCTGCTCCGCGAGGGTCCCTTCCGGGATGCTCTGGGCGGTGACGATGCCGGGAGCCAGAACGCTGTTCTCCTGCTCGACGATCTTCATCGTGAGCCCAAGGTCGGCCAACGCCTTTTCAGCCTCGTCCTTGCCCAGCCTGATGAGTTGCGGCATCTTGACCTTGCCACTTGAAACCACCAGTTGAACGGAGCTTCCAGGGGCCACGACCGCGCCGGGCGCAGGGTTGCTGCTGATGACGGAGCCTGCCGGAACGGAGGGACTGTTCCCGATGACGGTGGTAGCCGTCAGGCCCGCCAGGCGCAGCATGTCCCGCGCGGCGGCCTCGGTCTGGTTCACCAGGTCCTTGGGCACCGTGACGGAACTGGGCCCGTCGGAGACCTTCAGGGTGACATGGCTTCCCTGGACCACCTCAGTGCCCACGGACGGGTCCGTGCCGATCGCGGTTCCCTGCGGGATCTTGTCGTCATTCACGCGTACGGGAGCGTCGGGAACGAGCTTCGCATCGTAGAGCGTCCGGATGGCGTCCGCCGCACTCATGTTCGCGACCGACGGGATCTGGACCTTGACCGGCTCGGCCGGCTTCTGGTTCATGAAGTAGTAAAGGCCCAGCCCGACGCCGGCCAGGACCAGCACAGTAAAGAGGATGACGACGGCGGTCCACGCCCGGCGCCGCGCCTTCTGCCGCCGCGTCCGCTCGCGTTCCGGCGGGAAGCCGAGCGGCATGGCGTCCTCGTCGGGCTCGTCGAGGTAGTTTGCCGGCAGGGGTTCTTCCGCCGCCTGGCTGCGGCCCGCGCTGCCGTCCAGGAAGCCGATGCCGGTGAAGCCGACCAGCGTCTCCGGTGCGGCCTCCTCCGCGGACTCCGCTCCGACGTCGTCAGGACCGGTTCCTGCTTCGGATACCGCCACGGCGGGGACGGCGATGCCGTTGCGGGCGGCGCGCAGGGCGCGGCGGAAGGCGGCGGCGTCCTGGAAGCGGTCCGCCCGCTCCTTCTGCAGGCCCTTGGCCAGCACGCTGTCCAGTGCCTCGGACACCTCGGGATTGAAGGTGCTCGGTGCGGCAGGGGTTTCCCGGACATGCTGGTACGCCAGCGAGACCGGGCTGTCACCGGTGAACGGCGGACGCGAGGTCAGCATCTCGAAAAGCAGGCAGGCAGCAGAGTAGAGGTCGCTCCTGGCGTCCACGGTCTCGCCACGGGCCTGTTCCGGGGAAAGGTACTGGGCGGTGCCCACCACTGCCTGCGTCTGGGTCATGGTGGCGGCGGAATCCGCGATGGCCCGGGCGATGCCGAAGTCCATCACCTTCACGGTGTTGTCTTGGCCGACCATCACATTGCCGGGCTTGATGTCCCGGTGGACGATCCCGGCCTTGTGGCTGTATTCGAGCGCGGAAAGGACGCCGAGGCAGAGCTCCACGGCCCGGTCGATGTCCAGTTCCTTGGCTCGGATGAGTTCGCGCAGGGTCCGGCCGGACACGTACTCCATGACGATGTACGGCACCCGGACCGTTTCGCCGTGGCCGCCGTCCACCGTGTACTCGCCGGTGTCGTAGATCGCCACGATCGAGGGATGGTTCAACGAGGCCACGGCGTGGGCTTCGCGCTTGAACCTGGCCTGGAACTGGGGGTCCCGGGCCAGGTCCGCGCGGAGCAGTTTCACGGCTACGGTGCGGCCGAGGAGCGTGTCCGTCCCCCGGTGCACGTCCGCCATGCCGCCGCGGCCCAGCAGTTCTCCTAGTTCATACCGCCCATTGAGGACGCGCTGGTCTGTCACCGGAGTGCTGTCCTCTCTGTGTGCAGGTGCTGAACGTCGGGTAGTCATGTTTGCCTATTTACCCGAGGAAGCGGAGGGCGAGGCTTTGGCCTTGGACAGATGGTAGACGACGGTGGCGCCGGTGTTGACCTCGGTGCCCGCGGCCGGATCGGAACTGACGAAGGTGTCCGGTGCCTGGCCGACTTCGCCATCGACGGCGTCACCCTTCACCCAGCGCAGGCCCGCACCCTCGATGGCTGCCCGGACCTGGGATTCGGTGGCGCCCTGTGCGATGTTGGGGACGGCAACCTTCTCCGGCCCCTTCGAGTACGTGACCACGATCGTCTCACCCTTGGCGACCGGGCCCGAAGGCTCGATGTTCGTCACCGTTCCCGGCGTGGACGTGTTGAAAACAGGAGCCCCCTTGACCACGAAGCCAAGGTCGATCAGCTCACTGCGGACGGTCTCGTAGGGGCGGCCGAGATACTGCTCCGGAATGAGGTTGACCGTGTCCGGTGTAGTTTCGCTCGGGCTCGGCGTCGGCGAGGATTCGCTGGGGCTCGGCGAGGCCGAGCTGGGCGGGGCGCTGCTCGACGCCGGGCTGCTCGTGCTGGACGAAGGCGCCGGAGACGTCGGGTTGAACAGGCCCATCTGGGTCAGCAGGAGTCCCAGGCCGGCGAAGAGCAGCAGGAGCAGCAGGGCGATCAGCGGCCAGGTCCACGGGCTGCGCTTCTTGCGTGCCGGCTGCGGCTCGTAGTTGTCCTCATCCTCGTCATACAGCACGGAGGACTCGTCCGGATCGAAGGTGCGCTCGGCTGCCAGGGCATCGGCTCGGGACTGCCCGGCAGCTGCAGCACCTGCGGCTGCGGCACCCGCGGCGCCGAGCACCGGAAGCGCGGACGTCGCCGTCGTGTGCGAATCCCTGCCGTGGGCGGCTACGACGCCGGTGGGCGCCGTCGCGACGCCGGTCGGAGCCGTGATGGGGCCGGTGGCGTCCTCGAAGAGGAGCATGCCCGGAACGGCGGCATGGGCGGCGGAGATATTCCCCGCGCGGATTGCTTCCGCTGCCTCGGCAAGCTTGATCGCATCCGCCGGGCGGTTCCTCGGATCCTTGGCCAGCATGGACATCAGCAGGGCACGGACCGGGACGGGAAGGGTCTCGGGCAGCGGCGGCGGCGCGTCGTTGACCTGGGCCAAGGCGATGGCGATCTGCGATTCGCCGGAGAAGGGACGGTGCCCGGTGAGGCTCTCGTAACCGATAACGCCCAGGGAATATATGTCGGACGATCCCGTGGCGGTCTGGCCGGTGGCCTGCTCGGGGGCCAGGTACTGGGCGGTTCCCATGACCTGGCCGGTCTGGGTCAGCGGGACCTGGTCGGCAAGGCGCGCGATGCCGAAGTCCGTGACCTTGACCCGACCGTCCGGGGTGATGAGCAGGTTGCCCGGCTTCACGTCGCGGTGAACCAAACCCTGGGCGTGTGCGACGGCCAGGGCCCGGGCGGTCTGCGAAATGATGGACATGGCCCGGTCCGGGGAAAGGACCCGTTCCCGCTCAAGGATGGTGCTCAGCGGCTGCCCGGGCACCAGTTCCATGACGAGGTAGGCGGAGCCCTCTTCCTCTCCGTAATCGAAGACGTTGGCGATGCCCACGTGGTTCAGCAGGGCGGTATGGCGCGCCTCGGCGCGGAAACGCTGCAGGAAGCCGGGATCGCCCGTGTATTCCTCCTTGAGGACCTTGATGGCGACAATGCGGCCGAGGACCTGGTCTTTTGCTTTCCAGACCTCTCCCATACCGCCGACCGCAATCCGGCTGGTCAGCTGGAACCTGCCGCCGAGGGTGATTCCTGACGTAGGTCTCACTTGTTCAACACCGCCTCAAAGATCTTCTTCGCATTCGGACTGGTTAGCTGTGCGCCGGTGGTCACATCGACACCTTCGATCACGATGGTGACGGCCACCTGCGGGTCATTGGCCGGGGCAAACCCGGTGAACCATGAGTTGTTCAAACCGCTGTCCCCCAGCTGCGCGGTGCCGGTCTTGCCGGCCACTTCAACGCCCGGGATCGCGGCACCGCCGGCGATGCCCTTGGACACGACGTCGGTCATCCACTCAGTGATCTGGCGGGAGATCGCGGCACTGGTCGAGTTGCGGAGGACTTCCGGCTCCGGCTCGCTGATGACCCGGAGGTCCGGGGCGCGCACTGTCTTGATGAGGTTCGGTTTCATCTGCACGCCGCCGTTGGCGATCGCCGCGGTCATCATGGCAATCTGCAGCGGGGTCGCCTTGACGTCGCGCTGCCCGACGGCGGACTGTGCCAGGGCGGCGTCGTCCAGGTCATCGGGGAAGACGCTGACAGCGGACTGGAGTTTGAGCTGATCGCCGAAGTCCTGTCCGAAGCCGAATTTTCGCGCCTGCTCCGCGATGGCTTGCTGGCCGAGGTCGAGGGCGATGCTGGCAAACGGAGTGTTGCACGACTGCTCCAGCGCGAACGCGAAGTCCGCCGTGGTCCGCGTGTAGCAGTTGCCCCCCGCGTAGTTGGGAAGGGCAGCCGTGGAGCCCGGCAGCGGCATGCTCGCCGGGTTGGGCAGTTCGCTGTCCTTGTTGTACTTGCCGGAGTTCAAGGCGGCCGCGGTGTCAACCAGCTTGAAGACTGACCCGGGGGCGAGCAGTGCCCCCGTTGGCCCGCTGACGGACTGGTTCAGGTTGATGCCGCGGATCTTGTTGAGTTCTTCGAAGCTCGACTGTTCCTTGGCGACGTCGTGCGTGGCGATCAGGTTCGGATCGTAGGACGGCTTCGAGACCATGGCGATGATCGCGCCGGTCTTGGGGTTGGTCACGACGATCGAACCGCGTTGGCCGTCCGGAATGAGGTCGTAGGCGAGCTTCTGGATTGCCGGGTCGAGGGTGAGCTCAACGGAGGCACCCTTGGCCTGGCGGCCGAGGAAGACCTGGCTGATCCGATCGAGGAACAGCTGGTCCGAGCTGCCTGCGAGTTCATCGCGGAGTTCCTGCTCCAGGCCGCTCGCGCCGTACGTCCGGGAAAAGTATCCGGTGATGCCGGCGTACAGCTCCGGCTGCGTGTACTTGCGCTGGAAGCTGCAGGTTTCGTCCCCGGCCACCGATTCGGCGATGGGCTTGCCGGCCACAATGATGGCGCCGCGGTCCTTGCAGTAATCGGCCAGGACGGCCCGCTGGTTCCACGGGTTGTCGTTGAGCTCATCTGCACCGACCACCTGGACGTAGCTGATGGCGCCGAAGATCAGGGCAAACATCGCGACGGCGGCAAGCCATGCGCTGCGGATGGACTGGTTCACGGCTGCTTCACCGCCTCACTGGGTGTGTCGGTCATGGGCGTTGTGTCGATGGGGCTGCGGGCGGTGTGCGAAATCATCAGCAGGAGGCCCACGATGATCCAGTTCGCCAGCAGCGAGGAGCCGCCGGCTGCGAGGAACGGAGTGGTGAGGCCGGTGAGCGGGATCAGCCGGGTTACCCCGCCGATCACCACGAAGCACTGCAGGGCGATCGCGAAGGACAAGCCGCACGCCAGCAGCTTGCCGAAGGCGTCCCTGGTGCCGAGGGCCGCACGGAAACCGCGGGTGAACAGCAGCAGGTACAACAGGACGACGGCGAAGAGGCCGATCAGGCCGAGTTCCTCACCGATCAGGGCGATGATCATGTCGCTGTTGGCGAAGGGAACGAGGTCCGGCCGGCCTTGGCCGAGGCCGGTGCCGACCAGTCCGCCGTCGGCCATTCCGAACAGCCCCTGGACGATCTGGCGGCTGCCGCCCGGGAAACGGTCGTACACCTCGGGGGTGAAGGCGTTCCACCAGCTGTCCAGCCGGAAGCCCACGTGCGCGAAGATCCTGGAGGCCACGAACCCGCCGCCCAGTATCAGGGCCAGGCCGATCACCACCCAGCTGATGCGGCTCGTAGCGACGTAGATCATCACGATGAACAGGCCGAAGAACAGCACGGAGGAACCGAGGTCGCGCTGGAAGACGAGGACGCCGATGCTCACGAGCCAGGCTGTGATCATGGGGCCCATGTCCTTGAAGCGCGGGAACTGCAGCGGCCCGATCTTACGGCCGGCCAGCAGGATCAGGTCCCGGTTGGAGGAAAGATACCCCGCGAAGAATATAGCCAGGGTGATCTTGGCAATTTCACCGGGCTGGAAGGTCATCGGGCCGATCCGGATCCAGACGCTTGCGCCCAGGACTTCACCGGCCGAAATTCCGGGAACCAGGGGAAGGATCAGCAGGATGGCGCTGGCGGCCAGCGAAATGAAGGTGAAGCGGCGCAGGATCCGGTGGTCCTTGAGGAACCAGATCGCCGTGATCGCGACGGCGACGGCGATCAGGGTCCAGCGCAGTTGGTTGTTGCCGGTGTCGTCTCCCGGTCCGTCCATGCGGTGGATGAGGGCAAGTCCAAGGCCGTTCAGGGCTACCACGATCGGAAGTATTACCGGATCGGCATATTTTGCGCGGAGGCGCAGCACAACGTGGAAGGCAAACGCCGCCACAGCCAGCAGGCTCGACTGGAACCAGAAATCGCTGTCGAAGGGCGTCTCGGAGTTGAGGTCCACCATGGCACTTGCGCCGATCCCGACGGCGAGGGCAAGCACAAGGAGCGCAAGTTCGACGTTGCGGCGTGGCTTCGGCGCGGTATCTACCTGGATCACGGGGACACCTCCTCACAGGGTGCAGTGCTTGGCGCGGCGGTGGGCGATGCCGACGGCTTGGCGGTGGAGCCTGGCGAGGGCTTGGCAGACGGGCCGGCCTTCGCTGTGGGGGATGGCGTCGGCTTGGGGCTCGGCGACGGGCACGGAGCCGGCGTGGAATTGTCCGGCTCCTCCAGGTTCTGCACGATGCGCTGCGCAGCCTCAAGGCTGTCCGCCGGAATGGTCTGCCGGACCCTTTGCTGCTGGAACTCGGGGAGCGAATCCAGCCGGACTTTCGTCACGGATTCCAAGGTGGACAGCTGGATGGGTCCGAGGCGTTGGGAGATTCCGTTGAAGATCGCCACCCTGCTGTCGTATTCGCCCACGTAGAAGCGGGTCTGCGTCCAGGCGTAGCCGAGCCACAGCCCGGCGACCATGAAAACGGCCAGGATCGCGGCCGCGAGGATGGTGAGCCAGCGGCGACGCCTGATGGGCAGCACCAGGACTTCTTCGCGGTCCTGTTCGGCCTTGTGGGTGAGCATGGTGGCAGCCCTGCGGGCCACGCTGCGGCCGGCCACGGTGGGGATGGATCCCGTTTCGGCGGCAGTTGCCGCGGCGCCCACCAGCTCGTGCGGGCGCGAAGCAAGCTCTTCGCGGAGGACTTCGGCGGAAAGATGTTCACCCAGGTGCGGATCGGTGACGGCGGGGGGCTCGCCGGAGGGCTTGGCGCCTTCGGCGGCCGCGGCTGCTTCGGCCGTTCCGGGCGCTCCGGCAGGCGGCTCCTCGCCGGCCCCTGTTTCCGCGGCAGCCGCCGGCGCGGCCTCCGCGCCTTCCTTGGCGCCGGCCGGCGCGGGCTCCGCAGGGGCGACAATCTCGACGGATGCCGTGGTGACGTCGTCGCCGGTTTCTTCGGCGATCTCAAGCATCACGACGGTGACGTTGTCCGGGGCGCCGTTCGCCAGCGTCAGCTGGATCAGCAGTTCGGCACATTCGGCAAGGTTCCGGGTCTCCCGGACCACCTGCTCCACCACCGGGCCGGGAACATAGTTCAGGCCGTCCGAGCAGAGCAGCCAGCGTTCGCCGGCCTCCACTTCCAGGACCGCCAGGTCCAGTTCCGGGCTCGCGTCCACGTCGCCGAGCACGCGCATCAGGACATTCTTGTGCGGGTGGGTCTCGGCTTCCTCCGGGCGGAGCCGTCCTTCGTCGATGAGCCGCTGCACGAAGGTGTGGTCCACGCTGACCTGCTCGAAAGTGGTGCCGCGCAGCCGGTAGGCACGGGAGTCGCCGATGTGGGCGAAGTGCAGCTTGGAGCCCTCCAGCAGGAGGGCTGTGACCGTGGTGCCCATGCCCGCAAGCTTCGGATCCAGGTGCACCAGTTCGGAGAGCAGGGAATTGGCGGTCTGGATCTCGTCGGCGAGGACGGTGTCCGCGCCTTCGGGGTAGTCATCGTGGTCCAGGTGGATCATGTCCAGGACAGTGGACGCCGAGGCGACGTCGCCGCCCGCATGCCCGCCCATGCCGTCGGCGACCACGGCGAGGTGGCGGCCTGCGTACGCCGAATCGTCGTTCTTGGAACGGAGGCGGCCGACGTCGGAACGCGCCGCATAGCGCATGATCAACGGACGGGCTTCAGGCGTGGGCTTGCCCTCGGAAGACTGGGGTGAAGCCATGGCTATGGCCTCAATTCAATGACCGTCTTGCCGATCCTCACGGGGACGCCAAGCTCCACCGGCAGGGCCCGGGTCAGTTGCTGGTCGGCCAGGTAGGTGCCGTTGGTGGAGCCGAGATCTTCGATGAACCAGCGGCTGCCTTGCGGGAACAGGCGGGCATGCCGCCCCGAGGCGTAGTCGTCTTCGAGGACCAGGGTGGCTTCCTGGGCGCGGCCAAGCAGGATGGGGCTTGCCGCCAGCGGCAGCGTGGTTCCCTTGAGCGGACCTTCGACGACGACGAGTTGCCGTGCCTGCTGCTTCGGGGCCGGCGTGGGCGGCGCGAGTTCGGGGTGCTTGCGCACCTCCCGGGCCGTCGGGGCACCGGTAGCTGCCTTGCGTCCGATCATGAGGTCCCGGCGCATTGCGGACACGATGCTGAAGATCAATACCCACAGGAGCAACAGGAAGCCGAAACGCAGGGCCGTGATGGTCAGTTCGCTCACGCGCGGCCCCCGGGGTCGGAGCTGTTGGGGGGCACGTTCAGAAGCCTGAAGATGATCTTGGTTCGTCCCATCGTGATCGTGGAACCGTCGGTGAGTTCCGTGCTGCCATCCAGTTTGTGCCCGTTGACGTAGCTTCCGTTGGTGGAGCCGAGATCCACGGCGCGGACGAAGCCGCCTTCGCTACGGATCTCCAGATGCTTGCGCGACACCCCGGTGTCTTCCACGAGGATGTCCGCTTCGGAGGAGCGGCCCAGGATCACCGAGGGCGCGTTCAGCGAGTACCGCTGGCCGCCGATGTCCAGGACGGGCTGCAGCCTGGATGGTTCCCGCACAGGTGCGGCGGGGAAGTTGGTGCGGGGCGCGGGGGAGCCGCCGGATTTTTCGGTGCTCGACGTGATTTCGAAATGGCCTTCGCGCTGGGTTTCATCCTGGCGGAACGAGATCCGCACGGGACCCTGCAGCGTGTACCCCTGGCTGCGCACGTGCTGGATGACGACGTCGCACAGTTCCTCTGCCAGCGGGGTTCCCCATTCCTGGGCGCGGGCGAAGTCCTCCACGCTGAGGAGGACGTCGAAGACATTCGGAGCCAAGGTGCGTCCGGCGGCGATGGTGAGGGACTTGTTGTCCAGTTCGCGGCGGAGCTTGCTGGCTATTTCCACGGGTTCCACCCTGGCGCGGGAGCCGGTGGAGAAGACGCCGCGGACGGCTTTTTCGATGCCGCGCTCAACTCTGTCGAGCAATCCCATGGTCCTCCTCCTTCCGTTCCATCGACCCGGCAATCAACCGCTACGGAGGCTTCGTCCCTCGCAGCAGGCATGGACCTTTGGAGTCCGTGACGGCATGGCCTGATGAGGGCCACTCCTTTCCCGATACTACTGGGCATGGCTGTGAATGGCCTTAATCCGCAACGGCCGGGCACGCGGAAAAGTTCGTCACAGTATCCCTCAGGCCCGCCGGAACCGGGCCCGAAAACCGCGTAAATCCGGGCTTCGGGAGGCCCGCAACGGCCCGATTGGTATTTTTCCTCCAATGTCCGTTATGCTTGATCTCGCTGCTTTTGCAGGGCAGGAAGCAGGGAAACCTGTGGATTGTGCCGTGCAGGAGAAGTTGCGCGCGAGTGGCGGAACGGCAGACGCGCTGGCTTCAGGTGCCAGTGTCCGAAAGGGCGTGGGGGTTCAAATCCCCCCTCGCGCACGCAAGTGAAAACACCCCCGGTCTTCGGACCGGGGGTGTTTTTGTTAACCGGGTGTCGTCGGTGTCCCACGGCCTGTGTCGCCTGGTCCCTGATCAGGCCCCGATGGCTGCGATGGCGTAGTGGGCGATGCGCCTGAGGTCTTCTTGGGTGGCGCCGTCGCGCGCTTGTTGGCTCATTCCCTGAAGGGTTGCTCCGACGAATGCGGCCATGGCGTTGGTGTCGCCCTGACCAAGGGTGCCATCGACGCGTTTACCCTCACTCTCGCCAAGCACCTCGGACCGCGGGGCATCACTGTCAATGCCGTCGCTCCTGGCGTGGTGGATACCGACATCAACGCGTCCTGGTTGCGTGGCAATCAGGACGCCATCCAAGGCGTTGCGGCCAGCACGGCCCTGGGCCGGGTAGGACGGCCGGATGACATCGCCAGCATCGTCGCGTTCCTGGCTTCCGATGATGGCCGCTGGGTCACCGGCCAGACCATTGATGCCACAGGCGGCACCAACCTGTAGGCAAATCACCCGCTCGCTCCTTATCTCAAGGCACCGGGGACTGTTCAGCTGCCCCGCAGCGCCCCGAAGCCGGCGACCAGGGCGTCCAGGCCCATGCGGAAGGCGAGGTCCGAGGGGTAGTTCACCGGGCCGAGGCTGCGCACTGCCGCTGTGAAGTGCGGTGTGGATTCGGCGAGCTTTCCGGAATCGAAGATGTCCGCCGGGGCGGTCGCGTCGAAGGCGGCGCCGAAGATATAGGCCTCGAGCGCCACGATGCAGGGAATGATCCGGTCCTCAGGGAAGCCGGCGCGCAGGAAGCCCTCCGTGACGGCTTCGTACATGGCGAGGGTCTGGGGTGCGTCGGTCACCGGCAGGACCGCGATGACCGAAATCAGCGGTGTGTGCGCGGAGAAGATGTCCCGGTAGGAGTAGGCCCAGGCCTTGACCGCTTCTTCCCAGGGCAGGCTGGCGAAGACGCTCGAGTCCACTTGGGACATCAGGTCCTCTTCAACGAGCCTGAGCACGTCGTCCTTGGATCCCACGTGGTTGTAGAGGGCCGACGGCGCCACGCCCAGGGACTTCGCCAGCGCTGCCATGGTGAGGCCGTCGTAGCCCTTCTTGCTGACGAGGGCCAAGGCCGCTGCGGTGATGCCGGCCTGGTCCAGGACCGATCCCACGGGCCGGCCTGCCCTCCGGCGGGGCTTTGTCTCGGCCGGAGAGGGGGAGGGCTCGGGCATCGGTGACCTTTCTGGAAACGGCGTTTCCAGCATTATTCCATCGGGGGCTTCCCAGTTACCTCAGTCATGGGTACAGTAGAGATAAATGAATGGCATTCATTTACTGAACTTCGCGTCATTCGTTACGGCCGGCCAATGGAGCACGGCCAGGAAAGGACATCATGTTGAATCTTGACCGCGACGTGGTCATTGTTGGCGCTGGTCCGTCCGGCCTGACCGCTGCCCGGGAACTGAAGAAGGCCGGCCTCACAGTCGCCGTGCTCGAAGCCCGCGACCGCGTGGGCGGACGCACCTGGACGGACACGATCGACGGCGCCATGCTCGAAATCGGCGGCCAGTGGGTGTCCCCGGACCAGACCGTGCTCATGGAAACCCTTGAGGAACTCGGCCTGGAAATGTACTCACGCTACCGCGACGGCGAGTCGATCTACATCGGCGCGGACGGCCGGCACACCCGTTATACCGGCGCCTCCTTCCCGGTCAGTGAAAGCACCGCCGCGGAGATGGACAAGCTCACCGCCATCCTGGACGGGCTGGCTGCCGAGATCGGCGCCGAGGAGCCCTGGGCCCACCCCAAGGCCCGAGAGCTGGACACCATCTCCTTCCACCACTGGCTGCGCCAGAACTCCCCGGACGAAGAAGCCTGCAACAACATCGGCCTGTTCATCGCCGGCGGCATGCTGACCAAGCCCGCCCACGCGTTCTCCGCCCTGCAGGCGGTGCTGATGGCGGCCTCTGCCGGTTCCTTCACGAACCTCACGGACGAGGACTTCATCCTGGACAAGCGCGTCATCGGCGGCATGCAGCAGGTGTCCCTGCGCATGGCCGCGGAGCTGGGGGACGACGTCGTCCTCGACTCGCCTGTGCGGACGATTAACTGGGAAGAGGTCGACGGCGGCCACCGCGTTTCGGTCGAATCCGACCGCGCCACCGTGAACGCGCGCTTCGTCATCATGGCCGTTCCGCCGAACCTCTACAGCCGGGTGTCCTTCAACCCGCCGCTGCCGCGCCGCCAGCACCAGATGCACCAGCACCAGTCCCTGGGCCTGGTCATCAAGGTGCACGCGGTCTACGAGACCCCGTTCTGGCGCGACAAGGGCCTCTCCGGCACCTGCTTCGGCGCCGGCTCGCTGGTCCAGGAGGTCTACGACAACACCAACCACGCCGACACCCGTGGCACTTTGGTGGGCTTCGTCTCCGACGAAAAGGCGGACGCCATGTTCGAACTGAGCGAAGAGGACCGCAAGGCCGCGATCCTGGACTCCATCGCCGACTACCTGGGCGACGAGGCCAGGAACCCGTCCGTCTTCTACCTCTCCGACTGGGGCTCCGAGGAATGGACCCGTGGCGCCTACGCGGCCAGCTACGACCTCGGCGGGCTGTCCCGCTACGGCAAGGACCAGCACGCGGCCGTCGGCCCGATCTACTGGTCCTCCTCCGACCTGGCGGCCGAGGGCTACCAGCACGTGGACGGCGCCGTGCGCATGGGCAAGAAGACCGCGGCGCGCATCATCGCCGCGAACGACCGCCTCGCGCAGCCGGTGGCATAGGCAGCCGGTCGCCTATAAGCAGCCGGTGGCATAAGCAACTGCTCGCCTAAAGGCAGCCCGGACCTGCTCGGAAAGCAACAAAAGCGTCCCGGTCCCTGGATTCCAGGGGCCGGGACGCTTTGTTGTTGCGGAATGCCTGTTGCGGGACGCTTGCTGCTGGCACCCTAAGGTTCAGACGAAGATGATCCCTTCGGGGACGTCCGGGCGGATTTCGGTGCCGACCTTGCGGGCCAGCAGATCGTCCAGGCGGTCCAGCGGGCCGATGAGCACGCGGCCGCCGGCCTTGGCGACGCGGATCGCGGCGTCCACCTTCGGCTTCATGGAGCCCTCGGCGAAGGCCAGTTCCGCGATGGCCTCGGGCGATGCCGTGAGGATGTCCCGCTGTTCCGGGGTGCCCCAGTTCTCGCTGACGAAGTCGCCGTCGGTGAGCATGATCAGGGTGTCCGCCTCGAGTTCGGCCGCGAGCGTGGCGCTGGCGGCGTCCTTGTCGACGACGGCCTGCATGCCGATCTGGCGGCCCTTTCCGTCGAGCTTGACCGGCACGCCGCCGCCGCCGACGCAGACCACCAGGGTGCCGCCGTCGAGCAGATTCCGGACGAGCGGGGACTGGACGATGCTGATGGGCTCCGGCGAGGGAACCACGCGGCGGAAGGCGTTGCCGTCCTTGGCGATGGTCCACCGGTACTCGGACGCGGCCTCGGCGGCATCCTGTGCGGAGTAGGTGGGGCCGATGAGCTTCGTGGGACGGTGGAAGGCGGGGTCGTTCTCATCCACCACGGTGGTGGTGACGATGGCCGCTACTTCGCGCTCCCCGGCAAGGGCGTTGGAGAGTTCCTGCTGGATGACGTAGCCGATCATCCCCTGGGTCTCGGCGCCCAGGATGTCCAGCGGGTAGGCCGCCACGTCCTGGTAGGCCAGGTTCTGCAGGGCAAGGAGGCCCACCTGGGGGCCGTTGCCGTGCGTGATCACCATTTCGTGCTCGCGCGCCAGCTTGGCTAGCGCCTGGCAGCTTTCCTTGACATTGGCCCGCAGGCGGTCGGCCGTCATTGGCTCGCCGCGCTTTGCGAGGGCGTTTCCGCCCAGTGCAACTACTAGTCGCATTTGAATCCTCCTCGGGGACTGGCTCTAGAATACCGCAGATGGTATACCATCTGGAGGTACAAAGCTGAGATGACCGAGAATCATCGAGGCGATTATGGCTTTAGGAGCCGAATGGCAGCTTCAAGCAAATCGAACTGTATACCAGCAGTGTCAATCGATTCCGCCCTGGTGACCGCCCTCCGGGAAACCCCCGGTACGGGGAAGGTCTACTCGGTCTTCGAGCGGGCGATCAACATCCTTGCTCCGTGGGGCCAGCTGGTCACCCTTGCCGCCCGCCGGCTGGACGATGCGCCCTGGACCATCCGCGCCGAGGTGCGCGACTGGAGCAGTACAGGCATCCAGGCCGGCGATCCGGCGGACTTCAGCGCGCGCGGAATCTCCTTCGACTCCGCGGACACCCTGGTGCTGCTGCCGGGCGCCCGGGAATGGTTTGCGAAGCGGATTCCGCTGGCGGACATCACGACGGCGGAACTCGCCTCGGGTGCCACGGCGCTCGGCGGGCTGCTCGAGGCCCACGGTGTCCGCGGCGGGATCCTGGCGGCATCCGCTGCGGATGATGCCGCGTCGGCAGGCGCCTCCGGGCCCACCGCCTTCGACGCCGGAATCGCGCAGGGATTGCGGGCGGCCCGCGAAGCCCTCGAAACGGCGGTCCGTGCCGGAGACAGCGCGGCCATCGGTGAAGCGGCGCTGCAGTTGCTCGGCCTGGGCTCCGGCCTGACACCGGCCGGCGACGACTTCCTCTGCGGCCTGGCGCTGCTCGCGGCCCAGCCGGGCAGCCGGCTCGGTGCGGCACGCGGGGCGCTGGCCGCCGTCGTCGCGCAGCATGCGGACCGCACCACCCTGCTCAGCTGGACGACGCTGCGGGAGGCAGTGGACGGGCGCGTCCGCGAAAGCCTGCTCGAACTGCTCAACCAGCTGTTCCGCCGCAGGGCGGAAGACCCCGCCGGGCTTGCCCGGCACCTTCGTGCCCCGGTGGACCGTGCCCTCGGCATCGGCCACACCTCAGGGACGGACATCCTGTCCGGCCTCCTGGCCGGACTTCGACTCGAAACAGAACTGAGAGGGTCCATGTGAGTGTCACAGCAGTGATCAGGAAAAACAGCTACTTCGACTCGGTGTCACTGATGTCGATATCGACGAAGGCGAACGGGATCGACGGCGTCGACCAGGCCTTCGTCGCGATGGCAACTGAAATGAACAAGGCGGTCCTGGAGAACCTCGGCCTGCTCAGCGATGAGTTGAAGGCCGCCACCACGAGCGACCTGATGATCGTGGTGGTGCCGTCCGAGGGCGCGGACGGGGACGAACTTGTGCCGCTGGTCGAGGAGCTGCTGGTCCGCAAGGCTCCGGCCGCAGGCAGCGCGGAGGTCTCCCACCGCACCATCGCCTCCGCCCTGGAGGAGGACGCCGACATCAACCTGGCGGTCATCGCCGTGAACGGCGCCTTCGCCGCCCGCGAGGCCCGCAAGGCCCTCGACGCCGGCCTGAACGTCATGATGTTCAGCGACAACGTGGCTGTGGAGGACGAGATCGCCCTCAAGAACCTCGCCCACGACAACGGCCTGCTCATGATGGGCCCGGACTGCGGCACCGCAATCCTCAACGGCGTGGCCCTGTGCTTCGGCAACGCCGTGCGTCCCGGCACGGTGGGCATCGTGGCCGCCTCCGGCACCGGCTCCCAGGAAGTCAGCGTCCAGGTGCACGCCCTGGGCGGCGGCGTCTCCCAGTTGATCGGCACCGGCGGCCGCGACCTCAGCGCAGAGGTGGGGGGCGTCATGATGATCGACGGCATCCGCGCCCTCGCAGCCGATCCGGGCACCGAGGTGATCGTGCTCGTCTCGAAGCCGCCGGCAGCGGAGACGGAAGCCAAAGTCCTTGCCGAGGTAGCCAATGCCGGCAAGCCCGTGGTGGTCTACTTCATCGGCGGTTCCCGGGACGCAGTCCTCGCCGCCGGCGGACACTTCGCCGCCAGCAGCGCCGACGCCGCCCGCCAGGCCGTGGAACTCTCCTCCGCCGCAGCCTCCGCCCCGGAAACCCTCGACGCCGGGCAGGTGGACGCCGTCCTGGCCCGCCTCACGCCGGAACAGGTCAACGTCCGCGGGCTCTTCTGCGGCGGCACCCTCTGCGACGAATCCATGTACGCCCTGCTCAACGACGGGCACGAGGTGTTCAGCAACATCCAGAAGAACCCGGCCTTCCAGATCGGCGCGGCCGACTCCAGCCGCGGCCACACCTTCCTGGACTTCGGTGACGACGAGTTCACCAACGGCCGTCCGCACCCCATGATCGACCCCTCGAACCGGCTTGCGCGCATCGTGGAAGAAGCCAAGGACCCCAGCGTCGCCGCCCTCGTCATGGACTTCGTCCTGGGCTTCGGCGCACACGAAGACCCCGCCGGCGTGACCCTGCCCGCCATCCGCGAAGCCCAGCGCATCGCGCAGGAGGACGGCCGCCATCTGGAGATCATCGCCTACGTCCTGGGCACCGAACTCGACACCCCGGGCCTCGACGCCCAGCGCAAAGCCCTGGCCGGCGCCGGGGTCACCGTCACCAGCAGCAGCACCGTCACGGGCGAGTTCGCCCGCGCCATCGCCAGGAAGGGAGCCGCCGCATGAACACGGCAGCATCACAACTTTTCGGCGGACAGCTCAACGTGGTCAACATCGGCCTGAGCATGTTCGAAGACGACATCCGCAGCCAGGGTGCGCCCGTACGCACCCTCGACTGGACCCCGCCGGGCGGCGGTAAGCCCGAGGTCATTGCGGCCCTGGACGCCCTGGCCCGCCCGGAGAACGCCGGGCGCATCGAGGCCGCCAACGCGGAGGCCGTGGACCGCATCAAGAACGCGAAGCCGATGCTCGTGGGCTTCGGCCGGGCGATCGACGTGGTCCCCGGCATGACGCCCACCACCATCCTGCACTCCGGCCCGCCCGTGGCCTGGGAGGACATGTCCGGCCCCATGAAGGGTGCCGTCACCGGGGCACTCGTCTTCGAAGGCCTGGCCAAGGACCTGGCGGACGCCGCCCGCGTGGCTGCAACCGGCGAGATCACCTTCTCGCCGTGCCACGAGCACCAGTGCGTCGGCTCCATGGCCGGCGTCACCAGCCCGTCCATGTACATGCACGTGGTCCGCAACGAGACCCACGGCAACTACGCCTACACGAACCTGTCCGAGCAGCTCGCCAAGATCCTGCGGATGGGCGCCAACGACCAGAGCGTCATCGACCGCCTGGTCTGGATGCGCGACGTCCTGGGCCCCATGCTCAAGGAGGCCGTGGAGTTCACCGGCCCTATCGACCTGCGCCTCATGCTGGCCCAGGCCCTCCACATGGGCGATGAGGCACACAACCGCAACATCGCCGGCACGGTGCTGCTCTTCCAGGCGCTGGCCCCCGGCCTGCTGCAGTCCTCCTTCAGCGAAGCGCAGAAGAAGGAAGTGTTCGACTTCATCGCGAGCTCGGACTACTTCTCGGGCCCCACCTGGATGGCCACTGCCAAGGCCGCGCTCGACGCCGCCCACGGCATCGAAGGCTCCACCGTCGTCACCACCATGGCGCGCAACGGCGTCGAATTCGGCATCCGGGTCTCCGGCCTGCCGGGCAACCACTGGCTCACCGGTCCCGCCCAGAAGGTCATCGGTCCCATGTTCGCCGGTTACAAGCCGGAGGATTCCGGCCTGGACATCGGGGACTCGGCCATCACGGAGACCTACGGCTTCGGCGGCTTCGCGATGGCCGCGGCCCCGGCCATCGTGGCCCTGGTGGGCGGGACCGTGGAGGACGCCATGGCGTACACGCGGGACATGGCCCTCATCACCACCGACCAGAACCCGAACGTCACCATTCCGGCCCTCGGCTTCCAGGGCATTCCCACGGGCATCGACGTCCGCAAGGTCCTGGAGACGGGCATCCTCCCGGTCATCAACACTGCCATCGCGCACAAGGATGCCGGCATCGGCATGATCGGCGCCGGCATCACCCACCCACCGGTCGACGTCTTCGAGAAGGCAATCCTTGCCCTCGCGGACAAGCTCGCCTGAGCCGGCCCCTAAGAGAAAGCAGTTGTGGCGATGACGACTCCGCCCGGCACTGTTGAAAGCACCACCGCCGAAACCGGGCTCGAATCCGAATTCGAGCACACCCCGGTTCCGGCGACCCACCGGAAGTCCCTCCTGACGGTTTCGGCCGTCTGGTTCGGATTCCCGATGATCCTGACCAATGCCGTCCCGGGTGGCCTCGTGGTTGCCCTGCTCGGCTTCTGGCAGGGCCTCGCCGCGATTGTCGTGGCCAACCTCATCATGTTCGTCTACGTCAGCCTGCTCAGCTACCGGGCCGGAAAGACGGGCAAGAGCTTCGCGCTGCAGGCCACCGAAACCTTCGGCACGGCCGGCTACGCCATCGCCTCGGGCTTCCTGGCCACCGTGGTGGTGGGCTGGTTCGCCTTCAACACCGGCGCCACCGGGGCGAGCCTGAACAAGGCCTTCGGCTGGAACGAAACCCTGGTGGTGGCGATCGCCGGCGTCGCGTTCATCGCAGTGACCTACCTCGGCATCAAGGCGCTGTCCTGGCTGGGTGCCATCGCGGCTCCGCTGTTCATCGTGGCGGTGGTGGTCGCCATCGCGATCGCCGCGCAGAGCCATGACCTGGGGCAGATCGTGAACTTCCAGGGCGTGGGCGGGGGCGCCATGACCTTCGGCGTGGCCGTCACTTCGATCATGGCCACCTTCGCCGACTCGGGCACCATGACGGCGGACTTCACCCGCTGGTCGAAGAACGGCCGCGAAGCGGTGCTCGCCACTGCCACCGCATTCCCGTTCGCGAGCCTCGTCGCACAGCTCAGCGGCGGCCTGCTGGTGGCGGCCGGGGCGATCGCCTCGGCCCAGACCGCGGGCGGCGACTTCACGCCGATCCTCACGGGTGTGAACAACCCGTTGCTGAATGCCCTGGTGGTGGTCTTCGTGGTCATCAACCTCGGCTCGGTGTGCACGCACTGCCTGTACAACGGAGCCCTGGGCTGGTCCCACCTGACCCGCTCGAAGATGCGCCTGCTCACCCTGGTGCTGGGCGTGATCGGCGTGGCCGTTGCGCTGCTGGGCGTGTGGAGCCTCTTCGTGAACTGGCTCGCCTTCCTCGGAGTGATCGTTCCGCCGCTTGGTGCCGTGCTCATCGCCGACCAGATCATCCTGCGCAAGCGGCTTGCCGGCCGCGCCGAGTCGAAGATCCGCCCGACGGCGTTCATCGCCTGGGCGATCGGTGCAGTGGCCGCCGTCGTGGTCCACTTCGGCGCACCGATGCTTTCGGACGCGGTGGTGGGCCTGGTGGTCGGGCTTGTGGCATACCTTGCGGTTGAGTCGCTGTCCGGAAAGACGGCCGCGACGAAAGCCTAGCGCTCTGTAGCGAAAGGCCGGGAGCGATCTCCCGGTCTTTCGCCGTTAGGGCTTACCGCGCCTTGGGGCGGCACCTGCCGCGTGCTCGGCGTCCTCCAGCGCCCTGGCGAGCTGCTCGACGGCGGCCGGGTAGCCGCCGTCGGCCATTAGCCGGGAGGATTCCGCCTGCCGCATGGCGCGGAAGAACTCCGCGGTGGACGGCACCCGGGCATCGCTCATGGCGGGGTAGTCGATCTGCCGGCCGGGGTCGAGCTCGTAGAGCTGCCAGCGCCGCAGGATGTCCCGGTGCCGGGCAGCGGTGGCGGCGTGCACGCTTTGCTGCCGGCGCAGCTCACCCACCTTGCGTTCGCCAAACAGGGCGGCCACCGCAGTGACGGCCGCGAGGCAGAAGAGGACGAGCCCGACGGCGGGGGAGACCAGCGCAGGAACGAGCAATGCCGGCACGATCACCACGAGCCCGGCGAAGGCGTTCCAGAAGAAGGCGTCCGGTTCCTGGTCCTGCTTCTTCCGAAGCGACAGGACGGTGGCCGCCACGGCTGCGATGAGCAAGACCGCCCAGAAAACGGTCTGCCAAAGGCTCAGCTGGACTCCGGATATGGCGGACATCTGGACACCTCCGCACGCTGCAGGGCCGCCTTTTATCCAGTATGCGCCGGAGCCGGAACGGTGGCGAGTGGGGGCTAGGCCTTGGCCTTCTTGTCCTTGTCGGCGGCCTTGTCCGCTGCCTTTTTCGCGTCCTTGATGCGCTGCGTTTCCGAACGGACGGCGGCGTGCGTGGCGCGTTCGACGACGAGCCACTGCGGCGGTGCGGCCAGCAGGGCGGTGATTTCCGCCGTCGTCAACGGCTCCGTGATGCCGCCGCGGACCAGGCCGCCGATGGAGATGTTGAGCTTCTGCGCCACGACGGGGCGCGGGTGCGGGCCGTTGCGGCGCAGTTCGGCCAGCCACTCCGGCGGGTTGGACTGCAGTTCCGCGAACTCGGCGCGGGTGACGGCCGAGTCCTGGAACTCCTGGGGAGTCGCGGGCAGGTAGATGCCAAGCTTCTTCGCAGCGGTGGCCGGCTTCATGGCTTGGGGGCTCGGGGTCTTCATTGTTCAAGGGTATCCCCGCGCGCGGGTGCCGGGCGCGGAATGCCGATCGCGCGGTCACATAGGTGTTTGCGGTGCAATCCGTTGTGTAGCACCGCAAATGCGTACTTATGATGAATCCATGCCGCAGATACGAGTTTCCGAGGCCGCCCGCTTCCTCGGCGTGAGCGATGACACCGTGCGCCGCTGGATCGACAACGGGGCCCTGACCGGGAAAAAGGACGAGTCCGGCCGAGTGGTGGTGGACGGCTTGGAGCTCGCGCACCTGGCCCGCGAACAGGCCGCGTTGCCGGATGACCCGGCCCGCGCTGGGAGCTCCGCGCGCAACCGTTTCGTGGGGCTGGTCACCGGAATCACGGCGGACAAAGTCATGGCGCAGGTGGAACTGCAGTGCGGGCCCTTCCGCGTGGTTTCCCTGATGAGCAGCGAGGCCGTGCGCGAACTCGGACTGGAGTTGGGCTCCGTGGCCACCGCCGTCGTCAAGGCCACCACCGTCATCATCGAAACACCTCAGGGAAAGGGCATCGCATGAGGAACGCATTCCGGAAGGCCGCGGCATTGCTCGCCGCGGGTGCCCTGGCTGCCGGAATCGCCGGCTGCGCGGGAAAGCCCGGCCCCGCAAACAGCCCGGCCGACGGCAACGCCAGCGTGGCTCGGGCGCTCTCCGGAACGGTGACCGTCTATGCCGCGGCGTCCCTGAAGGAGACGTTCACCGAGCTGGCCTCCGCCTTCGAAGCAGCCCACCCCGGTACCAAGGTCATGCTGAACTTCGCCGGCTCCTCGGACCTGGCCACCCAGATCAGCCAGGGCGCCCCCGCCGACGTCTTCGCCTCGGCCGACACCAGGAACATGGCCAGGCTCTCCGACGCCTCCCTGCTGGACGGTGGGCCCAGGAACTTCGCCACGAACGTCTTGGAGATCGCCGTTCCACGGGCCAATCCGGCGTCGGTCTCGTCCTTCGCGGACCTCCCCAAACCGGGCGTGAAAGTCGTGGTCTGCGCGCCCCAGGTGCCCTGCGGCGCGGCCGCCGAAAAAGTGGAGAAGGCCACGGGAACCACGCTGAAGCCCGTGAGCGAGGAGTCCTCCGTGACCGACGTCCTCGGCAAGGTCAGCTCCGGCGAAGCCGACGCCGGGCTGGTCTACGTCACCGATGTGAAGACCGCCGGCGACAAGGTCAAGGGCATCCCCTTCACCGAAGCGGCCCAGGCCGTGAACACCTACCCGATCGGGACCGTCGGATCCAGCAAGAACAAGGACCTGGCGCGGGCGTTCATCGAACTGGTCACCGGCAGCGAGGGCAGGAAAGTCCTGGCCGACGCCGGGTTCGGCGCCCCGTGACCACCTCCCGGAACGGTACCGCGAACGATACTCCGGACGCTTCCCCGGACAGCGGGGGGCACGGCTACAGCGGCGTTCCGCGCTGGCTGTACCTGCCGGCCGCCGTCGGGGCCCTCTTCGTCATGCTGCCCCTGGCGGCGATGCTGGCGAAGGTCAACTGGAGCCAGTTCATTCCGCTGGTCACGTCCGCCGCCTCCCTCGATGCGCTCGGCCTGAGCCTGCGGACTTCCGCCGCGAGCACCGTGGTCTGCCTGGTCTTCGGGGTGCCGCTTGCCATGGTGCTGGCGCGCCGGCCGTTCCGCGGGCAGCGCCTGCTGCGGGCCTTCGTGCTGCTGCCGCTGGTGCTTCCGCCGGTGGTGGGCGGCATCGCGCTGCTCTACACCTTCGGACGCCAGGGCCTGCTGGGGAAAACCCTTGAACTGGCGGGCATCCAGATTGCCTTTTCCACCACCGCCGTGGTCCTGGCCCAGGCCTTCGTGGCCCTGCCGTTCCTGGTGGTCAGCCTTGAAGGTGCATTGCGCACCGCGGGCAAGCGCTATGAAGCCGTAGCCGCGACCCTCGGCGCCGGCCCCACCACCGTGCTGCGCCGCGTGACCCTGCCGCTCGTCATGCCGGGGCTGGCCTCTGGCGCGGTGCTGTCCTTCGCCCGCAGCCTCGGCGAATTCGGCGCCACCCTCACCTTCGCCGGCAGCCTGCAGGGCGTCACCCGGACCCTGCCGCTGGAAATCTACCTGGAGCGGGAGGCCGACGCCGATGCCGCCGTCGCGCTGTCCCTGCTGCTGGTGGCGGTGGCGGTGGCCGTGGTCGGGCTGTCCTACCGGAAACCTGGCAGGCAGGTGGCCGCATGACCTTCCGGATGACGGCCCGCGTGCACGGGCGCCTGGAGGCCAGGTTCACTGTCGCACCCGGCGAGACGGTGGCGGTCCTCGGGCCGAACGGTGCCGGAAAATCCACCCTGCTCGCCGTGGCCGCCGGGCTCCTGAAGCCCGACGCCGGGTCCGTCCGTTTGGGGGACAAGGTTCTGTTTGAGCGCGACGGCGGCAAGCACGGCTGGGTGCCGCCGCATCTGCGTGGGGTGGCCCTGCTGGCCCAGGAGCCGCTGCTGTTTCCGCACCTGAGTGTGCTGGACAACGTGGCCTTCGCGCCGCGCAGCGCCGGGCAGCGGCGGGCGACGTCGCGGGAGACGGCGCGGCGCTGGCTGGCCGAGGTGGACGCCCTGGACCTGGCCGGGCGCCGTCCCGGGCAGCTCTCCGGCGGGCAGGCACAGCGTGTTGCCGTGGCCCGCGCGCTGGCCGCCGAACCGGAGCTCCTCCTCCTGGACGAGCCGATGGCCGCCCTGGACATCCACGCCGCGCCCCAGCTGCGCAGGATGCTGAAGCGGGTGCTGGCCGGCCGCAGCGCGGTGATCGTCACCCACGATGTGCTGGACGCCCTCCTGCTCGCGGACCGGATCGTGGTGCTGGAGAAGGGCCGGATCGTGGAGGAAGGGCCTGTCCGCGAAGTGCTCGGCCGCCCGCGCAGCGCCTTTGCCGCCGGGCTCGCGGGGCTGAACCTGCTGGCCGGGACGGTCACCGCCGGGGGGCTGCTCGTTTCAGGACCCGGCGACGCGGGTGGGCAGGCAGTCTCCGGAACATCCGACGGCGAGGCGTTGGCCGGGGAGCCCGGCGTCGCCGCGTTCCCGCCGTCGGCCGTTTCCGTCTTCCCGGAGCTGCCGCACGGCAGTCCCCGCAACTGCCTGCCCGTGGTGATCACGGATCTCGAGCCGCACGCCGGCGGGATCAGGGTGCGGGCCGGGGAACTGGCAGCCGACATCACCCCGGCGGCCTCGGCCGAACTGGGACTGGAGCCGGGGATGGCGGTGTATTTCGTGGTGAAGTCGGCCGAGGTGCAGGTCTACGCGGCCTGACTTTGCGGTCTGTCCTGCCGGGTTTACGGCATCCGGGCGAGCTGCGCGCAGGCCTCCCACAGGCGCCGGCGGGCTTCCGGGTCCGACCCCATGCCCGGCGTCGGGAGTTCCTTGCGCTTGGCCCAGAGCTTTCCGGAAACGGACGCGGTTTCCGGTGCGGTGGCGAGCCAGAGCGGAGTGTCCGCCGCCTTGTCGGCCGGTGCGCCGAAGGTGTTCGTGATCCAGCGGAACGGGCCGCCGACGTCCTGCAGCAGCGAGGTGTTCCTGACCAACCCCGGGTGGACGGCGTTCGCCACTACGCCCGAGCCGGACAGCCGTTCGGCGAACTCCTGGGTGAGGAGGACACGGGCGAGCATCGTAGGCGGTGTCGAGCGCAGGTAGCTGTACGTGCCATTTGCGGTCTGGAGGTCGTCGAAGTTGAGCTTCGTGTTTCCGTACCTGGACGCGATATTGACGATGCGGGAGGTGCGCGGCCCCGCCGTGGCGGCGTTCTTCAGGGCATCGACCAGGAGGTTCGTCAACAGGAAGTAGGCCATCACGTTGGTGGCGAAGGTCAATTCGAGCCCGTCGGGGGTCACGTGGCGCTCCTTGCGGAACACTCCCGCCGCGTTGACGAGAACGTCGAGCTTGCCGTGGCGGGAGAGGAAACCGCCTGCCGCTGCGCGGATGGAGGATTGCTCCGAGAGGTCGCAGGCCAGCGGCTCCAGCAGGGCGCCGGGCACGAGTTGCTCGATGCTCTTGGCCGCCTCCTCCGCGCGCGCCGTGGAGCGGCCGACCACCACCACCAGGGCGCCTTCGCGCGCAAGACCGGTTGCCACGGCTCCTCCCAAGCCGCCGGTTGCTCCCGTAACCAACGCTACGGTGCCCTTCATGGAAGCCATCGTCTTCGCCCCCTGCGGCCTTGTTCCCTTGGGATCCGGGGTGTCCTTCGGGTCCGGCAACATCACAGCACACCGTGGTTGGGTTGACCAGATGCGCCGGGTCGCCGGTACGCTGCGGGGTCGCCGGAAAGTTCCAGCGACCCCGCAGTGTTCCCGCGATTTCGGCGCGCCAGTTCTAAGGCGCGCCAGCCGAAGCGTTAGGCGCCGACGCCGGCCGGAACCTTCGCGTCGTCGTCGTCCTCTGCGTCAAGCGGCTCCCCCGAAGCGTCGCCCGGGGCCGCGGCAGCTGCCGTCGGGACCGCCGTCCGCTTGGCGTAGCGGAAATGGAAGAACACGTAGCAGGCAACCGTGAACGGGACGCCGAAGTACAGTGCCGCCACCTGCGAGGGGTCGAAGGCGATGCCGATGATGGACCCCAAGCAGGCCACGAACGCCAGGATCGGAACGAGCGGGAAGAACGGCGCCTTGTAGGGCAGCGTGGAGAGCTCCCCGCCGCTGCGGATGAAGGCGCGCCGGTGGAAGTAGTGCGAGGCCGCGATGGACATCCACACGGCCACGGTGGCGAACCCGGCGATCGAAATGAGCACCAGGTACACGGTGGTCGGGGCCACGATGCCGCTGACCAGGGACGCCAGGCCGCCGAGGAGGCTGACCAGCAGGGCGACGAGCGGGATGCCGCGCTTGGTCAGCTTGGCGAACGCCTTGGGCGCGTGGCCTTCGTCTGCCAAGGAGAACAGCATGCGTGCGCACGAGTACAGGCCGCTGTTGCCTGCGGAGAGCAGCGCGGTGATGACCACGAAGTTCATGATGTCCGCGGCGTAGGGGATACCGATCGCGGAGAAGACCGTGACGAAGGGGCTTTCGTCGAGGCCGGCCTTGTCGTAGGGGATGGTGGCGGCGATGACCATGATGGCGCCGATGAAGAAGATCACCAGGCGCAGGACGGTGGTGCGCATGGCCCGCGGGATGTTCCGGGCGGGGTCCGCGGTTTCCCCGGCGGCCACGCCGATCAGTTCCGAGCCGGAGAAGGCAAAGAACACGGCCAGCACGGTGACCAGCACGCCGGTGAATCCGTTCGGGAACAGGCCGCCCGGCGTCGAGAAGTTCTCGAAGAGGTGCGGGAAGTGGCCGTCGGCCATCGGGTGGAAGCCCAGGAGCGCGGCGCCGCCCAGGATGATCAGGCCCACGACGGCGGCGACCTTGATCATGGCGAACCAGAACTCGCTCTCGCCGAAGACGCGCGAAGAGATGGCGTTCATCGAGAACAGGACGGCGGCAAACACCAGGCACCAGATCCACACCGGGACCTCCGGGAACCAGCGCTGCATAAGCACGCCGGCAGCCGTGAACTCCGAGCCGATCGCCACGGCCCAGGTCAGCCAGTAGAGCCAGGCGGTGGTGAAGCCGGTGGCGGGGCCGATCGAGCGGGCCGCGTAGATGTGGAACGCGCCGGACACCGGATACGCGATCGCGAGCTCGCTGAGGCAGGCCATCACCAGATAGACGACGACGGCGCCGATCAGGTAGGCGATGACCGCACCGAGGGGTCCGGCCTGGGAGATCGTGTAGCCGGAGCTGACGAACAGTCCGGATCCGATCACGCCGCCGAGGCCGATCATGACCAGGTGGCGGGCTTCCATAGACCGCCTGAGGCCGGCTTTGGCCGGTTCTGCCGGGGTTGCCTGTGTTTCTTGGAGCGGAGCAGCGCTCATGGATCCTCCGTGGGGTTATTGCATAGGCAAAGTTGGGCGCGCAGAAAGAGCCGGGCAAACGCCGGAATCTGCGGGGTTCTGGTCTTCAGGGTATGAGGGGAGCACCCGTCCGGACCATTTCGGTGATCAAGCTAACACCGCCCGGGACGGCTCCTGAGAGCTCAGGCACATTGGCAAAGGATCGTCGCCGATGGGCAACGGGGTGGCGCCCTGAGCAACAGCTGGGCTGATGCTGGGCTGAAGCCGTTTTAAGCATCGCTTGGGTTTGGTGCTATCTTGGCCCGCTGACGATGAGCCCTGGGGTCCTGCTCTGACTGAAGCGGCCCGGTTTTCGCGCATCCGGGGACGGAAAATCACGGCCCGGATGCGCTTGGGGGCGCAAAAGGTGGGCCAGTCCAGCCAGCGCCAAGGGGTACTGTGAAGTGGTGCCAGCCGACCAGGATCCCAGCCCCGCCACCGACGCCGCTCCAGTGGTGGAACCGGAGGAACCCCGCCGCGAACTCCGCTTCGCGTACGTTCCCGGGGTGATGCCGGGCAAGTGGATCCGGCGCTGGGAAGAGCGGATGCCGGATGTTCCGCTGCACGCCTTCATGTCCGACGCCGGAGCGCAGCTCTCGGTCCTGCGCGATGGTTCCGCGGACCTCAGCTTCGTCCGCTTGCCGGTGGACCAGGAAGGTTTGCACGTCATCCCGCTCTACGAGGAACAGCCCGCCGTGGTGGCGCCCAAAGGCCACGAGATCACGGTCTTCGAGGACGTGGAGCTGGCCGACCTGGCCGAGGAGAATTTCCTGGACATCGCCGAAATGGGCGGACCGGAGATGGCCCTGCAGGTGGTGGCGTCGGGCGCCGGCCTGGTGGTCATGCCGATGCCCATGGCCCGGCACTTCAACGTCAAGGACACCGTGGCCCGCCGGCTCCACGGCGCTGAAGGAACCCGGATTGCCCTGGCCTGGCCCAAGGACGCCACGGACGAGGTGATCGAGGAATTCGTCGGCGTGGTCCGCGGCCGTACCGCCAACAGTTCGCGCCAGCCCTCGGCCAAGCAGGAGAAGCCGAAGAAGGCCCCCAAACCGGACCGCCGCGGTGGCGGCCCTTCAAGCGGCGCCAAGAAGGTAGCCCAGCGCTATGCCCCGAACCCGGACAAGGGCCGCGGCCGCGGTTCCCGGAAGAAGGGCAAGCGCCCCTGACGTCCGGGAAGTAGTTCCCGGAGCTCGTCAGTCATTGCGTCCAGCAAGTCGGGGAAGCGCGCTGGTGGATGAAGGGCTGAACATCATGGACGTGCCATCGGAAACCGGCCTGTGGGGCTGGCGTAGGCTGCCATCCCAGCCCACGGCGTCCGCGGTCTTTCCGGACGAGGGCGGATATGACATTTCCGTCAACTGCCAGTGCGCCATGTGACTAAGCGTGTCACAATTGCTTCTCGGGGCTGGGAATAATCTCTGTCCGGCCAAGGAAGCTGTTCATACGGGCAACCGGATTGGGGCACTGCAATGACGTTGATGGTCGGTTGTCCAAGTGACAAAGCAGTTCCCTCGGCGGAACGGAGCGGGACCACGCAAACGGTCCCGCTTGACGGTGCGCGCCTGGGCCGGGCAAAGAAGGCTTACACCACCCGCTTTCTCGCAGGGCAATTGGAGCGCAGCGCCGAGGGATTCAGTTTGCTCGCCGGTGCAGGTGTTGTCCCCGCCGCCGGGGATATCGTGCTCGCCCGGGTACTCGAGATCGGTCAGCACCAGCGCCTTGAGAGCCCGGCATCCCGCCGGCAGATGCTTTTCCCAGGGGACGAAATCCTCGTGGCGTACGGCCACCGTTACGCCCCGGACCAGTTCTTGGCCGAGGTGCCGGAAACGCTCGGGCCCTGCCACCTGATCGCGGCCGGGGGACTCGCGGGCCAGGTTGTTGCCCAGCATGCATCCATGGATGAGCCGACGGCGATTGAGGTGCTTGGCCTGCTGACCGACTCAGACGGCACGGTCACGCTGGGCCGCCTCGCGCCGCACCGGGTCCGGTCCTGGCCTGGCGGGCTGCCCACGCGGCCTCCGGTCATCGCGGTCCTTGGCACCTCCATGAACTCAGGCAAGTCGACCACCCTGGGCTGTCTGGTCAACGGCTTGGTCAACGCGGGCTTGACTGTATCGGCCGGGAAGGCGACAGGCACTGGTGCGGGAAACGATTCGCGGCTTTTCGCGGATGCCGGCGCCTCCCGCGTCCTGGACTTCACGGATTTCGGGTTCCCGACCACCTTCAACTGCGAGTATGAGCTTGTCCGTGACCTGTTGCCGAGCCTGGTGGATGCCTTGAGCAGCGCCGATACCGACGTTGTGGTGGTGGAGATCGCAGACGGCCTGTACCAGGGCGAAACGCGGAGGCTCCTGGCAGACCCGGTCTTCCGGGAAACAGTGGATCAAGTGGTCTTCTCCGCAGCCGACGCACTGGGGGCGACGGCCGGCCTTCAACTTCTCCACAATGCAGGGCTGACTGTGGGCGCGGTGTCCGGCCGACTGACTGCCTCGCCCCTTGCGAGCGGCGAGGCCGCCGCCGTCCTGCCCGTTCAGGTGATTGACACTTACGATCTGTGTGGGGCGAACGTGGCGATGGGCCTCCTTCCGCGGCGCCACTGGCCCCTCCAGTGACATCTTCGGCGCAACCGCTTGTCCGCGGAACGGCGGGGTCCACGGGGCTCCCCGCGTTCCTGGCCGGTCCGCGCCGATGGATGTTCTTCCTTCTGGTGCTTTCAGGCGCCGCGGGTGCTGCCCTCGCCGGAACCATGGCCTGGATGATGACTCTCTTGCTTGGCCAGGCGGCGCCGGACGTCCGGATCGGTGCTGTGGTGGTGTTGTTCCTCGGCGCCCACGCGGTCGGTGCACTCCGCGTCGCGGAGCGTACGGTGGCCGAAAGACTGGGCCAGCATTACGCCAATGAAATCCGCACCGGACTCCTGGCCTCGGCGCTTCTGGGGACGCAACGGACCTCGATCGGCATCACGATTGCCCGGACCACGAACGACGTCAGCAGCTTACGGAACTGGATCACCATGGGTCTCGCGCCCCTTGCGGCCGGTGTCCCGCTGCTATCGGGGACAGCCGCGGCACTCTGGCTACTGTCGCCAGTGCTGGCCCTGGCCGCCGTCGGACCGCTCTGTATCCTCACCTTTTTCCTCGCCTGGCTCGCCAAGCCGGCTTTCGCGAGGTCCAGGATCCTGAGAAAGCGGCGCGGCCGCTTGGCCGCGCAGGTGGCCGATACAGTCGCAGCCTCGTCCGCAATTCGCGCAGCCGGAGGAGAAATGCGCGAAATCCGCAGGATCCAGCGCATGGGCCTCGACGTCGCCGACGCCGCCGTTTCACGGGCAAGAGTGGCCGGCAGCATCCGCGGCGCCGCCGCCGTCGCGGCTTCCCTCACCGCCGTGGCAGTTGCCGCCGCCGGGGCGTTCACAGGAACAGACACGGCGACGATCGCCGCGGCCCTGACCGTCGTAGGGCTCATTTCCACTCCGGTGACGGACCTGGGCCGCGTCGTGGAGTACAGACAGAGCTACCGCGCCGCCAGACGGATACTGGTCCCGGCGCTCGTGGTCCCGCAGGTGGAAAAAGGACCGGCGTGGGTCGCGAAGCCCGGCGCCGGAACGGTGCGGTTCTGCCTGGCAGGCCAGGGGGCGCCTTCGGAAAGCTCCGGCCTGCTGGTCCTCCCCGGGCAGCGCCTGCTTGTCCGGTCCTCGGACCCTGGCTGCGTTGACGGCTTTTTCGAGGCCCTGCTGGGGATCCGGGCGGAACCCGGAGCCCATGCCTGGATCGACGGGCGCCATCTTGCATCGGCTCCGGGCCGGAAGCGGCGTGAACTGGTGGGATATGCTGCCGGCGGCGCGCCCCTGGAGCGTGGAAGCATCGCCCGTGCGGTGCGTTACCGCCGGCCGGACCTGCCCGGCGCCGTCGCGGCCGAAGCGTTGTCGGCCGTCGGACTCGGGGCGGTGCTGGAGCGCCTCCCGGAGGGTGAGCGGACGGTGCTGCGGCATGGCGGCGAACCCCTGGGCGCGGCGGCTCGGGGACGTTTGCAGATTGCCCGCGCGATGCTGGGGCAGCCGCCCCTGCTCATGCTCAACCGGATTGACAAGGATTTGGACGGCGACGGGACCAGGATGCTGGCCGGGCTGCTGGAGGCGTACCCGGGCGTGGTTGTCATTGCCACTGACACCCCGGAACTGCGTGCCTTGTGCACCGTCGGCTGGAATCTCGACGATGGCGCAGCGGACGGCCATGAGACCGCCTGAGCGTGCCCGCTACTCCCCGTGCACCGTCAGTTGCTGCTCTTCCGAGCGGTTGAGGTAGCCGAGCAGCAGTTCGCCGGCCCGCTCCAGTTCGCCGGCTTCGAGGGCGGCGCAGATGGCCTCGTTCTCCTCGAGCCAGGCGCTGTAGAAGTGCGCGTCCGAGGTGGCTTTGTGGAAGTACAGGCGCATCTCGGCCAGGACGTGCCTCATGATCGTGTCCAGCCGCTTGCTTTCGGCCAGGGCCACGATGGCGCCGTGGAAATGCTGGTTGGCGCTGCCCAGGGCGTCGTTGTCGTCGGCCGCGGCCGCGCGCTTGCCCTCGTCGACGGCGGCACGGACTGCCGCTACCCGCTCGGCGCTCCCGCCGCCGCGGATCGAGCTGACCTCGATGGCCCGGCGCACGGTGTAGAGATCGTGGATGTCGCCGGCTTCGAGGGTGGCTACGAAGACGCCGCGGTTGGGCTGGCGGACCACGAGCCGTTCGCTGGCGAGCTCGGCAAAGGCCTCCCGCACGGTGTTCCGCGAGACGCCCAGGTCTTCGGCAATCGTGGCCTCGGTGAGCCGGGCGCCGGGGAGGAGCATGCCTTCGGCGAGCTGGTAACGCAGTTCTTCGGCCACGCGTTCGGCCACGGACGGCACGGCGACGCGAACGCGGGCGCTGCCGGTCTGGGTAGGTGCCATGACATGAATTTACATGATCGTCACATCTTCGGATCGAAGAATCGTTGAACAATTCGACAATGTAGTGCATCCTAGATGGACCACATCCAATGAGATAGGGATCACAATGGCAAGCATCGACCTGAACAGCGACGTCGGGGAGTCCTTCGGACGCTGGACCCTCGGCGACGATTCCGCGATGTTCGACTCCGTTTCCAGCGCCAACGTGGCGTGCGGTTTCCACGCCGGCGACCCCAGCGTCATCCGGGCCACCAGCGCGAAGGCGGTCCAGGCCGGCGTCGTGATCGGTGCGCATGTGGGTTACCGGGACCTGGCGGGCTTCGGCCGCCGCTTCCTGGATGTCGATCCCGCCGAACTGGCCGACGACGTCGTGTACCAGATCGGCGCGCTGCAAGCCCTGGCGGCCACCGCCGGAGCCCGGGTGAAGTACGTGAAGCCGCACGGCGGCCTGTACAACGCGATCGTCAAGCACACCGCCCAGGCCCAGGCCGTCGTCGACGCCGTCAAGGCAGTGGACCCGAGCCTGCCGATCCTCGGACTTCCCGGCTCGGAGGTCCTGCGCCTGGCCGAGAAGGCCGGGCTGCGGGCAGTGACCGAAGCGTTCGCCGACCGCGCCTACAACCCGGACGGAACGCTCGTGCAGCGCACCCTGCCGGGGGCCGTGTTGCACGACCCCGCGGAGGTTGCCGAGCATGTACTGCGGATGGCCACCGAACAGCGGATCATGGCAATTGACGGCACCATCCTCAATGTCCGCGCGGAAAGCATCTGCGTGCATGGTGACTCACCGGGCGCCGTGGCCATGGCCACCGCCGTGAAGTCCGCCCTCAGCGACGCCGGCGTCAGCATCGCCTCCTTCGCCTGAACCCCGTTCGCAAACCCCAATCCCCAGCAACACCCTCATCCCCCGGAGGAAAACAATGACCAGCATCAACAAGGCACGTGCCGTGACAAGGAAGCCACCGGCTGGCGCCCTCAAGGCCTACGTCGCCAGCCTCACCGGCACCTCGCTCGAGTACTACGACTTCGCCATCTACTCCGTAGCCTCGGCCCTCGTGTTCCCCAAGATCTTCTTCCCGTCCGGCGACGAGTTCGTGGGCCTGCTCCTCTCCTTCTCCGCCTTCGCCGTGGGCTACCTGGCCCGCCCGATCGGCGGCGTGGTGTTCGGCCGGCTCGGCGACAAGATCGGCCGCAAGTACGTGCTGGTCTTCACGCTCGTGCTCATCGGCCTTGCCACCGTCCTCATCGGTGCGCTGCCGGACTACAGCATGATCGGCATCGCGGCCCCCACCATCCTGGTGATGCTGCGCCTGGCCCAGGGCGTCGGCGTCGGCGGCGAATGGGGCGGCGCGGTGCTGCTCTCCAGCGAGTTCGGCGATCCCACCAAGCGCGGCTTCTGGTCCTCCGCGGCCCAGATCGGCCCGCCCGCCGGCAACCTGCTGGCCAACGGCGTCCTGGCCGTCCTCGCCGCCTCCCTCAGCAACGAAGCCTTCCTCTCCTGGGGCTGGCGCGTGGCCTTCCTCTCCTCCGCCGTGCTGGTTGCCTTCGGCCTGCTGATCCGCCTCAAGCTTGAGGAAACCCCGGTCTTCAAGGCCATCCAGGCCCACGGCGACCGGCCCAAGGCCCCCATCAAGGAGGTCTTCGCCACCCAACCCAAGGCACTTATCTCCGCCGCCCTGTCCCGCGTCTGCCCCGACATCCTGTACGCCCTGTTCACCGTGTTCGTGGCCGTCTACGCCACCAAGCAACTGGGCATGACCACCGGCAACGTGCTCGCCGCCATCCTGATCGGCTCCGCCTTCCAGCTGTTCCTGATCCCGCTGGCCGGCGCAGCGACGGACCGCTTCAACCGCCGCCTCGTCTACGGCATCACCGCCGCCGCCACGGCCGCGTTCATCCCGCTGTTCTTCCTGATGATCCAGGGCAAATCCGTGGTGATGCTGACCATCGGCGTGGTGATCGGCTTGGCGCTGCACGCTTTCATGTACGGTCCGCAGGCCGCCTACATCACCGAACAGTTCCCGGCCCGCCTCCGCTACGCGGGCAGTTCCCTGGCCTACACCTTGGCCGGCGTGATCGGCGGCGCCGTGGCGCCGATCATCTTCACCGCGCTCTACGGTGCCGCCTCCGGCGGCTGGTGGCTGATCGCCATCTACCTGCTGGCAGCCTCCGTGGTGACTATCGTGGGCCTGCTCATCGGCCGCGACCCGCAGCCGGAAGAAGATGTCCGGCTCCTGCAGGACGCCCAGGCCTGAGCGGCCGCCCCAGCTGAACCGAGTGAGGAAGCGATGATGGAAACCGGGATGCAGACCGTCCACAAGGTGCGCTCCGTGCGGCCGGTGGGGACCCGCGCGGTGCTCGCCGAGCTGGACGGCATGCAGGATGTGCTCGCTCTGCAGTCGCTGCTGGCTGCGTCCCCGCTGCCGGGGCAGTTGGACGTGCTGGCCGCCGCCGAGACCGTGATGGTGGTGGCCGAATCGGCGGCCGCTGCCCGCGCCATCGGCTCCCGGCTGCTCGGGCTGGAACTCGAAGGACCGGTGGAGAACGACAGTGCGCTGGTGGTCATCGATACCGTGTACGACGGCGAGGACCTCGCCGAAGTCGCCGAACTGACCGGCCTGGGCGTGGACGGCGTGATCGCCGCGCACACCGGGCAGCTCTGGACCGTGGCTTTTGCCGGCTTCGCCCCGGGTTTCGCCTACATGGTGGGCGAGAACCAGCTCCTGGAAGTGCCGCGCCGTCCCACGCCGCGCACCGCGGTTCCCGCCGGTTCCGTGGCCTTGGCCGGGAACTACTCGGCCGTGTACCCGCGCCGTTCGCCGGGCGGCTGGCAGCTGATCGGCCGCACCGCTGCCCGCATGTGGGACCTCGACCGCGCGCAGCCCGCACTCGTCCGGCCGGGGGACCGGGTGCGGTACCGGGCCGTGCGCGAACTGGTGGAGGTGGCGCAGGCCCCCGTTTCCGCCGCAGCCGAACCTTCTACGGGGATCCGCATCGTGGCCTCCGGCGCCCTGAGCCTGATCCAGGACCTGGGCCGGCGCGGCCATGGCGGCCTGGGTGTTTCGGCCGCCGGCGCCCTGGACCGGGCTTCCATCCGCCGGGCGAACCGGCTCGTCGGCAACGCGTCCACCGCTGCCGCGATCGAGACCGTCAACGGCGGGCTCGCCATCCAGGCCGTGGGGGACCAGGTGATCGCCGTGGCGGGTGCGCCGTCGAGCCTCACCATCACGCCGCCGTCGGACGCTTTTTCCGACGACGACGACTGCGGGCCGGCCGGGCACCCCCGCACCGTTGAGATGGCGACTCCGTTCGCGCTGCTCGACGGTGAGACCCTCACTATCGGCGCCCCGGAAGCCGGCTTCCGGAGCTACCTCGCGGTCCGCGGCGGAGCGGAGCTGCCGGCCGTCCTGGGCAGCCGCTCCACGGACACCCTGTCCGGAATCGGGCCCGCACCTTTGGCGGCAGGGCAACTGCTCGCCGTCGGGCAGGACACCGCGTCCACCGCCGTCGGGAACCCCGAACTGCAGCCGGACTTCCCGGAGCCCGGCAGCGTCACGGTCCTGGACATCGTTCCGGGCCCGCGCGACGACTGGTTCGACCCCGCCGAACTCGAGTCCCTTTGCAGCCAGGAATGGCAGGTCACACCGCAGTCCAACCGGGTGGGCATGCGCCTGGCCGGCGAGCCGCTCAAGCGCAGCCGCGAGGGCGAACTGCCCAGCGAGGGCACCATGGCCGGGGCCATCCAGATCCCGCCCGCCGGACTGCCCGTGCTGTTCCTGGCCGACCACCCGATCACCGGCGGCTACCCCGTGATCGCCGTGGTCATCGACGAACACTTGGACCGCGCCGCGCAGGTCCCCATCGGCGGGAGCATCCGTTTCCGCGTTTCCCCCGCCTCCGGCACGAAAGAAGTGAGTAAGTAATGCGCAAGGTCCTGATCGCGAACCGCGGCGAAATCGCCGTCCGGATTGCCCGTGCCTGCGAAGACGCCGGCCTCGCGTCCGTGGCCGTGTACGCCGACATCGACGCCGACGCCATGCATGTGGGTGCCGCGGGAGAGGCCTTCAGCCTGGGCGGCAACAGCCCGGCCGATACCTACCTGAACATCCCGAAGCTGCTCCGTATTGCCGAGGCTTCCGGGGCCGACGCCGTGCACCCCGGCTACGGTTTCCTCTCCGAGAACGCGGACTTCGCCCAGGCTGTGCTCGACGCCGGACTGGCTTGGATCGGCCCCTCGCCTGAGGCGATCCGGCAGCTGGGCAACAAGATCACCGCCCGCGAGATCGCGGTCCGTGCCGGCGCCCCGCTGGTGGCCGGCAGCGACGGACCCGTGGCCTCGGCCGCCGAAGCCCGCGCCTTCGCCGAAGAACACGGGCTGCCCGTGGCCATCAAGGCCGCGTTCGGTGGCGGCGGACGCGGCCTGAAGGTGGTCCGCGAACTGCCCGAGGTGGAGGAAGCCTTCGACTCGGCGGTGCGCGAGGCCGTGGTGGCCTTCGGCCGCGGGGAATGCTTCGTGGAGCAGTACCTGGACCGGCCGCGGCACGTCGAGGCGCAGGTGATCGCCGATACCCACGGGAACGTGGTGGTGGTGGGCACGCGAGACTGCTCGCTGCAGCGCCGCCACCAGAAACTGGTGGAGGAGGCCCCCGCGCCGTTCCTGACTGATGCGCAGCGCGAATCGATCTATTCCGCGGCAAAGGCGATCTGCCGGGAGGCCGGCTACACCGGCGCCGGCACCGTGGAATTCCTGGTCTCGGCAGGCGGCGCCGTGGCGTTCCTCGAGGTCAACACCCGGCTCCAGGTGGAGCACCCCATCACCGAGGAAACCTCCGGGATCGACCTCGTGCAGGAGCAGCTCCGCATCGCCGCCGGGCTTCCCCTGAGCGTGCCTGCGGACCCGGAACCGCGCGGACACTCTTTCGAATTCCGCCTCAACGCCGAGGACGTGGGCCGCGGCTTCCTGCCCTCCCCGGGCACTGTTGCTGCTTTCTCCGGTCCTACCGGCCCGGGCATCCGCCTCGACACCGGCGTGCGGTCCCGTTCCGTGGTTCCGCCGCAGTTCGACTCCCTGCTGGCAAAGCTCGTGGTCACCGGAGCCGACCGGCAGCAGGCCATCCGCCGGGCCCGCCGTGCCCTGGCCGAGATGGAGATTTCGGGCCTGGCGACCGTCCTGCCGTTCCACCGGGCCGTGCTCGAGGCGCCGGAATTCACTTCCCCGGACGGGCTTGGCGTGCACACCCGCTGGATCGAGACGGAGTTCGCCGACCGGATCCCTGGCGACCCCGAGTACAGTTCGGTGGCTCCCTCGGGTGAGCGCCGCACCATCACGGTGGACGTGGACGGCAAGCGCCTGGCCGTGGGCCTTCCCGCCGACCTGCTGGACGGCTGGGCCCGCTCCGGCGGTTCCCTGTCGGGTGTTTCGTCCGGGCCCGACGGCGGTGCTTCCGTTGGGGTTGACGCATCCTCAGGGCCTGTGGTTCCGGAGTCCGCCGTGGTGTCCGGCATGGCCGGCACCGTGGTGAAGTGGCTCGTGGAACCCGGCGCGGCGGTTGATGCGGGCGACCCGCTGGTGGTCCTCGAAGCCATGAAGATGGAGACCCAGGTCCCGGCCCACCGCGGCGGAACGCTCTCTTCCGTGGTGTCAGCCGCGGGCGGCGTGGTGTCCGTCGGTTCGGTGCTGGGGCATATCGAGTAGGGGCCCGCTCACCAGGGCTGTGGCCGCAGTGTGCCGGGCACCCGCGGTGCCGGCTTGAGCCGCAGAAGCCTGAGCGACTGCAGCATCAAGGCGAGGTACATCAAGGCCAACCAGAAAACCGGGAACCTTCGCAGGGTAATCGCAATGTCAATGGCGTTGATGACGGCAAGGACGAGGCATATGCCGGACAAAACTGCAGCCACGATGAGCGGAGCTTTCGCCCAGGAACGCCGTGTCGCGATGTTCCAGATTCCTGTCGCGAAAATAGCGAGAAGTTGCAGGATGCCTAAGGCCGCGTCCAGAACTTCCTTGCTTCTTTCGTCCTCGGCCATGAGCTCCATGACGGGGATGAATTGTGAATAGAGCCAGGCGGTGGCAGCCGTTGCTATTGCGCCCATGACGAGAAGCCCGATGCCGATGCTGGTCCGTCCCCTACGGGAGCGTTTGGAATCCGGATCTTCGGATGCCGGGGCAAGGACGGCTTGCTGTGGGTATGGGGCGCTCATGCGGGGCTCCTTTGGATAGGGGAGTACCCTGATGCGCCCCCACTGCGAAGAATGTAGCAGTCCGGGTCCTTTTGCGCCGCAGTTTCTTGCGGTCGGTTTTGATGAATTCGCTACGCTGGGGCCAACATTTGTTTCCGGCCACTGAACGGCCGAATTGGCGTGGGTCGGTGATGCATTGTGCTTCCGTGGGGGCGGGCCTATTTCGCATTGCAATCAATGCGGGATTTTCGCTGGCCGCGCTCTGCCTTGTCTTCATGGGGCGGGTGCCCACTGAGTAGAGGAGGCCGACCTCACTGAACGGTTCGGCGAAGACTTCGGGCGGTACCGGGAAACAGTGCAGTGCTGGATTCCCGGCAAACCTTGCGCCAAGACATAGATGAGTGTAGATATTTACATGTGTCTATGTCTCTTGAACTGACCCCGGTGCAGGCGGTCGCGTGTTGTTCCCCGCTCTCCCGGGAGCCGCTGTCCGAAGAGGCAGCCGAGCAGGCCTCTGTGGTCCTGAAGGCCCTCGGCGATCCGGTGCGGCTCCGGCTGATGTCCCTCGTGGCATCCCACGAGGGCGGCGAGGCCTGCGTGTGCGACCTCAACGACGCCTTCGAGCTCTCGCAGCCCACCATCAGCCACCACCTCAAGGTCCTGCACGAAGTGGGCCTGCTTGACCGCGAAAAGCGCGGCGTCTGGGTCTATTACCGGGCCCGCGCCGAGGTGCTGCAGAACCTCGCCTCCCTGATCGGAGGGCAGGCCGCGTGAGCGTACTGGCCCGCCGTGCCGCCGCCGAATTCACGGGAACGGCATTCCTGGTGATGGCTGTTGTCGGATCAGGCGTGATGGCCTCGCGGCTGTCGCCGGACGACGTCGGCTTGCAGCTCCTGCAGAACAGCCTCGCCACCGGTGCCGCCCTGGTGGCGTTGATCGTTGCGTTGCAGCCGGTTTCCGCGTCCTTCAACCCGGTGGTCACGCTCGTGGAGCGGGCCCTGGGCGTGGTGGACACGCGGACCGCTGCGGGCCTGATCGTCGCCCAGTTCGCCGGCGGCCTTGCCGGGACCGTGGTGGCAAACCTGATGTTCGGCCTCCCGGCCACGGAGTTTTCCACCCACGAGCGCACGGGCGCCGGCCTGTGGCTGGGCGAGGTGGTCGCCACCGTCGGCCTGCTGCTGGTCGTTTTCGGTACCCTCCGTACCGGACGGGCGGACCGGGTGGCGTTCGCCGTCGGCGGTTACATCGCCGCAGCCTACTGGTTCACCAGTTCCACAAGTTTCGCCAATCCTGCGGTGACCATCGCCAGAACGGTCACTGACAGCTTTGCCGGCATCGCGCCGTCGTCGGCTCCGGTATTCATCCTGGCCCAACTGCTTGGCGGCGCCGTGGGATTCTTCCTGGTCCGCCTTCTCTACCCGACCCCCGCCACCTCCGCGGCGGCTGACCGAAAGGTGCTCTCATGAGCAGCAAGCCCTCCGTCCTCTTCGTCTGTGTCCACAACGCCGGCCGTTCCCAGATGGCCGCAGCGTTCCTCACCACCTTGGGGAAAGGCGCCATCGAGGTACGCTCCGCCGGATCCCAGCCTGCGGACAAGGTCAACCCGGCCGCCGTGGAAGCCATGGCCGAAGTCGGAATCGACATGTCCGCCGAAATCCCAAAGGTCCTCACCACCGAGGCCGTGCAGGATTCCGACGTCGTCATCACCATGGGCTGCGGTGACGAGTGCCCGTACTTCCCCGGCAAGCGCTACGAGGACTGGGTCCTCGAAGACCCCGCCGGCCAGGGCCTGGAATCCGTGCGCCCCATCCGCGACGAGATCAAGACCCGGGTCGAGGCGCTCATCGAATCCCTCACCCCGGCAACCCCATAGGCCACGTCATCGGAAGGGGGTGACCTGGATGGACCCCGGATGCTGCACCGACACCGGATGCTGCACCGACACCGGCTGCTGCGACGATAACTGCTGCGACGACGGACAGGACTGCTGCTAGCAGCACCCCCGGCCTGCCGGACCCACAAGGACCGGCAGGCACCCCATCCCAACCGCACACCAACGGAGAAGCAAGAGGACAGCATGGAAACAGCGAAGAACCTGCCCGTCGCCGTGATCGGCGCCGGCCCCGTCGGACTTGCCGCCGCGGCGCACCTGCTCGAACGCGGGCTGGAGCCGGTGATCTTCGAAGCCGGTCCGACGGCGGGCGCCGCGATCGGGCAATGGCGCCATATCCGCTTGTTCTCACCCTGGCGGTTCAACCTCGACGCCGCCGCCGTCCGCCTGCTCGAGCGCACCGGTTGGGAATCGCCCCGCCCCACGGCGCTGCCCTACGGCGGGGATCTCATCGACCACTACCTCGCCCCCTTGGCTTCGACCCCGGAGATCTCCTCAAGGCTGCAGACCGGGGCACGCGTCGTCGCCGTCACCCGGCAGGGAGCGGACAAGACCCACGTCCGCGACCGGGACACCACCCCGTTCCTGGTGCGTGTGGACCACGGAGCCGGCGAAATCCGGGACCACACCGTGGCCGCCGTGATCGACGCCTCCGGCACCTGGGCCACCCGCAACCCGCTCGGCACCTCCGGACTGCCCGCCATCGGCGAGAACACCGCCCGGGACCGGATCTCTTCGCCCCTGCCCGACGTCGCCGGACGGGACCGTGCATCCTTCGCCGGCCGCCGCGTCCTCGTGGTCGGAGCAGGGCACTCGGCCGCGAACACCCTGATCAACCTCGCTGACCTCGCCAAAGCCGAGCCCGACACCGCCATCCTCTGGGCTGTCCGGGGCGCCTCCGCGGACAAGGCCTACGGCGGCGGCGACGCGGACGGCCTGCCCGCCCGCGGCCAGCTCGGCTCCCGGCTCCGCCGCCTGGTCGAGGCCGGCACCATCGAACTGCACACCGGCTTCGGCATCGCGGCCCTGAAGACCCTCGACACCCACGTCAGCGTCGAAGCCGCCGACGGACGCACCCTGGACGCCGACATCATCGTCCCTTGCACCGGGTTCCGGCCAGAGCTGGACATCCTGCGTGAACTGCGGCTGAACCTCGACCCCGCCGTCGAAGCCCCGCTTGAGCTCGGCCCGCTGATCGATCCCGAATTCCACTCCTGCGGCACCGTCCCGCCGCACGGCGCGAAGCTCCTGTCCCACCCGGAGAAGGACTTCTACATCGTCGGCATGAAATCCTACGGGCGGGCCCCCACCTTCCTGCTGGCCACCGGATACGAACAGGTCCGCTCCGTCGCCGCAGCCCTCGCCGGAGATCGGGAAGCCGCCGACGCCGTGCAGCTGGAACTCCCGGAAACCGGGGTTTGCTCCACCGACGCCGGCAGCAGCTGCGACGTCCCCGCCGCCGGCACCCCGGACAATCGCAGCACCTGCTGCGCCGCACCGGAGCCGGTACTGATCGGCATTCCCACCGGACTGGCCCATGGCCGCTCGGGCGGGCTCTGAACGTCAGCCCTGATCGGGCCGCCGCATAAGGTTCAGGCGGACGGGGTCCAGGTGGACGGGATTCAGCGGCACGGCCTCCCGGGCTTCGGCGTCGCCGGCTCCGCACTCCGCGCAGCAGGCGTCGCCCGCCTGCCGGTCGTCCGCCGCCGTCGCGTCCTGGTCAGTTGCGCCCCGGTCAGTCGCGTCCTGCGGCGCGGCGTCAGGGTGCGGAACGGCACAGCAGGCGTCGCCCTTCCACGCATCGATGCCTTCCCGCACGGCGATCGCCGCGATCACCAGCGCGGCACCGGCGTCCGCCCACGACCATCCCAGGGTGCTGTTCAACACCAGCCCCGCCAGCAGCACGGCCGAGAGATAGGTGCAGAGGAGGGTCTGCTTGGAGTCGGCCACTGCCGTGCGGGAGCCGAGTTCCCGCCCGGCGCGGCGCTGCAGCCAGGACAGCACCGGCATGATCAGCAGGCTCACGGACGCAATGACGATTCCCGCGGGGGAGTGCTGCGCCTCGCCGCCGCCCATGAGTGAGCGGAGCGCATCTACGGCGACGAAGGCGGCCAACGCGAAGAACGAGATCGCGATGATGCGCAGGGCTACCCGTTCGCGCCGTTCCGGATCCGCGGCGGAAAACTGCCAGGACAGCGCGACGGCGGAGGCTACTTCGATCACGGAGTCCAGGCCGAAGCCGATCAGCGCCGAGGAGTCCGCGATGCCGCCGGCCCATAGTGCGGCCGCGGCCTCGATGACGTTGTAACTGATGGTCGCCGCGGCGAAGAAGCGGATCCTCCGCCGCAGCACGGCCCGCCTCCCGGCGGCGGGCGAAACGACGGCCGCCGTCATGCCAGGCACTTCCCGTCCGGGGCGCAGCAGTCCGGATCCACGGCCAGCACCACGCCGATCAGGTCCTGCAACGCATGGCCCAGGCGAGCGTCGGCCAGCTCGTACGTCGTCCGCCGGCCGTCCGGAACGGCCACCACCAGCCCGCAGCCCCGCAGGCAACTGAGGTGGTTGGACATGCTCTGCCGGGACACCCCGAGGGATTCGGCGAGTTCCGAGGGATACGCCGGTTCTTCCGCGAGTGCCAGCAGGATCCGGGCCCTGGTGGGATCCGAGACGGCATAGCCGAAGCGCGCGAGCACCGGGGCGTGCGTAAGGGTTTCCATGGACAAAAAGTACATCGTCCGCTGTATTCATTCAACGATGTATCAAATGCCCGGTCTTAACGGCGGCAGGGCGCAGTCCGTACCAATCCGTGGCGTGCAGGGGCAGGATCGGCCATGATCGGAACATGCGCCGATCCGGCATGACCCCGGCCTGGGCGGTCCCGCCCGCCCTGCGTGGCTACAAGCTTGAGTGGCTGCGCCACGACGTGGCGGCCGGAGCCGCGCTCTTCGCGATCCTGGTCCCCGCGGGCATGGCGTATGCCCAGGCAGCCGGGCTTCCACCGGTGACCGGCCTGTACGCAACAGTCGTGCCACTGATTGTCTACGCGGCGCTCGGCCCATCGCGGGTGCTGGTGCTGGGCCCGGATTCGGCCCTGGCACCGATGATCGCTGCAGCACTGGTTCCCCTCGCTGCACACAACGAACAGAAATCCGTGGCCTTGGCTGGTCTGCTTGCCATCCTGATTGGCGGTATTTTGCTGCTCGGCTCGGTGCTGAAACTGGGGATCATCACTGGATTGCTGTCCAAGCCCATCAGGCTCGGCTATCTCAACGGAATCGCCTTGCTGGTGGCCGTATCCCAGCTGCCCACCCTGCTGGGGATCTCCGTCGAAGACGGCACGCCATGGGAAAAACTCCTCGCCGCGGTACCGAAAGTGCTTGCCGGAGAGGCCAATCCGGCGGCGCTGCTGCTCGGCGGGCTTTCTTTGTTGATCATCTGGGTTCCCCGCTGGCTGAATTGGAAGCTTCCGGGTGCGCTTATCGCAGTGGTCGTTTCCTGCACCGCCGTTGCCGTGCTCGGGCTGAAAGAGAGTCTGAAGGTCACCGGTGCCCTGCCACAGGGGCTGCCCGCGCCGGCTCTTGGCGGACTTGGCTGGAGTGACGTCGTGGCCCTGTTGCCCGCCGCCGCGGCGATCGCCCTCATCGTGTTCGTTGATACCGGCACCTTGTCCCAATCGCTGGCGGCTGCCGAGGGCAACCGGGTCTCCGGAAACCACGAAATGGCCGCCTTGGGTGCGGCGAACGCTGCAAGCGGTCTCCTGGGGGGCTTCCCGGTATCGGCGAGCACGTCCCGCACCCCAGTGGCGGTCCAGTCCGGGGCGAAATCCCAGCTCACCGGGGCTGTGGGGGCCGCGCTGGTACTCGTCTTCATGCTCGTGGTGCCTGGCGTCACCGGGTACCTGCCGGCCACAACCCTTGCCGCAATTGTCATCGCGGCAGCAGCCGGGATTGCGGACCCGGCTGGTGTGCGCCGGCTCATCGTCATGAGCCGCAGCGAGTCATTGGTGATGCTCGCGGCATTCCTGGGCGTCACCATACTGGGCGTCCTCCCGGGCATAGCCATTGCCATCGGCTTGGCAATCCTGGATTTCATCCGCCGGGCCTGGGACCCCTACCGCGCCGAACTGGTGAACGTACCGGGAGTGCCGGGCTACCACGACGTGAACCGGCATCCGGAAGGCGAACGTATTCCAGGACTGCTGATCCTTCGCTTCGACGCGCCCTTGTTCTTCGGTAACGGAGCCTTGCTGGGCTCCTTTGTGCGCGAATTACTGGACCAGGCGGGGGAGGCCACAGAGCGTGTGGTGCTCGCGGCCGAACCCGTGACGGGCATCGACACGACCGCACTCGATGAGTTGGTGGAGCTTGATGAATGGCTTGACCGGCACGGCGTGGACCTGGTGTTTGCCGAGCTCAAAGGTCCGGTCAAGGACCGATTGCTGCGGTACGGCGTGGGGGCCCGCTTCTCTCCCGAACATTTCTTCCCCACGGTAGGTGCCGCGGTGAGGGCGTTCCAGCGACGTGACGGGCAGGGCTAAGGGAAGGCCATCGAAACAGCAAGGAGAAAGATGTCCCGCATTTTCGTTACGGGATCCGCCGACGGCCTGGGCCGCGCGGCAGCTGTGGAACTGCTCGACGGCGGCCATACCGTCGTCGTGCACGTCCGGGCACCGGAGCGGCTGGCGGCCGTCCGCGAGCTCCTTGACCGTGGCGCCCGGGCGGTGGTGGGCGATCTCGCCAGGCTCGATGAGGTGCGCAGCCTGGCCGATCAGGCGAATGCGCTGGGCCGTTTCGACGCCGTCATCCACAACGCGGGCGTTTTCCGCGGCCGTTCGGTGCTGCCGGTCAATGTCGTGGCTCCGTTCGTGCTCACCGCGGAAATGGAACGGCCGGCCCGGCTGATCTACCTCAGCAGCGGCCTGCACCGCGGCGGCTCCCCGGATCTCGACGGCGTGGACTGGAGCGGCGCGCGGGAATCCCGCACTTACTCCGACAGCAAGCTCTACGTGACCGCCCTCGCCGCGGCCGTGGCAAGACTGTGGCCGGGGGTGTTGTCACACGCGGTCGATCCCGGCTGGGTGCCCACCCGGATGGGCGGACCCGGTGCCCCGGGCGATCTCCGGCTGGGCCACCTCACGCAGGCCTGGCTCGCGGTAAGTGACAGCCCCGAAGCCCTCAGGACCGGCGGCTACTGGCACCACCAGGCGACGCGGGAACCGCATCCGGCCGTGCACGACCAGCATTTCCAGGCGGCGCTTCTCCGCTCGCTGGCCGACTACACCGGAAGCACGATCGAACGCCGCTGAAGGAACCGACGCGACAGGCCAGGACAGGCGCCGGACCCGCAGGCTTATTCGATCACCGTATCGGCATGCCGATGGGCCACCTTCCATTGGCCGTCCTCGCGCCGGTAGACCTGGGTGACCCGCAGGGTGTAGCTTCGCGGCTCGCCGTCGACGGAGGCTGAGGTGTGCTCCAGGCCAACCGTGTAGGCCATGTCGCCCGAGACGTCATGAGCCTGCAGCTCGAAGGCGTAGGACGTGCAGTTCGAGAAGGACCTTTCCAGGAACTCGAAGGTCTCGTCCACCTGTTTTTGTCCATAGGCGTTGCGCCACGCACCCAGGATGCTCACCGGTTCATTACGCGACCAGATGGCCCGGCGCGGAGCCGAGTCACCGTTGTGGAGGGCTAGTTCCGCCTGGTACAGCGTGGACTTCACCCATGCCAGGAAGCCGTCGTTGGCAGTCATAGCTCAGTATGCGTTCGGCCGGGGGTTTTGGACAGGCGTGGCGGGTCAGCCGGACCAGTCACCAGGACCAGCGTTCCCAGTAGGCGTCGGCCGCTTCAAGGAGCCGTCGGCGTCCGGTGCGCAGCCCCAGCAACGGGTAGCTCGCGGGGTCTCCCAGCGGGCCCGAAGCGTCGCCGCCCCCGGGGTAGTTGACGGCGATGAGGAACACGATTGAAGGCACCGAAAGCAGCGCCAGCAGGGTGAGGACCAGGCCGTACTTCGCCCCTGGTGCGCGCCCGTTCCGTGTCCGCAGCGCGAAGCCGGCGAGGCGAGCACCGAGTGTGCTCCCGCGGCTGGCCAGGGCCCAGTTGGCGAGCAGCGCCGCAAAGAGCAGGCCAAGGGCGACGGGGATGTGGTGCGCAGGCAGGAAGACGAACGCCAGGACCGCCCCAGCCCACACGACGAGCGAATCGACGAGCAGTCCAAAGAGCAATGAGGGCAGGTCCACGACCTTGGGTTCGGGTGAATCCATGCGGTGATTGTTCCACGAAGGTACGGGCTGCTCCGTTCGCGTCCGCCGCCATCGCCCCACCCGTCACTAAAACCCGTCCAAGCCTCCCGCCAAATCCCGATAGAGTACGAAAACCGCAGCAGAGACAGGACACAGACGTGAGGCAAGGTTCAAAGCCGACCATCCGCGACGTGGCCGAGCGTGCCGGCGTTTCGCTCACCACGGTCTCCTACGTGCTTTCCGGGCGCCTCGGCGGCACCACCCGGATCAGCGAACCCACCAAGCAGCGCGTCCAGGAAGCCGTGCGCGAACTGGGCTACGTGGCCAACCGGGCCGCCCGCGGCATGCGGCGCGGCAAGACCGAACTCGTGGCCGTGGCGATCGGCAACCTCGAATGGCCGTGGGACCGCGCCCTGGCTGCCGCTGCCGCGCGGGTCCTTCCGCAGCACGGCTACCAGCCCGTGGTGCTGCTGGGTGATGCCTGGCGGGAATTCATGCTGTCCGGCGGGGCCGACGGCGTGATCCTCGGCTTCATCCCGGAATCGGTGACCGAGGACGAAACCATGCTGGAACTGGCCCGCCGCGGTGTTCCGCAGGTGGTCATTTCCGAGGTGATGCAGCCTGCCGGCTTCGATGTCCTGGCCCCCGAGCCCGCGGATGGAATCGTGGCCGGCATGGACTTCCTCACCCGCAGGCACCGCCGCATCGCGTGCATCCGGCGCGCGGACGAAAGCGCCCGGGCCATCCCCTCCCGGTACAGCGGCTACGTGGCCGGCCTCGAGCGCGCGGGACTGCCGGTGGATCCCGGACTCGTGCGCACCTCGCACCACCGCAAAGACCTCGCCTACCAGGCCGCCCTGGACCTGCTCCAGTTGCCGGACCGCCCCACGGCCATCTTCGCCAATGATGACATGGAGGCGCTCCAGGCCATCCGCGCCGCCTTTCGCCTGGGCCTCCGGGTGCCCGAGGACGTGCAGATCGTGGGCGTGGGCAACTCCACGGAAGGCCAGGAATCGGACCCGGCGCTTACCACCGTGGGACCGGAGCCCATCTTCGACCGCGTGGTGAACATGCTCGTGGAGCGCCTCGAATCAGGCACCACCGGCGAGGGCGTCCGCGTTCCGGCACCCTGGACCCTGCACCTGCGCGGCACGACGATCCAGGACTAACCGGGTTAGCGTCAGCGGAAGCCGTGGCTGTGGGCCAGGGCGATCGCTTCGGTGCGGGAACCGACGTCGAGCTTCTTGAACAGGTTCCGCATGTGGAACTTGACCGTGTTCTCGCTGATGCCCAGCGCCAGTGCGATGGTGCGGTTTCGCTGCCCGGCGGCCAGGTGCTGGAGCACCTCAAGCTCGCGGGCGGCAAGGTTCCAGCCGGCGACGTCGCCGGCCGGCCGCGCGGGCGGGTCCAGCGGGAGCGTGACGACGACGTCGGCCCCCCAACCGGGCATGACCTCCACCTGCAGGCGTCCGGTGAGCGCCTGGACGCGGCGGTCCAGGCGGCGGATGCTCGGGGCGTCGGGCGCGAGGGCGCCACCGCCGTCGTCGCGTACGTTGATCAGGAGATTTTCGCCGTCGCAGTCCCACTGCGTCCGGATCCTGCTGACGTCCGGCTGTTCCATCATGGTCAGCACCAAGCCGCGGACCACGGCGCGTGCGGCGTGGGCGACTTCGCCGGGAAGGGCCCGCCCGTTGAGCGGCGGCTCGATGAACTCCACCTCGGTTCCGCTGAATCGGGTGAGCGGCCGCAGGTCCTCGCGCAGCCGTTCGAAGGCTGTCGCCACCGGTTCTTCCACCAGGTCGGTGGTGCGGTCGCTGAGCGTGCGGAGTGCGACGAGGGCCTTGGCAGCCAGGTCGGTGACGGTTGCCCGGGCCGTCGCATGGTCCATCGAGGATGACCGGAGCGCGGCCAACAGGGTTTCGAGGGTCGTGGAGTGCAGGTCGGTCAGTTCCGCCGTCACGCGGAGCCGCTCGGCCGAGGCCGCCCGCGATTCCAGCAAGTACGACGGCGGCGCGTCGGCCACCTTTTCCCGGATCCGCCGGGCGGCAATCCGCCACAGATAGCCCACCAGCTCCAGCCCGGCGTCGCCATCGGGACCGGCGGGACCGTCCGGATGGGCGGGACGGGGATCCGTGAGGACCAACAGGGCGCCGCTTGAGGCATGCTTCAGGGCAAGCGCCGGCCGGGACCGGCCGGCGAGTTCCGTCTCCCCGAACCACGGCGCCTCATCCGAAATGGCGGCCCGAAGAGCATCAAGCTCGGCGATGGAGACCCGGGAAATGATTTCCTCGTCGCCGGCTTTCTTCTGCGGCCGGCCCGTGCAGTCCTCGGTGAAGATGACCAGTGCGCTGCTTCTGAGGTAGGGGAGCGTGGCTTCACGCAGCCGCTCCGCAATCTGCGTCAGCGGGGCGTCGGCCACCGCTGCCACGGCCTGCAGGAGCGGCCATGGCAGGCGGGGAAAAGGCGTGGTTGATTCCTTCAGGGATTGCTCCGCAGCTGCGCTCATCCGGACAGTCTACTGAGGGGCTGAAGTGTCCGCGCAGTCCGAAAGGGTAGTTAGAACCGTCAGAAAACAGTGTTCACCCTACCCGTTTGTCTCGGGAATATGGATGTCAACCGGAAAGCATCCGTACGGCCGCTCCAGGCCGATGACCGAACCGAAGGGACAAATCGTGAGCCAGACTGCAAACGCGACGCGTACCGTTTACAGCACCACCAGTGACATTGTCCGCAACCTTTCGCTCGTCAACGACGAGATCACGGACACCGCGGCCAAGATCGACGAAAAGCAGGTGGCACGCCTGGCCGGCTACGTCGGCAACACCAGCCGGATCTTCGTCGCCGGTGCCGGCCGCAGCGGCCTGGTGCTGCGGATGGCGGCAATGCGCCTGATGCACCTCGGCCTCACCGTCCACGTGGCCGGCGACACCACCACTCCCGCGATCAACTCCGGCGACCTGCTCCTGGTGGCCTCCGGATCGGGAACCACCTCGGGTGTCGTCAAGTCGGCGGAAACGGCCGCCAAGGCCGGAGCCCACATCGCCGCCTTCACCACCAACCCGGATTCGCCGCTCGCCGGCCTCGCCGACGCGCTGGTGATCATCCCCGCCGCCCAGAAGACCGACCACGGTTCCACCGTTTCCAACCAGTACGCCGGATCCCTCTTCGAACAGGTCCTCTTCGTCGTCACCGAGGCACTGTTCCAGTCCCTCTGGGACAACGACTCCCAGCCGGCAGAGGAGCTGTGGCTGCGTCACGCCAACCTCGAGTAAGCCTTCGAGTAAGCCCTCGCCAAGCCACCCGGACAACCGGGCCCTGACTTTCCACACCAAGCGCAGTTCCCTACAGAAAGAGAAACACCATGAAGCTCCAAGTCGCCATCGACCTGCTCTCCACTGAAGCCGCCCTCGAACTGGCCGGCAAGGTCGCCGAGTACGTTGACATCATCGAACTGGGCACCCCGCTGATCAAGAGCGAAGGGCTCTCGGCCATCACCGCCATCAAGGAAGCCCACCCGGACAAGATCGTCTTCGCCGACCTGAAGACCATGGACGCCGGCGAACTCGAAGCCGACATCGCCTTCAAGGCCGGCGCCGACCTCGTGACCGTCCTGGGCACGGCCGACGACTCCACCATCGCCGGTGCGGTCAAGGCTGCCAAGGCCCACAACAAGGGTGTCGTCGTTGACCTCATCAGCGTTGCCGACAAGGCAAGCCGTGCCAAGGAAGTCCGTGCCCTGGGCGCCAAGTTCGTTGAGATGCACGCCGGCCTGGACGAGCAGGCCAAGCCGGGCTTCGACCTGAACGGCCTGCTTGCCGCCGGCGAGGAAGCCCGCGTTCCGTTCTCCGTGGCAGGTGGCGTCAATCTGACCACCATCGCTTCGGTGCAGCGCGCAGGTGCCGATGTCGCCGTCGTCGGCGGTGGCATCTACGGTGCAGCCGACCCCGCGCTGGCTGCGAAGGAACTCCGCGCCGCTATCGTGTAGCACTCCGATTGACAGGGCGTCCCGCAGCCGCCGGCTGCGGGACGCCACCGGAAGGAACGGGTCGTGAACCAACAAACGCTGGGACCGTCCAAGAGGAGCCGCAAGACTCCCGGCCAGCCGCCCGCGCGAAAGTGGGCTTCCCTCCGGCGCGGGGAATGCGTCGAAGTCTGGTCCGTCGATTCGTACCTGTACACCGCCTTTGTAGATGACCGGGCCGACGACGGCCGGTTGATCTGGGTGATCGAGAACGGCACCGGAAGCCGTCGCCTGTTCGTCCGTGACGATCCCGTCACGCTGTATGTGATCCACCACCCATGAACCAACGGTGCGGGACGGGGGCCCGAATCCCCAGGAAGGAAGCTGTTCATGCATAGCCAAGCCACTGAATGTCTGGAAGTCCGCGTTACGGAGCCTGGTCGACTCAACGAGTTGCTCGACCACGCAGAAGCCGTGCTCCGGCAGGCTGCGACGCCTGGCCGCTTTGCCGGCATCCTCGTCACCCGCCACGACCCCGGCCGGTACACGCTCGCCCTCAGCAGCACGGTCCCCTTCGGAGAGACCCGCGAGCAGATCCTCTCGTGACCGTCGGTCCGGCGGCCGCATTGCTTGTCAGATAGAAGGCAACAATGTCTGTTACTTACCTTGAACCGAGCGTGAGACCCGGGCGCAACCCCCTCCGCGATTCACGCGACCGCAGGCTCGCCCGCGTGGCCGGACCGTCGTCGCTGGTGCTCTTCGGCGTCACCGGAGACTTGGCCCGGAAGAAACTCCTGCCCGCCGTGTACGACCTCGCAAACCGGGGATTCCTGCCACCAAGCTTCGCCCTGGTCGGCTTCGCCCGGCAGGACCGGGCGGACGAGGATTTCGCGGCCGAAGTGAAGGAAGCCGTCCAGGCATACTCCCGGACGCCGTTCGATGAAGCGGTGTGGGAGCAGCTTGCCGGGGGCATACGCTTCGTCCAGGGCGACTTCGACGACGGTGCCGCCTTTGCGCGGCTGGCCGGCACACTGGCGGCACTCGATGAGGAACGCGGCACCCGCGGCAACCACGCGTTCTACCTCTCCATCCCGCCGAAGAGCTTCGAACTTGTCTGCCGGCAGCTGTCCAGCCACGGCCTGGCCCAGGCTGCGGACGGCCAGTGGCGCCGTGTGGTCATCGAAAAGCCCTTCGGCCATGACCTCGAATCCGCCCGGCAGCTCAACGGCATTGTGGAATCGGTCTTCCCGCCCGATTCCGTGTTCCGCATCGACCACTACCTCGGCAAGGAAACGGTCCAGAACATCCTGGCGCTGCGCTTCGTCAACCAGCTGTTCGAACCGATCTGGAACGCCAACCATGTGGACCATGTGCAGATCACCATGGCCGAGGACATCGGTACCGGCGGCCGGGCAGGATATTACGACGGCGTCGGGGCGGCCCGCGACGTCATCCAGAACCATTTGCTCCAGCTGCTCGCCTTGACCGCGATGGAGGAGCCGATCTCCTTCAACGCGGACGACCTGCGCGCCGAGAAGGAGAAGGTCCTGGCCGCCGTCAAGCTGCCCGAGGACCTGTCCGCCCATTCGGCCCGCGGCCAGTTCACCGGCGGCTCGCAGGGCGGGGAACTGGTCCAGGGCTACCTTGAGGAAGACGGCATTCCCGCCGATTCCAAGACCGAAACCTACGCGGCCATCCGGCTGGACATCAACACCAGGCGCTGGGCCGGCGTCCCCTTCTACCTGCGGGCCGGCAAACGGCTCGGCCGCCGGGTGACCGAAATCGCCGTCGTCTTCAAGAAGGCACCGAACCTGCTGTTCACCGATCACGCCGGCGGCGACTTCGGCCAGAACGCCGTCGTGATCCGGGTCCAACCGGACGAAGGCGCCACGATCCGCTTCAGCTCAAAGGTCCCGGGCACGCAGATGGAAGTCCGCGACGTGACCATGGACTTCGGCTACGGCCATGCGTTCACCGAGTCCAGCCCGGAGGCCTACGAACGGCTCATCCTGGACGTGCTCCTCGGCGAACCGCCGCTGTTCCCGCGACACCAGGAAGTGGAGCTCTCCTGGCAGATCCTTGATCCGTTCGAGCGCCACTGGGCCTCCCTGCCCGGGCAGCCCGAACCCTATGCCCCCGGAAGCTGGGGTCCCGCTTCCGCCGATGAACTGCTGGAACGCGACGGACGAAGCTGGAGAAGGCCATGATTATAGATCTCCGCACCACAACGACTTCCAAGATCTCCAAGAAGATCCTGTCCCTGCGCGAACAGGGCGGCGTGACGGCGCTGGGCCGGGTGCTGACCCTGGTGGTCATCACCCGCTCCGGACTGGAAGAGGAAATCATCGAGGCCGCCGCCATGGCCAGCCGCGAACACCCCTGCCGGATCATCGTGCTGGCCGCCGGCTCTCCGGAGGAAGCCACCCGCCTGGACGCACAGATCCGGGTGGGCGGCGACGTCGGCGCCTCCGAGGTGATCGTGCTGCGCGGATACGGTGCGCTGGCCCGGGAAAGCGAGTCCCTCGTCACGGCGCTCCTGCTGCCCGACGCGCCGATCGTCGCGTGGTGGCCGCACGACACCCCGGACAACGCCTCCCAGACCCCGCTTGGACGCATCGCCCACCGCCGCATCACGGACTCGGCCAATGAGGCGGACCCGCGGCAGGCCCTGGACAGGATTGGCCGGAGCTACCGGGCCGGGGACACGGACCTGGCCTGGACGCGCCTGACCAAATGGCGGATCCAGCTGGCCGCTGCCCTGGACCAGCCGGACCCCTCGCCGGTCACCGCCGTCGAGGTCGAAGGCGCCACCGACTCGCCGAGCACCATCCTGCTGGCCTCCTGGCTGCAGCGGGCGCTCGGGGTTCCCGCCACCATCGTTGCCCGGCCCGCAGGCACCGGGATCCGGGGCGTCCGGCTGTCCCGCCCCTCCGGCGACATCCGGCTGGCCAGGCCGGGGGACGCCGTCGCCGAACTGACCCAACCCGGACAGCCCGCGCAGCGGCTCTCGCTGCAGCGCCGCACCCTGCAGGACTGCCTGGTGGAGGAACTGCGCCGCCTGGACCCGGACGAGGTTTTCGGTGAAACGGTCAGTGCCCTTGCCGCGGTGCCCCAGCGGATCCGTGTGAAGAAGATCGGCGGGGAGAAGCCCCGGCGGAAGAAGACGCGCCTGGAACTGGTCGCCGTCTAGGGATTCATACATGTGGAAATGCACGCCGGCGGGGTTCCGCCGGCGTGCATTTGCCGCGTCAGAACAGGAAAGGCGCCAGCAAGGTAGTCAGCTCACGGGCTGCGTCCGCATGCTCGTAGATGGCGGGGAACCGTTCCGAGGGGCCGGAAAGGCAGAGGGCTGCGCCGACCGAACCGTTGGGCAGCCGCACTGGAAGGGCCAGGCTGGAGGAACCTTCCTCCAGTTCGTTGATCTCCGAGGCCTCGCCGTTGAAGCGGATGTCCGCCAGTTGCTCCTCCAGCTCAGCCCTGTCCGTGATCGTATGCGGCGTCAGCCTGGCCAGGCGACCCTTCGGCAGCGGTGAGTCCGATTCGCCGAGCTCAGCGAGCATCAGCTTCCCCGCGGCGGAGGCGTGCGGGTACCGCAGCATTTCGTAGGCGGACCGGAGCGGATAGTACGGATCTTCGTCCGCGATCCTCAAGGAGGCGTTCCGGAACATCACGAGGTGCACCGGGAAGCGGTTCTCGCGCCGGAACTCCTCGATGACAGTACGCGCCGCGGTAGGCACCACCGGCAAGGTCGCAGCCGAAATCAGGCCCGAAATCGCGTGTCCGAGCGCGAATCCGCGGAGGTCGGACGTGCGGACAAGATATTCATCCCCGACGAGCGCGTTCAGCATGCGGTAGGCCGTGGCCGGGGGCATCTGGAGGGCATCGGTGATTTCCTTCGCTGTGGTCCCCGTGCCGAGCCGTGCCACAACCTCCAGGATCCTGAGGGGGTTTGACACTGTGCTGGGCCGCGGGTTGATAGGCCGATAGGTCATGGCACCGGCTTGCCGAGGAACAGGTCGGATTCGCGGGTTTCGTCGTAGATGCCCACGGACGCCAGGCGCTCGGGCCGCCGGAAATGCAGGAACAGGGCAAAAACCGCACTTGCGAGCAGGAGGCCGCCGTAGATGAAGGCCTGCGTGCCGCCTGCTTGGACTGAGACTGTGGCGGCCTGCCAGAGCACAGCCGTCAGGGCCAGCGCGGTGACCGCTCCCAGCACCCAACTGGCGACGGTGGCCTCGCCGATCCGGCGCAGGAAGAAGGGGAGCGACGCGCTGGCAAGGATGTAGGCCCCGATGTACCCGTAGGAGCCCAACATGAAGAGGTTCACGAGGCCCTCCGCGGGACTGGCGCCGGAGATGATCACGGCAAGGGGGACGACGGCCACCACCGGCATGACGACCATGATTGCCGTTGAAGGTGTTCGAAAGACCGGATGGGTCCGGCCGACGCTCCGCGGAGCTACGCCCTCGCGGCCCATGCAGAAAAAGATCCGCACGAGCGCGTTAACCGATGCGATCGCGCAGGCGAACCACGACGCCGCGATTCCTAGGTCAAGGATTGCGGCGAACACCGGGGACGACTGGGCAAACAGGTCGGACAACGGGGTGGAGCTGGCTGTGACGGCCAGCGGCGCCTCGTGGAGGGCAACATCCTGGGCGGTCGCGGCAAGGAGGTAGAGGGCGCCCGCCACGATGGGGGTCCAGGTGATGGCCCGGGGGACGCTTACGAAGGGCTTGTACGCCTCGCCGCCGAGCGTGGTGGGACTTTCGAAGCCCACAAAGGCGCTCACGGCCACCACGATCCCGATCCATACCGAATCGGAGTTCCCGTTCCAGGCAAACACGCTCGCGAAACTCACCTTGGGTGCGTTGACGGCGAAGTAGACGATCATGAGCACCGCGAGGACGGCGATGGAACTGGATTCGATCAGCAACGTGAACCAGGCGGAAACCTGGATCCCCCTGACCATGAGGAAACAAGCGGCGGCGGCCGCAGCCAGGACCACCAGCACCATGAAGAGCCGTGGTTCCGCGACGGGGACCCCGAGGTTGGCGAACAGCTGGGCTGCGTACGTGGCCACAACGAGCAGGCTGGCCATGGCCACGAGGGCGTAACCGAAGATGGCCGACCAGCCGACGGTGATTGCAGTCCGTTGTCCCAGCCCCTTGGCGGTGTAGCTGTAGAGTCCGCTGACCGCAGCCATGCGTTTGGCCATCGGCCTTAGGCACAGGGAAACCAGGACAACGACCGCCATCGCAGCGCCGAAGGTCACCACGAGGTTCGGTCCGGTGGACCCGAAGACAAGGGTCGGAAAGACAAGAGCCGGGATGACGGTCATGGCACCCGCGGGTGCCATGGCGGCCACTGCCTGTGCGAAGACCGGCAGGAAGGAAAGCTTCCGGCGGCTCAGGCCCTCCACGGGGGAGCGGGGAGTGATGAAGCGATCACCGCGGGCAGACACTACGACCGAACCTTCTCTCCGATGAGTGGCCTCGCCTTGCTCATGAAGGGGACACAAGTCATCGGGCCGTGGTCCAGAACATTAGCATTTCGGGACCCTTAAGGGATACCAGATGACGCGTTTCCGAATGTTTCCAACATGTTAACGGGGGTGGGAAATTATGCTCCCGAATTTCTCATGTAAATATTCAAAAAGGGCTCGCCTCCTTGAATTCCGTCACGTAGCTTTTTCTTCACGGACGGAATGTACGTGACCGGCATCACGCACGGCGGGGCTCGGAGCAGAGCTCGGCCGGGCCCTGCGAATTCAGGGATGCCGGGATTGCAGACGGTCGCACCCGGACTCCAACAGGGGTTTGGAGGCGGCCTTCAGAGCAGCCTTACATGCACCAACAATGAACAGTTCTGACAAAGACGAACAGTTCTGAGAATCCACACCCTTTGTGCCCCTTGGCCCCCCAATGGCAACACCGCCGAACCGGGCCGGCACGAGATCCAAGCCGGACGTGCGTAGCTCAGCAACCACCATGTCTTCCCCGCTGCAGCAGGCATTCGACGCTGCGGTAGGCACACCGGCTTCCTCTCCATCCGGTTTCCGGAGCCCCCTCGGTTCCCCGGCCATGGGCACCCACATCCTGAGCAAGGAGTTAAGCATGAGTATTGATAGTGATGTCCAGGCCGTTGTTGGGGTTTCGCATCCGTTGGATCCGTTGTCGGGTGAGG